>JBEKKX010000001.1:0-128626 GCA_050010515.1 Bathyarchaeia archaeon
AATACCATAGGTTTCATTAAACATTTTCTCTATTCGCAACTCGTTCGTATCATACATTATGTGGCAAAACGGACAAATCGTGATTAACGCTTGAGCATCAACCATTTTTACGTGGTTTAGCTTATCTCTGGCGAGTTGCAGTGCAATTTTGTCGCTGACTCCGACGCTTGGTGCTCCACAGCACTCGGTTTCATCAATGTAGTCTAGGCATGTGGCGCCTGTGGTTTCGATAAGTGTTTTTAGTGTTTGCGGGTCTTCTGGGGCTTTTATTTTTTTTCTAGGTCAACATCTTCCTTAAGCACTTGCAAGAGGTGTTTTGCTTCTAGTTCCCTTAAATTCCAAGCTTATTTCTTTGAGGTGACTGTTAATTTGTTTTTTAGTGCTTTGTCTTCTTTTAGGATTTTGTTAACTTTCTCTAATGTGCCGGCGCAACCTGGGCAAAAGGTGAGAATATTTAATCCTTGTTGTTTTGCTAAAGCCAAGTTTTTTGCCGCTAAAATAAGCATGGTTTCATGGTTCACTGGATCTATCGGTAAACTACAACAGTTGAATTCTGGCATTTCAACCAGTTCAACACCCAGTTTAGCTAAAACCTCGCGAGCGGAAATCTCGTAAGCAGAAACACAATAAGGGATTGCGCATCCGAGGAATATGAGGCATTTTAGTGGGCACGCGGTTCACCTGGTTTTTGGATGCCTTCGATGAATTTTACGCCTTTAAGCACTTTTCGCACGTTTTCTGGGTTGCCTTTGGGTAGTGGTGGCAAACATTGTGATTCGCGTTTTTTAACTCTTAACTCGGGAATTTTGTAAGTGTGCTATGTATGGGTGTTCCAAATATAAATTTAACATTCCCAAGTTTTTGTCAAAATAACCCCGTCCTCATTTTGTTTTTTTTTAGTTATGCAAAAACTTAAAACTACATTGCATAAAAATAAAAGGGTTGAGGGAAAAAGTATTTGCGCCAGTTGAGTCTTAGAGCAAAAATATTAACAATTATTTATGGGGTTGAAATCTTCATGATGTTATTACTATATTTTTTAGCAGTGAGCAAATTGATTAGTCCAATTGTTATCCTTTGGGGATTTATAATAATGTTAATCAGTTTTGGGCTTTCAGGAATTATTATCGATTACGTTCTTAAGAAAGGCATACCTCAAAAAACATTTCCAGCTTAATTCATTAGACTAAAGCCAGAACCTTCTGAAATGTTAATACCAAAAAGATGGTTTTACTATTCAGCCACATTTGCCCTTACATTTCTTCTAATTCTTCTTTAGGATGTACCCTGATGACTTCATTGATGGATTCAACGAGGAAACCTAATTGTTCAAGCTTCTTGGACAAGTATTCTTTATTTGGCGCCTCAACCTCAACAATGACTTTTCCCTTTGCTGGCGGTGAACAACAATAACATGCAGTCACTTGGACGTCGTCAACCCCTGCATCCTTCAAAATTTTTGGAAGACCCTCTACGCATGCCATTACATCCATTTCCGTGGAAGGGATTCCTGAATATACAACAAATTTTGTCACGGCACCCCCTTTTTATATCAGTCCTTTATAAGTTTTTAGCACATTCGGCTCCCAATTGAAACCAAAAGTGGGTCGCATCAACTATCAGCATTCCAGAATTCGATCTCGAACTGTGTTGCAATGATATCTCGAGCTACGGCGGTTTTCCCTAAAATTTGGTGGAAAACGAGCATATGGATCCCTTTTTTCGTAAATTAGTCTCCCAGTGCGTTTCATCTCCTCAAGGACGAGCGCGCGCGAGTTCGGGTTTTAGTGTTTATGGAGTAATGGCACCTTTTACTTTTAACTTTTCTACTGAGCAGGAAAACGCCGATAACAAGACCCATTGCGCCCGCGGCTGTGCTTCTAATCATGTTGGACATGTGTCAGATTTATCCCCGTCTTCCGTGTCCCTGACGTTGATTTTTGTCGCTGACATTCTTGGAACAGCTTTTTCCCTCATTATGCCTTGTACGCTGTTTACAATCGTTCCTAGTGGCAAAACCAGTTCTCCCTCTACTTTAACTACTGTTTTCTATGACCAGAATGGATGTCTAAAGGGAACAGTCCGGTCCAACTCTGGGAATAAAAGTGAAGGCGTACAATGAAAAAGGCGCGCGCGAAAGATAAGAATACTGAAGTCCGTAAAGGTCTGCGGATGTATTTTAGGATTTTTTACTGAGAAGTGGAAAAGGGAGAGAGCAAACCTTCTGTCTTGCTGTCTGTGATTTTCTCCACGTGTTTTTTGGAGGTTAGAGTGATTCACAAGAAATGAATTGTTTGTTGGTCTCTTCCAGCCAAGGATACAGTTTCCTGAGTTTTTCCATTGATTCCGCAACTTTTTCTGCAGGATACTCGTACGGGAGCAGTTTACCGTTGAAGTATTCATCGTAGGCTTTCATGTCAAAATAGCCGTGGCCACATAGCGCGAAGAGAATAACTTTCTCTTCACCGGTCTCTTTGCATCTTAGTGCGTCATCGATGACGGCTTTGATAGCGTGAGATGGTTCGGGAGCTGGTATTATGCCTTCGCTCTGAATGAAGATCTTGGCTGCGTCGAAGACCTCTACCTGGTTGTAGGCTATTGTATGCAATTTCTTCTCGCTATATAGTAGACTTATGGTTGGAGCAATGCCGTGGTAGCGTAGACCTCCGGCATGGACTGCCGCTGGTATAAAGTCATGACCCAAGGTATGCATTGGAACAAGTGGGGTTATCCTTGCCGTGTCCCCGTGATCATAGACGTATTCTCCTTTCGTAACTTTGGGACAGGCTGTGGCTTCTAAAGCGATAAATTGTGTGTCTTTTGGCGCTTTTCCAGCGACTTTATCATGGTAGAATGGCCAGAAGAGACCGGAGAAACTGCTACCGCCGCCGATGCAGCCGTACACTACGTCAGGATAGTCACCTGCTATTTCGAGCTGTTCCTTAGTTTCTAAGCCTTCAACTGTCTGATGCATTAGGACATGGTTAAAAACGCTTCCTATGGTGTAGTTGGCTTCCTTTTCATTAACGAGTGCATCCTCAACGGCTTCGCTTATTGCGATTCCCAAGCTGCCGTTGCTGTCAGGGTCACTTTCCAGAATTTTTCTGCCACTTTCAGTTTGTTTGCTGGGGCTTGCATAGCAACTTGCCCCGAAAGCTTCCATCATCATTTTTCTGTAGGGCTTTTGGTCGTAACTCGCTCTGACCATGTAAACAGTAGCTTTTAAGCCAAACATCCTTGCGGCGAAGGCAAGAGCGGATCCCCATTGTCCAGCCCCTGTTTCTGTAGTCAGACGTTCTGTACCTTCTTTCATGTTATAGTATGCTTGTGGGACGGCGCTGTTAGGTTTGTGACTTCCTGCAGGACTGACTCCCTCGTATTTGTAATAGATTTTAGCGGGCGTCTTCAGAGCCTTTTCCAGTCCGATAGCCCTGAAGAGTGGGGTGGGTCTCCAAATTCTGTAGACATCTCTTACGTCCTCGGGGATGTCGATCCATCGATCCTTGCTAATTTCTTGGCGGATAATCTCCTTGGGGAATATTCTTGGAACGATTCCGACGCCAGGAGCTCTTGTCTCTGGTTCTATGAACGGAGGAAGTGGTTTAGGCAGGTCAGGAGTTATGTTATACCACTGCTTGGGTATAGATTCCTCGTCCAGAATTATTTTTCTGTTGGTCATTCAATCTGTTCCCCTATTTTACGTGCTGGGAAGCGTACTTAAACGTCATATTTAAGCGTTTACGTACATATTTGTACATGAAATACGCAGAGCGCGCGCTTTAGCATGGCTTTCTTTCCAATGCGCTTTAGTGCTTTAGTACTTTCTCCAATTCCTAAAGATCACCTGCCAACTAAACTAGGAACCCCCACTCGCGCGATGCCCATTAACTTTCCAATCACGATCATAACTACAGCAAAAACCAAAAGTCTCGTATCATGAATGGGGAAATATCAGTACAAATCAAAGATAGAAAATATCAATCAATCGACAAAAGAAGTAACCAAGAGGTAGTCTATTTTGCAGAAATAGAGCAGAAAAGCGGCCAGATTCGTGAAAGGCTTCAATGCGTATTTTTGCCATTAAAATGCGCGTGGGATATTCCTCAGTCCTTAATTGAAGGTTGAGTAAATCCAGAACTCCATTCTGTGCGCGAAAAAGTTGGAGGAGTCAGAACGAAAAGAAGAAAAAAGAAAATTACTTATATGGTATGAATTCCTTTCCAAGGAGTTCTCTGCCTATGATTATGCGTTGGATGTTTAAAGCGCCTTCTGCTCCGACACAGTAGGACATGATTCCGCGCCAAGCCATGTCGATGGGGCATTCTTGCGAGTAACCATACGCTCCCATCCAGATCATCGCGTGCTCCGCTATGTGCATCGCCAGCGGCGGTACCTTCAGCTTGCAGGCAGACACGTATTTCGTTACTTCCAGCGGCGAGAACTTGTTGTGCTTGTATTTTTCGTCGATCATCCAAGCCGTACGGTAGATCAGCGCCCTTGACGCTTCTAGCTCTGTCCAATCATCTGCCAGCTCGAACTGTATCCCCTCAAACTTGCCGATCGGGCTGCCGAACGCCTTTCGCTGTTTCATGTAGTCCATGCCTATTTCCAGTATTCTTTGAGCCGAGCCGAGACACGTTGCGGCTATCAAAATACGAGCGCCTTCGAACCCTTCCATCGTCGGGTAGAATCCTTCGCCCTCCTTGCCTAGTCTGTATGTGTCTGGAACTTTGACGTTCTTCATGGTGAATCCGCCGGTTGAAATTCCCATTCGGCCCACATCGTCAAAGCGTTTGGCAACCTCAACTCCTGGAGTGTTGATCGGTACGAAGAATCCGGTTATGCCTTTGTGGGCTGCCTGCGGAGATGGTGCTGGAGCAGTGCGCGCGGTTATCCAATATCCTCCTCCGAGTTTTTGAACCTCTTCTGTGCCGCTTATGTACATTTTTTCGCCGTTTATAATCCAGTCGTTTCCATCCTTTTTGGCCACGGTTCTGAGTGCTCCGATGTCCGATCCTCCTCCGGACTCGGTCGTGGCAATGCCGACGAATCCTTCTCCTCTTATGGCGGGCTGAACGAATTTGGTCCTGATTTCTTCAGACGCATATTTGTCAACGACGAAACCCCAACTTGAGTGCAATAGAAAATAAACGGGTATGGCGCAACTGATGTCATGGTAAGCCAATTCCTCGGCTGTAATGCAGGCAGTCACCCAATCCGCTCCTGATCCCCCGTGGTTTTCGGGTGCAGTCATTATTAAAAGTCCCATGTCCCCCATTGCCTTGATCAGTCCTTCTGGCTGTTTGCCGGATTTGTCCATCTGACGGATCACTTCCAAAGGCAGGCGCTTCTGGCACCATTCGTGTACGGTTTGACGGAACAATTGCTGTTCTTCGGTATAATCAAAACTTACCATCAGATTTTTCTCCTTTTTGACATTCTCAGTGGCTAAACCTTTTCTCAGATTGCAATATAAGAGTTTAGATGGTCGAACAAGCTTGTTCTATCTAGCTAACAAAAGATAAGAAAGTGGAGAATCGCCCTAAAAGAGAAATACTCTAGCCATAAGCCGGCGTCTGTGACCGTTCACAATTTCCTATAGACAAGCCACAGTGCTGAAACTTGGAATTCTGTCCAGACCTTTCTTGAAGCAGACGACATAATTGATTACTACGACCGCCGTAATGGACGAATTGCACGAATCGCCAAACGCACGCGACGCTCGATAGATCGGCAAATTCTTATAATGAATACCATTCACATAAGCATAAATCGAAGAGGAGATAAATTTAGTAGAAAGGAGAAATGAGTTGTGGGATTGAATTGGTTACCCAGAGACGATAAAATCAAGAACCACGCGTTGCACACCGATATACATTGGGGCAAACAAGCGCCCTGCACTGTATACGAGAAACGACCATTAACAGATACTCAGGGAAAATCAATTGACGATTTGTATGTAGCGTGGATTGTTCTAAACAATCCTCTACAATACAATTCTTACACTACGGAAATGGTAAAAGGTGTAATAGCCGGTTTTGAAAACGCATCACTAGACCGAAGTGTCGTAGCAGTTGTCTTCACAGGAGAAGGAAACACAGCGTTCTGTACAGGGGGAAATACAAAGGAATACGCTGAGTACTATAGCAAGAGACCTAGTGAGTACGGTGAATACATGGATTTGTTCAATCACATGATCGACTCTGTACTCGCGTGCAAAAAGCCCGTGATCAACCGAATAAACGGTATGCGTATAGCTGGAGGACAAGAACTCGGAACGGCTTGCGATATTTCTATTGCGTCGGACCTAGCCGTTTTCGGACAGGCCGGCCCAAGACATGGTTCTTCACCAGATGGTGGAGCGACTGATTTTCTGCCTTCCTACTTGGGAATTGAAGATGCCATGTGGAACTGCGTATCATGTGAGACTTGGAGTGCCTACAAAATGAAAAGATTAGGCTTAATAAGCAAAGTTACTCCAGTGATTAACGATAACTGCAAATGGGTGCGCAACCCAACTGTCATAACTGATAGGTATGTGGATGACGGCGAACTTGTGTATGGCGAGTTTAAGATAGGAGTAGAATATGAAAAGGCCAACGCCGACGTTAAAGAAGCAAGAGAACAAAACAAGATTAGCCTTGAATTATTGGATAAAGAGGTGGACAAACTAGTTTGGGTATTAGTCAATCTCTTCCCGGGATGCCTCGCAAAGGCAATAGACAGTATACGGGCAAAAAAGAAATTCTACTGGGACATGGTGAAGAACTACAACCGACACTGGTTAGCAGTCAACATGAATTATGAGGCCTTCGCAGGATTCCAAGCCTTCAACACAAGAAAAATCACGGGCAAAGACACAATCAATTTCCTCAAGTTCAGACAATTGATCGCTCAAGGCAAACTCGCCGAAGATGAGATGTACGATGCCGTATTGGCCAAACCCAAGAGCCAGCAGACCAAATAACGCGCACAATTGCACGATCAACAAACGCATTTCAGCGCTTACTTTCCAGGCAGCAAAACATCATCAAGCGCGCGAACCGATTGTAGCGCGCATGCCTATGTGAAGCCCTTATTTATTCTTTTCTTTCCAAATTGTCTCCCCATTTTCTTTTCTTTCCTCTTACGTCGACGAAGGGCACGCGCCTATTCGCCGACAACCGCGGTCTTATGGCTTCTACGCATCCAGACCCTCCTCAATCGTGTTAGCGCGCACATAAGTTGAATCCTTATTCACGTCCAAACCACAAACAAAAGTGCTCATAACATGGCATGGTGTGGGAAGTGTTTTACGCAAGAAGCGTTTAATTCCCGATATCCGAGATCAAATGCTTTTATGTTGATGTCAGCGGCTTTTGGAAATAGATCCATGATTGCTTTCCGCAACAAGTCCTTTTTCAACGGGAAGCCTGTAATTCCAGCTAATGCACCAATCATTACGACGTTCATAGTGCGGGGATCACCTGCCTTTTTTGCAAGTTTCAAAGCGTCTAAGACAAAAACGTTTTTTGTGAAGCCTTTTGTGATGGCTAACACTTTTTCTTCATCCGGGTACTGATCACCTTTTGCTGATAATCCTGGTGGAACCATTCTGTAACTATTCATCAGGATGGTACTTTCTGGCGAAACTTTCTTCAGGGCTCGCAGGGTTTCGGCAAGTTCAAGGCTTAACAAGACGTTAGCTTTCAGATCCATTATTATTGGCCCAAACACCTTGTCGCCAATTCTGACATCGCAGTTTACGACTCCACCGCGCTGTGCTAGACCATGAATTTCTCCAACCCTAACTTTTTCTCCTTGCCTAACAGCTGCCTCCCCAAGTACTGCCGCAGCCGTCAGCAGACCGGTGCCGCCTACTCCGACTATAGAAACGTTATATTCAGATATCATCCCGACGTCACGCCTATGGCTTTCTGAGGGCATATTTGCATGCATACTCCGCAGACTGTTCCGTCGCATTGCACTGGATCTATTATTATTTTCTTACCAGACCATGAGATTGCTGGGCATCCGAGCGTTGAAACACAAACGCCGCATCCTGTGCATCTTTCATTGTCAACCTCACATGGGACTATTTTCTGTCCTTCTTTCCTTTTCTTAGCAATGGCCAATAATGCACATTCCCTTCGAGAAATAATCACCGCCACACCATCATAGGTGAGAGCCTCCCTGAACGTTTTCACTGCTTCCTTGACGAAGAATGGGTCAATCACCTTCACGAATTTGGCTCCGCAGCCTTTGGCAACTTCTTCTGGCCTTATCTTTTCTGTCGTACCTCGGTTGGTGACGCCTGTTCCGGGGTGGGGCTGTTGACCGGTCATAGCGGTTGTTTCATTATCTAATATTGCGTAAACGAATTTGTGATTGTTGTAGATACTGTTGATTAATGCTGGTACTCCTGAATGGAAAAAAGTTGAATCGCCCAAAGTTGCAACAATTGGTTGATCAGTTACTATGGAGAAGCCCGAAGCCATACCAACGCCTGAACCCATGCAAAAAACCGTGTCAGTCTCCAGCGGAGGCATAGAGACTATCCCGTAACAGCCGATGTCGTTGGGATAGAGGGCCTTTCCTCCAGTAGCAACTCTAATGGCATAGAAGGTCGCTCTGTGCGGACATCCAGGACACAACACGGGTGGACGCTTGGGTAGAACAGATTTAACCTTCTCAAACTCTTGATCAACTCTTTGAAAATCAAAAGGCACTTTTTTTCCTGCTGCCTTGGCAAGTCCTTCAAGAACCAATCGTGGATCCAGCTCACCGAACCTTGGAAAAAGACCATCTCTCTTAGCTAATATCTTAGCATTGATGCCATATTCGTTGGCTGTGGCTTTGACAAAGTGTTCAAGGTATGGCTCAAGTTCCTCAATTACTATGACATTGTCATGATTAGCCAAGAACCTAGCGATTTTTCCTTCAGGAAGCGGGTTTGTCATACCCAATTTCAAGATCTCGAAGTTCAAGTCCAACTCATTTAGAGCTTCCTTGACATAATTGTAGGAAACTCCAGATGTGATTATTCCAAAATCCTTGCTTCCGGAATCTTCGCCCTCAACAAATGTTAAGTTTGTTTCTTCAGCAATTCTCTTGGCTCGCTCAAATCGCTGCAATAATATTTCGTGTCTCTTTTTAGCAACTGTAGGCGAGAGGATAAACCTGTCAGCCTGTTTCTTGAAAGCCCCTGAAAGTTTTGGCGCAGTTAGAGTCCCCAAAGTGACATTTCCACTCGTATGATTCACCCGCGTTGTAGTTCGGACAATCACTGGTTCGTTAAGCTGCTCGCTGATTTTGTAGCCTTCTACCACCATGTCTTTGGCCTCTTGCGGTGTTGAAGGCTCCAACATTGGCAAAGTGGCAAGATTGCTGTAGCAACGGTTGTCTTGTTCGTTCTGGCTTGACCAGGGGCCTACATCATCTGCTGAAAGGACAATCATTCCTGCGTCAACACCGACGTACGCAAAGCACATAAGCGCATCAATGGAAACGTTCAAGCCAACGTGTTTTGTTGGCGTGAAGGATCTAACACCCGATAAGGCGGCCGCCCCTGCAACCTCCATTGCCACCTTTTCATTTGTGGAGAATTCCATGTAGAATTTTCGTATTGGCGCACATTGATACAGTGCGTCACTGATCTCAGAGCTTGGTGTCCCTGGATATGCCGAGACTACCCCGACGCCTGATTCGATCACTCCGCGCACTATGGCTTCGTTTGCAAGCATGAAAAAATCCTTCCCTGGAAGGTCTATCAACAATTTCTCAGTCAAGTTCAACGATATCCACCGCAATTTGGTCTCTTAATGAAAAAGCAAACTGAATTCTAGAACGTTACCACCCTGATTTTAAGTGCTTTGTCAGGGCATCGCACGCAACATTCGCCACAATCCTCACACAAGAATTCAGTCACCGCGATCTGTTTATCTCTTTGCGAAATCGCGGTCGTAGGGCAGTTGTCGATGCAAATCGGTTTATCATATGCACCACATTTCTTGCATTTCACTAGATCTATTTCAACCACCATGTAATACTTCACCTCCACGAGTTTCCGCGCACAAATTTTTCTATTTCTCTTCCAAGGTTAGACTCAGACGTCTCACACATATTCCATGTCCTCGCGGTATAGCTTTAGTTGTCTCCAACTTGATTCTCGTGTTGAAAAACTTGTTTACGTCCTCTATTACAGTTTGGAACCATTTGTCGCATCCTAAGACATCTTCTTCCATAGGAACATTATAACGGCGGGCAAACTCAGGCCACGGGCATCGGTCCCACTGAACGAATACTTCGTTCGGTTTTTCTCCTTTCACAACCCTGGCAGTTTCGCCCATCATAGTAGAACTGAAGACAATTGCCTTGGCCACGTCCTCAAGAAAGGTCTTGCTATTTTTGTCAAGCATGTTAAAGTAGCCATTTGCCGTATCATGACCGGATATTTCCCATGCCCTTAGGACAAGATCTAGGGCTGTTACACCCGGGCGGGCATATTCCAACGCAGCTTGCCGCCATTCATACCATGATGCCCTGTTTATGTTTGAG
Organism: Bathyarchaeia archaeon; assembly: GCA_050010515.1. Lineage (GTDB taxonomy): Archaea > Thermoproteota > Bathyarchaeia > Bathyarchaeales > Bathycorpusculaceae > Bathycorpusculum. The sequence goes on from JBEKKX010000001.1 coordinate 10,537, forward strand.
TTGGCATTAAACCTTGATAGGAGATTTCTTAACTCGTTTTCACATGAAAATTCAGTCAACTTCATTCACCTCGATTAATTTAAATTCGGACACCTATGCGATAACCATCATGGATGGCGTTGTGCAGCCTTCGTGGCACTAGTGCATCTCCAATAACATAGACTTCGGAACCCCCTTCTTGTGCCGCCCCAATGAGATTTGTTACAGATTCTCGCTCTGAATATACGATTGTGTCAGCAGTGATTGGTATTCTGGTAGAAGTTACATCTCTTATGACAGCGCCAGCATTCGTTATTTCGTCGATGTCAGAATTAACATAACTCCTCACGCCCACTTCCCGGAGTTTCTGAATGTACCTCCATACGTATGACGGGTTAACATCTTTTCCAACTTTCCTCTCTTTGCAGACAAGCGTCACCTTCTTGCCTTTGTTCGCTAGATACAGCGCTCCAATTATACCTGGAGATTTGCCTCCCCAGACAATAACTTTTTTTCCTGTCTCCACATTTCCTTCTAACACATCAGTGACTTTTGCAAGCGGAAGCTGATCTGCGTTAGGAACAGCTGGACTCACGAACTTGGCGCCAGCAGCAATAACCACCACGTCAGGCGTCATTTCCTCAATCATATCAGGCGTGACCTCTGTGTTGAGACGGATCTTTACCCCCGCTCTGTCGCACTGAACCTTGAGGTTTTCAATAACTCCGTACAGCTCTTCATCTCCGTAAGGCCCCTTGGAAGCAGCAACTATCTGACCACCAAGCAGACTTCGTTTCTCGAGTACGCTCACGTCATGACCCTTAAGGGCAGCGACTCTAGCGCATTCAAGTCCCGCTGGCCCTCCGCCTACTATTATGACTTTCTTCTTCTCCTCAGCCTCTCTGATCTCCCACTCCGGGTCCCATTCGTGACCAACCAACGGGTTCACCGTGCAGGTCATAGGTGCGTCTCTGAATAACCTGGCCAAGCAAAGGTTACAGGCTATGCAAGGCCGAATATCGTCAAGGTTTCCTTCAAGAACCTTCTTCGGCAAAAGGGGATCGGCTATTAGCGGCCTACAAAGTTCCCAAATGTCGATTATTCCATCAGCAATTGCTTTGTCAGCAATTTCAGGTCTGAACAGCCTGTAAGCCATCGAAACTGGCACTTTGATGCCAGCGTCCTTAGCGCGCTTAGCGTTATAGAGCCAAAAACCTTGTTTGATATCTCTCGTGATAACAGTCCGAAGAGACTCTTGCCATCCCATTGTCACACTGATACAGTCTACGCCAGCCTTTTCGGCAATCTTGTAAGCCTCCATGCTCTCTTCAGGCTTGTTACCTCCATATTCCTCCAGAAGCTCATCCGAACATAGCCTGATAAAAATGGGAACATCTTTTCCGGCTACATCCCTAACGTTCTGCACGACTTCAGACATGTATTTGCATCTTCCCTCAATGTCTCCTCCATATTCGTCGGTTCGTCTGTTGGTAAAACTCGATATGAAATTTGAAATTAGATACCCGACTATGCCAGAGACTTCGAGCACATCATAACCTGCCTCAATAGCCCTCTTCGCGGCATCGGCATGTTCCTTTATACTCTGTTTGATGTCATCCCTGCTCATCTCTTTTACAGGTTTGAGAACCAAAAGCCGCTGCGGGACAGCTGACGGCCCCACGCAATACGGAAGCTCTACTCCGCCCACTCTTCCTGTGTGCATCAACTGACAATTAGCTACAGCTCCTTCCTCATGAATCGCATCTGCGAGCCTCTTCAGTCCGGGGACAAATTTATCATCCCATGCGGCAGCCTGACCGACGTAACCTTTGCCTTCGCCTTTTGGATCCATGTACACTCCTTGGATGGTACAGATACCACCTACAACACCTCTGGCTCTTTCCCTGATGTATGCCACATCCCGGTCTGTGATGAAGCCATCATGCGAGTTGAAATTATCCTCTGTAGCCGCATACTTTATTCTATTCGATACTCTCACTTTCTTGATTTGTATTGGCTGGAAAAGACTAGGGAACATCTTATACCCTGAATAGGGTGAGTAATCCCATTTCTGAGTTGTTTGCAAGGTGATTTTTCCCCTGTATGTAATGGAAAGTTTGAGGGACCAATAAAAACCTTACTTTAATGGTTTTGTCACCTCTTCAGTTGATGAGGCTATTGTGAAGGCGGTACCTTTCGGTTGATGGTGCGTGCTCTTGTTAACTGAAAAACTTAAGAATGATGTCCCAGTATTACTTTCAGCGCGTATTGTGGGGTTAAATCGGTGAAAATCAGTGAAGTAGTGGTTGCAGGCGGAATCAGAACGCCAATCGGTAATTTTGGCGGAGCTATCAGAGACGTTCCCGTGATTCAACTTGGAGGCAGAGTGATCGGTGAAGTCTTGAGAAGAAATGGTCTACGTCCAAGTATTCCAGAAGAAAACGTAACGTTTCGACCCAAGCTCTTAGATCAAAAAATGACCGAGCTTGAAAAAAAGTTCTATTCGTGGGACAATGCGTTGCAAGAGATCATAGTTGATGAAGTAATAATGGGTAATGCCCTGCAGGCTGGGCAAGGACAAAATGCAGCCAGGCAGGCAACTATTCACGGAGGGCTCCCAAAAGAGGTTAACGCCTTTACCGTGAACAAGGTTTGCGCGTCAGGATTGAAAGCTATAAGCCTCGGAGCTCAGGCCATAATGACTGGATCGGCCAACGTAATCATCGCCGGAGGCATGGAAAACATGAGCAAAGTACCCTATGCCTTACCTAGAGCAAGATGGGGTTACAGGATGGACATAAGCGGGTGGGGGGAGATACAAGATCTCATGGTCTTAGATGGACTGTTCGAATCCCTATACGGATACCATATGGGTATAACGGCGGAAAACATCGCCGAAAAGTACGGAATAACACGGCAGGAGCAAGACGAACTTGGACTAATTAGCCATCAACGGGCCCGCGCGGCAATCAAGGATGGCTTTTTCAAAGAAGAAATAACGCCGATATTGATCCCGCAAAAAAAAGGCGAACCAATACCTTTTGACACTGATGAAAGGCCTATGGAAACGTCACTCGAAAAAATGTCAAAGCTTCAGCCAGTATTCAAGGAGAACGGTACGGTCACTGCGGGTAATTCCTCGGGAATTAACGATGCCGCAGCGGCAGTTCTTCTCATGAAAGAAGAGGAATGTCCACATTATGGTCTTAAACCTCTTGCGAGAATTCTGGGATTTGCGTCTGGGGCTATTGATCCCGCCTATATGGGACTCGGGCTTATTCCTGCGGTTAAGAGGGCGTTAAAGAATTCAGGAATAACTTCTGATGACTTGGACCTCATTGAACTTAACGAGGCCTTCGCATCTCAGGCTATTGCATGTATTAGAGAATTGGGATTGAGCCTCGACAACACCAACATCTACGGTAGCGGCATATCTCTGGGTCATCCCATAGGATGCACAGGCGCAAGGGTTGTCGTCACATTGCTTCACGCTATGAGAAGAAATAGGGCAAGATATGGCTTGGCAACCATGTGCATTGGTGGAGGCCAAGGCATGGCTATGGTTTTTGAACTTGTTCCATAGAAGGTTGGCGCGATATGCCCTTTTGATTTTCATCTAAGCAGGTGAAACGTCGTCCAACGCTTACAGTACTTCACCTTTTTCCTTCGCTTCTACTTCAAAGTCTCCTTTTTTCCGCTTTCCTCGTTAGAACGCTCTATTGCGGAGGCAATAACATTTTATAGTTACAAAATAGACTGACTTGTGATAAATGGTGGGGATCAAACATTATGAGTAATCAACCGACTCAAGAAAAAAAAGAAGAATTGGACTTTCTTGGAAGAACGAGATTTGAGTTTAGAAGAGCTGTTCAATTCATCAATGCGAAAGTAAAACCAACCGAGGAGGGCATGGTTGACTATATAGAGCAACCGTTCAGGCAGTCAAGCGTGCGATTCCCAGTCTATATGGATGACGGTTCAATAAAGGTTTTTACCGGTTATAGAGTTCATCATTCAAGACTATTTGAACCTACCAAGGGGGGCATTAGATACTCTCCAGACGTTGATCTGAATATGATCAACGCTTTGGCATTTGAAATGACACTGAAATGCTTCGTGGTCGACCTTCCTTATGGCGGAGCAAAAGGAGGGGTTTGTTGTGATCCGAAGAAAATGTCACGACCAGAACTCGATCGATTGACCAGAAGGTACACGTACGAAATTATGCCGATGATAGGTCCAGACTTAGATGTACCAGCACCTGATATAGGCACTAGCGAAAGGGAGATGGGTATTATTTATGACACTTATATGATGTTCAATCCTAATGTTCCATACGCCTCCGCTGTGGTGACCGGAAAACCCTTGAGCATTGGCGGATCCAAAGGCAGAAAAGAAGCTACGGCTCAAGGCGGCGCATTTGTTCTCGAAGAAGCCGTTGGGAAGAGGCGCGTTAACGGGTTAGCCTCATTGAAAGGCGCAACGGTCATTGTTCAGGGATTTGGAAACGTTGGATTCAACATTGCTAACATTCTACATGAAAATTATCAATGCAGAATAGTTGGAATCTGCGATTCCAGGGGAGGAATCTACTCTAAAAAGGGATTTGACCCAAAGGATGTATTGAACTACAAAGCACAAAGCCCTAACCGATCCGTAGTGGGATACAACGAACTTGAGCCGAAAAATGCAAAGCAAATGCTGACGAGCGCATGCGATATTTTGGTTCCAGCCGCAAAGGAAAACCAACTTATAGGATCATTCGCAAAGGACATAAAAGCCAAAGTGGTCTTGGAGCTTGCAAATGGACCCACATCAAATCTAGCCCACGAAATATTGGTTGACAAGGGAGTATATATCCTGCCAGACATACTTGCAAACGTAGGAGGAGTCACCGTAAGCTATTTTGAATGGCTCCAAAACAAGGCCGGCGAAAGCTGGGATCTGAATACGGTTAGGGATAAATTACGCATAAAAATGACCACAGCCTACGGAGGCACAGTAGATACCGCTGAAAAATACAACCTTGACATGCGAAGGGCCGCATTTGTTTTTGCTACCAACAAAATGCTAGAAGTTGCTTCTTGCAGGGGCATTTTCCCTTAACCCCGTCGAAAGCACCATACTCACAAAAAACCGGCGGATAATCCGCGACAATTTCTCGTGAGTAATCTTACGCTGTTCAGCCCCCAGATAGGCCCTTGCTTACTTCACTTTATTTGACACGCCGTCATTTTCGAATGAAGCGAAGAGACTACTCGTTCATTGGCCAGAAAATCCTGAAGTTCACCCCGAAATCTAGCTATCATATACTTAGATCGTGAGTCCGCCGTCGACGCTGAGGACAGCACCGTTGACAAACTTCGCTTCGTCCGAAGCGAGGTACAAATACGCATATGCAATGTCTCTTGGTTCAGCAAGCTTGCCGAGTGGAGTTTTCTCTCTCATCATTTGAAGAATTTTGTCAGGCACATTTGCCATCATGGGCGTCATCGTAAATCCAGGTGCTACCGCGTTGACCCTAATTCCTTTCCTTCCCAGTTCTTTTGCCAGAGCCTTAGTAAGGCCAATTAGCCCAGCTTTAGCCGCAGCATAATTGGCTTGACCGATGTTACCGTACAATCCCACGACAGAAGACACATTAACGATCACACCATGGCCCTGGTTGATCATTACCTCGACAACAGCCTGCGCGCAATTGAAGGCGCCCTTGAGGTTTATGTCTATAACTCGATTCCATTGCTCTTCCGTCATTTTTAGCAGGAGAGCATCTTGTGCGACGCCAGCATTGTTAATCAACACGTCGATCTTGCCGTACCTTTCTATTGTGTCTTTGACCATCTGTTTTGTCTGCTCCCGATTACAAACATCCAACTTCACAAAGAAGCCCTCTCCAGTCTTCTTAATCTCTGCAACCGTTTCCTCACCCCCATTTTCAAAGACATCGGCAACAACGACCTTAGCTCCTTCTCTAGAAAACAGTAGCGCGGTTTCTTTGCCAATTCCGCTGGCCGCTCCTGTTACAATTGCAACCTTACCTTCAAGTCTCACTTCTTACTCCACCCTAACAGGCAATCTTCCAGTCTCAAACTATTCACACATGCTTTTTTATAGCTTTTATGCAGCGGGAAAGCTTAGTTTAGGTTTTCATTTATGTCGGAACGAAACCAGATGCTTCTCCCTCAATGACTATTTTCCCGTCTTGATTTGCACAAGTGGTTTTCATTCTTACCCTGTTTTTTTCCATTTTCTCAATAACCTCTACAGTGGCGGTAATAGTGTCGCCCATCTTCACTGGCGCGGTGAATTTCAATGTCTGGGACAAGTAAATCCCTCCGCACCCCAAGGTCTCCGCAACTGCTGTGGATATGAGACTTGCGGTCAGCATACCGTGGGCAACCCTTTCTTTGAAAAAAGAGTCTTTGGCGAATTCTTTGTCAACGTGAATCGGGTTAAAGTCCCCACATACACCCGCAAACAGCGTAATATCCGCTTCAGAAATGGTTTTGCGGAAACACATTTTTTCTCCTACCTTAATATCTGCAAAATCTCTTTTGTTTAACATATAACTTTTGAAGAGCAATAAGCAGTATATAATATTTCTCAACAACAGGGAAAGAATGAAAAATGGGTTTTGCCAAGCCCCAGTCAGGGTAGCTTAGCGTGCGCTATTTGCTTCATTCTTTTAGTTTCTTTAATGCCGTGGTTAGTGCTGGAACTATTTCGTATAGATTGCCGACAACTATATAGTCTGCTATTTCGAATATTGGCGCCTCGGAATCTTTGTTTATCGCAACTATGATTTTGGAGTCTCTTATGCCTGCCAAGTGCTGAATCACGCCGGCATTGCCGCAGCCGATGTAGAGTTCGGGTTTAACCCTATGACCCGACAGCCCCACCCAGTCGCCTTTAAACCATTTTCGGTCTTCTGCCAGTGGTCTTGTATAGCCAGGTTGCCCGCCCAGAACAAGGGCGAGATTTTCTAAAATCTGGAAGTCGTCCTTCTTTTCAATCCCGCGTCCGCCAACAACCACTACTCTAGCTTCCTCGATTTTGATCGCGCATGCTTCGATTGGTTTAGTTTCGACGATTTCGGTCCTAGGACTGTCTATTTGAGAAATGTCCGTTTTTATGATTTCGCCTTTTTTGTCCGTGGGTTTTGGCTTTTCGGCGACTCCTGTTGAAACACAGACAATTTGAGGCTTGGTCAAGAAAATTTGAACGGCTGAAGCGTTTCCTCCGTAAACAATCCGTTCTGTTAGCAATTGCCCTTGTTTGTTTATTCTCAAATTGTCACAATTCGGTATACATCCTGCGTTAAGGCGGGTTGCCAGTCGGGCGGCTAGTTCTTTTCCTCTTCTCGTCGAACCGACTAGCAGGATTTCAGGTTTGTGCTCCTTGACCAGATTCGTTAAAACGCCCAGGTACGCGTCAGGACAAAAGGTTTCAAGTTGAGGATGATCTGCGACTAATACTTCGTCTGCACCGTAACTGATCAGTTCCTTAGCTCGGCTTTCTACTCCATGGCCAATTAACAGGGCCACGAGGCGTGTTTGGAGTTGGTCGGCTAATTCGCTTCCTTTGGCGAGTAATTTAGCAGCAAGTTCTTGGTTTTCGGAGAATATCCAAACATTCTTATTTTCACTCATCACTTTCACCTTTTAATGACACCTTCATGAAGCAGCTCTTTGGCCAGTTTCTCTGCCGTGTCAACGGGGTTCTCTCCTTTGATTATTATTCTCTTGCGTTCCATTTTTGGAGCCAAAACCGACACGACGCTTACAGCTGAGCCTTTCTTGCCCACTTTTTCGGCTGAAATGCCCATATCAGCAGCTTTCCAAATGATGACCTCTTTCTTGGAAGCTTTCATTATGGCCATTAAGGTTGGAATACGAGGCTCGTTTAGTTCTTTGGTTACTGTCAGCAGGGCGGGGGTTTTGACCCTTAGTATTTCGTAACAGTCTTCTAGAGTTCGCTCAGCAGTAACAACATCGCCTTCAACAACAAGTTTTCTTACATAAGTGACTAACGGAACATTCAACCGCTCGGCTAGGCGCGGTCCAATCTGCGATGAGGAGCTATCTATCGATGTTTCACCACATAGAATCAGGTCGAATTGGCCGATTTTCTTAACAGCCTCTGCCAGAATATATGAGGTAGCTAAAGTATCTGAATCTTCGAAGGCTGGATCAGATAAGATGTACGCCTTGTCGGCACCCATGGCCAGAGCTTCTCTGATTGTCGTTTTGGCGTCCTCGGGACCAACGGTGACCGTTAGAACTTCGCCTCCGAACTTTTCTTTTAATCGTACGGCTTCTTCCAGTGCGTTCTTGTCGAAGTCGCCAATTTTCTTGGGTGCGTTAACCAGGATCAGGTGGCCAGTAACCCTGTCCGCCTTAATTTGGGAGACATCGATAGCTTGTTTGATGCAAACCAGGATTCTCAAGGTCTTTTACTCCTTCAAATGTGTGTTCTCAAATTTATGAGACAATTCTTAAACCTTTCCAAGAACCTCAAGCCATCGCATATTAGATCACGCTTCTTACCTCGTTTTCTGGCCTGTACCACGAGCAGGTCCGCGGATCTGCCTTTTTCAATTTCCAAGCTCCAAATGGTGTGTAGCCCCGATGTTTTTGAATTGACAACTTTAAGCGCCGTTGAAGACGCGTATCATTCGCCAAAACGCGCCAAGCCTATTGCATAGCTCTTATTTATGCCGAGTCGTACCTACCCTTTTCCCGCGCGACGCATCGCCCAATTGAGTAATACTGGTAGCTGATTTTTCAAATTTAACATCGGAAAAATAGGAGCCTTTCGCTGACTTTCGCCCAATTTAATATTTCTCTTTTTTGGCTAATTTCGTTTACGGTTAGTCTCTTGTTCTTAATGGGCTGGGTCCTAGTTGTTTGATTTGCTGAACCATGTCTCGGACGGTGGCAGCGAATTTTTCGCCTTCACTAGCCGAAATCCATTCCAAGCGTAAACGTTCGGGTTCGATCCCGAACTGTTGAATCACAGTTTTCAGGAGAGTTACCCTTCTCAAGGTCTCGAAGTTTCCATCGATATAGTGGCAGTCAGAGGGTAGGTGGCAACCTGCTATAAGAACCCCGTCAGCTCCGTTCTTGAAGGCCTCAAGGACAAAAATTGGGTCTACCCTGCCACTACACATAACGCGTATGATTCGAATGTTCGGCGGATACTGAATTCTGCTTACTCCTGCCAAGTCTGCCCCCGCGTAGCTGCACCAGTTGCATAGAAACCCGACGATTTTGGGTTCGAAGACGGTTTTTTCGCTCATATTTTAGGTCCCACTAAGGCGTCGCGAGATGTTTTGATGAGATGCAATTTTGGCTGAGAGTTGATCAACTGGACTTTGGTTCATGTTCAAGCCAAGTCTATTTTCGTCAACGTTTAGGGCGAGACCGAGTAACTGCGTATAATACATGACCGGTATACTGAATTTTGCTCCTACGGTGGTTTCCGCGTCTTTCTGTTTCGAATCGAACATCGTTTGACAGTCGGGGCAGGAAACAACTAGGCTGTCAACAGGCAGTTTCTGTACGGCCTTGAGTTTTGACCCGGTTAGTGAAAGTGCTGAATCAGGATGACTGAGAATTAGCGAGTAGCCACAACAGTCCAGTTTTTCCTCATAATCCACTGTTTCTGCCCCTAAGGCACATATCAGTTCGTCCAGTTTTCGGGGATTCTCCGCGTTGTCTACTCTTCCAAGGTCGCTGTAGCGGATTATCTGACAACCAACGTGAGTCGCGACTTTAATACCTGTGAGAGGCTTGATCACCGCCTTCTTGATCTGCTCTATCCCGATGCAATCATGCAAGAAGTCAATCGTGTGCCAGATCTTGATTTCGGAATATTGTAAACCTTCTTCTCTTAGTAGATCTTTTATTTTTCCGCTAATTCTTGGATCACTCTTCATAATGTTCCTCGATTCCGAAATTGTGAAGTGACATCGGTTGCACGGAACTAACAGATTCTCCAAACCCGTGAGGCCGGCAAGAGCTATAACTCTAGCACCGAGGTAGTTTGCCGCAAAATCGTTAACGCTCTTAATCGGATCTCCGCAGCAGACGGATTCGCTCAGGTCAACAAGCTCTACGCCCAACTTTGGAAGAACTTCGCGGAGAGATAGCTCGTAGGCATACTGGCTTGTTAGGATCCGACAGCCCCAGAAAACTGCTGTTTTCACGCTATTTCTCCTCCATAGCCTTCATTAATGCCGATTGAAAGCTTTCCATTGGAGGTTTGATCTTGGGCAATTTCAGGCTGTCGCGATCAACAGTCTGCAGCTTCCGCGTTACGATTTTCTTAGGCGTATCGGTGAGCCCAGTTTCCAGAATATGTGAGACCGCTTTGAGGTAGTCTTCCGGCACTTTTGCTTCTTTTTCAACGGCTAAATTTCGCAGCGCCATGATGACGTGGTACGGTGACGCCTTTTGGGGGCATCTTTCGACGCATTTCAGGCAGGTAACGCAGGTCCAGATTATGTCTGAAGTGGGCAGTTCGTCCACAAAACCCAAGTTGACAAGTTTTATTATTTCGTGCGGCTTGAGTTCAAGGAGTTTTAGGGCGGTGCATCCGCTTGTGCATTTCATGCACTGGAAACAGTTGACCATTTCTCTTCCGTGAAGCTTGGTCAGTACCTTTCCTCGTGCTTCAAGATTTGGCTTCGCCATTGACATTAGGTCAACAACGCTCAGATTATTTGCCTCCTTTGACTAGGGGTTCTGCGAGCGCAGCCTCTACTTGACTCAAAACCTGGCTGGTGGTAAACTGCGGCATTTTGATGGCTCCGCTGGGGCAAGCTGGGCAACACAGTCCACATCCTTGGCACATTGCCTCTATAACTTCGGCTCTATATTTTGCTCCTTCTTCTGCTTTTTCGAGGTGAATCTCGATGGCGGCGAACGGGCAGATTGAACCGCATATGTTGCATCCGCTGCAGAGCTCCTTGTTTACCACGGCTTTCAATGGTTCGAGCTCAATTTCTCCGTTGGACAAAAGGTCTATGACCTTTGCCGCTGCTCCGCTTGCCTGTGCCACGGTGTCCGGAATGTCCTTCGGGCCCTGGCATGCGCCTGCAAGGAACACTCCGCTCATTGCGCTTTCGAGTGGCTTCAGTTTGGGATGAGCCTCGAGGAAGAATCCGTCAGCGCTTCTAGATGCGTGGACGAGGGCGCTCAGGTGTCCCATGTCTCTATTAGGAACTAGCCCTGTTCCGAGAACAACAAGGTCCGCGGTGATCTGCAGGAGCTTGTTTGTTCCTTTGTCGTAAACGTCAAAGTAGAGCGAACCGTCGGGCGAGCCATGAATTTCGGAGGGTATGCCTGCAATGAAGTCTATGTCCATGTCGCGCGCTCTCCGGTAGAACTCTTCGTAGCCCTTTCCGAAGGCCCTCAGATCGATGTAACAAACGTAGATTCTGACGTTTTCTTCAATTTTTTCTCGAGCCAGTATTGCCTGCTTCAGAGTTACCATGCAGCCCACTCGGCAACAGTATTCGTGGAAACGCTTATCCCGGGAACCCACGCATTGGACAAAAACGATTGTCTTCAGCATTTTGTGATCTTTGGGTGTTACGATCTTGCCGCCTGTCGGTCCGGAAGCATCCGATATTCGCTCGAATTCTATGTTCGATATGACGTTTTTGAACCGCCCGTAACCGAGTTCGGCCATTTTAGAAGCATTAAAAACCTCGGATCCCACGGCTAAGATTATGGCGCCCACTTTAACCTGATTTACCTCGGGCTTCTGTTCAAAGTTTATTGCCATAGCCTCGCATGCATTTTGACATTTTGCGCACACTCCTTTGTTATACTTCAGCCTGAGGCAGTAATTCGGATTAATCATTGCGATTTTTGGAACCGCATGTGCCGAGTGTATGGATATTGCTCGTTTTTCGCTTAGGTTCTCGTTGAACTCGTCCGGAACTTTGACGGGGCAAACTCTTGTGCATAATTCGCAGCCGACGCATTTTTTTGCGTCTACGTACCGGGGTTTCTTGAAGATTGAAACCTCGTAGTTGCCGACGAACCCCTTCACTTCCATTACTTCTGCGTTTGTTAGGAGCATTATGTTCCTGTGCTTGGCTGCATCGACCATTTTAGGCGTTAGAATGCATGCGCTACAGTCGAGAGTTGGGAATGTCTTGTCGAGTTGTGACATTCGCCCGCCGATGCTGGGTGATTTCTCCACGAGATACACTTTGAACCCAGCGTTCGCCAAGTCCAGTGAAGATTGGATGCCCGCAATTCCTCCGCCCACAATCAAGACACTTTTCTCGACTTTTACTCTGCGATTTTTAAGGGGTTCTAGAAGTCTCACCCGGGCTACGCCCATTCTAACGAGCCCTTCGGCTTTTTCTGTAGCCTTTTCGGGCTCATGCGTGTGGACCCAAGAGACGTGTTCCCGCAGGTTGACTATTTCGGTTAAGTACGGGTTGAGCCCGGTTTCCGAGACCGCTCTTCGGAAAGTGTCTTCGTGCATTTTGGGGGAGCAAGCCGCGATGACGATTCTGTCGATGCCCAGAGTCTTGATGTCATCTTGAACCATCCGTTGACCTGGCTCAGAACACATGTAAGTATAGTGTCTGGACACAGCCACGTCAGGTAAATTTTTGGCGTATTCGGCTACTTTCTCGACGTCAACGACGCCTGCAATGTTAAGACCACAATGGCATACGTATACGCCTATTTTAGTCACTATAAAGCCGTCCCTGACCATGATTCGACTAATAGCGAAACTGAGAGCTGTCTATTATCTTTTCTGTTCAAATTGGGTGTGTATGAATAATGGTTTTTCACTTTTGGACAAACATGAATAACCGACAGTTTTCAAAGGTGCGTCGTCCGGGAGACGAAGATGCTGGTGCTGCCAACTGTTAACTTTCACTTAACTTTTGAGCAAAACGCTCCATCTTGAATACTTATCAGTCACTGTATTCGAGACATTTGCGCGCGCGAAATAAATACCGCAAACGTTAAATGTTACCACACTCTCTCTCCAAGAGAAAAAATCCGTCTGCTACGAGGGCTTAGTCTTGGCTAAAAGTCAAATAGTGACTGAGTTGAAGAACTCGGCCTTGCTAGTCGGCAAGTTGTATCCAGTACTCGTCGATAAGAACGGCGAGGTTATTGACGGACAACATCGCCTCGAAGCAGATCCGACCTGGCCGAAGATAGAAGTCCAAGGTATGAGATCCAAAGAGCAGCTGCTTCTAGCTAGACTCATAAGCAATGTGTGCCGGCGAAGTGTCCCTTCCTCGGAGAAGACTGAAATGCTTGGAAAGCTCGGACACCTATATCTGGAGCGAGGATTACCCATTAGCAGAATTGTGAGAGAGATTTCCGAGAAAACTGGAATGAGTTACAGGTGGGTTATGAAGTATGCCCCGGACGAGCTGAAAGCAAGACCTGGGCTCGGCGGACCAAAAAGTGTAAAAGACGTTTACGAAAGTAAAGTTGCACGGCTTGCAACCGCCGACGATCAGTTATTCGTAGAACCCTTGGACAGAGTTGCGAAAATCGCGAACTATTCAAACACAAATTTTGCCACTATAATGGTTGAAAAACAGTTTTACCTGAGGCTTAAACACGCGTCCACAGAACTCGGAGTAGACTTGGACGTTATTGTCAACAATGCGTTGCTTCTGACGTTCCAGAAACTTGTAAAGTTAGCCAAGCAGAGCAGTACCCCTGCAGGTGACTTGCCGCTTTAAGGGGAACCTCGACAACTCAAAATGCCGGCAAAATTCAACGAAAAATATAAGCACATCTCTATGATTGATCCAGAATATGGGTATAGGCTAATTCCAGAACGCATCATTATCAGAAACAAAGAGGCATAAGACACCAAGGAAGGACGAAGCGAGTCTAGCTTGGCGCTCCTTTCAAGGGGCACGTTTTTCAGATAGCAATAACTAGCGTAAGTCGCTTCGATCCATGCTCAATTGATTCCTTTAGATGGTGACTGCCCCTCTGGAATGAGTCCCAGTGTAGTTGTATTAAAATGAGCCTTAAGCGCGTTTCGATTTTTCTTTTGGTGATTAGTTTGTCTCATCACAGAAGATGCAACCACCCGGGCTCATTTACTTTTAGTATCAAGCGCGCCCTTTTCCGCCAAAAATCCTCATCAACCCAAAAGTAATAGGTTCACCAAAAGCAGCCCGATCAACCGAAGAAACCAGAACTCTTTTATCTTTACTCTTAAATACACGAATATTGTAGAAATGCCCTCGAGAATTGAGATGTCGGATAAGGAAGGACTCAATGTGTGCTCTTATAGAATAACCGAGGGTAAATCTTCTAACGATTTTTCGCAGAACCCGACCATACCTGATGCTTCACTCACTAGAAACGGAGTTGAAAAAAAAAAGGGTCCTTGTGATTTTGAAAACCTCATCGTCGAGACCTCAAAATCCTCCTTGGCAAGACCATTAGACTCTGAGAAGCTGAAAGGCTGTCAGGAATGTGGGGTGTGTACTGGAGGTTGCCCAGTTGCGTGGATGGTTCCTAACTATTTCAATCCACGTCAGCTTCTTCAGAGAAGCGTGCTTGACTTCAGGCAAATTTCACAAGATGTTGGACTCTGGCTCTGCGCGCGATGCTACAGGTGCTATAATAGATGCCCCCAAATGCTCGATCTGCCACAGATATTTTCTATAATGAGAAGTCTCGCCATTGAATTGGGTTATCTATCTGACCCACTGAGCAAACTTGACGAAGCCTTGAAAATAATCGAAGAAGAAATTTCTTTGTCGGCAGTTTACGCATGGCTCAGTCTATATCCTTATGAACTGGACAGCAAGCACAAAGAGGCTGACAAGTTTATTATTGAGAAACTTCAAAGTTTCCTTGCTAGTCGCAAGGCAAAAAAACCAACAACCACAACTGCAACACAATCCGAGAAGATAGCAATAGTCGGTTCCGGTCCAGCGGGACTCACTGCTGCCTGTGAATTAGTCAAAAGAGGATATTCTGTAACAGTCTTCGAGTCGTTACCTTTTCCAGGAGGAATGTTAAGAGTGGGAATTCCCGATTACAGATTGTCAAAAGAAGCGCTTGAAGCTGATTTAGGCTACATTAAAGGCCTAGGAGTTGAGATCAGAACCAACGTGATGGTTGGTAGGGACGTAACAATCGACGGACTCTTGAAAGAAAAGTATGGGGCGATATTCATAGCTATTGGAGCTCACAAGAGCGTGAATATTGACATTGAAGGCAGAGAACTAGGAGGAGTTTTTCAAGCGCTAGACTTATTTAGAAAACTTCACATGGGCGAGCGAATTAATATGGGGCAAAAAGTTGCTGTAATTGGTGGAGGCAACGTTGCAATTGACGCCGCCAGAACCGCCCTCAGACTCGGAGCCAAAGAGGTCAACGTTTTGTACCGGAGGTCGCGTATTGAGATGCCTGCAAGTCCATCAGAAGTCAAAGAGGCAGAAATGGAAGGAGCTAAAATTCATTTCTTGGTTACACCAACTAGGATCTTGGGTAACGACAACAGAATTGAAGGGGTTAAGTGCATTCACATGCAGTTGGGAGCGCTCGACGAGACAGGCAGGAGACGACCGATACCTATTGACGGGTCGGATTACACTCTAGATGTTGACACGATAATACTAGCAATTGGAGAGACCTCAGATCTTTCGTTTTTGCCCAAAGACGTCACAATTGTTGGAAAAAATACTATTGCTGTTGACCCTATGACTATGGAAACAAGTTCTCCTAAAATGTACGCTGGTGGAGACGTAGTATCAGGTCCTGCTTCGGTGGTAGATGCTTTGGCTGCTGGAAAAAGAGCTGCAGATTCAATTGATCGTCAGCTAAGAGGTGAAACCAGAGTTGGATGAGATATTGAAACCGAAGGAAGCTGTCCTCATAATTGGAGGTGGAATTTCAGGAATCCAAGCGGCATTAGATGTGGCAGACCGAGGTTATAAGGCCTTTATTCTTGATTCTTCGCCAAGCATCGGAGGAGTCATGGCTAGTCTAGATAAGACTTTTCCTACAAATGACTGCTCAATCTGCATTGAGGCACCCAAGATGGTAGAAGCGTTGAGACACCCCAATATTGAATTGTTGACATATTGCGAAGTCAGGCAAGTAGAAGGTTCTGTTGGAAACTTCAAGGTGACAATACTGAAGAAACCGAGGTATGTCGACGAGAAGAAGTGCCGAGGTTGCGGAAAATGCACCGAAGCTTGCCCGATTACATTATCAAGCGAGTTTGATTATGGTATTGGAAACAGGAAAGCAGTATATTTGCCATTTCCTCAAGCCGTTCCAATGATAACAACGATAGATCCTCTTTGTCGAAAGGGTGAATACCGGAAGATTGGTTCATGCATTGGAACATGCTTGACAGATTGTAGCCAATGTCGCAAGTGCCCAATAGCAAAATGCGTCCAAGCGTGCCATGATGAGGGCTGCGACGCCATTATGCTTTGGCAAAGGCCGAAGAAGATCGAGATAGAGGTAGGAAGCATAATAGTAGCAAATGGATTCGAGGTACTAAGACCCATCACCAAGACTAACTATGGATATGGCGTCCACAGGAACGTGATCCTTGCCCCACAGTTTGAAAGAATACAATGTGCCTCAGGTCCAACCCGTGGGAGAGTCTCTAGACCGTCCGACAATGAACATCCAAAAAAGATAGCTTGGATTCAATGCGTTGGTTCTATGGACATGAGGACTGGTGTGAAATACTGTTCAAAAATCTGCTGTGCGTATACAGCAAAAGAAGCAATAATAACCAAAGAACATGATCCAGATGTTGAAACTTACATTTTTCACACTCAGCTAAAGACGTATGGAAAAGGTTTTTGGGAGTACTTCCAGAGAGCGAAAGAAGTTGGCGTCAAATACATCAGGGGCAGGCCCGCCGAGATCAAGGAGGACCCAAAAACTAAGGATTTGGTCATAGAATACGAGGATTTGGACACTAGCAAACATGGGGAGATCAGAGTAGATTTGGTCGTCCTCTCTACCGCTATTATTCCGAGCAAAGGAAACGAGGAACTGGCTAAGATACTAGGAATAGAACTGGATGAATGTGGTTTTTTCAAAGAGAAGGAACCCTTTTCATCCCCATTAGAAACAAAGGTTGAGGGAATTTTCCTCTGTGGCTGTTGTATGGGGCCAAGAGATATTCCGGAGTCTAGCTCTGAGGCCAGCGCTGCAGCTGCAAAAGCTGTCAGCTCGATTATTCGAGCGAAAGGTGTGAAATATGGAAGTTAAACCTAGTGATGAGCCGCGAATCGGAGTGTTCGCATGCGATTGCGGAAGTAACATCAGAGGAGTAGTTGATATACCAAAAATAGTTGAATACGCGAAAACTCTTCAAAACGTTGTACACTCCGAAGAAACAACATTCTTATGCTCTGCGGATTTTCAGTCGAAGATAAAGGAACGAATAACGGAACTGAATCTGAACAGAGTAGTGGTTGCATGTTGCACGCCCAAAACCCATGAAGGACTTTTTAGAGAAACATGCAAGGAAGCTGGATTAAACCCGTATCTGCTCGAATTTGTAAGCATTAGAGAGCACTGCTCATGGGTGCATATGCACGAACCGAAGGAGGCAACTGAAAAAGCCAAGGACCTAATTAGGATAGGAGTCGCGAAAGCTCGTTTGCTCGAACCACAGGAAGAACTGAGAATCCCGGTCGGACAGGAAAGTCTCATAATCGGCGGAGGTATCGGGGGAATGACCGCTGCGATAACTCTCGTCGACATGGGATTTAAGGTAAAGCTTGTCGAGAGAGAAGAAGAACTAGGCGGCATGTTAAAGAAGATTTTTAGAATCTTTCCGCATGATGTCGCGTCTGAAAGAATTATCGGACCATTGATAAAAGCAGTACGCGAGAAAGAGAACATCGTAGCATACACTGGAACAGAAGTCACGGAAATAAGCGGATATATCGGAAAGTATCATGTGAAGATTCGAAACAAGAAAAAAGGCTCAGAAGATGAGTTTGAAGTTTCAACAATTATCGTAGCCACTGGCGCGAAAGAGATAGATCCTACTGGACACTACGGTTATGGCAAGTTCGACAACGTGATCACTCAACTTCAACTCGAAAAGATGCTGAAGGAGGGAACAATGAAGAAACCACGGAATATTGTGATGATTAACTGTGTCGGTTCCAGAGAAGAAGGGGCAAATAACTATTGCTGCAATGTAGGATGTCGGACTTCCTTGAAAAATGCAAAATACCTCAAAGAGTTGTACTCTGACACAAACATCTACGTTCTCTATAGAGATTTTATGATATTCGACGCAGAAGAGCAGA
This sequence comes from Bathyarchaeia archaeon, assembly GCA_050010515.1. GTDB lineage: Archaea > Thermoproteota > Bathyarchaeia > Bathyarchaeales > Bathycorpusculaceae > Bathycorpusculum. The sequence goes on from JBEKKX010000001.1 coordinate 28,829, forward strand.
AGTATTTTGAAGATACCAAAGGAAAAATGGTCAATTTCATCAGATATTCAGACACTCAAAAGCCGGAAGTCTACATGAATAATGGAAAGCTAATTGTCGAGGTGAATGCGCCTCAACTGAATAGCAAGGTCAGAATTGAAGCAGATCTTGTAGTTTTGACCGTGGCACTCGAAGGTGCTGACGGGGTTAAGGAACTTCGGGAAATGCTCAAAGTTCCGGTTGGTGCTGGGGGATTTTTTAGAGAAGGCCACGTAAAGTTGCAACCACTCAGCTTTGCAACAGAAGGCATCTATCTTTGCGGTGCTGCACATTCACCAAAAGGAATCGTGGACACTATTCACCAAGCGAGCGGAGCGGCCATGAAGGCATCAATCCCCATGGCAAGAGGTTTCGTCAAAGCTGAGGGAATAACTTCCATAATCAATCTAGAATTATGTAAGAAATGTGGTCTCTGCGCAAAATTCTGCTCGTATGGAGCCATTACGTTAAGTTCTGATAAGACGCCACAGAGCATTCCAGCTTTGTGCAAAGGTTGCGGTACATGTGCTGCAGAATGCCCAAGCGACGCTATAACCATGAGACACTACACCGATGCACAGATAATGGCTCAAATAGATGCCGCCCTTGCTGAGCGTCCAGAGGAAAAGATTTTGGCTTTCTGCTGCAACTGGTGCAGTTATGCCGCCGCGGATCTTGCAGGAGTCAGCAGGTTTCAGTATCCTACAAATATACGTATAATAAGGGTCATGTGCTCCGGCAGAGTGGACCGTGATTTCATATTTAGAGCTTTTGAAAAAGGCGCCGGGATGGTCCTTGTGGCAGGCTGTGATTTCCCTACTTGCCATTACATCTCCGGAAATTATGCTGCTAAAGAGAGGACTGAACGTCTAAAAAGAAGGCTGGAATCAAAAGGAATAAACTCGGAAAGACTAAGGGTAGCATGGATCTCTGCTGCAGAGGGAAAAAAATTCGCCGATCTCATCAATGAAATGGTTGAACAAATGAAGCAACTGTCTGCCCACACCCCAAAGGTCAACTGATCTGCCTAACTTTCGATTCAGAAATCAAATTGCAAAAGCAGGACGAAAACATTTTATACCAAATTAACGGTTAAGCCTCTCGCGCACAGGAAGCTGGTGGGAATTCACCGGAGAACCTTTGTGTTGCGTAAAATTCGATAGCAGGTTGACGTGAATAAATGACTAGAAACGTTGCCGTAGTCGGTGTAGGACAGACACCTTTTACTCGTGCGTGCGGAGTCTCAATTCGTGAACTGGCTTTTGATGCTTACAAAGAAGCCTTAGATGATGCTCGAAACTTGGTTACAAAGGAGATTGATGCATCAATAATCTGCTCAGCACCAGAATATGACAAGCAACGATCGCCGGCTGGGCTGATTGCAGAATACCTCGGCTTGAACCCTCAGCCAACCTTCTGCATCGAAGCAATCTGCGCTTCCAGCACCGTTGGCATCAGGAGCGCCTGGGCGCTCATAAGCTCTGGGCTTCACGACATAGTTGCAGTGATAGGATTCCAAAAAATGTCTGAGCTCACTTCAGCAGAATCTCAAGAAAGAATGCTGCGCGGCGGAGATATTGTTTGGGAATCTCCATTTGGCCCCACGATGCCATCATATTACGCCATGTTGGCCCAAGCACACATCAACAAATTCGGAACAACCGAGGAACAACTCGCGCTAGTTAGGAAAAAGAGCAGCGGGTACGGCGCAACAAACCATAAGGCCATGTTCCAAAAGGAGGTAACGGTCGAGCAAGTTTTGACTTCAAAGGTCATATCGTCGCCACTAAAATTGTTTGATTGCTGCAGCAACGCGGATGGCGCCTCTTGCACAATTCTAGCCAGCGACAAGGTCGCCAGAAAAATCAACGACACACCTATCTGGATTACTGGCTTGGGATTAGCTTCTGCCTCCATGACGCTGGCTGGACGAGAGACCTACACTTCGCTTACATGTGCAAAAAATGCGGCACAGCAAGCCTACAAAATGGCCAAAATTGAACCTAAGCAAGTAGATGTGGCTCAAGTTCACGACTGCTTCACTGTAGCGGAAATTCTCGCATATGAGGATCTAGACTTCTGCGCGCGAGGAGAAGGAGGCAAACTGATACAAAACGGAGAAACCTACGTTGGCGGAAAAATTCCCGTAAACACGGACGGCGGCCTGTTGTCCAAGGGGCATCCTATTGGTGCCACCGGAGGATCCCATGTAAGAACAATCGTGCGACAACTAAGAGGCGAAGCCGGATCAACCCAAGTTAACAATGCCGAGATAGGTCTAGTGCACAATGTAGGCGGCGCGGGCATTTACGGGTCAGTGCTAATACTAAGGAGATGAACCATTATGAGTCTTGAAAAATTCGGAACAGTCAGCTATACGAAGGAATCACGGGTTAACGACTTCGTAAAACACTTGGAAGAAGGCAAGGTTATGGCGACTAAATGCAAGGAATGCGGAAGGATTTCCTTTCCACCAAGAGCAGACTGCGTCGATTGCATGTCAAAGGATTTTGAATGGAAGGAGCTGAAACGCAAAGGCAAGCTACTCACATATACGATTGCCCAGTTCGCGCCGACCGGCTTCGAAAACGAAGCTCCATATGTGTTAGCTCTTGTAGAACTGGAAGAGGGCTTACACATGCTAGCACACATGAGTAAAAATGTTAAACCAGAAGAAATCAAGATCGGCATGGATTTGAAGGTAGTTCCGGTTAAACGTCCAGATGGCAGAGTTACCATCACTTTTGAAAAAGCCTGAACAAAAGCGAAGCGTGCGCGTTCATAGAACACGCTTTTTCACTATCCTTTCAGATTCACAGCAAGATTGCTGTTCTTGTTTCCAATTCTTCTAAAAACTCAAACCAACTTCCAAGTAAGAAGCCCACTAGGTGGCTTAATCACCTCTGTTGTCGCACTTCCATTGCATTATTATTCTCGTATCAAAATGGCTTTGCGCAATAGGAAGAACTTAGCAATAGGGAGAACTTGTTTCTGCGGTGCGTCTTCGAAATCCTCTCAAGTACTTGCGCGCGCGCCAGAGAGTTCATCGGTAACACTCTGAATCCTCTCCAGCGCCTCCTTCAACTTTTCTTCGCTTGCAGTCAAGGAGAACCTAATATATTTCTCGCCGCTCTTGTTCCTAGAAAAGGCCGTACCAGGATATCCCAATACTTTCGCGTCTCTTGCAAGAAGCCTGGCAAATTCGGTTGATGACAAATTGTATCTCGACATATTCGCGTAAACATAAAAAGATCCTTGGGGTGGCTTGCAGGCAATCCCTATCCTGTTCAGACCAGCTACAAGAAGGTTCCTTCTTGACTCGTATTTCCGCCGCATCTCTTCTACGCACTCCTGTGAACCAGTCAGGGCCGCCAAGGCGGCCTTCTGGGAAATTGAGTTCACGCAGATGGTCAGTTGCGCATGTACTTCTTTAAGTGCCTTCATGAGGCTTTGGCTGGCTACAGCATAGCCTACTCTCCAACCAGTCATTGCATAAGACTTCGAGAAGCCAAATGTTGATATAGTGCGCTCTTTCATGCCTGGAAATGACGCGATGCTGTGGTGCCTTGCACCGTCATAAACCAATTCTTCATAAACTTCGTCAGTCACGACTAAAAGGCCATGCCTGTTAGCTATTTCAGCTATCGCGCTGAGGTCCTCCTTAGTTAAGAGAGAACCAGTGGGGCAGTTTGGATCTATCAAGACTATTGCCTTTGTTTTGGAGGTGACTTTCTTTTCGATGTCATCTGGATCGAGACGGAAGTCCCTATTTTCTCTGAGTTCGATGTAAATTGGTGTCCCATCACCGAAAATCACAGCCAGAGGATGAGAATAGTAATAGGGATCGGCTACAATTACTTCATCACCAGGTTCCACAATCGACAACATCGCCACGTTTATTGCTTCTTGCACACCTGCTGTGACCATTATCTCCGTTGATGGATCAACGTCGAAACCATTCTTACTAGAAACCTTTTCAGCTATCGCGTTGCGCAGTTCATTTAGACCCTCTGGTGGTAAAACGTAATGGGTGAAGCCTTCGTCTATTGCCTTTTTAGCTGCTTCTCGGATATGTTTCGGAGTGGGAAAATCTGGCTCACCATATCCCAAATTAATTACGTCAGTTAAGCCCTCTATGCATTTCCTCACTTCAGCAATAACTCCAAATTTAGGGGACTTGATGGCTTCTGCCCTTTTCGAGAGTGAAACTATTCTATCAACCTTCATAGCGGATCTCTTCCAAGAGTAAACATTTCATTATCTTAGAGACGTATAAATTGCGTCCTTATAATTGTTTTAGAGATGTCAGAAACGCATCGAATCTTCTGAGTCCCTGCTCCAGGGATTCTGTGTCAATTGCAACCCCCAAGCGTATGTGCCCTTCTCCACCCGGAAAAGCTCCTCCAGGAGTAAATATGATTTTGTAGTCCAATGCACGTTTACAGAATTCTAATGATTTCATGTCGTAGTGATATTTTGGAAAAGTGTTGTAGGACCCTCCGGGCGGTATCCAACTGATACATCCATTATGTTTCTTTATCCATTGATCGACTAGCTTTATGTTGGTTCTTCCAATGCGTTTTCCCGCTTCGACTAGTTCCTTGAACTTCTTCGGCTGAAGCGCGATTGTGGCTAATTTTTCACCCAAGAGATTCGTTGTTAAGGTACTGTAGACCCTGAAGATGTTGCATTTTTCAACAAATGCCTTGTCCCTGCATGCTAACCAGCCGATCCGCATTCCTTCCACTCCAAGTGTCTTGGACAGCCCAGCGGCGGTTATACCCTTGTCGCAGTAGTTGACTGCTGATGGGGAGACAACATTATCCCATTCAAGGTTTCTGTAGATTTCGTCTTGCAGAACCCAAGCGCCACAGTCCTCGGCAATTTCGCAAATCGCACGCATTTCGCTCTGGTCAAGCACGGAACCCGTGGGGTTGTTCGGATGACAAAGCCAAATCAACTTTGTCTTTGGCGTAACCAGATTCTTAAGTTCTTCCACATTAGGCTTCCACAGATTCTCTTCCTTGAGATATAGCATTTTGATCTGCGCACGGAGAATGTGTTTACACACAGCGTAACCTTGCATCCATTGGGGCATTTCAAGTATAACCTCATCTCCAGCGTCAACGGCTGCAAGCGCAGCAAGCATGTTTGCCTCGTTTGTCCCTGTAGTTACTATCACATTGTCAGTAGTCAAGTCCTCATAACTCTGAGATTCAATTATCCTTTCCCTAAGCTCCTTGGGTCCATAGTAGTCACGGGACCATGACATCACTGTTTCAGGGCTGATTCCTTCGGGGGCTATGTCTTTTATTGGGATTTCGCGGCAGGATTCCGTCATGCTTATCATTTCGCTTCTGTTAGGACGCGTCAGAAAGTATATCCACCAGTTGTGGAAATCATCAAGTGAAATGTCCAAATTCCATCCACTCACGCTTTTCTTAAGTGTTATCTAATAGTTGGATTTTAGTTTTTTGTGGATATTCGTGTAACTACTGTCTGAAATATGGAATAACTTCCTCCCCAAGTATCTTTATGCCTTCGGCCGTATTCCTTTGTCTTAACCATACCATAATGTGCCTAGGTTCTTTGTTGAAGCTTCTATGTAGCTTCTCTATGTGTTTTATCCAGTCTTCTGGTGTTCCAGCCATGCCCATGCTCATTATTTTCTTGCTTACCAAGTTTCGCTCCTCTTCAGCGCTGGGCTGTTCCGATGAGCTTTCAAAGGGCACAAGATCGGAAGGAACTAACCCAAATGTAGCCAATTTTTCTGTGTATGGCTTCCAGAAATTTGTGCCGAATATTTCTTCAACATTTTTCCAGCATTCCTTTTCTTCTTTGTCGATAAACCCAAAATGATGCGCAATAACATCGATGGTTGAGGGGTCCCTGCCAGCGATTTTCGCGCCATCATATACGTTTCTGAGGACATTTCCGAAATTTTCAGGCGGGTAAGTCAAAGCTATTCCACCGTCACCCAATTGGCCAATGAGCTGAAGCATTTTGGGTTTATTGGCCGCTATGTAAATCGGTATGTTTTCTCTAACAGGCTTAAACAGCAATTGTGCATCGTCGCTCCAGCCTTTAAAAATCTCCCCCTGGAAAGGTGTTCTTTTGCCTGCGAGGAGAGAACGTATGATTTGCACAGCCTCCTTGGTTGCCGTAACTGGCTTTTTTCTCTCAAACCCAATTTTGGACAATGCTCTTATTCCACAGCTTATTCCAAGCAGAAGTCGTCCATGAGAATACTCATCTAGGGTTGCAGCGGACATTGCTATTTCCGCAGGGCTCACTGAAAAAGGGTTGACGACGGAGGTCCCTAATCTTATCTCTTTGGTCTGTGCGGCAATAGCCGTCAAAATTACCCAAGCGTCTCTTTTGAATATGTCTTTACTCACAAAACATGCGTAGAAGCCGCACTTTTCAGCTAGTTTTGCATAGTTGACTATATTATCCACTGGTTCGCCACTGGACAGCATTATGCTGAAGCGCAAATGATTTCCTCCATATTTGGCGTGCACGAGGTTAAAACACTAATCCTCAAGAAATTGATCAATCCATTCTTTAACATAATGATTCATCCAGTTTTCAAATAAGCGATGAATGATTACCAGTTTTTCCCCCTCATATATCGCCTTTTTAGCAGAAATAGCGTGGACTATGCCGTCTACTGGTGCGCAGATTTCCTCCAGCGTTTTTCCAGCCGAGTTTTCAATTCTGCCTATGAGCTCTCCAGTTGAAACAACACCTCCGATTTGTACCTTGGAATAGAACCGACCTTGATTCCTAGAATTGACCACGTAAGCTGGCTGAAGCTCCAACTGTGGTTTGCTGAGTCGGCGCTTTGGGGTGCCCTCGAGCATCCTCAAGTATTTCATAACGTTCTCTATTCCGGTCAAGTGCGCCGAAATATCTTTTTCGTCTCTTCTGTCCATGCCTATTCCGACGCTGGCAACTATTGATGCTACACCATGCTTTGAAGCTTCTCTGATCAGTTGTCCATCGTCGACAAAATCTGATGCGGTGGTCAACAAAATGACTTCCGTTCCATAAGCATTAGCCAAGTATGCTTTTGCGTTGTCTAACTGGTTGCCAGTTTTGCAGTAGACAGTGTAATCGATTAGCATTTCATCTTTATTTCCGCTCCGAAGATCCACATGAAAACCTGATCTTGCGATTATCTCGTTTAGCAAGGTATAGGCGATAACCTGACTTACGGTTCCGTTAGGGTTACCTGGAAAACAATCGGATACACTCAAACCATCAATTGGAGACTTGTGTGGGGACTGAAAATCGTGGCTTGGCACATCTACATATGGAACCGTTAAGAGTACACCGCTAAGCTTCTTCGGATCCATACTTTCGTAAGTTCTAACAATTGCCTCTGCTGCGGAGTACATCAGCCCTCCATGGGTGCCTCCTGTTAAGCACAAGGTAGGCCCAGCCCTATAACCGTTCACTATTCCAAGAGGCATATCCGCAACATAGTTCGGGCTTTCGTAGACTCTTAGGTAGCCACTGGTTTTTTCGCCCGCCTTAGCTTCGATATTTCGAATTTTTGTAGCTCCGTACATTTTCTGAATCTTCTCAGTGCTATCCGGATAGGAACAAGTAACTTTTGATTTTGTTTTTGTCCAAAACTACTAGGACGCTTCGCAGTACTCCTTCTGAGTATTCGCTCCCAGGGTTCAAGCAAGGCGTGTTACCGATCTTGAAAAATCCTTTTGATTCATGAATATGACCATGTAGACCCAAAAGGGGCTGATATTTCTCTATAGCTTGCCGAACTGCTTTGCTTCCCGCCGGAATGTAAGATGGTTGACCATCCCTGATCACTGGTTTCAGATTTGCATCCAATTCTGGCGCAATGTCAATTATGCTATTGTAGGGCGGACAGTGAAGATTAAATATGCAGTTTTTAATGTCCTTGACTTGCGAGACCATAATTTCTATCCTGCTGTGCAGTTCCTCTTCGGAAATATCTCTTGGGCAATTAAACGGGGTAGAATTTGAATACCCGCAACTTATCATTTCGTGATGGTCATCGATCATGACAACTTTCCCTTCAGGGCAAATCACCCTCTCAGAATCCCCAAAAGCATTGTCGATGGTCAAACTATCATCATTTCCTGGTGACATGAAGCATTTAACGTCAGTGCCTCTCAACCGACTTTCGGCAAATTGCACCCATTTCTTCACCCTTTGAACCATTAACTCTGAGAACAACTTGGTAACTTTTTCTGGATCACTGTCCAATTCCTTTTTTTCCTCTATAGTTGTTCTGTAGGGGTAAAAACCCGTGTCTTCAATCTTCTTCTCAAGGGATCTTAGCCCATCCTTGTCTGTTAACACGTTTGAGCCTAAAAAAGTCGTCTTCACAGTTCCATCGGGCTGTTCGACCAAAGGAATGATGATCTTCCCAGTTATGTCTCCCCCGAGGATAATTACGTTAGCCTTGTAGAAGGCGGCAGAGTTCACGAATTTGACAAAGGTCTTTTCAGACCCATGCACGTCTGAGGCAAAAACAATCCGTGTATCTGGCATTCTAGGGGCATCCCGTCTCTCATCTGTTACTATTCAACTAGGTCAACGGCAATTGCTCTCGCTTCTGCTCCACCACAGCCCGCCAGCTTTATGGGTAATACTATGAAGAACCACCTGTCTTTGTTCAATAACGCGTCCAAATTGACTAATGTCTCTACGTTCCAGATGTTTGCCTTCATAAGAGTTTCATGCGCACTTCTTGTTGATGGTTCCACATAGGGGTCGATTCCCAAGGCGTCAATTCCGATGCCCTTCACACCTTTTTCCACAAACCACTTGGCAGCGCCTTCGGTCAGGCCTGGGAACTCATACATGTATTCCCTTGTGAAACCCATCTTGTTGCACCATCCTGTATAGATAAAAACGATGTCGCCTTTCTTAACTTTGGAGCCATGCTTTTCCAAGTCTTCCGGCACGATAAGTTCCTTAGGCTTTTTGTAAGAAAGATTAACAACGGTTCCATCTCCTAAGAAGCTCGCCACAGGTATTCGATCGATTGGCACACCATTTTCAAGCATATGAAGTGGCGCGTCCATGTGCGTCCCTGTGTGTGTGTGAAAAGTCACAACCTCAACCGTTCCGGTAGGAGGACCTATGTATATCTTATGTATTTGTGGTGCAGGCGAACCGGGCCAGACTACGCCATCATGCTCAATTGGTGCAGAAAGATCTATTACTTTTAAGATTCTCATCTTGACCTCAATCCTTCTGAAAATAGTTCATATATGCGATTAAAAAGGTTATGGGAGGAACAAAAAAAAGGGAGAATTTCACTTGCGCGCGCTTACTCAGGCGGAATTTCCTTGAAGGTTAGATCCAGCGGTACACCCTTGGATTTGTGGTAAACATATGATATGCTATAGATTAGTATCGCAGCGACAGCTATGGCCACTATCATTACATAGGACTCTACAGGAACCGTACCCACGAAAGATGGGGTCAAACTTGCTATTGCTATGAACATAGAGTAGGCAAAGCCGATTATTCCCAATATTGAAATCACAGGGATCCCCAGTACTTTCCTTTTCACTGCAGCAGGAGAGCGTTCAAACAATTCCTTCAGTCTAAAGGGAAATAGCGCGCCTGCCAGACAGCCAATACCGAACGCTATGTAATTCGCGAAGGCTCCCCATATGACGAATTTGTAGAAGCTTGTGTAGAGAAACAGGTATGCACCGATGATGGCCCATATTGTCGAGATCAGTATTGCATAGTAAGGCGCATGGAATCTTTTATCGACGCTTGCGACTTTTGTTGGTAAAACCCTGTCAAAGGCATAGGCAAAGAAGTTACGGGCACATATGAAGACACCTGCAGGAATTGCAGTGAAGCATGTTCCTATTACTGCAAGGCTGGCTAAGACGACGATTATCACGTTTGGACTTGAAAACACAATCATGTAGTTTAACGCAGGTTCAGGAAATGCAAGCGGGTATGCTTTGTTTCCTGTCTCAGCTAGAAATGATAGCGAGGAGTAGAATGGTTGTCCCATTGCATTGTATGCGCCAGCATATATAAGATACATAAGCAAGCCGAACAGTAACGCCGCGCCAACCATTCCATAGAGCTGGCTCTTTCTAACCTGCTTGACCTCTCCGCTAATGCTTGCAGAATAAGTAAAACCAGCATAGTTAAGCGCCGTGTAAATTGATCCTAGTAGTGTAGCACCCAGCAATATACCTGTTCCATAGCCCGCAGTATGAGCAACACTTATTATGCTTTGATAGGAAGCTCCAGTTAACCTTTCGAAATTGGATACAAACACATGTTGCGGCGTTACAAAGGACACCACGATGTAAGTGAGCACGCCTAACATTGATATTAAGAAGCCGGAAATTTGAACCCTAAAAGCAGCTTTTGTGCCAAAGAACATCGGGACTACAAGTAAGATGATCACGGCGACTGCAATGATGAAGCTCCATGGAGTGGATGAAACGGTCAAACCTAGCTTAGTTAAACCAGAGTTGTTGCTCGCCAGACCCGCAGCCATCAACATAACAGCGATTCCATAATATGATGCCATACCAGCAACCATGCCCAAGAACGTGCTTATGACGGCAGTCATGTAAAAGTTGCCTATGAAGCCCAGAATGGGATGAATAATCCGGCTCGTCCAAATGTAGTCACCACCACTTCTAGGCATAGCCTGCGAAAGAAGCAGATAGGTAAAGGCAATAGCGATGCTTGGAAGGATGGCTACGGCAACAGTGGCTGGAAGATCTACTCCCGGAAACAGATTTTCAGCCCACATACTATAAAGGAACACGTAGCCTATTCCCATAAGTACCATGTTCACTGTCAACACGTCAAATGCTGTAACTTGTCGCACTAGTCCACTAGCAGCTCTAGCAAAGTATTTTGTTTCTTCTTTCTTTTCTTCCTTTTCCATTCTTTTTCTTTCTCCAATTCATGATTCTGCGGTATTCTTTTTAAGCTTTTAGTAAGCACTGCTGAGCTAAAGAGACAATGCTTATACGGTTGACACCGTATCCGTAAAGGTCTACGATGAGAGAGGGAGTCTAGTGCCGGATGAAAAAAGCCTTGAACTGATGAAAGAAGCATTGTCCATAGTTGAGGAAGCAAAAAAGAATAAGGTAACACTCAGGATGTTGGGAGCCATAGCCTTTAGAACACACTGCCATAAACATGAATTCCTTTACGATGCGTTGGCTAGAGAAATCTCAGATATTGACTTTGTTGGTCATGCAGAAGACATCGAAAAAATCGAAAAAATCCTCAAGGATTTTAACTACGAATCGCCCAAAGGAATGCTTGGGGGTCTTACACACCCGGATAGACTTATATTCTATAACCCCTCGAGAAAAATTACTGTTGACGTGTTTTTGGATCAACTTTCCATGTGCCACATCATTGATTTCAAGAGCCGCTTGGAAGTTGATTACCCAACAATTCCGTTGGCTGAACTTCTGCTAGAAAAGATGCAGATTGTAAAAATTAACGAGAAAGACTTGAAGGATACGACGATTCTTTTTTTGGAGCACGATTCAGGCAGTGGAGACAATGAAGTTATTAACGAAAAGCTGATTTCTTCATTACTATCCGATGACTGGGGATTCTATTATACAGTAACAACGAACCTGAAGAAGGTTATCAATTATCTCTCGACAACCAAAATCATTACGGAGCCTCAAAAGGAGCTTATAGAGTATCGCATTGGAAGACTAGTTCAAGCCATAGAAAGCCATCCTAAATCATTCAAGTGGAAAATGCGTGCTAGACTTGGAAACAAGAAGAAATGGTATGCAGACGTAGAAGAAGTTGAACAGTGAGTGACAGCCTAACGCAGTGTTCGACTCAACTTGTCTATTTGTTCAAGCCCCTTCTTCACCATTTCCTCGTCTATTTGTCCAACTCCTAACCGTATGTGGTCATCAAAGTCGTAGGCTATTCCAGGCATTGTCAATGTTCTGTAGGGTTCTGCAAGCAATTTCTTGCAAAACGCTTCTGAGCCTATTTTGAGGTTAAACTTTGGAAAAGATAGAAATCCGGCTTTCGGCTTTACCCAGCTGAAGAATTCACTTTTTGAAATCCATTCTTCAACAACCTTCCAATTTCTGCTTCCCTGTTCTTTCGCTTCGTCAATCAGCCTGTAGTATTTTTCAGGTTTAAGCGCCGCCAAAGCAATGTATTCTCCGAGGACGTTCATTATTTCGCTCGTGCCTTCTCGAAGTATCATACATTTATCGATTAGCTTCTTATCCCTCGTGGCCATCCAGCCTATCCTCAACCCTTGCATTCCAAGGGCTTTGGAAACGCTTGAAGTGCTTATGGCCTTATCATAATAATCGGCTGCTGCCGGAGACAGGCAACCATACTCTGTGCCTCTGTAGACTTCGTCCGAGAGCAAGTAAGCTCCGTTGTCCTTTGCGATTTCGCAGAGCCTCTTCATATCTTTCTCATCGAAAACAGCGCCAGTTGGGTTGTTGGGAGAGGCCACAAAGATCAACTTTGTTTTACGAGTAACCAGCTCGTTCAGTTCATCAAAGTTGTAGCCCCATTCTAAATCTTCCCTGCGCATCATCACCTTAATCTTGGCACCTAAGGCCTCACATAACTTGAAAGGTTGAGGCCAACCCGGCTTCTCCAGAACGACTTCGTCTCCCGGATTCACAGTCTGCATGATCACGAGAAAGTTGGCTTCGTTCGCGCCAGCTGTGATGAAAACGTTTTCCTCTGCATAATCTTTGTATTTCATCATGCTAATGACGCGCCTCCTTAATTCAGGCATTCCGTAGTAAGATTTCGCAGACCAGTCCAGCACTAAGTTCGGGTCAAGATCATCAAGGAACTCCTTTAACTTCGGAGAAGATCTCAGCGAGGTTATTAGTGGATACTTGCAACCAAGTTCGTGGGAGTAAAGGAACCACTCGAATAGTTTATTGATCTTAATTTCCAATTCTCCAGCCTCGCCTAAACTATTTTCCTATGATTCATATAAGACTTGTCTATGCATGCGCATGCTCACTTATGCCTCGCTATTGAAATGAGTACCTCAATTACAAGGTTTCTACTACAGTTAATACATCAAGATTTACAAAAGGGATACTTGAGTTGGTGATTCACGGGGCCGTTTTTCTGGCTTTCTTAGGCCTCCTTCCTGAAGAAGAAAAGCACGCGATCGCCATGTGAGTCAGGCGGTATGCTCAGAATTTTGAGCGCCACTTCATCGCCCACGTGGATGTCCTTCGGGTCGGTTTCAACTATAGAGCTTAATAAACGTAAACCATTATCCAAGTCTATAACGGCATGTATCAATGGTGCTTTAAACTGAGGTGGTAGGGCTCCAACTTGGACCGAGAAGGCGTAAACTTTGCCTTTCTTGGGTATTTCAACATACTCTATTTCTTCTGATAGACATTCAGGGCAGATCGCTTCAGGGGGCCAGAACATGTAACCACATGCTTTGCACTTTGTTGTAGTTAGTTTGCCTTGTTTTAGGTTTTCAAAAAACCCCCAAAGCTTTGTTTCATCTTTGTTTTGTTGTGGGAATATATCCATGACATAAGAATAGTCCTTGTGATCTCCCGCCTCGCTCATATTGATAACTCCTCAATCAACCCCGCTCTTGTATATGATAACGTGATGCTCCCCCAAGCCACTGAGGTTGTGGTTAAGGGCGGTCTTCGCATCTTTTACTTGTCGCTCGCCTGCCTCACCTCTTAATTGAAGGAATATTTCGTAGGCTTGAGCAATTCCGGTGGCACCAAATGGATGACCACAAGCGATGAGACCGCCTCGTGGGTTAATCACGATTTGTCCACCGTAATCAGATAATCCGTTTTCCACGAACTTACCGCCTTCTCCTTTTTTGCACCAGCCGAACTCTTCTGTTTCGATTATTTCAGATATGCTGAAGCAATCGTGAATTTCTGCTAGATCAATGTCTTCCGGTTTTACACCAGCCATTTCGTAAGCTTGTTTTGCTGCTAACTTCAGGGCGGGCCACTCGGACCAATCTTTGTGAGCTGCCGCCCAACTGCCATTCAAACAAACTTGACCTGTTCCGACTAGGTAAACAGGCTTGTCAGTGAGTTCTTTGGCTTTTTCTTCAGATGCCAAGATAATTGCTGCGGCGCCATCAGTATTTGTGCAACAGTCGAATAATTTCAACGGACTAGACACCACTTTTGAACACATTATCGTTTCCAGTGAAACCTTGCCGTGTTTCTGGTATCTTTCATAATGATGAGCATAGGGAGTTTTTGTTGCGTGGGCATGATTCTTCAGTGCCACCTTGCCAAGCTGCTCTTCAGTTGTCCCATATTTTCTCATATGAGCTTGAGCTACCATAGCGAAGAGAGATGGTGGATTCATGCCAAAGCAGCCTTCCCATTCTTTGTCAGTTGCAGAAGAGGCGTTAAAAAAAATTTCGTCGTGTGAAGGAATAAGAAGTTTTTCCGCGCCTACGCACATGACCATGTCCACATATCCGCTTGCAATAGCCCACCAAGCGGTACGTAACGCAGTAGTTCCACTAGCACATTGGTTTTCAACACGCATGTAAAGTTTCGTTGGATGTACACCCAAGACTTGCGCCATAAATGAGGCTGGATGAATTTGAATAGCGGTCCGCTCAGAATAAGCTGTGGCAAGTATAAATCCTTGGATGTCTTTGTTCGAGATATTTGAGTAACTATCGAAGCACACTTTGCCGGCTTCTTGAACTAACTGGCGAAACGTTGCAGCTCTTTTTCCCCACTTGTTTACGCCACCGGCCACTATTGCTACTCGTTTCATGTTATGACCTAAAACTCGTCATACGATTCGATTATTTAAGTTTTCTAGCACGCACCGCTGCAGGACAGCGAATATTTATTCTCTCTAATTACAGGCATAAAACAAGCAGAATACACGCGTACACAGTTACGGAATATTCCCAGTTTACGCAAACTTGCTCCAGAACCTATTATGGAGATCAACCTCATTACCGCAAGAAAAAACAACGTCATAAATGGCGAGACCAACATAATCGAGACAAAAAAGAGAAGCATAAAGATTAAGGTAAAGATAACTGAAACGATAATTCCAAATGTCGTGGCGATTCCGCATGGCTGAGCTAACGCCAATGAAAATGAATTGACTGTTACTGAAAATTTCGATCCAATTTGGGTCTTCCAGCACCGAAAGGCGCGCCTTACAGAATTAGAAGTACAGAATCGCACTCCCCTTTCGTTCCTTTCCAATGTCGGTGAGAGATAGAGGAAAGAAATTTGTTAAGATTACGGAAAGGCTTGACGCATGGGCTTGATCTGCAAATTCCTTTTTTTATTAAAGACCGACGAAGTTGGGTTTTCTTTTCTCCACGAAAGCTGATATTCCTTCTTTTGCCGCCCTTGTGCAGGCGACCTCTCCAAAGGCCTTGTAACCAATTTCCAAAGCCCCCTCAAAAGTCTTAGCCGTTGCAGCTTGTTTTATAGTTTTGTAGATTATTGCATCCACTTCTCTGCTAAGGGCTAAACCCTCAGCACTGGGTTTTTCAACCGTTTCCAGTTCCCCTATGTCAACTGGTTCATCCCGCACTCTTTGAATGTTACCCACACTATTTTTGACTTCGGATAAAGCAACTTCAATCAAGTCTGCATAACTGTCAGCAATTTTCGTTGTCAATTCCATGTTTAATGCTTCCTTGGCCGAAATTCTCCTCGCAAACCGTATGGCCTCTTGAAAGACTGGGAACGCGGACTTATCCCATTTCCTAAAGGGCACAACTATTCCGCCGATCCCTGGGAGAATGCCTAGGGTAACTTCAGGTAACTGGAACCACGCGTTCTCCGTTGTAACAATCTTGTGACAACGCATCACCAATTCAAAGCCACCTCCGAGTGCGTATCCGTTAACGGCAGCAACTACGGGCTTGGTAACCCGATCAAGATACCGCAACAGTCTGGAGGTATCACGAGCATACCCAGCTGCAGCTCTAGCGTCCCCTATCAGTTCAGGAAACTTGCTGATTTCTGCCCCAGAACAGAATGCTGAAGGTCCATATCCAGTGATCACGAAGCCCGTTACGTGTGGATTTGCTTCGCCTTCCTTAACGACCGACAGAATTTCCTCATTGACCTCATCGTTAAGGGCGTTCCTGACGTAGGGTCTCCTTATAGTAATTACTTTTACACTCTCCATGTCGTCGACTAGAATATGCCTATAAAAGGCTTGGTAGTACGAGAAATCCTTTTTCTGATCTGGCATTCCAGGTTTTGATTCAGAGAACTTCTTCATTATCCTTGTGACCTCAGGTTCTCCCAGACCTCGCATTATGTCCAATGGACCACGTCTGAAACCGAGACCGACTTGGCAACCTAAGTTAAGATCGGCAATTGACCCAATTGCTCTGTCAATCACATCGAAGGACTGCGAGAACAATATTCCTAATAGTCTTTCGCGAATTAACTCCGCAATTTCTTTGGGAACCAGCACGTTACCTTCAACGCGCCATGTGTCCACAGACTTGAATATTTCCGCTGGTTTGTAGTGCTCGCCTTCTTCCATCTGAATCGTGTTTGTCTTAACTATTATGGGATTACCCTTTGAAAAATTCAATACGAAAAAGGGCCCTGCAAAAACGAATTCCTGGGCCACTTTGTCTATCTGAGATGCCGTGGCGATACCCAACAAAAACCCAGATTCATTGCACCAGTTGTCAAATATCCTGTCAAGCATGAAACAAATTTCGTCTTTAGTGACTAATGGAACCTTGCCTAAAGCACAAAACAGCCAACAAAGGTAATGTACGAGTTCTGCATCTGCAGCCTCCCAATCTACGATTTCAACCGCCTCGTTCCTCCAAGCAGGTGAAAAAAAGTGAGTTACCGTTGCTCTCTTCTTGTTTCTCAGATCGGAAAAGATTCTCTTGGCAGGTAACGCACTAGTATTTGAGGCGATTACGGTCTCGCTGCCCACAAACGTTTCAATTAGGGCAAAGACTTTCTTTTTGATATTTATATCCTCTGTCACTGCTTCGATGACTATATCCGCGCCCGATATTGTTGAATAATCGGTAGTGTAAGTTATACCTGAGCCTATGTCTTCGGCTTCTTTTTCGCTGATCTTCTTGTATGACAGCGCCTTTTGAATGTAACTGTCGATCTTGCTTCTAGCATTATCAAGCTGTTTCAGGTCTATGTCAACAAGAATGAGTTTGAGGCTGGGTAGGGCGTACTTTAAGAAGTAACATATATCGGGTCCTATTGCGCCCGCGCCTATTAGGGCAACTTTTTTGGGGAGGGATCTTTTCGGTTCCCGAAGCAAAGGATTCTTATATTCCATCATGTTTCCAACCATTTCAGGCACAACGTACTTTCAGCATTTCACGCCTGTCCTTATGAAATCAAGATAGAAGTTCTTAATCATATTCTGGCCCTGGTAACTTGTGTCGATCCAGCTAGAGACCTAGTCCTCCTCCGTCGACTGATATCACTTGACCCGTCATATATCCCCCTTCGTCAGATGCGAATAATACGAATATGCCTGTAATCTCATCCGGGTTTTTGTCCAAATCCACCATTCTAGCCAGAACCCTGTTGTCAATCATTATTGGCTTGACTTTTTCTGGAACGTTCCTAGTCATATCCGTCCATGCAGCTGGGGCTATAGCGTTAACTGTAATTCCGTATCTTCGCCCCAGCTCGAGCGCGCAGGTCTTGGTAAAACCTATGAGGGCAGCCTTAGCTGAGCTATAATTGACTTGACCAACATTTCCCCTAAGCCCAGCGCGCGAGGTAACATTGATTATCCTTCCGCTTTTTTGCTGGATCATAATTTTGGCCGCAAATTGTGTACAAAGGAATGCACCTTTGAGATGGACCGCTATCACTTGATCAAATTCTTCCTCTGTCATGTTGACCAAAAGATTGTCTTTTCCGAAACCTGCGTTGTTGACCAAAATATCAAGTTTTCCAAATTCTTTGACTGCAGTATTAATTACCCTCTCCGCGTCATCCTTCTTGGATACGTCCCCCGCACAGCCAACGGCTTTACCGGAACATACCGCATTAATCTCGTTTACAACTCTATCGACGTTTTCGGCAGTCCTGGCATTCACAACAACGTAGGCTCCTTCCTTAGCAAAACGTTTTGCAATAGCTTCACCGATACCTTTTCCCGACCCCGTAACGACTGCCACTTTACCATGTAGTCTTTCCATATTACATCCTCCAGACTATTTGGCTCGCGCGCGCTCTTTTCTCCAAGAAAACTTCAATTTCTGCTTCTCGATCTTCCAAAACATGACATGAAGCAAACAACTCTCACACGCCTCATGGATAGCGTTCTATCGAAAACGGAGCATATATAACTTTCTTTGAGCACGCGCTAGCGAGATTGTCTTCTCTGACTTTGCGGATGAATCTGCTGAGAACACTTCTGGGGTAGGCTGCTTCGCTTGGTTTGATGAGGCACAGTTTTCTGAGCCGCAGGTCCATGTCGAGCTGTCTTGTCATTTCTCTTAAGCTGCGAACGGCCTTAATTCGCATAATGATGAAGGCTCTGAAAAACCCCAATGGGTTTCTTTGAGGTCTGCCGGGTCCGTCTGTGTGAAAGCACCCGAGCAAGGTTGCTTTGGCAAAGCTTAAGTCGATGTTTTAAAAGAGAGTTTCAAGGGTCTCGTGTTCATCTTGTCCCGCCGGGATTCACCTCCTAAGCTTGGACGTTACTCAAAAATACGAGACCCCAACTACAAATTAATCATTAATCAATCTCCGGACAAACCAGCGCCCTTCTGTGACATTTTTAGGGCGTGAAGACTATGAAGACAGCGATGAAAGACGGAAGGTGATTGTTCAAAAGCTAGACACATTTAAAGAACATCCGGATAGGTTTATCCAGTTACGCGCACTAAGATACGCGTCTCAAGTCAACGGAACGGAACAAACAGGCTGCATAAGAGGAATAGAATTTTGCATGCGGAAATAAGTAATGAAGATGAGACCCCTGTTGAGAAAGGAAAAAGGATCGTCAAAGCAGCGTACGATGACGGAGTGACCTTGAGGTTGATTGGAGGCTTGGCAGTTCGATTTCACTGCCATGGACCTCATTCCTCGCACCTGCGGGCTTATAATGATATTGACTTATTCGGTTTGAACAAAGAACTCGGAAGAATATACTCAGTTTTTCAGAAACTTGGTTACTCTCCTAATGACAAATACAACGTCCTCTACGGCGCAACTCGTCTACAGTTCATTGACCAGAAAAGCGCAGGTCATGTAGACATATTCTTGGACAAGTTCATGATGGACCACACTCTTGATTTTAGACAACGCCTTCAGTTAGACAAACTGACGATCCCGATAACAGATCTTTTGTTGACGAAACTCCAAATTGTTAGACTAGCCGCAAAAGACGCCACAGACATTATAGCTATACTGGAAGATCATGAGATCGGACTCGTAAACGGTCAAGAAACATTAAACGTGGAATACATAGCGGAGCTATGCTCAAGCAATTGGGGTTTGCACAAAACAGTGACTGATAATCTGCTCAAGATGACTGAGATCATTGAAAAGCGATCGTTGGAAGCCGCCGAAAGGAAAGATCTCGTTCGCAAACTCGAAGCTATTCAAAACATCGTAAAAATCAAGAAAAAAACACTCAGGTGGAGACTTCGCAGCGTCATTGGTGAAAGAGTTAGATGGTATCAGGATATCGAAAGCGGCGAAGGAGAGATCTAACCGAACGTAACAGCGCGCACAGCGCTTCTTCTCTTTTTTTTGGAGAAATATTAGTCAATTCCTAAGATAGTCTAACCGCAAGGACTAAACAGGCATGGAAAATGTCCAAAATTCTTCTTGCTGCCTTTCCGAATATTGAAAGATTCACAAGACAAACTGCGCGATGCGTTCAGAGACCATAACCATCGAAAAGCGTGTATTTACTGCTGAGCAATAGTACTATAGATGGGACTTGTGTCTAAGGGAGAAAAGGTTGATGTACGCAAAAGACAAGGAAATCGAGATGCTTGCTTCAAAACAATCGTGTTTCAATGTTCACGGCGCTGGAAAACTGTATTTTAACGATGAAAAAAATCAGTTGCGCGAGTTAACTGGTGAAATTTTTGTGGTCTGAGACCCAGGGTGTCAAGTCATTTATGTGCAAATTTCAAGTGGCGGAAAGCAATTTCTGATGCCCATTCAAAGTGTTGACTCGATTAAATGGGATAAGAAGACCAAAGAATAACGCACGCGCTAAGTAGCTCTGCATCTGAAGTTAGCTGAAAACATCGTTAGTGTTATCCTTGCAAATATGCTCTAGAGTTTATTGTTTCTGGGTCTCATTTTCACATTAAGGGGGTTGAAGAGTTCATTTTGATGACGACTTTGTTATCTGAAAGCTTCGCCACATACTCCCAACCTTCAGCCAGATAATTGTTTGCTTCATCAACGGTGACAACTTTCTGTTTGGCACCGTTCGTTGTTTGCGTCCCCAATAGCTTCTTCTTAACGATGCCTTGAAGCTCTTCGTCGCTGATCGATGGTACGTCCATTTTGTCCAACTCTCCCTGGGTGAAGCCAGCCACCAACAAAAGTTGCTTCCTGAAGCTACCCCTAAGCTTCTCCTCGCTGGTTTCCTCCTTCATCTTAGTCTGTAAAAACTCTTCGCTTCTCGCGTAAGCCGCCCGCATATCCTCCACAACAGACTCAGGTAACCTTTGCTTGTTAGTTGTATACCGGTTTTCAATATCGCCTTTATGGCCCATCCAAAACTGCCGATAATCCCTAAGCACTAAACCCTTCGACTCAGCAAGCAGTAACATCGTATCAAAATAGCACCGCAAAACGTACGGTCGCCAAGGAAGCCCAGCGCTTCTGATGGCTAGCCTCATCATATCTCCAATGTTCACTGTGCGTATGAAAGGTTTTTGAGCAAACTTGGGTTTAACAATGGCGGAGTCGGATGTCAGCAGTTCGCCGTCTCTGAGGCGTTCTTCCAAGTAGTCTTTCAGGTAGCTACAGGCTTCTTCTGTTAGGAACGTGAAATATTGATGGCGGGCCTTGCTAAGGGCTGAGCGAACAATAATCATTGTGGGAGTCTTTTCAAAGCTTACTTCGGACCCTTTGATCTTGAGTTCGGGTAAGTCGCGCATTCTTAGACCATCTAAACCGTTATAGTTGCCAAGTGTCTCCAGTCTTAAGCCTGCATGGGCGATTATAGCGCAGGCTGTGCGGGCCTGTTTGCTTCCGGACAGGAAAATGCGTTTCAGTTCTTCTTTCGTGGGGACGCGTTCGTCATTGAGGGTCGGCGTCTCATAGGCACCCGTGATCCTTATCTTGCGTTTAAGCTGGATTCCACTGTGGGCAAGCCATGACTTGACGACCTTGGTCGTGTTGCGGATATAGCTACCTGCATGCTCCTTCTGTGCGGAGGTGACGTAGTCCATGAGGAGGTCTTCTAATTCCGTGACAGGTTTTCGCGCGAGTTGCCCTGGCGTTATGTCCATGAGCTGGCAGAAGTTCCCCAGATTTCGTAGGTAGATTTGGGCGCAGGCGGGTGAACCACGGATAAGGTTCTCGTACCAGCGCCTCACATCTTTATCTTCAAGCAGATATCGGTATTTGGAGCGGGGATGAGGAGAATCAGACAAGTTTCTTCGCCTATTCTAGAGTAAAATGCGGCTAAGCATAAAAGATTTTGGGTTTTGAACCTGAATTAAGGTGCGGTCACCGGGATTTGAACCCGGGTTGTCAGCTTGGGAAGCTGATGTCCTACCAAGCTAGACTACGACCGCAAACGCTTTTTTGCATTTAGACCTGTTTGTTTTAGGTTTGCGTGAATATATTGATTCTCTTACTGTTCTGATTCAATGCTGACGCCTTCAGGTTTAGTAAGCTGTACCTTTTGAAACCTATAAAACCTCAAGAACTTCTTTCAATAATTGATGAAAAACCAAGGAAAAATAACGGTTAAAAAATAAGTTGTTTCTTACTTTTAGCATCCGAGCAAGCATAATCGTTATCTCTAACTAGCCAGAAAGAATATCGAGGAGAAAAACAGCTTTGCCTAAAAGTTACACATACACCGACGCAGGTGTAAACCGCCAACAACGAGCAGAGTCCAAAAAAGCGCTAAAAAACCTGCAGGAAACCTACAAGCACATCCGCTATGGCGGCATAATGCATCTGCCGTATGGTAACATTTTTCCAATCGGAGAAAACACTTTTCTGGATCTCGTCATCGAAGGGGTAGGCACTAAAGTTCTGATAGCGCAGTTGGCGCAGAAGTATGACACTATAGGCATCGACGCTGTAGCCATGGCGATCAATGACGTTATTCGTTCGGGAGCTAAACCGCTCGCCATAGCAGATAACATTCATGCGCAAGCAAGCGACCCACGGCTTGTAAGAGAGTGGCTAAAAGGAATCATCCAAGGCGCCGCTCAAGCTGAATGCCCAGTTACTGGCGGAGAAACAGGCGATGTAGCTGAAATAATAAAAGGCTTAGCAGAAAACGCTGGGTTCGACATGGTGGTCGCTTCCGTCGGTGAAGTTGAGCGGCAAGAAATCATAACTGGAGAAAACATCAAACCCGGCGATCCGATAATAGGCTTAGCCAGCAGCGGATTGCATAGCAACGGCATAACAATGGCAAGAAAAATTCTCTTTAAGCAATGGGGCGGAAAATACCAGCCAAACGACATCCCAACAGGCTTAGACAAGGAAATCGTCCTCGAAGCCCTTGAACCAACAAAAATTTATGTTAAACCACTCCTCAAACTAGCCAGCGAAGTAAAGGTCAAAGCAGCCGTGCACATCACGGGCGACGCCTACATGAAATTCAACAACCTTGCCAGTTTTTCGCCAGGCATAGGCTTTGAATTCAACAACTTCAAACCCCAACCCATATTCAGTTTTATTCAAAAAACGGCAGCGGAACTTGGCTATATTATTTCAGATGAGGAAATGTTCAAGACCTTCAACATGGGCTGGGGTTTTGGCATAATCGTTGACAAAACAGAAATCGACAAAGCCATGAACACACTGGAGCAGGACAGCTCAAAACCTGAAATAATAGGAAAAGTGACAGACAAACAAACAGTAGAAATCCACTACCAAAACAAAAAGTTGTTGTTGACGTAAAGTTTTGCTTTTTTTATGACGAAAGCGTTTAAATCTTCTAGCTTAATTTAAAGGTTTTATGAAATACCATGCTAAAATAGAAGTTAGCCTAAAACCGGGTCACAGCAATCCTGAAGGGGAAACAATAGCCCGTTTACTGAAAGAACTCGGCTACAAAGTACAAACCGTGGATGTGAGTAAAGTTTTCACTGTCACTCTTGAAGCATCAACAATTTCCGAAGCCAAGGCAAAGGCGGAAGAAATGAGCAAGCGCCTTTTGGCAAACCCAACCAAAGACAACTACACAGTAACCGTTGAGGAGCAGAAATGAACGCTAACCTGTACCTCCCACGCAGAACCAGCTATGCACTCTACGGCATAACTTTAGCCAAAGCCAATGACCAACAACTCGCAGAAATCAGCAACGAACTAGCTTTAGGATTAAGTCTTCAAGAAATGAAGACCATCCAAGCCTATTTTAAGGAAGAAAACAGAAACCCGACAGATGTGGAACTTCAAACCATCAGTCAAACATGGTCAGAACATTGCTATCACAAAACCTTCAAAGGAAAAATCCAAATTGGCGGCAAAGAAATTGACAGCCTATTTAAAACCTTCATTACAAAAGCCACAAAAGAAATCAACCCGCCATGGTGCTTTAGTGTCTTCGAAGACAACGCAGGCATTGTACGTTTTGATAAGGGCTATGGAATAGCAGCAAAAGTGGAAACACACAATCATCCATCTGCTGTTGAACCCTTCGGCGGTGCAGCAACTGGTGTTGGTGGCGTAATTCGAGACATTCTAGGTGTCTGGGCTGACCCAATCGCGTGCACGGACGTTTTAGGCTTCGGACCATTAGATTACGATTACAACAAGCTTCCTGCAGGCGTTAAACATCCAAAATACGTGTATATGGGCGTCACTGCAGGCATCAGCGCGTATGGCAATAACATGGGCATCCCAACCGTCAACGGAGCAATATATTTTGACGAAAGCTACACAGGAAACGTCACGGTATACTGCGGATGCATAGGACTATTACCATTAAACAAATTCATAAAAAATGCCAAACCAAAACACATAATCGTTTTGGCGGGCGGAAAAACAGGACGCGACGGCATCCACGGCGTAACCTTCGCCTCAGCCGAACTAACCGAAAAATCAGAAGAAATCTCAAGACCAGCCGTACAAATCGCCGACCCAATAGAAGAAGAAAAAGTCAAACGAGCAATAATAGAAACCCGCAACCTACAACTGGCATCGGCAACAACAGACCTTGGAGGCGGAGGATTGTCTTCAGCAGTCGGCGAAACCGCTGAAAAATTCGATTGCGGAGCAACCATTGACCTTAGCAAAGTACCGTTGAAGTATCAGGGTTTGGCTCCGTGGGAAATTTACATTTCAGAATCACAAGAAAGAATGCTTTTAACAGTGCCGCCGGAAAACCTTGAGAGGGTTATGGCGATTTTTGAGAAAGAGGACGTTCAAGCCACCGCAATAGGTGAACTAACAAGCGAACACCGCTTACAGCTTAACTTTCACGGAGAGAAAGTTGCCGACATGGACATGGCTTTTCTGTTTAATCCTTGCAAAAGCATGAAAACAGCAACCATTGAAATCCCAAGCTTTACGGAACCAGAGTTTCCCCAGCCAGAAAACCTAACTGAAGCCCTGCTGCAACTGCTTTCGGCTCCGAACATTGCCAGCAAAGAAAGCGTCATACGCACTTATGACCATGAAGTAAAAGGAAATACTACGCTTAAACCCTTACAAGGAGAGTACGCTGGACCAAACGATGCAGCTGTACTGAAACCGCTTGATGATTCATGGAAAGGCTTGGCAATTTCGTGCGGTATGAACCCGAATTACGGAAAGATTGATGCTTACTGGATGGCTGCTTCAGCTATTGACGAGGCAGTGAGAAACAACATTGCCGTCGGCGGAAGAAGGATTGCGCTGCTGGATAATTTTACGTGGGGAAACCCTGAGAAACCAGAGCGCTTGGGCTCGCTAGTAAGAGCCTGCGAAGCCTGCTATGACTTTGCCAAGGCGTTTAGGACGCCGTTTATCTCTGGAAAAGACAGCCTCTACAACGAATCCCCGCTGGGTCCAGTTACGCCAACGCTTCTGATTACCGCCATAGGTATAATTCCTAACATTCAATTTACCACATCTATGGATTTGAAAGCGCCCGGCAACCTGCTCTACATCATTGGTGACACATTCAATGAGCTGGGCGGTTCAGAATACTACAAACTCAAAGGCTACTTAGGTGCAAGCGTGCCCAAAGTGAAAGGAGCCAGAGCCAAGCGCACGTTCAGAGCTGTAACTAAAGCCATCGATTTGGGCTTAATCAAATCGTGCCATGACCTTTCTGAAGGCGGGTTGGCAGTGGCGGCGGCGGAGATGGCGTTTGCGGGTGGCTACGGCTTAGAGCTGGATTTAGGTAATGTACTCGGCAAAGCGTTAGAGCGAAATGACTTTGTGCTGTTTTCAGAGTCAAACAGCCGCTTCCTCATTGAAGTCTCAGAAACTGATAGGCAGGAATTTGAGGCTTTAATGAAGGGAAAAAACTGCGCTAAAATTGGCAAAGTGACCGAAGACGAGAAACTGCTTATTCATGGGTTAAACCAGAAAATAGTAGTTGACGCTTCACTTGCCGAGCTGCGGTGTAGCTGGAAAAGAACGTTAAGCGGTGAACCCTAAAATGAAGCTGGAAGAAATCAAAGTCTGTGTTATGCGCGTTGGCGGAACCAACTGCGATGCAGAAACCCAGCGGGCTTTTTTGGAGTTAGGTGTCCAAGCGGAGACTTTGCATGTTAACGAGTTAATAAAACGCAAAAACCTTCTTGATTACCAGGTGCTGGTTTTTCCAGGCGGCTTCTCCTTCGGCGATTATGTGCGTTCAGGCGTAATTTTTGCACGATGGCTCAGTGCTAAATTAGGCAAAGAAATTGAAGCTTTTATTGATGAAGGCAGACCGATTCTGGGAATATGCAACGGTTTCCAAATATTGGTTGAGTATGGTTTGCTTCCAGGCTTCGACGGAATGAGTACTTATCCTGAAGCTACATTGACCACGAATGAACCGCAAGGCTTCAAATGCCAATGGATTTACATGAAGCATGAAAATAGGGGAAAATGCGCTTTCACAAACAAAATTCCAGCTGGCAAGGTAGTGAGGATGCCGATTGCCCATGGAGAAGGCAGGTTACTGTTCCCAAAGGAGAAAGAACAGGAAATGCTTGCAAAGCTAAACGATAATGACATGGTTGTTTTCCGATACTGCGACAAAAACGGCAACAGTGCCGACGGCAAATACCCAGCTAATCCCAACGGTTCCACATATGACATTGCAGGCATATGCAGCAGGGAAGGAAACATTTTCGGTTTAATGCCTCATCCAGAGAGGGCAATGTACTGGTGGCAACAACCCGACTGGACACGGCAACAACAAATGCTGCAGTATGGCGACGGGAAACTAATCTTCCAAAGCATAATCGACAATTTAACCAAGAAGTGCTGGTAAATCAGAGGAATTGGCAAAAAAAAAGGTATATGTGCCAATAACATCATTATTTGCCAGTGATGATTATATGTCTGTAGAAGTGGACAAATATGGACGCATAGTTCTACCTAAACAGATTCGCAAAAAATACGGCATGGATGAAGGCATTCGGCTTATCATCACTGAGTATATGGGGCGTATTTGTCTTGTCCCTGTAAGGAAGTACGAAAAGCCTACTGAGATGTTATATGGCGCCGTGAAGTTGGAGATGCCTATAGAGGAGCCAAAGCACCTGGCAAGAGAACACATTCGCAAAAAGTTGGTTTTCGGCTAATTTTCAAGTCTCACTTGCGCGTTGTCCTGAGGCTTCTTGGTTTTAATCTCATTAATTTTAATTAAAGCGATTCTAAATCTTTTGAGTAGGGCAAGCCCGCGCGTGCACCCATCTGCATTACGCTTCTGGAAGCCACAAAATTCCCCAACCGACCGCACTCATAGAGGCTTTTGCTGTTGATTAAGCCGTAGAGGAAGCCAGCGCAGAAAGCGTCCCCAGCACCTGTCGTATCGACCACTTTTACTTTGAAAGGTTCTATCCTAAGCCTTTCTCGACCGTCAGTAACGTAACAGCCTTTGCTGCCAAGTTTAACTGCAACGATTTTAACGCCCATTTCAATCATAAAATCCGCACCTTTGCAGAAATCAGCTTCTCCGGTTAAAAGTTCAAGTTCAACAGCGTTAGGCATCAAAACATAAGAGCTTCTAATTATTGGTTCTATGGCTACAAAACCCTTCCTTGCATACACTGAGCCTGGGTCAAAGCTAATTTTAACATCGCCAGGCAAGGTGGCTAAGAGCTTTTTTTGTGCACGAAGAGATTTTTCACCAACAAAAGAGGAGTAATGCAAAAATTTTGTTTGAGAAAGATAATTTCTATCTATTTCGCGAGGCTCGATTGTGTCGTTGACGCCTGAGTTAATGTATAGGGCTCTTGCACCTTTCTTGTCCACGAAACCAAGCACCGAACCACTTTTTCCCTGTTTTGCCTGAATGATGCCAACGGTGTCGACGCCTTCATTGCTAAAACAGTCAATTTGCAGTTTGCCTTCCCGGTCATTGGCTACTTTCCCTATGAAGCCAACTTTGCACCCGAGCCTCGCCAACCCAACCACGGTATTCGCGGCTGACCCCCCGCAAGCCTCAGTGTAATCTTCAATGAAGCTTTCTTCTTCAGCCCCCGAAAGCTTATCAACTTTGAAGAGCATGTCAACGTTAAGTGCACCGAAACCGACAACGTCAAATTTGGTCATGGAAACAGCTCTCGCAAAAATATTTTATGTTCGCCTAGTTTGCCGCCATAGTTACCAGCGGAAACCTTCACGACACCATCAATGCCTAACACTGCTCTGACTCCAGCTTTGGTGGCTTCTTTAACAGCATCTAAAGAAACGCCATCAAAAACTATCTCAGCTATATAACCTACGCCTTCTGGAACACGAGATTCTTTACCTAACCGCTCCCTAAGAGAGGGACAATACAGGTGGTTTGTTGTTGGACCAATCTTAGGAAAATGAGTTTCCGGCTTGGAGCCTGCAGAGCAGACATCAAAGGGCGTAACTACACCGTGAGCATCATGGATTGCAGCTAAGGCTTTTTCTCCAGCTTGCCTCAACGCTTCTTTTGTTTTGCACATTACCCAAAAGTTGCCGCCCATGATGCCACGACCATAGCCTAAGTACCGTTCAATGACGAAGTCAGGAACCATCAATGGGACAACGATTACTTCTCTGCCATGACGCTTCTCTACCCATTCATAGCCGTCGCCGCAGTGTCCAACGCTCTCCATCATGTCCATTTTTCCTTCAGCGCTTGGCAGAGCGTCAAAGATAGCGGTAAAAGGCTTTACCAAAATGTCTTGGCGGATGCGGTAGGAAAGCTCAATTTCAAACTTTTTCAGTGATTCAGCAAATGTTTTTTTTGGGTTTATTTCTCCCCAGAACTGCAGTATTGCACCTTTGCGTTTATCGGGAGTTTCTTTTTGGCTGAGGTATTTTTCGACGCCACCCTCTACTCTGCCAATCACAACGGAGGGCATTGCTGTCGAATCCTCAGCAGCCTTGCGTAAGGTTTCTTCATCGTCGGCTGTAACAATTACTCGGCAAAAAATTCCAGTAAAGGCTTCGGCGTACGTGTCTTCTATTTCCGCTTTTGCCATTTTATCCTAGCCTCCCTATGGATACTCCTCGCACTTTCTTTCTAAACGTGTTGCTTTCTTTTACCAGTGTTTCCATATTTTGGGCTGTTACTATTTGAGCTTTAGGCAAGGCACCAGGGTAAAAGTCTGAGAGCTGCCTCAGCAAAGCCTTGTCCACTCCACTTTTCTTTAGCGCTTCATAATTCCAAGACTGAAGCGCGCACGTTGTTTTCTCTTTTCCAAACCTGCAGAACAAATCAGCAATCGCAGCAGTTACAAGATTGCTTTCAGATAAAACTGCTAATTCAGCATTTTTGACTGCGTAACCGTTACCGTTGAAAGATACTGTTAAGCCACCGTTTGCCCGCACGAGTTTGAAAGCTTCCACGTCAGTTATGCTGTCGCCCACGTACATCACATCCCCTAATTCTGCACCTAAACGCTTCACGGCATCACGGATTGCTTGAGCTTTTTGTTCTCCACCAATCGTTACAACATCAGTAAGCATCTTGCCAACGCTCATTTTGGGTATTTCGCTCCAGAAAACCTCATCCAAACGCTGAATTATCGCCTGGTCATTGCGCGAAAAATCTTCCCTTGCTCTTGCCGCTGGGGGGATATCGATTAGATGCATCTGTGTAATTTCCTTTGCTATTTCTTTTAGCCGCTCTTTTTCTTTTGGCGAGAGGGCATATTTGTCGAGGCTTACTTTGGTGCAGTAGGTATTTTCGTAGGGAAAACTGAGTGCTTTGCACAAAGCCTTGATGTAGTGCTCGTAGCTGGTGCTGACGATGAAGGCGCTAGCTATGGCTTGTATATGGTACAGAGTCTCTTTGCTGTGAGCAATTAAAACAACGTTTTTCTCTGAAAAGTCTTCCATCAGCTTATCCGTAACATCATAAGCCTTAAAGAAAGGCAAAACAAGCTTCAACGTGCTACCCGCAGAGTAACTGGGCTTTCGCAGAACATCCGCCAGCACATCATCGTACTTGCTTATGTTGGCAAAAAGTTTGTCTCCGTTTGGGATAAAATTTGCCGCTAACTCGAAGGCGTTGTCGTTCTTTGAGATTGGTCCTTCGCAGTCGGATATGAAGATGCGCTTCACGCCTTGCGCCTCAAATTCTCCATGTGAAGTACGCTTTTTGCAATATGCTGTTTTGAGGCGATGTCCGTTCGGTTCCACAATGCCCCACCAGTAATTGCTTTGGCTCCTTCAAGGCTGATTTGACGTGCTTCCGCGATGCTTTTGGCTATTCCTAAAACTCCGACCGCACGGGATTTCAAAGCGTAGTTTTTGCCGTTTCTTGTTTCCATTGAACCTGGATAAACGCGGATTCTAATGCCATACTTTTTGGTTAAGGCGTAGGCTTTTGAGAGGTCAACTGGCGTGTTAGCTAAGGATTTATCAATTTGGTTGGGGAACACTTCTGCGTAGCCACCGTAGTCTGGCGGAACCTTATAGGTTAAAACGGTTGCAGCCTTTTCCAACTCGACACTCGTCAGGTTTCCTTCTATCATTTTGAAGCAGACGTCAACGAAATCGTCTTTGATTATTGGGAGGAGGTTGATTATTTCTGGGTCGCCAGGGCGACTGTTGTTCTCAAGAACCTTAATTCCTTGTCCAGTGTGCATGAACGCTAGATATAAGGGCACGCCTCTGAGCGTCGAATCGTCTTTAATTTTAGCTTTCCAACCCTTGAAAATTTTATTGGCTAAAGCAAGTTCCTGTTGGCGTTCAGCCGCAGTCAAGAAGGGCAATGTGTCGCCAATGTCTTTGTATGAGCCCATTCCGCCAGTGTTTGGACCTTTATCGTCGTCGAAGGCACGTTTGTAATCGCGTGTATCTGGCAGGGGAATAAAATGTTTGCCATCACAGAAAACCATGAAACTGGATTCTTCCCCATCAATCTTTTCTTCTATGATAACCGAGCCGTATTGGAAGTTGGACATGAAATGCTCAAAAAGTTGCTCTCGGGTTGCGAAGTGGTCGCCCCAGACGCCGACGCCTTTTCCTAAAGCTGGTTTATCAGGCTTTACCACCGCTTGATTATCCAGTTCATCTAGCCAGCGGTAAACGGCGCTTTTAACGTCCGCTTCGCCCTTGTAGTCGGCTGGGTTAAAAATTTTAAAGCGGGGATTCGCTTCTGGCGCAATCTCTTGAAAAAGTTGGCGCTGCTCTATTTTGCTGGCTTCAATGGCGTATTGTTGCTTTGGACAAATGACAGGTATACCTGTGCGTTTCTCAACGAGGTCGCGGACGCCTTCAATTATGGGTTTTTCTGAACCAACCAGAACGAAATCGATTTTGTCCTTGTTTGATTCAGCGAACTTGCAGATTTCCTCAACGTCAAGGTTTGGAATGACAATGTGTTTTGTAGCTTTTTCTGCGTTGAAAGGGTTGCGCTGTTTATCAGCAATGTAGAGTTCGACTTGATAGTTTTTGCTTTGTAGAAGGGCGTCGACCATGGCGACTTCTCTTGCGCCGTAGGAAACAACTAGGACACCGATTTTTTCCATCCAAATACACCGTTACTGCTAAGACAGTAGAGGGAACGCTTAATTTGCTTTATCACTAGCGGTTATGGCTGAACTTCATCTAACTCGTAAATTCTCGTTTTCTCCTCGTAACCATTGAGGAATCTCTTTTTCATGGCATCAGCCATTTTTTGAGCACAGGGGGTGGGATACTTTCCTGTAACGCAGGCTAAACATAGTTGGTCTTCTGTTTGACCTGTAGCACGTACTAATGCCTCAGTGGATTGGTAGCATACGTCGTCTGCACCTATGATTTTAGCTATTTCCTGAGCGCTGTGTCTTGAGCCGACAAGTTGCCCGTAAGTTGACATATCAATCCCATAAAAGCAAGGACCAATAATTCGTGGAAAAGTAACGAAGACGTAAACTTTTTTGGCTCCTGATTTTCGTAATTTATCTATAATTACTTTGGTTGTGTCGCCTCTGACTATGCTGTCTTCGGTTATTATAACTCGTTTTCCATTAACTTTTGAACCTAAAATGTTGATTTTCTTATCGATTGTTGAAAAGCGCTCAGCGTTTAGGAGTATGAAGGCTCTCTCGGTAACATAACGGTGCCGTCTTGATGCCCGTTCCCATCGTAAGCCTGATGCTTCATGGACTCCCATGGCTGGGTCATCTCCTGTTTCAGGCACGGACAGAATTACTTCACTATCCTTTACTACTTCAGGGTATTCTTTAACAATATTTCTCCCGAATTCTTCACGTATTTCGTAAACGTATTTGTCGTCGAACCTTGAATCGGGCCTGGCAAAATAAGCATATTCAAAAGCGCAAAAAGCTTGATGAGGGTTTGGAATGATTTGGGTGCGTTTGAAGCCGTCCTGTGAAACCGTAACCAATTCTCCTGGTTTCAGTTCGAAATCTCTTACAAAGCTGTTCATGTCTAAGCTTACGGTTTCAGAGGAAAAAGCGTAGGTTGCCCCAGCAGGGTCATGTCCAGCGCATAGCGGTTTTATTCCAAGCGGGTCTTTGAAGGCGAAAAAGTCGCCGTCTCCGGTTATGCCTGTTACGGAGAATGCCCCATCTAAGCTTTCCATGACGGAGCGAACGGCAGATACTAAGTCTTTGCCCTGTTTAAGTCCGAGGAGCAGTTTATGACATACTATGTCAGAGTCACAGCAATACTGAAAGTCTTGGAAGTTTTCGGTCATCTCTTTTTTCAGCGGCGACGTGTTAACTATGTTGCCGTTAAATGAGAGTGCAAGTTTTATCCCGTTTTCGCAAGCGGTAACTGGTTGAGTACCTTGAATAAGTGAGGCATCATCACATTTACCCGACGTGGTATATCGAACGTTGCCGATGCCTATTGACCCTGGAAGGCGCCCGAACCATTCATGTATAACCTCAGTTTTTAATTTCGGAACCAAATCCAAGTTTTTATACACAAAAAATTGCTTGTCGCTGTATGTGAGGAAGCCGTGTGATTGGTGACCTCGATGGTTTTGGGCTCGGAGACCCCAGTAAACATATGGAAAAACGGGTTGATTTTCATAATTTATTACGCCAAAGATACCGCAGCCTATTTTCGGTTCCCTTCTCGCAGTAAATGGGGATGTAGTGAAAGAAGGGGTTTATCAGCTTTTAGTACATATTTACTTAAAAAGTATGGAGTTTTTAACATATTAAAGTTTAAAGAAACAAGTCATGAGACGGAGATAAAAGCTTAGTAAAATA
This sequence comes from Bathyarchaeia archaeon, assembly GCA_050010515.1. Classification (GTDB taxonomy): domain Archaea; phylum Thermoproteota; class Bathyarchaeia; order Bathyarchaeales; family Bathycorpusculaceae; genus Bathycorpusculum. The sequence goes on from JBEKKX010000001.1 coordinate 61,872, forward strand.
AAGGAAGAAAGTTTAGGGTTGCCATTTCTCAATGAGATACTTGGGTATCTCGCTACTGTCGCGTGGTCCAACTTGTACCTTCCAGCCGCTTAACTCTTCGATTTCGCCGCTGATTCTTGATGCTTTGCCGGGGATGATGATTGTTCTGTGTTTAACTTTGCTTTCTACGCCTGAAGCTTTTATGGCGTCGGCTACGCGTTCAGCGGTTAGTTTTCGTCCTGCGACTCCGCTGTCGATTGCTGAGCCCTCAGTTTCAACAACAATGAGATACGCGTTAAGTTTGCTGCTTTCTAGGTCTGAAGCAACTGTATAGTATGTTAATGCAAAGTTGGATGTGAAGAACACTGGAGAGTTTTCGTCCGGAGTCCCGAACACTTTGAGCCCTGGAGCAACCGCAACTGGTTTGCGTGGGTCAGTGTAAATGTTTTGTCTTAGCACAGTTATCGGTAGCAGTGACCATCCGTCAGCGCCGTGCATTACAAGCACGTCAGCGTACCGTACAACAAGCATTGCGGCTAAGTATGCTTCACGCCATTTTATGAGGTCTTCAGCTGTTTCGCCCCTGCCCAGCCAAGCAACCATTGGAACACCCATCAATGGGAAGCCAGCGAGTTCTTCTCCGCCTTTAGTTGCCGCTCTGCGAAGCATAGTAAAGTTGCTGATAGTATCTGGTAATCCTTCATTCGCGAATGTGCCTGGGTCTAAAACCAAGTCAGTTACACCGTAAGCCATCAATGTTTTTGCGAGTGAAACCAGCGTGTTCAGGTCATTTGGTGCAGAAACCACCAGTGGGCAACTGTACATTAAGGCGAGTTCCGCCATGTCTTTCCAGTTTTCTTTGTTAGCCGCATAAAGTAGTGGTCGTGCTTTTGGCGCCGCCATTAATCCTGCTTCAAGAACATTGGAATTCAATGCGCACAGAATCATGGGCAGTTTAGTTGTTTCAACGACCTTTTTCACGGTTGCTTTGAATTTTTCCGCGTCTCCTGATGTTGAGCGAACGGCAACCATGTCCAGTTTTAGTGTGTAGCCGATATATTCGAAGCTATAGTTTTCTATGCGTTTAATTCGACTTGCAACTTCCTCGCCGGACATTTGGTCAGTTACATCTATCGCGATGGCTGTCGGGTTATTATAGGTGAATTCATGGCGGTACATGACTAGTTTGCCGCCTAGTTTCCTAGCTGTGTCTCCGACGCCGACGGTGACTTCTTTGACTGCTGGCTTTAGCAGTTCTTTTAGTTGGTTGTAGGCTTTCTCGTTCTCTTTCTTTAGCAGCGGTGGGCACTGGTCAATGTTTACTTCGCGGTTGACAATTTTTGTGGCAAAAGCCATGCAGTTGTCTTGACCGCATTCTTTACAATTAATTTTTGGAAGAAGCTTGTAAACGTCTATGGGGCTTAATTCTTTTAATCCAGCTTTCTTTTTTTCGCTCATGCTATTCAAACTCCTTTAAGCCTTTACGCTGACCCAATCAGCAAATTTGGAAGCGTCTGCTTTTTTGCCGCTGGTTAGGTAGTTTGTAACGTCTTTTAGTGTTTTTACGGCTGCAGGGTGCATCATCATGAATAAGTCAACGCCAGTAAGCAACAGTGTTAAGGCTGTTGTTACTTCCCAGAGTGGACCTCGGAGCTCGCGTGGTTCCCATTCAGCAGACATTTTTAGCCAAGCTTCTCGTGCTGCCCAGGCATTGGTTGTTCCTGAAGACATTGGGTGAGCTAATTCAACGTCACCCATTAATCCACCGAGCCTTGCACGTTCCATATTAGTGAATGCATAATCTAGGCCGTAGCCTAACGCGGCAGTGGTTAAGTCCATGACGATGTCTTCTCTTCCCAAAAAGTCGTATAGTCGCCTGTTAAGTTCCCGTGCCAAATTCAAGTCCATAGGAGTGAAAGATAACGCGACATGCCCGTTCTTTTTAATGTACTTTGCACAGCGCTCAACATCCATATCCCTTGTTATCGAACTAATGAGGAAACGCTCGCCTGGGAAAGCTTCACATATGGCCTCGAAAACGTCTGCGTCTTTAACTGGGTCACCGCAACCACCGATAACTAGCGGAACATCAACGGCTTGCAGAACTTTTTCAACTGTTTTTACCGCGTCTTTTGGTGTAGCATCTTTGAGTAGCGGATCAATGCTGATTAAGTGAATTGTAACCATGTCCGCGGCGAACTTGTCCACTGCAAGCTTTGCCCATGCCGCTGGGTCACCGATCACGTCTTTGACGTGCATTTTCACCGCTTTGCTTAAGGGAACTTCCATGTCGAAAACGTCAAGAGTGATTACTGGTTTGTGAGTGGTTGGTCGCTCAAAATTGTAGAATGCAGGCGATGTCTCGCCACCTATTACAAATGATCTTCCGCGCGTTCCGCCTTCGCTTCTTGTTGCCCCAAGTCTTACTTCAGTAATCTTGTTTGGATAGGTTTCAACTGGAGGTATGAAAGCTGCCTGTAACATGGCAGTGGGTTTTCCGCCTGCTAAGCTTGGAAGCTTGATTTTGGGCATTATTTGCCCAGCCATTCCCGGCTCAAAGATTATTTCGAGTTCCTTGACGTCCATTTCGAAATCTTGCAGCTCGATCTGCTGAAATTTTGCAAGCGCTTCCAGTAAATCGCTGCTGAGTTTTAATCCTTCATCCTCTTTTTTCTTAGCGTCATCTTGAGGCAATGAGGTCACCGCTTCTCTGATTTATCGCTCTTTATCGTTTGGATTATGACTGTTTTAGCGTAGATTTTTGCGTCTTTGAGAATGATTTTGAATCCGCCAGCCATTATTGGCAGTGACGCTGCTGTGGCAACCGGCATCATTGTGCCTGCTGCTTCTTCTTTAACCTCTACGGCTTCTGCTTCTGCTGCTGGAGCTTCTTCGGCTGTCCATCTTGCGACTACTGGGTGGTTCTTGTCCTTTAGGAATGCTTTCAACGCATCGACGCCCGTTGCGTTTTCTTCAGTGGCAATTTTGTCAACGACGTCTTGGGGTATGAAGTCTTTTACTCGTTCTTTAACTTCTTTTGGAAGCCAGACTATGCGGTTCCAGCCGCCGTCTGCAGATAGGAACTTTTTGCTACGCATGTATTCAATTGACATTCCGTGGAAGCCGTCTATCTGTCGTCCGCCAGCGGTGGAGTCAGCGATTGTTGAGAATGGTAAACCGTTTACTGTTACGCCTTTGAAGCTTCTGTTTACGACGCCGAAGCCGTCTACTTCTGGAATGTAGAATGCTACTGCCTCGAAGCATCCGCATGAAGTGTGTGGGTGATCGAACGCTGTGTATAGCCAGACTTGGTTCACTTCGCCCATAGTGCGTTTTTTAGCCATTTCGTTAACGCCGCTAAACTCGCCCTTTTCAGCGTTTATTAATTGGCCTCTGTCGATTGCGAATACTGGTCCTTTAGGATCAATGTTTGCTGAGGCTTTTCCGTCAAACCAGCTGATGGCGCCGCAGTTAGAATATCTTTGCGGGGTGATGATGCAAACATGGGTTGGAGCAAATGATTGGCATAAGGTGCAACCGTAAAATTTGTCGACGTCTTCGTCTTTGAGGCCTCTTGCTTTAGCGTCACGTGATTCGTAATCTTGCATTGCTTCTGGGTAGAGTTCTGACAATTTAGCAGGATCTGTTATGAAGGTAACTTGTACTTTCTCGATTATGGGGAGTTCGCTTTTGAATAAGCGGCAGAGTACTTTGCCGATTGGTTCAAAACTGTTTAAGCCTTTTTGGAATGATTTTTTGCTTAAGCGTATCCAGATGTCATAGCGCTGGTTTAAGTGCATCAAGCCCTCAACGTAGTTTAAATAGCCATGAATTCGTCTTTCAATGACGCCTTCAAGGCCTTGATCGAGAGTTGCACCTGCAGCTTCAACAAGAATGCCGAGTGGGTATGCGCCGCCTTCTTTGAGGTCTTTTATGTCTGGGCCTATAATGGTGATTTTGCCGTCTTCTATTTCGTCCATTGGTTTTACTTTTGCTAGTTCAAACTTTTCTTTAACTGATGGACCGCCAAATTCTACTTGCATGTCGTTTCTTCTAATGCGTTCGCCTTCGTAGATTACGCCAACATCAACAGGTATATCTTTAAACATTGACATTTTTTTATTGTCCTCCTTCAAATTTTGAAGATATGACTGTGAGATTTGCAGCCCATTCCTCGAGGGTTGCGTTTGGGAAAGACCAGCTTGCATGCGGATGATACAAGTTGTCCAGAGTCATGGTCTTTTGGCAAGGAGCGAAGTGCATTAGTCCTGAAAGGATTAGTTCTTCCATGTAGAATGGGAGACCTACAAACATGACTAGGTCGTATGGGCCTTTGCCGTCAAGTCCTTTCCATTCGGGGTCAACTATACGATTGCCGATGTCCATGGCAGACATGAAGCCTGCTGGTTGGTAACCGCGTTTTAGGAATTCGCCGACCATGTGCGCTGTAGCGACCACTGGAACTTTTGATGCGTTAGCGAAGTCAATCAGGTACTCGATTAGTTGTTTGCCTTCCATGTATCGTTCAGTAGCATAGCTGCCCACGATGAGCAGTGGACGGGAGGCTTTTTTGATCATTGCTACTGCTATCTCAGGTTTCTGTATGGGGTTTGCTTTCTTTGTTGCGGCTATCTCTGCACATTGCCAAGGTTCACATGCCATATCTTATCACTCCTTCATTTTACGAATCATTCTTGGAAGCAATGTCGGGTCAGGAATTACTGTTTCCTTCCAATCGTGTGCTTCCAGTATCTTGGTAAATTCATCTTTAAGTGTCATTGGCACATCAGCCATCGTTCTCACCAACAAATGCAAATCCTGCGGCATGCATCCGTAGTGGCGTTTGTGTAGGTCAACGTAGTGGCTTAGTTTTATGCTGCGGCCTTTCCATGTGTCGTTTGGTCTTATGCAGAGCTTTGCGATGGAGACCATTGCTTCTTGTGGCGTTTCAACTGTTTGGAACAGGTGTTCAGGTGCTGGGCCAACGTTAACTTTGTTGCCTGTGCGGGCATCGTAAACTTCCCAATCTTCAGGCTTGTCTTCTCTGCCAAGGAGCATACGCCTGTATTTTGCACCGTGTGGACCAACAAGCACTGGGATTCCTAAGCGCCAGAATCCAGCTGCGATTGCCGCGGCTTTCTGTGAGTATGCACCCCACGCAAGGCCGACTGCACCTAAGCGGTTGTATATGTAATCGGCGATTTCCTCGTAGTTGCCTCTGAGGTTGCGTTTGGCAAAAATGTTTGCTACTTTGATGGCTGCGCCTGCTATATGCGAGTTTGCTACGCATGAACCGACGTTTAGCACACCTCCAGCTTCGAATCCGCCTGGGAATTCCTCGTAGAGTGTTTTGCCTTCGCTGTTGCGGTAGCTGCCTGCAGACATGGCTGAGCATCCAGATGTTACAACGATGTATCGTCTGCTGGCGAATTCTCTGCATATGTCGTAAACATCTTTGCCTCCGTGCGGATAATTGCTACATCCTACAACTGCCAATATGCCCGGGATTTCCCCGAGGACGATTGGGCTACCGACGTTTCGGATTTCGACATCTTGCACTGCTCCTCTACCGGCACGGCAAAAGTTATTTTCTTCAAGCATGAATTTTTCGCCAGCTTTCACTATGAAGCTGTGAATGTTTAGTTTAACTGGACATGCTTCTTCGCATCTTCCACATCCAATACAGTACTCATATAGGTCGGTTAGTTGTGCAAGGTTTCCTTCGGCTGCTGCCTTTAGGGCTTGTGGGATTTTAAGGTCTTGTGGACAGCTTCTGCGGCACATGTCGCATTGCCTGCACGTCTTAGATAATTGCTTAATCTCATCTAAGCTTGGAAGATTGTTCATTTTTTTGCGGATTGGAGCGATTTGTTGTGCTACTCTTACGGCTACTTCGCCGACTTTTTCTGGATCAAGGATCAACACGCCTGCCGCTTTGCCGCTTACAAGGTCAGCGACGATTTCGTCCGCTGAGTCATCTGTGCGGTTCTTGAAACCCATGCAGTTCTTCTCTGATGCGGCGATGACTGGAGCGTGAACTTTGCGTGCTTCGTCAAAAGCGTCTGTTCGGACACATTGCTCATCTAAAACGACAACGTCTGCGAATCCAGCTCTTATGAATCGTAGTTGCCAACTGATTGGGCCGACGATTTTGCCTCGGTTATAGTACCTTGTGATGTCGAAGGCGGTGCAGCATAGACCAATTACTTCTATTTTGTCATCGACTTTGTTATCTTTTGCGTAGTCTATGATTCCAACGGATGGAATTACGTTGTGACCAATGCACATGATAACTGGCTTAGAGGTATCGACACTACCTATGCCTAGTTGTATGAGAGGAGCCTCAGGGTCAGCTTTTGGAAAGCCCAATGTCGAAATTTGGATAATATCTCCGACTTCCATGCCAACATGATCTATCATACCTACGTGGAAGGCTTTGGATTCAAAATCAAGGTTGTTGCCTTCTTGCCCTGTGTGCGCTACTGCTACTGCTTGAGTAATTTGCTCTTCAGCGTACTCCAAAACTTCCTCCATGTCTCCAAGAGTCTGAGGCTTTATACCAGTAACAAGTCTGGTAACTGGCGCTTCAACTTTGATGTTTAAGCCACCTACATCTAAGGGGTATCGGCTGCCGTATTTTTCGACCAAGTGATGAAGCATGTGACGGGCATGAGCCGTGTGGGTTGCTGCACCAATGCAACAGGCCAAAAGCACTATACGTGAAGACTGAGCACCGATGTCTAAGCCGCATGCACCACGCTTTCCAGCTGTCAAATCGCATTTTCCAAAAGTGCAAAGACAGCAAAGATCACAATCAGGCATATAGAAAGGTTTGTACCTGGTGAGGAGCCTCATGTCCCAGTCTCGCAGGGTACTCATTGATGGCATTGGAGTTGGACCCATGGATTCCGTCCAGTTGTCAGTGGCAACTTTGCCTATAGATAATTCAAGATTTTTAATGAGACTACTGCTAGTCTTCATTTCGTCAATTTTTATACTAACGTTTTTACTAGTCAAATTAAGAAACCTCTGTAAAGGTTTAGCTATAAACCCATTACAATCTTTTTAAACCTTTCCAAATTTTTAGGCAAAAGTCATGTTGTAGCTATAGATATGGAAGGTTTCCGAAAAATTGTGTAAAAAACACATATGCCCATAACCAGCAGGGATTGTTTGAGAAGCTACTGATTCGGAGGATACCCTCACCAAGCTCAACGTTAAGCAATACAAACGCTCACGGCACACAAAACTCTCCGTATAGCAGTAAATACGTCTAAGATAATTAAACTGTTTGCCATAAATAGAATGGGTTAATTATTTGATGGGGAAGGGGTTGTTTGGATCGGATATGCTTACTTGGTAGAAGGAAAGAGCGATTGTGGATTTCTTTGTTATAGAGTTTTTGCAACTTCGCTTAAGGGTTGAACTGGCCTCACTTCAACTGCCATCTGACCGAAAAACTTTGAAACTGTCTTGGGGCTGTCCGCCTCTATTGTGAAGAAGCCTTTGTGATCAGCTGCTGTGTCTTTCGGGCAGCTCATGTAGGCAGCGGCTATTTTGATTCCTGCTTTCTTGACGTTCTCGTCGGAGAACAGATTTTTGATCATGTTTTTGCCTTCAGATGTCAGCAGAGGACACTGAGACGCTTTGTGTGTATGTGTTGCCTCAAATAACACTCAATCACCTCCTTTTTTCCTTGAAAAAGCAAGATCAGACAGGTTTATTCTGATTTTCCTTCGAATTCAACTTTTACAGGAATTGGGTCTTTGAAAATGTACAAGACTGGACAGTTCGCTTCGGTTCTTCTCCAAGCGGCGTCTAACAGTTCCTTCCTTGCTTTAGAGGACGCGTTCACCTTCATAGTTACGCCACTTACAATTGGGGAATCAGGAGATTTTTCGGCGTCAACAGTAACTTCCACTTTGCTGAGCTCTATGTTGCTTTTTTTGCAAACATCAGCAAAGATTGTTACGCCACAGTCAGCTAAAGCCATCATGCTTAATTCAAGCGCTGTTGGACCCGTATCTGTTCCGCCTGCTGCTGTTGACATGTCGCAGACTACCCTATGCGTTCTTTGGTTATCAACTATTGAGCGAACGTTTTCAACCCAAGTTGCTTTTGCCTTAATTTTGGGCATTTTATTCACCAATTTAACTTATCATTTAATTGATTTAAGTTTGTCTTCGGTTGCACTGTTAATGAGAATGATGGTGCTCAAGGGCATGTTCATAATGAGAGTGATGGTGCTCAAGGGCATGTTCACAACCGTCTATTAATTCTTTTAATTTGTCTTCATTGAAGGAATTAACATTTCCTTTAACAGTTTCTTCCGTGGCTTTCAGTACAGTAACTCCAGCATTTTGAAAACTTGTCAAACCTCCAGGTCCCATGCCGCAAGCGACGATTACATCCGGTTTTAGTGCCAGAAGATTCTCGTGTGGGTGCCCTGTGCCTCCATGATGTTCGCCTTTGTTTGCTTCTGTCTTCGTGCTTAGGATTTCGCCGTTTTCGTTTAGGTCGACAACTGCAAAGAATGGGGCTCTTCCAAAATGTTCTGCTACGTGCGCTTCTAAGCCTTTTTCATCTTCAACGGGGATTACAATTCTTTTTGTCATTTCAAATAACCTTCTTTTTGGTATTTTTCATGTTTAGTTAACCACAATGTTTATTGCATAAACGCTATTAATAGGTTTTGTTTATAAAATAAACTGAGTGTGTACTGTTTGGACGAAATAGACAGAGAGATAATTTCACAGCTACAAATAAACGGTAGAATTACCCTAAAAGAGTTGGCCCAGATTATTGGGTACACAAGCATGGGAACCAAGAAAAGACTGCAAAAACTTCTGGATCAGAAAACCATCCAAGTGTCTGCTTTGCTTAATCCGACTCAGCTTAAGCTTCTTCCTGCAATTGTAATGTTAGAGATGGAAAGCGCCGAAGCGAGGCAAACTCTAATCGATCGATTCAAAGACTGCCCTCGAGTAATCCAAATTTTCAAAACGATGGGGGGCTACAACCTAATTGCCCTGGTCGTAGCAGAAAACCAAGAAACTCTCAATAGTATTTCGATGGAAAAATGCTCCTTAAGAAGCAACGCGGGAATACGCAGATCGGAATTCTACCCCATAGGCGATATCAACTTCGCCCCCTTCCTCCAAGTGAGGGAACACCTAACTCACAAGGACAGAACCGTCACACCATGCAATATAGATTGCAGACCTTGTTCCTGTTACAAGGATCAAACCTGTGTGGGTTGCCCAACCGCTAGCTACTACAGAGGAACGCTATAGAAGGAAAGCTCTCGTATGAACGCAACTGACGAGGGAATGCTTAGTCAAGCACTGAAAGTTGAGGAAGTCGATGCTGTTGAGATACTTAGTCTAGTTGACAATTCAGCCGATTATCTTTCCTCGATCGACAAAAATGAGGTCCAGACTTTCAGACAATGGATGAAAGAACGCCATAAGAATGAAGTGGCAACAAACTAATCCCAACTTCCTATTGCTGAACACGGATTTGCAATGCTTATTCGCGTTCTGATTAAAGGAAAATTAAGAACCGTGTTGTTTGATACAGGCAGCAGTTCCGACGGAGCCGTTACAAATGCAGAGCGAATGGACTTGGACCTAAATGAAGTAGACTGCATTGTCTTGTCTCACGGACATTATGATCATTTTGGTAGACTTCTGTCTGTCTTGAAGGCAATTAACAAGGTTAACCTGCCTTTAATCATTCACGAGGATATGTTCAAAACGAGAGGAACCGCTAATCAAGACGAAACAATTCGAATTTACCCAAAGTTTCCAGCAAAAGAACAATTAAGCCCGGCACATCTAATTGGTACAAAGCAGCCCCTTCTAATCGCCGATGATATGATTCTCGTGACCGGCAAGATTCCTCGTGAAACAACTTTTGAGAGAGGGTATTTGTCTCACAGAGTTCTCGTAAACGGATCATGGCAACCTGATCCGTGCATTTTGGATGATCGTGCAGTTATTGTTAACGTTAAAGGAAAGGGTTTAGTTGTCATCTCTGGTTGCGCTCATTCAGGTATAATTAACACAATAACCTATGCGCAACAAATCACCGGAATCACAACCATCTGCGCAGTATTGGGGGGCTTTCACCTAGCGGGCAGGGAAAACGAGAACAGAATCGAGCCGACCATGAAAGAACTGAAACGGATAAACCCTCAGCTAATAGCGCCTTCGCACTGCACTGGCTGGAGAGGAATGTGCGCAATAGCCAATGTAATGCCAAATGCCTCAGTATGGAATAGTGTGGGGAACCTCTATAAATTTTGACAGCACCCTCATTTAAAAGGAGCCGCTCTTCGCTATGAAGAGTTAATTGGAAAACTCCTGTTTTGGTTTGCATGTTGGAGCAGGTATTCATTGAAAAAAGACTGCACCTACAAGTAGCCTAAGTTTTTCATTATCGTTTTCACTGAAACATACGCCTCGTTATCGGATGGCAAGTCAAGCAGTGACTGCCCATTAAGAACGTGCTCGTCCAGTTGCTCATCAGCAGCCATCTTGCTCAATACTTAAACTTCAAAGTTCGCGTCCGAAATAAAAATCCATTCGTCAATGTGCCCAGCCGTTTCTCGCGCAGCGCTCTAAATTCGAAAAGCTCTTATAGCACTTATAGATGCATACCTACCTAGGTAGGTAGGTAGTAAAATGGTATTGCTCATATGTCAACATTGTGGCTATAAATGGGATTACCAAGGCGAGAACGAGCATTATGCCACCTGCCCTACATGCCGTTACAAGGTCAGGATCCCTGAAGAAAAAGCTCAAATGTTACGTCGAAAAGGGTTGGATATGGAGTTAAAAAGCAAATTCTCATTAAAAGAGCAACCTGTAAAATTGCGTGGTATTGCTGGAATAGTGAATAAGACAATAGAGGACTACCAACACGACAAAAGCATGTTAATTCAAATCCTTTTGAGATTGCAAAAGAATTTCGGGTGGCTTCCGATGGAAATGCTATTAGAAGTAAGCAAACAGCTGGGAATACCTATCAATCAAGTATACCAAGTCGCAACCTTTTACAAAGTCTTCTCTCTCAGTCCTCGAGGGAGACATCTAATAAGGGTTTGCACGGGAACTTCCTGTAAAGTGAGAGGTGCGCCAACAATCCTTGAGAAGTTACAGAGCTTTCTCGGCATAGATACGGGTGAAGTCACCGCAGACGGCAGATTCAGTCTTGAAACAGTTAACTGTGTAGGCGGTTGCGCTCTCGGCCCAATGATGACTATTGACGGCGAATACTATGGAAACTTAAAGTTGCTCACCGTGAAAAGAATTCTATCTAAATACACGTAGCAGGTGAATAAACATGGAAACCGTTAAGTGTATACGATCACCTAAAGACCTCGAAAAGCTTCGCGAAGAAATCAAGTCCAAGAGAAAACCGAGTAAATCCAGCGTTTCGGTTTGTGTTAGCACAGGCTGTGTTGCGCTTGACGCTCCGAAGGTTAAGGAAGCTTTCATAGCCGAACTGGAGAAGCAAGGACTAAAAGATCAAGTGGAAATTAAGGAAACAGGATGCTTGGGTTTCTGTGAACAGGGACCAAGGGTAACGATCTACCCAGAGGAAATCTGTTATTTTAAGGTTAAGCCTGAAGATGTCCCGGAAATTGTTTCTAAAAGCATTCTTGAAAAGAAAGTTGTGGAACGGTTGCTATACAAAGACCCAGCCACGGGTAAAGGAGTGCAGAAGCTTGAGGACATACCCTTCTACAAATACCAGCTTAGATTGCTTCTGGAAAATAACGCGAAAATAGACCCAAAGAATATCGAAGATTACATTGCTCTAGGGGGATACAGCGCCCTTGCCAAAGCCCTCTTCGAAATGACGCCTGAACAGGTGGTTGAGGAAGTTAAAAAGTCAAAACTGCGGGGAAGGGGTGGAGGAGGATTCCTAACGGGGTTAAAGTGGGAAACCACGCGGAACGCACCTGGCGAGCCTAAGTATGCCATCGTTAACTGTGATGAAGGAGACCCAGGAGCATTTATGGATAGATCTCTGATGGAAGGCAATCCTCATAGTGTGCTTGAAGGTCTCATAATAGGCGCGTATGCCATTGGAGCCACTGAAGGCTTTGTTTACGTTAGGGAAGAGTATCCTATAGCTGTAGAAAACATATCCACAGCTATAAAGCAGGCTGAAGAATACGGGTTGCTCGGCAAAGACATTATTGGCTCAAGTCTAAGCTTTAAGGTTAAGGTTCACAAGGGTGCAGGAGCTTTTGTCTCAGGAGAATCTAGCGCTCTTATGACAGCAATCGAGGGGAAGGTTGGTGAACCCAGACCCAAATACGTTCACACGGCAGTTAAAGGCCTTTGGGATAAGCCTAGCCTCCTCAACAACGTTAAGACGTGGGCTAGCGTCCCTCTAATAGTCCTTAAAGGCGCTGAGTGGTTTAGGAGCATAGGAACCCAAGGCAACAGCGGAACTATGATCTTCTCCCTCGTTGGGAAAGTTAATAACACAGGTTTAGTTGAGGTGCCTATGGGAATAACTCTTCGGGATTTAATCTTTAAGATAGGTGGAGGCATTAGAGACGGCAAGAAGTTTAAAGCTGTTCAGATCGGAGGGCCGTCTGGAGGCTTCATCCCAGAGCAACTCCTCGATATTCCAGTAGACTACGATGAACTTGTAAAAGTTGGCTCAATGATGGGCTCTGGAGGCATGGTAGTCATGGACGAAGACACCTGCATGGTAGATGTGGCTAGATATTTTGTCGATTTCCTCCTCGAGGAATCCTGCGGAAAATGTATCCCCTGTCGTGAAGGTTTGAGAGTGCTCTCCAGCATTCTAAGCGATATCTGCGCTGGCAAAGGGAAAAGTGAGGACATACAGACAACTGAAGAGATAGCTGAAACAATGAGGGAGACTTTACTCTGCGCATTGGGCAGAACCGCAGCAAATCCTGTCCTCACATCTCTGAAGTATTTCAGAGACGAATGGGAACAGCACATAATAGAGAAACGTTGCCCAGCTAACGCTTGCAAAGCTCTGATAGATTTTTACATAAATCCAGAGAAATGTCAAGCTTGCCTCCTTTGCTTAAAGGAATGCCCAGCAGGAGCTATTCAAGGCGACAAGGATCAGGTTCATTGGATTGATCAAGAAAAATGCATAAAATGTGGGACATGCTATGAAATTTGCAATTTCCATGCGGTAAAAAAGCTTTCGGGAGAGCCTATTCCACCTCCACCAGAAGGAATGAAACCAATTCGAAAATTGAAAGGAGAGAACTAGAATGAAGAAAGTCATTACTTTACAGATTGATGATAAAGAGGTTAAGGCAGAGGAAGGAAAAACCATTTTAGAGGCAGCGCAACATGCAGGTATGGAAATCCCAACCCTATGCTGGTATGAAGGACTGGAACCCTACGGTGCCTGTCGATTTTGCAGTGTAGAAATCGAAAAAAAAGGAAGGGCTCAAGTGGTAGCTTCATGTTGCTATCCAGCGGAGGAGGGGTTAAAGGTAAAAACCAGATCTCCCAAAATCGTTAAAATAAGAAAGACCATACTAGAATTAGCTGCCACATCTGCGGGAGAAGATGTCAGTAGCAAAATGAGGGCGTTGGCCAGCGAATATAACGCGGATTTATCTCGATTCAGGTCAAACGCACCATTGTCCCCAACAAAATGCATCCTTTGCGGACTATGTGTACGTCGTTGTATTGAAGCAAATTGGGAAAGCGCTATAGGATTCACTGGTAGAGGAATATACCGATGCATTGCACTTTTCCCAGAAAAGGCAGGCCTCTGCTCGACATGTAGTTATTGCCGTGACGTATGCCCCACTGGCAGAACTTGTTCCACATTTGGTCCTCGTCCTCCTTTCCCTCGAATTAACGATGTCCTCGCAGGGAGAAAATGAAGCATGAAACCTCTCGGGCTACATCAATCATGGTCAGCCTGACCTTCAATTTTATTGATGTATGTAACCCGTTGCCCTCATTATCGCTTTAACAGAAAGATACGCGGCGTTGTCAGAAGGCAAGTCAAGCAGCGACTTCCCGTTAAGAACATAATCATCTAACTGTTCATCCTCAGCGATTTTTCCCAAAAACTTGAACTTCAAATCAGCTTCAGCCTGTTTGCCTAGTTCTAGTGGAAAACGGTAGCCGCCTATCAAATAGAAGTTATCAAACTTCATGTCAACTTCTTTAGTTATTCTGACAGCTCGTTTCACATGGTCAAAAGATTTCTTTGAATGATCAAGAATATCGAATATATCGTTAACATTCGAAGTAATACGCCTATTCAGGTTTTCAAGTCCGGCTGGAGAGTCAATAAGTATGTACATGTAATTTTTAGTTAACGATTCTAAAGCACCTTTTAACGCAGCGTTTGGCATGCAATAGCAACCTTCAACCCATTTAGTGCCGACTGCAAGGAAGTCAAAATTTTTACTTTCATACAAGCCATTTTCCCAAATCCTGCTTTCAATACGCTCTGTTGGAGGAACGCCGACTGTGGTGCCTCCTTGCTCAATGAACGTGCTGACAAGCAACTCTGAAATGGTTGATTTTCCAGCCTCTTTAAGGTCTATTCCAAGCATTTCAGCAAGATTCTGGTCAGGGTCAGCATCAACCAGCAGCAAAGGCGCTTGCCCAGCTTCGATAAAGGATTTAGTCATTAGAGCCGTGAAACTGGATTTTCCTGTTCCGCCACGACCAATAGTTACCAGAGTTTTCATTTTGGTAAACCTCAAGATGCTATTGCTTTTTTCTTAAGCAAAAGCTCGCATATATTATCTATGGTTTTAACTGCTGAGATTTCCTTGTTTTTAAGGGGCGTTTCACCAAGCATATCAGCTTCGACAATTTTCTGGTCAAAGGGCACAAAGGTGAGCAGGGACAAACCGTTTTTTTCAGCAAAACTGCGTATAGCTTCCCTCTGAACATCGTTCATGACCCTGTTTCCTATGAGGTAGAGTTGCTTCATCCCAGCGGCTTTAGCCATGTCATGTATATGCTTGGCGATTTCCAGCGATTTCAAGTTTGAATCAGCAACAATGAGCAATGCATCCACTTGTCTGGCTGTGCCTCTGCCAATATTCTCAACGCCAGCCTCCAAATCCAAAACAACCGCCTCGTCAC
The DNA here is from genome assembly GCA_050010515.1 of Bathyarchaeia archaeon. Taxonomy (GTDB): domain Archaea; phylum Thermoproteota; class Bathyarchaeia; order Bathyarchaeales; family Bathycorpusculaceae; genus Bathycorpusculum. The sequence continues at coordinate 76,979 of JBEKKX010000001.1, forward strand.
GTTCCACAACCAGATGTCTAAGCAAAGCGCGGATGACAGCGTTTGGAGCACACATGCATCCTGCACCCATCGAATGCACTGTACCCATAACAATCAAATTCACGCCAAGCGGAGTGCTGACCGAGTAGTCACGGACGATGTCGTCAACGGTGAATTGTAAACGGTAAACTCCAGAGTAACCAGTGCTTGTTTTAGATTCAACAAGAACCTTATTCTCTGAAATAGGCACAATTTTGCGACTTTCCTCAGTGGATAAGCCTAAAGTCAAACCGAGATTTGGAGAGGAATCTGCATCAATCGCTATAGTTTTCAATCCACGCTCAGCAAAACCGCGGGCTAGGCCGCCTGCAATCAGGGTTTTACCGACACCGCCTTTACCAGAAACAGCAACTTTCATGATCCCACAGCTAAAACAATTCCCGCTCTAAGGTTAATTTACGTTTCCTTGCAAATTGAGAGAGAATGAAAACACTTAACCAAGGAACGCTCTACTGCTTTTGTTCAAGCAAAGTTCTTCTGGGAAGAAAGCCAAACCGTGAATAAAACCCGTAAGCCTGCTCGTTGCCAACAGCGACTGAAACAATCTTCTTTTTCACCCCTTTACTGTTTAACCACTCCAGCGCTTTTTCCATTAATGCTCTGCCGATGCCCTGCCCCCTATATTGTGGATTGACAAAAATGGAATCAATCTCACCCGTCACCAAGTTATCAATGCTGCTTACGCAGTACCCGATGAGCTTACCTGAAGAATCCAAAGCAAGATCAACTCTGACGTCTCCGCCCAAAGATCTCTGCAAAATAGCTCGCTTCCTATCTTGAAACGTCAAAGTTAGATAGTAGTCTTTGAAATAGGGCGACAAGCTGAGATGTTGCTGGTTCAACTCTTCCCATAGTGGCTTAATTCTATCTATCAAGCTTACGTTTCCAGAAATATAAGTAGTGTTAACCATCAAATACCCCGCATTTGTAGATAAGCATGTTTTCAGCCTTCTGGATAAAAAATTTTACTAAATAAATGATCTTAAATCCAAATTAAACCACTACAAAAAACGGAGGACCATTTTTTTCATTACTCAAAACAGGAACGGACGTATAGCACCAGCCTCCTCCTTTGCGTAGTTCTGCTTTCACACTGTCAGCTGTGCGATTTTACCTTAGCGCAAAATTTTTTCTTTAGTTTGTGCTTCCCATGAGCGCAAAAGAATAGTCGTCATAGAGCAAAGATGAAACTTTCAAGATTGCTAGCATTTAATGTTTATATATAATTGGTCGATTATGCTACCGCCATGAGCTCCAAAAAATTTGGCTTTGAGGACTCCCTTTTAACTGAAGTTGTTCAAACCGGAAAATGTGCAAGTTGCGGCACGTGCGTCGTCGTCTGCCCATTCGGTAGCCTTGAACTTGCCAAGGGAAAACCCAATTTGGTGAAAGAATGCAAGGTCTGCGGCATATGCGCTCAAGCCTGCCCCAGATACAGTTGGGATGTGGCGAAAGCAGAGAACTTTGTTTTCGGCAGGGTAAGAAAACCTGAAGAGGAATTCGGAGTTTTCCGCAGAATAGCTATAGCCCAAGCAAAACCCAGTGACATTCAGAAGGTTCGCCAAGACGGAGGAGCTGCCACCGCAATGCTGGTAGCTGCTCTGCAGAACGGACTAATCGACGGAGCCGTCGTTTCAGGAAAAAGCCAAGAAAAACCCTTCCTTCCGGTCCCGATTCTCGCCACGACGCCTCAGAAAATCGTCGAGGCAGCAGGGACAAAATACTCCTTTTCCTCTGCGCTTCTCGGCTTGCCCGAAGTGATTAGGCAGAAAAAGACTCAAATCGCGTTCGTAGGTACACCCTGCCAAATTCACGCGGTAAGAAAGATGCAGATGACCGGCGTGAAAAAGTTCAGTGCGCCAATCAAGTACCTTGTGGGGCTCATGTGTTCAGAATGCTTCGATTACGAAGGGCTCATGGAAACCCACATAAAAGGCAAACTCGGCATTAACCTGAACGATATTACAAAAATGAACATTAAAGGAAAAATGCTCGTAACGACGTCCGCAGGAATTACAGCTATTCCCCTTGCAGACATAAAACCGTACGTTAGAAAAAGCTGCAGCGTATGCGAAGACTTCAGCTCCGAACTCGCAGACATCTCAGTCGGCGGACTGGGACTTGACGGCTGGACATTCACGATTATCCGAACAGAAAAAGGCGAAGAACTATTTACAAACGCCGAAAAAACAGGATTCTTGGAATCAAAGCCGCTGGAGCAAGGAGCCTTCTCGAAGGGGTTACTGCTTAAGCTTTCAAAGAAAAAACGCGATACAGCCGCAGCCGCTCAAGCTCAGCCAAAGCAATAAACATCGAAAATTTCAAGAAGCTTCCTTTTTCCTCGCATCTTTAAGGACCTTTTACGTTTAGCGCGTATATAATCGGGCGTATATCATGATTCTGACCACGTGACTGCTGGGTTCAGTGGCGATTGCCTATCTTGAATTGCTCTAGAACTCTTCGACAAGCAGTGTTGCCTTCTGTTTTGAACAGTTTGTCTAAGTCTTCGACAGAATCTATGTCCGTAGCCACGCCTGTTGAATGATGAAGCTTCAAGCAGACTCCTCTTCTGTGTGCCTCTTTGACGTGCTTTGCGAAGCTTCTTGGTCCAAAACACGCCTGAATCAAGTTCGGTGGACTCTGAAAAAGAGCGTTCGTGCCACCATCGTAAGAGCGAGACAATACTACGGTTTGCTCTTCGCAGTTTCCTAACTCAACTATCTTGTCCACATCCATGGAAGACAGCAACGGGATGTCGGCTGGCAGTATGAGCACGGCTTCTGCCCCATTCTGCATGCACCATTCAGTCGCCTCTTCGACCGCGGGGTTCAGACCACTGGTTTTCTGGACAAGGTGTGTAGCACGATATTTGTTTGTAAAATTCCTCAGTGAAAAATCGTTGCTAACGACGACAATTTCGTTAACAGTCGAGGTCTGCAGTGCATTTAAAACGTCTTCCAGCATAGCCAGCGTCAATTGTCTACGTTCCTGCGGACTTAGAACTGAAGAAAGACGCTTCTTTGAGGTGCCTAAGCCCTTGACGATTACAACCGCGTAAACAAACATGTCCAAGCCGCCAGATACGTTGCATCGTGGACAACGAAGCTGGTATTATTGAATTGTTTGTTGTAGCCTAAAAATTTTTAGATGTACGCCTTAAAGGCTCAAAGTCAACATGTATGTTAACGCAAAATAATTTGTCTTCATTTTATATAGAGCAAACCAGCTTGGTATGCAAAAGATTTTTTAATCCAAACCTAGTTAGGCTTTAGCCGAGATGACATCTCTGTGAAAATACTAAATGAGTTTGTTCCCACACGCAAATTTTTAAAGCTTGCAGATGAAATTAAAGATCTAGTTGATGGATGGAACGTTACTGATAGTGCTGCTGGTTTTCCAGCTCCAAGCGGTACAGTTGTAAGTTGCGTCCTCAAATCTAAATATCCTGAGAAAATAATTGTACCAATATTTATACTGCACTATAAAGGACCGGTCGAAGTAGGAGGTTTAGCATTAGCTGCAGACGTTATAGGTCTCGACGGTTTGGCAGTTACCATGGGCGACAAACCCAAGTACGGAGAGCCCATAAAAATGTTGGCGTCCTCTGAGGAAGCCCGAGACTTCATACGTAACACGGTGAAAACTAAGAACCTAAAGCTAGGCTGTTTACTGACAGCACGGCGATCTGTGGAGGAAACCCTTGCCCGTGTGAGAGAGCCATGGGACTTTATCTATTTCATGAGGCTAGAAGACAAATCCTTCCCAATCCTAGAGCAAGTAGCAGCAGAATGCAAGAAACTAAACAAGCCAATCTACGCATACTTCCTAGTTGGAACAGCCAAAAACGTAGAAACAGTTAAAATGATTGGGTGGCCAACCGCCGCAACCATGGATACAGTTGAAGAAAAAGCAGCAAAGCTCAATGGCCTCGTAGACGGCATAATTGCAACCTGTGCTGGAGACGCCGAAGGCGACAAAGAGATGCTACGAAAGCTCCAAAAGTTCAGGAGCTAAGACAGCTAATCAATGCAAAAATGCATCCTTAACTGTCTTTTCATCTTGTTTCTTTCTAATTCTTTTTTCGTTTTTTCATGATGCTTAAGCTTTTTTCGTTTAAGGTGATGGCAGCCTCATTTTCTTTTAGGCAGAACGAAAGATTATTAGTTGATCAGAAATGGTTCCAACTTCTCAGCGGGAACTAACTCAACTAATTTAGGATAATCCATTCTTGGTTCACTCCTAAACGAACAGATATTACTTGATTGCTTGAAAAAGCATGTCGTAATGTATTTTCAAAAAGCTGGCTTGTACGCCGCTTTTGGCTTTAAATGCAGATAAGCTTTAAAGTGAATGTGCATATGTAGCCACCTATTATTCATTGAGGACATAAGCATGGAACCGGTAAAAGTAATTGCAGTTGAAGGTTTACCGTTAATACAGAAAGGGAACAATATAGCTGAACTAATAGTTAATGCTGCAAAAAAGCAGAAAACACCCATACAAGATAAGGACGTAATCGTTGTCACTCACGTAGCCGTTTCAAAAGCGGAAGGAAACATAATCAACCTTGACGAAATCACACCTTCAAAGAAGGCAAAGGAAATAGCGCAACAAACAAACAAAGACCCTGCCCTAGTTGAGGTTATTCTCAGAGAAACCAAAGAAATAGTTCGAATAGGCCAAAACAGCATCATAACAGAAACCAAAAGTGGAGTAATTTGTGCTAATGCCGGAGTAGACAGGTCTAACGTTTCGGGCGACAGAAACGTTGTGCCACTGCCAAAAAACCCAAACGCTTCTGCACAAAACATAAGACAAGAAATAAAACAGTTAACAGGCGCCAACGTTGCAGTAATCGTCTCTGATACGCATGGAAGACCCTTCCGCATGGGTGAAATAAACGTGGCAGTTGGCGTAGCAGGAATCAAGCCTATTAGAGACAGACGAGGCGAAAAAGACCTCTTTGGATATGTTCTTCGAATAAAACAAACCGCGATCGCCGACGAATTATCCTCAGCAGCGGAACTTATGATTGGTCAATCGAATGAAGGAATACCAGCTGCCATTATCCGAGGGTACAATTACCAAACAACTGAAGATGTATCAGCTACCGAACTCACTAGACCAAAAGAAAAAGACCTCTTCAGATAAGTCATTCAATAAGGTTCAATAATCTAACCTCTTGTAAAATACGAGATACATGAGTTGAAAATGATGAAAGCTAAAACGCCTAAGGAATTCTTTGAAAAAATGTTACCAGTCAGATTTAAGCCTGATAAATCAGTAGGCATTGATGTTGTAGCTCAATTAAACTTAACTGGTGCAAAAGGAGGCGACTGGGTCGTCATCATAAGAGACCAAAAATTGCAGGTTAGAGAAGGAACTATTCCTTCGCCCACGTTGACGTTGAAGATGGTAGAAAACGATTTCATGGATATTGTAAACGATAAATTAAGTACAGAAAAAGCTTTTTTCACGGGCAAAATTAATTTTGAAGGAAACCTGAGTTTGGCGTTAAAATTAAAGGATGCAGGCTTTCTTTAAGATTATTTCAACCCAAGCTTACTCACAACTTCTAAAGGCAAATCATCCTCACCGATTTTAAAGGTGTGTGGCTCTTCAATCTTCAAGATTACCCGTAGATCTTCGGGATCTAATTCTCGGATAAGATGAGTTAATTCTTTTTTAGCTATCTCAAAATGGTCCTTGAAAGCAGCTTTGTTGCTGTAAAATACTCCTGCGAAAGCGCAGATTTCAGGTTTTTTTAGGAACCATTCAACTTTTTTGGTGGAAAAGTTAATGTCAAATGTTACTGGTCCAGCCCTGCATGTTTCAGGCTTGACGGGGTGTACCGAGCATTTTCCTGTGTCTTTATCGAAAAGCCTGCAGAAAACAAGTTCGTCAACTGCGGGATAAGAATAGTGTTCTTTAGCGAATGGTTTTTCAATGTTAATCTTTTGCTTTTCTATGTATTCTTTTATTATTTTTTTTCGTTTTTCGCTTAGTGGTGGTTTGGCGTCTTGGCAGCAGCTAATTTTGCATTGGCTACAAACATCAAACGAATAAGTTGCTCCATTCTTGTCTTCAGGCATTAAGGTGACACCATTTTTTAAAAGTATGGTTCATTATCAGAGAGGCACTTAATAAGTGTTGAATAAACGTTTATGACCGCTTGATGGAAATCGGTTTTTTCCGCGCGCCTCAAGACTCTGGTCCGTATGAGTTCAGACAGGCTGCCATTTTCTAGCCGTTTCTTAATAATCCACAGGTACCTTTTCTCGTCTTCATCTGCATATTCATGAGCTAAGTTAAAGTAGCGTTGGCATACCTGCCTTGCTGTTTTACCGTTAGGGTTTGAGACTTGAGCGTTTAACCCGTTCTTAACTACTGCGTGGAAGTCTTTGACTAGCAGGTCATGCGGTAAAAGCTCAGCCTTTAAGGCAATTAGTCCTCTGAGGGTGGCGCGTATGAAACAGCTCAAAGCCACATCGGATTTAACGCATTCCTGCTCATCCATCACACGGATTTCAAGGGCTGAGCGGTCAAACCTGAAAATTACGCCTCTTGAATTAACCCATTCCCTTGACAGCAGAGTTTTGCCTGCGCCAGCTTTAGATAAATCCTCGGAATACCGCCCAATAACACCATGCTTATACTGGTTAAACGAGTCAGCATATTCAGGGATAACCTCACCCGCTACGGATGGGATTTCTCTCTGGTTTATCTTGTAGAATTGCAGTCGGTTGTCGACATTGGGACCGGTTTTGCCTTCATAGATTGGCGAGGAAGCAGTGATTGCTGGAATATAAGCGCATAAGTTAGCAAGCAAATTATGCGTTTGTATGCCGTCGGTTTCTTTTTGGTATGGGAGGTTTAGGTGGAAGCTTTGTATGTTTAGCCAGCCATGCTGGTTTAGGTTGAAGATCTTGGCGTATTCCTGATAGATTTTTCTGTGATAGTGGGGCCAGATGGCAGTATCTTCTAGCTTAAGTAGAGGATGCATTCCTGTTCCAAGAAGCATAGCATCTTGTTTGCTCACGATTTGGTTTAGGGTTGAGACCGCGTTTTGCATTATCTCTTCGAATTGGACAGGCGATTTGAAGGGAGAGTTCGCTTTTACTTCCATTACGTGAAGTTGCATCTCTTTTCCAAAGGTGAAGGCGGGCAACTTCACGAAGTTGATGATTTTTCCACAGTAATCCTTTATGATTTTGTCAGCGACTGGCAGGACTTTTAGTTCTTGGTTCACCAATGAAAACTCATGTTCTGGCCCGAGCACTTCAAGCGGTTTATACGTAGGCTATGCCTCTTTTTGTTTAGAGTTAATTTTGGATGCGAATATAATGATAGTTAATCTTAAATATAACTGCACTAATAACGCCTTTTAATTAACCTGGTGTCTCATGACCGTGTTGGTCGTCTCAAATATCGACCTAACCACTAATTCGCAAGTAATGAAGCCCGCTACGTTTTTAGATTCCACAATCAAAGAAGCCACCCTCAACATCAACAACGAATATCGATACCTCAAAACAGGCTATTATGTTTCGATGCACGCTGAAATTCTCGGCAACCGCGTTATTCCATCATGTGAAAACATTATTGACTCAAGCAGGACCCCGATTCTCCTTCTTAGAGCAGCCAAAGCGGGGGTGCCCACCTTACCCTTCCTCGTCACAGATTCTGTTAAAAAAATAACCAACGAACTCGGCTTCCCAGTCATCCTCTTTGCAGTAAATCCTTTCATTTACGACGGCTACAAAGTCGCCCACAACAAAAGCGCGCTCTACCGCGCCATGAAAAGCCTAGGCATGAACTACAAATTCGCCGTCTGTGCCCAACCCATCAAAGGCGAACTCTTCGCCGTCAAAACCTTCTTCGGCAAAACAACCAACACAGACCTTCAATTACAAGAGATCGCAGAAAAAGTTTACAAAACCTTCAAAATCCCACTTTGCAAACTCCACATACAAAAAACAGTAGACAAAGCTTATCTTTGTGGACTGCAACCCGTAAACAGAAAGGAGCTTTCCGAACAAGACTTGCAAATAATTTCCAAAGAGGTCTCGCTCATTTCTGAGCAAGGTGAACCCTTCGGTGTCTAAAATCGCCTGCTTTGTTGAAAAATATAACTTCACTGATCCAAGAGAGGAAGGCGCACTTCAAAACTTCAAGTTAGCCGCAGAAAAACAAGGGCAAGAATTCCATTTTTTGTTCCGTGAAGATATTTCAGACGTCGCAAAATATGATGCTGTCTTCATTAGGGCAACAACCGACCCCTTGAATACGGCGTACGTTGTGTCTAAAACAGCATGGGAACTGGGCTTGAAAGTTATTGATGATCCTGAATCGATAACTATTTGCGGTAACAAAATTCATCAATACGCATTATTTGAGAAGTATAATGTGCCGTATATACCCACCATGTTCCTAAACAAAGATGAACTGCACCACAAAAAAATCAGCGAAATATTTGACGCACTCGGAAAACCGGTTGTCATAAAAGCGCCTTACACAAGTTTCTCACGTTACGTGGAGAAAGCTGCCTGCGAAACAAGCTTTAGAGACGTTGCTAAACGGTTCTTCAAGAAATCTGACGTATTAGCGATTCAAAAGTTTACGCCAACAGCTTTCGACTGGAGAGTCGGCGTACTAAACAACGATGTGCTCTACGTGTGTAAGTATATGATTCCTAAGGGTAAATGGAAGCATGGCGCCAAACTCCGAGGCAAACCAACCGTGATTTGGGGCAGAACTGTAAGCATCAAGAGACAGGAAATCCCAGCTAGACTCAGGGAAGTAGCATTAAAGGCGTGCAGTGTCGTAGGAAAAGGGCTCTACGGCGTGGACATCAAAGAAGTAGACGGCGACTACGTTGTGGTAGAAGTTAACGATAACCCAAGCATTTACGCTGGCTACGAAGACTCAATGGACCACGACATTTACCAAAGAATCATCTCTTACTTATCAGAATAGCCTCAATACGCTTTCGACACCTATTTATTATAACGCTCATTTATCCAGTGCATAGGAGATTAGCGTCATGCCTAAAGAAGCACATAAAGAACATAAAGAAGCAGTGAAAGATTACCAATTTACCGAGCAGATGTCTGTAGATGAGCTTGTTAACCAGATGGATAAAGCATGGGGTTTCACCGCGGGCAAACTTGCTGTAGGCGTCAACATAATGGAATCCATGATTAACACAAAGGGCTGTGTAAAGTTCCTCTCTTTCACCGGCAACCTGATTGCCACAGGCACACGAGGCGTGGTCAGGGAGCTTGTTAAACGCAAACTAGTCGATGTCATCATCACTACTTGCGGCACATTGGATCATGACATAGCACGCTGCTGGAGAGACTACTACAAAGGCAGCTTTGTAATGAACGATTCAAGACTGCATCAAGAAGGAGTAAACCGCCTGGGAAACGTGCTTGTCCCAAATGACAGCTACGGCATAATCATAGAGCAGAAAATCCAAGCGCTACTACAAGAGTTATACAAGGAAGGCAAACACGAACTCTCAGCCAGCCAGCTAGTCCGAGAAATCGGTTTACGCTGCTGCAACGACAGCTCAATTCTTTATTGGGCAGCCAAAAACAACATTCCAATCTTTGTACCAGGCATAACCGACGGTGCAGTAGGCTATCAAACTTGGTTCTTCAGCCAAGATCATGATTTTAGGCTTAACGTGCTTAAAGACGAAGGCGAACTAAACAACATCATTTTTGACGCTAAGAAAAGCGGCGCCCTAATTGTCGGCGGAGGAATCAGCAAGCACCACACAATTTGGTGGAACCAGTTCAAAGACGGCTTAGACTTCGTCGTTTACATAAGCACAGCAGACGAGTGGGATGGAAGCCTCAGCGGCGCAAGACCACGCGAAGCCGTTTCGTGGGGGAAAATAAACGAAAAAGCCAAACGCATAATGATTGAAGGCGACGCTTCAGTAATCATGCCAATAATGGCTAGTTCGCTTTTTGATAGGCTTAGCAAAAAGAAAATAAAAAGTTAGGCGTTTAAATTACGCCTTTTAGGAGCCAGGACATGTCTGGCCCTTTCCGTTTTTCTGGAACGCGCTCGCAGAGCGCATGGGCTATGAGGGGCAGCGCGATTGTGGCGTCGCAGTAGCATACTGCGCGTGTTCCTTCTTGGCTGTTGATTTTGCCCCAGCTAATCGCTTCTTCCAATGTGCAGCCGGATAAGCCTCCCCATTGCTGTGAGTCTGTGGTTATTTGTATGGCGTATTTGTGGGGGTAATAGTATTCTTGTAAGCCTTTGCGTAAGCCGCCTTTTCTTCCTTTTACGCCTTGGTCCTGAGTCATGGGTGAAACTGATATGGCGATGAGTTGTGTTAGGTCTTTGGGGACGCCGCCGCCGATGTAGACTACGCCGACATCTTTGGTTTTTGTGCCTATGCTGATGAACTGGTCAAATTCCTTAACGGAATCGATGGTGATGTTGTGCCCTTGGTTTTTAGCCATCAGGAAGGTTTCGCCGTAGGCGCTGTCAACCATGGCTGGGCTGAAGATTGGGACGCCGTTTGCCGCTGCAACAGCGGAGATGGCTGGAATCTTTTTCTTGCCTAGGTATTTGCCGAGCAAGTATAGGAATTCTGCGGATGTGTAATTGTAATCGGTTTTTAGAGTCATGACGAAGTCGGTGACTACTTCTTCCATTTTGCGGTAATCCGTTTCCTTCCCGAAAACATCGTAGTACCTGTTAACGTCCGCTTTCAGCAGCGCTTCGTCGTCAACCATGTGGCTTCCCTGCCAGTAACCCAAACCCATAGCATCAACAATGTCTTCTGAAACGTTAGCGCCAGTAGAAACCAGCACGTCGATGAAGCGGTTTTCTATAAGCCAATTAATTATTGTCCATTGCCCCGCGGTGCTCATGGAACCAGCAAAACCCATGGCTATGGTCAAATCTTTTTCTTTAAGCATGTTTTCCCAAACATCAACGGCTTCACCAAGCTTTCTTCCCTGATAAGCTGTTTTGCTCATTTCAGCTAAAAGTTGTGAAATGCTTTTTTGTTTGACTTTTATTGGTTCGAGTTTCTTTTTGAAGTATGAATCGCTCATTAATCTGCACCTCGTTGTAAAATTAATAGGCTTGTATATGAAATTTGCCATTGCAAAAATCAACCAACCATGCGCATGATAGCCTAATTTGTGGCTAAATTTAGTTCACAGCTGAATATTTAGAATACAATGACTAGGCTCTACCTACCTCAATTTAGCTAAAGAAACTCATCAACAAAATTGACTCCCTCTCCCTCTTTTTGTTAAGTGATTTCACTAGCTAAAAGTAGACCTCTGCCCCTATCGCTCTGCTACATTTTTTCTGGTGCAACGACTCCAATGAGAGTTAAAGCGTTATGCATGACGATTTGTATGGCTTGCGTTAATGTTATGCGTGCGTCGCTGAGCTCCTGCGTTTCTGCTTTTATGACTGGGATTGCGTTGTAGAATGTGTTGAATTTGTCTGCTAACGCGTTTGCGTAGTCAGCAATTAAGTTCGGTTTTAGGTATTCTGTGGCTTCGATGAAGGTGCCTGGGAAGCTTGATAGGTTTAAGATGAGCTCGTGCTCAAGCTTTTCGGAGAGCAGTTCGTATGCTGGTTTTTCTGGTTCTCTTGCCGCTTTGCGCATAATGCTGCATGCTCTTGCATGAGTGTATTGTACGTATGGTGCACTGTTGGTTTCGAAGTTGAGCACGCGCTCCCAGGTAAATATGACTGGCTTTGAAGAATCAACATCGACAAGCGCGTAACGCACAGCACCTAAACCGACAAAGCTGGCGATTTTGCTTTTTTCTTCCTCGGAAAGTTGCGGTGAGCGCTTCGAAACTTCTTCGTAGGCTCGTTGAACCGCTTCGTTGAGAACTTCGTCCAAAGTAATGTAGTGCCCTCTGCGGCTGCTCATCTTGTAACCGGGCAAAGTAACCAAATTGTAAGCGAAATGAACCAGATTCTCAGCGTATTCACTGTAACCTAATGCGTATAGTGCAAGTTTTAACTGAAGCTGTGCCAGCGACTGCTCCACACCAATAACGTTTATGACTTTTTGTGCATGCTTGAACTTCCATAGCGTATAAGCTATGTCACGAGTAGTGTATAATGTGGTGCCGTCGGCACGCACAAGCGTTAACGATGGAACCTCATTATTCTCACCCAAACCCAACTTGTCCTTCAAATTCAGGATTTCTGCGGCTTTTTCCGCATCAAACTCTAACACGCCTTTTTCGCTGTAAACAAATGGTGAAGTCTTCAGTTTCTGCAAGACCTCACTAACTTGGGTGCTCCACACGAAGTCGCTTTCCCAATCCCATGAGTCATAAGTGACTTCAACTCGTTTCATGGTTTCTCTGAAACCTTCAAGGCACAAGTCGCTGACTTCACGGATAAGCTGTTTAGCTTTAGGTTCCCCATCCTCGTAAGCTCGGTTCAGTCGGTTTATTTCTTCCTCTGGATTTTGGTCTTCACCGATTTTAGCTATCAATGCTTCAAAGAGCACTGGATATTTTTCTTTAAGTTCAGCGGCAATTGACATCCACTCGTCAATTTCCTTATTTGCCTTTACTAAATCGTCACTTGAATGGATTGCAATAGCGAGTTCACGTGTTTTTTTCAAACGTTTGATTTCAACAAGACAACTGGTAACGGTGTAGATTTTGCCAACGAAATGGTCAGGTTTCTCTGTTGGTTTTGGTCTGCCGAGCTTTTCGTAACCATAAGCGACAACAGATGATTGCCTGCCAACATCATCAATGTAGTAATGTCGTGAAACCTTATTTCCCCTGCATTCTAGAATGCGTGTTAAAGCGTCACCTAGCATGGGATTTCTGGCTTGTCCAATATGGATTGGATGAAGCGGATTAACGCTTGTGTGCTCAACGATAATTTTAGTTGGCTCAGCAGTCTTAACAAAGCCATAATCAAACTTTAACTGCTTAACCGATTCCAAAGTTAAAGCTGAAAACTTGGCGAAGTTAACATGAAAATTTATGTATCCTGCACCTGCACATGAAACCTTCTCAATCAGTTTAAAGCTGGATTTGTCGATTGCAGCGACTAGATGCCCCGCAAGGTCTAGTGGTTTTTGGTTTAGTTTCTTTGCCAACTCAAAACACAGTGAGGAAGCTAACTGGCCATATTCAATGTTTGGTGTCTTACTTAGCGTAATACGTGGCGTTTTTATTTCAGGCAAAGCCTTCTTCAACGCATTTGCCAATACAGTTTGGCATTCTTGGCGAAATTGATCGAATGGATTTTCTGAAATCATTAAGCCTTTTTCTCCTATTCCTTTTTGTTGACGCTAACTTTGTTGAGGTTATGTTTTTTAAATGTGTAAGCGTATTTATCTGTCTAATGGATGCAGTTAGCGATGAAAACAAAGGTAATCTATTCAGAAAAATGTTTAGGCTACGGCACATGGCACATTGAAGGACCACAACGAGTAAAAACCGCATCTGAAATTTTGAAAGCTAAAGGTTACGAGTTTTTGGAGCCAACGCCTGCAAGTGAAGAAGACTTGTTAACTGTTCATGATGCTGATTACCTTTGGAATCTAAAGAAAGGCTTAGTTGAAGATTCAGATACACCTGCATATGACAAAATCTATGAGTTTGCGAGGCTTTCGGTTGGTGGTGCACTTTTAGCCTCAAGAATTAATGGTTTTTCGCTTATGCGTCCACCCGGACACCATGTTGGAAGAAGCGGTGCTGCTTTGGGTGTTTACACGCGTGGGTTCTGCTACCTCAACAATATTGCGGTAGCTGTTAAAGAGTTAGGCAAAAGAACGCTGATTCTGGATATTGACGGACACCACGGCAACGGGACGCAGGAGATTTTTCAAGGTGACGAGAAAATCCTTTACGTTTCGCTGCATCAATCGTCCAATTATCCTGGAACTGGCTCTTTCACTGAAGGTAATTGTGTTAATTTTGCTTTGCCAGCAGATTGTGGTGGAAAACGTTATTTGGAGACGCTTGACAAAGCCTTGGGAATGGTTGATTTGGGCAGGTTTGAGGAGATTGCCGTTTCCGCTGGTTTCGATACGCATCTGGGTGATTTAGCGTCTTTAGGCTTAATTGAGCAAGATTACTTTGACATTGGCAAAAGAGTTGCTTTGCTAGGGAAGCCTATGTTTCTTGTTTTGGAGGGTGGTTATATAGGTGAAAAGGTTGGGTTGGATATTGATATGCTTTTGAAGGGTTACGAAGAAAACAGATAATTTGGAAAAGGACTTACTTTTGCTTCTGTTTTGCAAGTGTCTTCTTGTTTAGTGCTTCAAGCTTCTCTGTAACTTTTTCAGACCGCTTCTCTGCAACCGCTAACAATGGTTTCCAGTCTTTGTTTTTAACGGTAGTTGTTAGTTGTTCGCATTGCACCGACAGTTTTTCAAGTGCGTCGTTGAAGAGTTTTTCTGCAGCTTCGTCTGAATCCACTATTTCCAGTGCCTCTTCTGGACATGATTCTACGCATTTTGGTTCGCCTTGGCAAAGGTCACATGCGATAGATTTTCCAGTGTCACAGTTGATGGTGATTCCTCCATGTTCGCAGGCTTGTACGCACCAGTCGCAGCCTTTACATTTTTTTTCGTCTATGATTAGTAAGCCTGTGTCTTCTGCTTGTGAGAGCGCGTTTTCCGGACATGCCTTAACGCATCTAGCGTCCTTGCATGCTCGGCATGATAATGCAAAGTTGAAGAGTGGTGCCATGCGGACAACTCGGATTCTGGACCGCATCGGGTTCCACATAGATTCGCCTTTTTCTACTGTGCAAGCATACTCGCAGATCCCGCAGCCAATGCACTTGCCCGGGTCAACGGCTACAAATTTTCTTTTTTGTTCGCTTTTAGCGGATTGCATTTTTGCATCAGACCTTTTTTGTTGCTTGAATATTGTGCGCATCATTGCCTTTTAACCGTTACTTATGAAAAATGATTTTTTGATGAAAAAGTTGCTCTGCAAATAATTTGCGTCTTACATGCTGTTATTACTACTTAGAATGCGGAGGGTGGGATTTGAACCCACGAACCCCTGCGGGTTTCCATTTAGCGGTCCGTAAGTTTGTGCATTATGGCATTTTTCCCTTATAGAGGTCCGCTGTGCTATAACCATGCTCTCTCTCCATCTTTTCTCTAAAGTCCTTGTCATTAGTGATTTTCCAGCAAAGTAAAGCATCCTCAACGTTTTTCCGCATCCAAATTTGCCCCTTACTTATCAGAACAACTTCAAAGCGGTCGTTGAACCACTTTTCAGCTTCGGCAATATTATCGGTAATTCTAGTAATATACAGGTGCTTGTTTGTCAGCGCTTCTTGGAGTTCCTTTGTGCTCATTTTTCTTTTCTCTCGCTCTTTCTTAACCTTCTTATTTTTACTCGAAAACGACTCTATTTTGTATTGTCTGTGCTTATTTGATTTATGTAGAACTTGCCTGATTAGAGCTAACAATAGTAGCTAAAATAACAAACCAAGTGCGTAATGTTTTTGATTTTTTTGTGTTAATAACTTCCTTTGAAAATTCCCAAGCAAGGCTTTTACTTGAATGATATGCTTTCCTGCAGAATTGGTAAACAGGATAAACAAGTCTTGGGAACAATAACCTTGATTTAAAATCCGAAGGGCGAAAGATGGTGCGGAGGGTGGGATTTGAACCCACGAACCCCTGCGGGATAGGAGCCTCAGTCCTACGCCTTTGGCCATGCTGGGCGACCTCCGCGAGCATGTTTTTTGCTTGTTTGAGGTTGGTGCGAAATATAGAATTAGTCATGGCATTTAAAGACTTTACTTTGCGGGCTGGCGTGTTGGAGTGTTAGATTTGTTTATTACTGTGAAGGTTCTGAATAGTTTTGGGATTGGGGATAGGTTTATTTCCCCGATAAATATAACAGTGTTATAATAACAGGCGAATTAATTATGACAAAAATATACAACAACGTTCTCGAAACCATAGGAGAAACGCCATTAATAAAACTAAACCGGCTAACCCAAGGCACAAGCGCCACCGTGGTAGCCAAACTTGAATCCAGAAACCCAGGCGGAAGCGTCAAAGACCGCATATGCCTAAGCATGATAGTTGAAGCGGAAAAACAAGGCTTAACCAAACCAGGCACCACCATAATCGAACCGACAAGCGGCAACACAGGCATCGGCTTAGCCATGGTAGCAGCCGTAAAAGGCTACAAACTAATACTCACCATGCCAGAAACCATGAGCATCGAACGCCGCAGCCTACTCAAAGCCTACGGCGCACAACTCGTCCTTACACCAGGACCAGACGGCATGGGAGGAGCCATCAAAAAAGCTGAAGAACTCGCCAAAAGCACACCCAACAGTTTCGTGCCACAACAATTCAAAAATCTAGCAAACCCAAAGGTTCACAGAGAAACCACTGGACCAGAAATTTGGACTGCGACAGACGGCAAAGTAGATATCGTGGTCTCAGGAGTCGGAACAGGCGGAACGATAACTGGCATAGCAGAATACATCAAACCGCTTAAACCCGAGTTTAAAGCCGTAGCAGTTGAACCAGCAGCTTCGCCAGTCCTTAGCGGCGGCCAGAAAGGACCACACAAAATCCAAGGAATAGGCGCAGGCTTCAAACCAGACGTGCTGAAACTTGATTTAGTGGATGAAATATTCAAAGTAAAAGATGATGACGCTATACAAACCGCGCGGCAACTTGTCCTAAAAGAGGGCTTACTTGTAGGCATATCCTCAGGTGCAGCAACCTTCGCAGCCTTAGAAATAGCTAAACGGCTAGAAAACAAAGGCAAGCTAATAGTCGTTATTCTCCCAGATACAGGCGAACGCTACCTTAGCACAGTATTATTCCAAGAACCGCCAACAAGCACAAACTCTAACGTCTAAGTCGTCGTTTACAAGACGCTTCTCTTATATTCTCCCTTTATTCATAATGAGAGGAAGTGAAGAAAAAATGACAGCAAAATCTAACCAGCCCCGCCCGAAAGAATACGAAGAATGCACAGATAAAAACTTGGAAAATGACTGTTGGAACCCAGAGAGAATGTTAGATGTACTCATGCGCAACCATGATAAAGTGGAGCAGAACTGGGTTTTAAAAGGCTTACCAAAATTAGTAGACGACATCATGGCTAATTACCAAGCCTTCGGCGGCATGGACCACCTTGAAGGACGCGATCTTCCATCAAAAAAAATAGTTATCGAAGTGTTAGAAGATTTATTCACAATTCTTTTCCCAGGCTACTTAGGCAAAGAGGAAATCACAAAAGCCAACATAAAATATCATTTAGGCATCACTCTAACTTCAGTTTATACAAGACTCACAGATGAAGTTGAAAAAAGCCTAAAATATATCTGCAGAAAAGTCAGCGAGTGCCCACAGGACGTATGCCAACAAAGAGCCCGCGTCGTAGTTAAAGAACTTCTGGAAAAATTGCCTGAAATAAGATCAATGTTAAGCGGAGACATCCAAGCCGCTTACGCAGGAGATCCAGCAGCCATAAGCATAGAAGAAGTCATTCTAAGCTACCCATGTGTATTGGCGATAACGACTAACAGGATAGCCCACGAACTTTACCTGAGAGGAATCCCCTTGATTCCGAGAATAATGAGCGAACACGTTCATTCCTTAACCGGTATAGATATTCATCCGGGCGCAAAAATTGGCAAAAACTTCTTCATCGACCATGGAACCGGAGTAGTCATTGGGGAAACCACAGAAATAGGCGACAACGTCAAACTTTACCAAGGCGTGACCTTAGGTGCGCTGAGTTTTCCAAAAGACGAGAAAGGAAACATTATCAAAGGAAGAAAGAGACACCCGACGGTGGGAAGCAAGGTAGTTATCTATTCAGGCGCAACTCTTCTGGGACCAGATGCAATAATCGGTGATAACGTAGTCATAGGCGGAAATGTCTGGATAACCTCACCGATTGCCTCAGGAACAACAATAACCATTGCTGCACCAGAACAAAACTATAAAAAAGAAAACCATAAAGAAAAAACTTAAACTAGACTATGCGGAAGTTTTCCTTCACCGTAGTCAAAACTACATGAGTGTTTGTTCGCTCAATAAACGGCAAAGATAACAATCGCTTAGTGAACTGCCCAAGTTCCTCTCGACTCTTAAACTTAGCAACAATAATAGCATCCGTCAAGCCTGTCACGTCATAGACACAGCAAACGTTGGATATTTTAGCTATTTCATTTTCAGTTTCCACAAGCCTGCCCTTAGAAACCGTAATCTCAGTTACAACTGTCAATTGATAACCAAGTTTTTCGTGATCTAGCAGAACAGAATAACCCTTGATGAGACCCTCATCTTCCATCTTTTTAATTCTAGACAAAACTGTTCCAACTGATACGCCGACGTTCTTGGCTATTTGCCTGCTTGAAAACCTTGCATCCTCTAAAAGGCTTTTGAGAATTTTTAAATCAGTTTCATTTAAATCCGTAAACATAACCCCCTGCACGTTCTTTCAATTAAACTCGTTTTTTCGAAACATTATTTTAATTATTACACGATTATATTAATAAAAGTTTAGTTTACACTATCAACCAAAGGATGCTAAAGTTAAAGGAAAACCATTTTAAGGTTCAAAAACTGCTTTGACTTTGACGTGAAACGGATAGCAATCTTAAATTACCAGCAGCTTAAACTCAATAATTTGAGCCACTACAAATGCAAGCAAAATACGACACGATATTGGTACTTGACTTTGGGGGGCAATACTGCCATCTTATAGGCAGAAGAATCAGGGAAAACGGCGTTTATTCAGAAATTGTTGCCCACGACATATCACCCGAAGAGGTTAAGGCTCTAAACGAAAAATTCAATGTTAAAGGCTTAATTCTTTCAGGCGGACCCTCAAGCGTCTACGAACCAAACGCGCCCAAGCTTAACCCCCGCATTTTAGAAGCGAATTTACCGATTCTAGGCTTATGCTACGGACACCAGCTGTTAGCTCAGTTAGCCAATGGCAAAGTTGAGCCCGCAGCCTGCAAAGAATACGGAACCGCACAAGTATTCATCGACAAGCCAGTAGGTGTACTGGAAGGCTTAAATGAGAAAGAAAAAGTTTGGATGAGCCACGGCGACACAGTTTTTGCACTGCCACAGGAGTTTGAAGTGTTAGCTCACACGGAAAACTGCCCAGTTGCCGCGTTTAGGCATAAGCAAAAACCAATTTACGGTCTACAGTGGCATCCTGAAGTTATTCACACCGAAAATGGCATGCTCATGCTCCGCAACTTTATATTTCAAGTATGCAAGTGCCAAGCCAACTGGCAGATGGAAGATCTAATAGGAAAAGTGGTTGCAGAATTAAAATCGGAGATAGGCGGAAGCAGAGCCATAATAGGCTTAAGCGGAGGCATAGATTCAAGCGTCGCCACCGCACTTGCAGCTAAAGCAGTTGGCGATAAGTTAACAGCGGTTTTTGTAGATCATGGATTCATGCGGGAAGGCGAACCTGAAGCAATCCGAGAAGCGTTCCAAAAGTTCCCAATTAACTTCATAGTAGCTAACGCGCAAGAGCGTTTTATGCAGAAATTAATAGGCGTCGTAGACCCAGAAACGAAGCGGAAAGTAATCGGGGAAGAGTTTATTCGAGTTTTCGAGGAAATCGCTAATGAATCAGGCGCCGAATACCTAATTCAGGGAACCATTTATCCTGACAGGATTGAATCAGGATTCAGAAAAAATTCTAACAAAATAAAAAGCCACCACAATGTTGCAGGGCTCCCGGAAAAAATAAAGTTCAAGAAAATTCTGGAACCTCTACGTGATTTATACAAGGATGAGGTGCGTAAAGTAGCCAGGATGCTTGATTTGCCCAAAGAAATAGTTACAAGGCAACCGTTTCCTGGACCTGGTTTAGCAGTTAGGATAATTGGCGAATTAACTGCTGAAAAAGTTGGAATCGCCAAGAAAGCAGACAAAATTGTCCGCGAAGAGATTGAGAGCAATGGCTTAGCTGAGAATCTCTGGCAGTACTTTGCCGTATTAACAGACACTAAGGCGACTGGCGTAAAAGGTGATGCTCGAGCATACGGCTACGTAGTTGCAGTTAGAGCTGCAGAGAGCCGAGAAGCCATGACAGCAAGTTTTGCCAATATTCCTTATCCCGTTTTGGAGAAAATCTCTACTAGAATAACAAATGAGATACCGCAGGTTACCCGCGTAGTTTATGATATCACCCATAAACCGCCTGCAACAATCGAGTGGGAATGAAACAGCTCCCATAAGTGTTTAAATAAAAACAAGTCAATACATTACTTCACACAGGTGATGTTGCTGAAGGGGTTAATCTTAGCAGGTGGCTTCGCAACAAGGCTACGACCATTAAGTTGCTCTAGGCCTAAAACTCTTTTTCCAATAGTTAACAAGCCATTACTTGAATGGATTTTTGAAAGATTATCTAACAACGGCGTTGAAGAAGCCATACTGGCAGCTAACGCACTAACACAATTTTATGTTAAACAGCAGCGACCGCATAGACATGGTTTGAAAGTAAAGTTTTCAATTGACCCGCCGAAAATGCCACTGGGAACCGCAGGACCTGTAAAAAAAGCCGAAAAACTCTTAGGTCATGATGAGCCGTTCATTGTTTTGAACGGTGACATTTTTGCGGATTTAAGCTACAGAGAACTGCTGGATACACACGTTAAAACGAAGGCTTTAGCAACAATTGCGCTTTGCAAAGTTGAAGACCCATGCAGGTACGGTGTGGCGGAAATAGTAAATGGCAACTGCATAAAAAGGTTCATTGAAAAGCCCCCAAAAGATAAAGCGCCGAGCAACCTCATAAATGCAGGAGTCTACGTTCTAAGCCCAAAAGTCTTCGAGTATATTCCCTCAGGAAGAGCAGTTTCCATGGAGCGAGAGGTTTTCCCCAAACTAGCTGAAGAAGGAAAACTTTACGGTCATTTAGTTAATGGCTTATGGATGGATATAGGAAAACCAGAAGAGTACTTGGAAACAAACAAAATAATACTTGATTACTTATCTAAAAATTTCAAACAAGAAGGCGCAAAAAACTTTGAGTTAAAGAATCCTGTTGCCTTCGACAAGGGCGTCTCAATAGCGGAAAAGTCAGTTATCGGTCCATACGCCATTTTGGGAAAAAATGTTACAGTCGGCAAAAACGCGCAAATAAGTAATTCGGTAATTTTTCCTAATGTTGAAATTGACGATTTTGTGTCGATAGATGGAGCATTAATCGGTGAAGGAGCACGAATTGGAAAGCATGTTAAAATTACCAGCGGTTGTATAATCGGCGACCATGCAAAAATCAAAGATAACCTACACCTATCAGATGCTACTGTCTGTCCAGCAAAAGAAGTCTCGTGAAAACATTTTAAAACCCAAGACCAACTGTTAAGTAAGCAATGAGTTGAAATTTATGAGTGAAAGAAAACTTTTTGGAACAAACGGCATCAGAGGCCTAGTCAACGTAGAATTAACGCCTGAAATGGCCATAAAAGTCGGTTGCGCAATCGGAACTTTTTTTGGAAGAAAAAATTTACTTATTGGATATGATGCTAGAACCAGCGGACCCATGCTTGCTAAAGCAGTGATTTCTGGTTTAACCGCTACTGGATGCCATGTGTTTTTCGCTGGGATGGCTCCAACGCCCGCGCTGCAATATGCTGTTAAAAACCATAAGATGGATGGCGGCGTCATAATTACTGCTTCACATAATCCGCCTGAATATAACGGTATTAAAGTGATTTGGAGCGATGGCATAGAAACTTCACATGAGCAAGAAGTCGAAATAGAGAACATTTACTTTGACAACAAAATAGTATTCGCAGAATGGGACAAACTGGGAACGTTGCAGGAACTTCCCGGAATTAACGATGAATACGTCCAAGCCATAAAAAAGCACGTTGACCCCCAAAAAATAGCCGAAAAACACTTTCACGTTATGGTAGACGCGGCTAACAGCGTGGGTGGCCTCACAGCACCGCAATTGTTAAGGGAACTTGGCTGCAAAGTAACCACTATCAACGCTAACATTGACGGCACTTTCCCAGGACGATTACCAGAACCGAGACCTGAGAACCTCACTGATTTATCTTCAACTGTTAAAGCAATTGGTGCAGACTTAGGTGTAGCTTTTGATGGCGATGCTGACCGATCCATTTTCGTTGACGAGAATGGCGTGATTTACTGGGGAGACAAAACCTTTGCAGTAATAATAAAACAGTTCCTAATCAAAAATCCAGGAGCAAAAATAGTTACACCTGTAAGCTCCTCTACATTAATCAAAGACACAGTAGAAGCCTACAAAGGAGAGTTAATCTGGACTAAAGTTGGAAGCGTAACGGTTTCCCAGAAAATGAAAGAGTTAAACGCTAAACTGGGTGGAGAAGAAAACGGCGGAATTTTCTATGGCCCACACCAAGCAGTCCGAGATGGAGCAATGACAACGGCCCTGATACTTAACATAATGGCTGAAACTGGAGAGAAACTGTCTAAACTCGTGGCTGAGCAACCGCAATACTTTATCGAAAAAGGAAAAATCGATTGTCCAGACGAGAAAAAAGAAATATTACTGCAAAAATTGTACGCGGAAGTAAAAGGCGAAAATATCAGCACAATTGATGGGGTAAAAATTTGGTTCAGCGACAACAGCGCCATCCTGATTAGACCAAGCGGAACGGAACCCGTGTTCAGGTTATATGCTGAAGCGAAAAACGAAGAAAAAGCATTAAAGCTAGTTGAAGACTACAGTTCAAGGCTTAAAAAAATCCTCGAAACCATATAGCAAACCTATGGTGCTTTGGAGAAACCCAGCTAATGCCCAATGTTCTAAACCTAAAACCAGACGAAATTGATACAAAAGAACAACGCTCAAAATATCTGGTTAGCGTTGTGGGATGTGGACAAAAAGGAATCCTTTACGCTAACGCCTTCGCTGATGCCGGCTTTAAAGTTGCATGCTCAGACTCTGACCCGAGCGTGATAAAAAAATTAGCAAAAGGAAAAACGCCCTTCGCGGAACAAGAAATTGAAGGTAAACTGAAAGGCTTGATCAACGCAGGTCAATTAAGCGTTACCAGCGAACTGAAAAAAGCTGTTTCTCGAAGCGATATAATTATCATAACTGTACCGGCAAAAGTTGATGATAAGAAAAAAATTGATTACTCAGAAGCATTAAACGCTTGCAAGCAAATTGGATCAGCACTCCATTCGGGCACGCTGGTTATTTATGGTGATGTTGCGGGTTTGGGTTTTACTGAAGGAATAATGAAGGAAACATTGGAGAACACATCAGGGCTAAAGGTTGGGCAGGATTTCGGTTTAGCCTACATTCCGATCCATAACTTAGGTGCCAAGCCCATTGAGCCGATAGCCAACTTGGAGTTAAATGTTGCTGCAATTGGTAAACCCAGCCAAGATGCGGCTATGAACGTTCTAAAAACTATAACAAAAAACGTTAAACAAATAAGCGACGTGAAAACAGCAGAAATAGCGACGCTTTTTAAGGCGGCAAAACAGGAGGCAAACACGGCGTTAGCAAGTGAGTTGGCGGTTTTCTGTGAAAGCGCAAACATAGATTACTTTGAAGTTTTAAAATTGTTGGAGTTTAATGACCCAAATTTTTGGCCCACAACTGTTGAGGAAGAAAACAAAAATGTAGCGTATCTTCTGCTTGAAAGCGCGGAAAACCTGAATGTTAAACTTAGGCTCCCAACGTTGGCTAGGCAAATAAACGAAGACATGGTTAAACACGCGGTTAATTTAACGCAAGATGCTCTGCGGAGATGTGGCAAAACGTTGAGAAGAGCAAGGATTGCCGTTTTAGGCACAGTTAACCCAAGTACTGCTACGGTCGTTTTTGTTAAAATGTTAGAGTTGAAAGGCGCTAAAGCCAGCCTTTATGACCCCGCATCAAAAAGAGATGCACTGGATTCAGGAGTGGTAACGACTAGCTTAAATGAGGCAGTGGAAGGCGCAGACTGCATAGTGATACTCACCGGGGAGGAGCAGTTTAAACACTTAAACCTACGGAAACTTAAACCATTAACGAAGACACCCTCAGTAATCGTAGATTTGGCAGGTGCCTTTGAGCCTCAAAAAGTGGAAACAGAAGGCTTCATATACCTTGGATTTGGAAGAGGAAAGGAATAAAAAATGAAGAAAGTTGGAGTGGCAGTAATCGGTATAGGCTCTTGGGGAAAAAACCATGCAAGAGTCTACAAAGAATTGCCCTCAACTGAACTAATTGCAATTTGCGATGTAAATGCTGAAAGAGCTAAAACCATGGCTAACCAATACGGCGTAAAAGCCTACACTAACAGCTCTCGAATGCTGAAAAACAAAGAAATAGAAGCCGTAAGCGTTTGCACATGGTCAACACACCTTGCAAAGGAAGCACTCAAAGCACTCAGAGCAGGAAAGCATGTTCTGGTTGAGAAGCCCATGGCCACCAACACAAAGCAAGCGGAAAAGCTTTGTGAAACTGCAGAGCAAAATGATCTTATCTTAACCGTAGGTTTTTTGATGAGGTTCATTCCTGGATTACAGAGTATCCGTGAGGCGGTTGAGAGCAAAAAAATCGGCGAGTTAGTCTGCGCAAACGCAAAACGCGTTTCCCAATGGCCTGAAAGAATAGGCGATATCGGAGTAGTTAAAGACACAGCGATACATGACATAGATGTCATGCGTTTCATATCCAAACAGGACCCTATTACCGTTTACGCGAAAATGGGAAGCATGAGACATCTAAAATTTGAAGACTACGCCCACATAATGCTCACATACAAGAGCGGAGAAAGCGCCTTCATAGAATCCAACTGGCTAACACCTTATAAAACGCGAACGTTAACGGTCACGGGAAGCGACGCTATAATGAGACTGGATTACATAACGCAAGATTTATGGGTTGAACAGCAAAAAGAGACGGTGCAACCAAGATACCCATTCCAAGAACCACTGAAATGTGAACTTCAACACTTCGCTGAATGCGTGCTTGAAAAGAAAAAGCCACTTATAACAGGAGAGGACGGCGTAAAAGCCCTAGAAATTGCTCAAGCCGCAGTGCAATCCTCGGCTAAAAACAGAGCGATACAACTAAAAAACTAAAAAGTTTATTTTAAATTGAAGGGTTTTCCTTCAGAAACTATTTTTTCAGGAATTTTTTCCTTCCATTTCTTCAAGAAAGGCAGGTCTTCAGATTCCTTTCGTAACTCGTCAGGCAACATTTCTGGAATTTCATCGCGTATAGGATACCATCGTAAACATTTGGGGCAG
This sequence comes from Bathyarchaeia archaeon, assembly GCA_050010515.1. Lineage (GTDB taxonomy): Archaea > Thermoproteota > Bathyarchaeia > Bathyarchaeales > Bathycorpusculaceae > Bathycorpusculum. Next base: position 102,270 of record JBEKKX010000001.1, read on the forward strand.
ACGATTAAGCCTTCCACTATCTCGTCTTTTTCTTCGAAAACGTGAAGTTCAAGGGGATGATACTTGTCTATGGGGCAGGCCAAGATTTCCATTAATTTCCGCTTCATTTTTCTTCACGAAATAGATAGTTAACTATTAAGCTATTAAAACTTGCTTGGCAACGAAGCGACCTGTATATCGAGAGCGGTTTGGTACCAGTTAGGACCCGTGCTTCGAACCACACGAGAAAAAGCAAAAATGTAACCTACGCCGAGGCTATCAAGTTTTTGGGCTACCTTCAACTTGGTTTTTTCAACTGGTTTTTCGTTGCCCGCCGCATGTTGGAAATCATAGTAGTGGATCCAACCGCCATGTTTTTTGAGCGCTGAAACTGCATAGGGCAGGTATTCGAGGGCTTTTTCAGGCAAAGGCATCAAGACACGGTCAGCCTTCCCTTGCAGTTGAGCATTAATAATGTCTTTTGAGTCGCCAAGCAAAGGAATTACTTTACCGTAAACCCTGTTGATTCTAACGTTCTCCTCCATGTATTGAACTGCGATTGGGTTAACATCAATCGAGAACACTTTAGTTTTGCTCACGGTTTTAGCGATTACTATGCTAAAGCAGCCGACGCCTGAAAACATGTTAACAACCGTCTCGCCACCCTTAACTAGGCTTGCGATCCGTAATCTTTCATGCGAAAGCCGGGGTGAAAAATAACATTTTTCAACATCAACCGCAAAGACGCAACCTGATTCTTTATATTTGGTGCTGGTTTTGTCTTCGCCTGCCAACAATCTTAGTTCCCTAACTCTAAAATCACCCATGATGGGACTAGTTTGGGCAAAAACTGTTTTCACGTTTCTGTGGACAGCCATTATTTGGCTTGCTACTTTTTCAGCATTGACGATATTGCCATCTGGCACTTTAATGATTGCTATGTCGCCTATTACGTCGAAAGAATTGTAAATTAGGCTTAACTCTGCTGAAGAGAAGGCGGCGGAAAGTTTTTTTCGAAGCCTTTTTCTCAACTTTATATCCTCATTAATAGCAAGGTACTGGAAACATTTAAAAGCAAAATACTTTTCTTTGTAGGAGAGGCGTTTCTAATGGAAAAGTCAGGAATTGTTTATGAATGCATGAGATGCGGGGCAAGAGTGCCATCCGAAGAATTAGAGCTGCGTGGCGGAGAGACCAAATGCATCATCTGCGGCTATAGGATTCTGAAAAAAGTTAAACCTCCAGTAGTTAAACGTGTTCAATCAAAATAAGAAAGGAATACTCGTACTTTTAGCACAAGTACCTCAGTTTTTAATTTTGGTTTATGTTTAAAAGATTTCTTTGTCTCCGAGTTTGCGCAAAGCTTTTCCTTTAAGTTTTATTGTTTCACCCAAGAAATCGTCGTCAAGGTCTTTTTCAACGGTTTGGCGTCTGACGGTTTCGCCGCATACTCCTTTTGGCAATAACCGCCTTTTTAAGCACATAGAATATGTGCAGTTTGCGACATCGCACATTTCTTCGGTCCATTTGCACCAAATGCAGTTTTGTCGGTAGAAGGTAGAGTTTTGGCTGCACTTAAAAGAAGGGCAGGTTGGAGAACAAGCTTTTGGTTGAGCCAATAGATACACCTCAATTGTCAAGTCAAAATATGTTGTGATGTTTTGTCTTTACAGTTTCTTAATGTTATTTGGAAGCCATATAAACTTTTTTCTTATCAGGGATGAAATTGATATTTAGCTTTCACGGGATTGTTTAACTTTTTTTTCGCCTGTAAATTTCCACGGTAGCGAACAGAACTATAGCTACTAATATTATGATTATGGTTATCAGTGAACTTACTGGTATCAAGAAGCCCCCGAGAACAATATACCGATCAAGTTGTATCCGAACTGAAGTTGGCTTATCAACGGTTAGAGTTACAGCTTGATAACTATTCTGTGCTCCTTGAGCAAACGCTACTATCTGCATGTCACCACCAATAACATTATTGAAAGTTGCAGTTCCGTCGCCTTGAGTCATAGCTGAGAGTTGCTCTGTCGCTGGCCCATTTAATGTGACGTTAGCGTTTGAAATAGGCGTACCGAAGAAGTCAACGACTGATACTGATACTTGAATGCCGTAGAGTGAGCAAATTATTTGTTGTTGACTTGCGCCGAAGACTTCGATGTTTGTTTCGTTGATTAGGATGTTGTCTTTATAAATTTGTAACCTGTACATTCCAAAAGTAACTTGGCTGGTAGCTGAGCCTGAGCTATCGGTTGTGGCAGTATAGAATAAGCCATTTGTTAATTCAACGAGGTTTATGCTGGCACTAGGGATTGCAGCTTTATTATAACCAACTACATTGATTGTTAATGCTTCGTTTGGACATATTATCACTACTTCTGTGAGTGCCTGTGCTGGAAGATTGTTGATAGTGTTATTACCAGAGTTGAAAACTTGATTGTATAATGAAGCGTTTATACTATAGCTTATTCCAGTCAGGGTCGAGTTTAATATGTAGGTTCCTGAAGGGTCTGTTTGAGCTGAAACGTTTCCTGTTTGAGAAGACCCACCGTTTGTGGGTTGATACTGGTATGTAATGGTTAAATTCACAAACGGCAGTGTAATTCCATTTTCGTTTTGAACTGTTATTTTAAGGTCAGTTAATTGGCATGACAGGGTGAAAGCGCCATTGCCTGTAACAGTTATGTTGGTTTCTCCAACGTTAACGCCGTTCCAAAACGCAGTTAAAGAACAAAGGCCTGTTTCAAGCTTCAAGTTGACTATTCCATTTGATCCGCTTGTACCGTTATAAACTGCGCCGCTTGCTTGATCTAAGGCTTTAACCAGTATTTGAGGAACAATTTCACTGGCCAGGTTTACTGTTTCAACTTGAATAGAGTATCCAGGAATCGAAAAGGTCTCTACGTCTTTTATCGCTTTCTGAATGCCTGTAGGAGTTATTGTTACATTATAATTTCCAATTACAGCATTTTGGGGAACCACCCATGTTGCATTGATTATACCACCAGCCGAAGCTGTTAGTGATTGAGAGTCGAGAGTTGCACCGGTTGCATCTCTGATGATGCTCAGTGCCGCAGCCTGCCCCGGTTGGTAACCTGTCGCTCCTATTGTTACTGTTTGGCCTCTGTGATATGTGGTTGAATCAAGGAAGCCAACGGAAAATTGGCTTTGCGCCAAAGAGGCAGACTGGTTAAAGTAAACAGTGTATGTACCTACATAATTGGTGGTATTACCACTCGGTTGGAAACTACTGCCTGGATAAGTGACTTGCCCAGTTGCAGTTCCATCTTGGTTGGAGGTCCCCATTGACACTATAGTTGAATATTCTGTTTTAAGTGGGCTTGGAAGTACAACGGAAACATTCGCAGCGTAGGCGGCGTTTGGAACCCCTCCGGTGACACTGGCAGTCAATGCTACACTGCTTCCTTCCTGTGCTTGTGAAGGGACAGCACTTATGGAGTAGTCAGTCAGAACTAGGAATGATTCAGGCGTAGTGCCAGTGGAATTTAAGTTAATTGCGACGTCTCTAAGCGTTAAATCATAACTACCGCTTGGAAACGCAGGCACAGTAAAGTTCGCATTAACGTAATACCCCTCAGGGTAGGTATTGCCACTGGCAACAACAGTTTTTCCAAATATTATTTGGTAGGAACTGTTTGCAGTGTAAATGGTTCCTTTCAGATTAAAAGCTTGACCTACAGTCCCATTATATTGGCTTTGTCCGTTACTTACAGTAGAGCTTGCCAGAGTTACCTGTAAAATTTCTACACCAAGGCTTTGGCTTTGCCCAAAGACTATAGCGATAGGTGTAAGCGCAACGGCTAAGGACATTAAGACTAAGAGGGTGACTGCACCAATTTTTTTATTCAAACCACTCTGCTCTCCGATAGATAGCCATCCAACGTTTAATAACTGATGATTTAACTAAAAGATGATTTTAAACTTTGCCATTAGATCGTTGGATAGAAAGCCTGAACAAGCTAAAACAACTTGAAGAAATCTGATTTCAACCCAAAAATTAGTTTTATACAACGGATTTTTAAGAGACAGAAGATTCAAAGTATGAATAGATTTCGGTGAAAACTTGGAAAAAAGCACTGCCGCCATGCTTTTAGGCGCTTTAAAGAAGCAAAAATACCATTTGGTAGGCAGTCATTCAGCGGTTAAAAGATGTAAATGGCTTTATGAATCTATAGTTAATGATAGACAGTGTTATAAACAGAAGTTTTATGGCATAAAATCGCATAGATGCATTCAGATGTCACCTTCCCTTTACTATTGCACTCAACAATGCTTGTTTTGTTGGAGAGCCCAAAGCGGGGACTTGCAGGTTACTTGGGACGAGATGAAAATTCCAAGAGTGGACTCACCAGAAGAAATTATTCAGGGAAGCCTTAGGGCGCAAGAAAAAATTTTAACTGGATACAAGGGAAACCCAAAAACAAACTGGCGCAAATTTCAAGAAGCCTTAACGCCTAAGCATGTTGCGATAAGTTTAACCGGTGAACCGACGCTTTACGAGCCGCTTGGAGAGTTGATTCAGGCATTTCATCAAAAAGGTTTCACCACTTTTCTTGTTTCAAATGGCACTTTGCCAACTAAACTTTCAAATCTAAGTCAAGAACCGACCCAACTCTACATTTCAGTATGTGCACCAAACGAGCAGGTATACAAGCAAGTTTGCCGTCCTCAATTTCCCAGCGCTTGGACGAAATTAAACGAGACGCTTGGTTTATTGCAGAGTTTCCATTGTCCCACAGTAATTCGCATGACGCTTGTAAAAGAGCACAACATGAGCCATGTGGATGAATACGCTAAAATTGTTGAGAAAGCCAATCCCACATACATTGAAGCAAAAGCGTATATGCATATTGGTTTTTCAACTCTCCGCTTGGGCTTTGAGAGCATGCCTCTGCATAGCGAAGTTAAGGATTTTGCTGGGCAGTTAGCTGAGAAAACTGGGTACAAGGTTATTAATGAAGCACCAGAAAGCAGAGTCGTACTATTAAGCAGGCTACAGAAGCCTATTCAGGTTACAACCAACTAGCCGCATTTGGTGTTAGATGTGTGTTTTTAGCTGGTGCTTTTAGTCCAAGTAATTGTGTTATGCTTTTAGCATTCTTATTTCAATAGTAAATAGTACCCTCCCTCCCACTCCTGGAAGAGCTCGTTTTGGATTGCTTTTTTGGTTTAGGCCTTGAATTAGCGTTAGGCTGCAGTATTTCTGGTAAATTTTGTTATATAAAGGGTAAAAGGCATTAAAGAGTGCTTGATTGTGAGCCTGCAATCTTCAAAACCAAATTGCAAACAGGAAACCGAATTTGTTCTAAATACACATTGCTGGATAAATTTAAATACTTATTTTTTGCCATATGCTTAACTGCCAAGCGGTTGTTACTATGGTAAGTGAAGGAAGAGGACGTTTGTTTAGAAGAAAAGATGGCAAATACCTTATCTATCTTCCTAAAGACCTAGCGGAAGACAGCATGTTTCCATTTAAAGTAACAGACTCAATATTCGTCAAAGTAAGCTTCGCCCCAGGAGACAGTAAAGTCCTAATTGAGAAATGGACTGGCTCTCAATAGCCATATAATTTTTAAATTTTTAGGAAATTGAAATAAATAACCTAGCAATTCATTCTAATTAGATGATAAGTTTGTCCTCTTTAGAGACTATTCTTCAAGAAGTAAAAAACGAGCTCATGCAAAAAAATAAAATTCGCGAAGAAACACACGAAAGCATGCGGAAAGCAACAAGCCTATCTAAACAATCTATACTTTTGATTCACCAGAAAAAATATGCTGAGGCTGAAGAATTCATTGAGAACGCTAAAGAAAAAATTTCAAGCCTTCAGGTTTTATCTAAGGAGTATCCTGAGATTATTTACGGTGGCATGTTTAGTGCAGCGCTTCAGGAATATTCAGAAGCACGCGTATTTTTGATTCTAGTTAAGGAATCGCGCTTTGCAACGCCGGCTGAGATTAATGTGCCTTCAGTTGATTACGTGCTTGGCTTAGCAGATGTTATAGGTGAATACAGGCGTTTAGCACTTGACAATTTACGCGAAGGCGAGGTTAAAAAAGGAGAAGAATGCCTAGAAATCATGGATCAAATGTTCATTCAGTTATTGGCTCTTGATGAGGCTTACATACTTGTTCCAGGACTCAGGCATAAATCTGACATTGCAAGAAGAATAATCGAAGCCACACGAGGCGACGTGACATTGGAAATTCGCAGAAAATCCCTTGAAGATTGCTTAAAGAAAATTCAGCCCGTAAAACGCAGCACTACTAAACGTAAAACCAAAAAGGTTAACATTTGAATAAACCCCACAAGTTAATGAAGAATTTTTCAGTAGAAAAAGCGCACAAGACACAACTTTGTTTATCACAGAAAATTATTTTGAAAGATAAGTTACCGCCAAAAATTAGAATCATTGCAGGCGTCGATGTTTCATACATTGGCAATATTGGCGTCGGCGCGATAGCGGTTTTAGATTATGAATCGCTGAAACTTTTAGAAACCCAAGTTGCAGCCTGCCAAGTTAGGATGCCATATATTCCAACTTTGCTGTCTTTTAGGGAAATTCCTCCCACGGTGGCAGCAATAAATAAGTTGAAGCTTCAGCCCGATGTTTTTCTTGTTGACGCACAAGGAATCGCGCATCCGTACAGGTGCGGATTTGCCAGCCACCTTGGACTTGCAATTGGAAAACCGACTGTTGGCGCTGCAAAAAGCAGGTTGATAGGTACGCCATTGGAGAAGGATGGAGAAACCTTTTTGGTTGATAAGGGCGAAATCATCGGTGCCGTCGTGACTACAAAGCAAGGTGCCAAGCCCATTTACGTGAGCATCGGGCACATGGTGTCTCTTGAAACAGCCGTCAAAATGGTTAAGCACTGTGCTAGAAGTCGAATTCCTGAGCCGCTGTTGCAAGCTCACAAGTTAGCGACTAAAGAAAGAATCAGGCTTGCGAAGGAAAGCAAAGTAAATATCACTGAAAATTAAACTATCACTAGAGCGTGAATTATTTGGGTGAAGAAATATCATTCGCTGAATTCCAAAAACTTGACTTGCGCATAGGAAAAATAATCGAAGCAAACCAAATTCCAAACTCAAAAAAGCTAATTAGAATAATTGTTGACTTTGGGTCGGAGAAAAGGCAGGCGGTTGCGGGTCTGCTTAAGTATTATAAGCCTGAGGAGTTGGTTGGCAAAAAATGCGTTTTCCTGTTGAATCTTCAAAGGCGCGTGTTGGCGGGTGTGGAATCGCAGTGCATGATTTTAGCAGCTGAAGATAATGAAGGAAACGTTATTGTGCTTCAGCCCGAAAAGGATATTGCTGAAGGAACCAAAATCGGCTAAGCGACGACCCCAACTTAGAGACATTTTTTAGCCAGATTTCACTCCTAGTCGGCACGGAAAAGTAAATTAAGAAAGCAATCACGTTATTTTATGATTTGTTATTGAGGGTTACTAATGGCAGTTAATGAAGAAGCACTTATGTGGGTCGAAAAGTACCGCCCTAAAAACCTAAACGAGGTTGTAGACTTACACGACATCGTTGAAAGCCTCAAAGCTTTCATGAGAAAACCAAAAACGATGCCTCACCTGTTATTGGCAGGGATACCGGGCACTGGAAAAACAACCGTTGCATTATGCATTGCTCATGAATTGTTTGGTCCAAACTGGAAAAGCTTCACGTTAGAGCTTAATGCGTCTGATGAAAGAGGCATCGATACCGTGCGTGAAAGAATTAAGGATTTCTCACGTTACAGCCGTTCAGGTTTTGGCAATGTGCCGTTTGCGCTGATTATTCTGGATGAATGTGATCAGATGACTGGACCTGCTCAGACGGCGCTGAGAAGAATAATGGAAACCAGTTCCCGCACATGTAGATTCATCCTTATATGTAACCAATCAAGCAAGATAATTGAACCAATACAAAGCCGCTGCGCAATATTCCGATTTTCAAGGCTAGATAAGCAGGCGATGAAAGAGCAGCTACAATGCATAGCCAAAAAAGAAAACGTTAACCTGTTGCCTGAAGCAGCTGAAAGAATAGTGGATTACTCAGAAGGCGACCTCAGACACGCCATAAACGCGTTACAGACAGCTTCAGCGTACAAAGAAGGGGTGGTAGACGAGAAGACAGTCTTGCTGGTCATCGGGGAAGCCAGCCCAATGCAAGTTCAAAAAATGATTAGGAAAGCATTATTCGGTGATTTTATTGAAGCAAGGAAAACAATGTATGAAATAATGGGGTCCTACGGTTTTTCAGGCTCCGAAATAATACGCCAAGTACAGCGCGAGATATTCAAAATGTCTGATCTTACACCTGAACAAAAAGCCGATCTATCAAACGTTATCGGCGAGTATGATTACCGGTTAACACAAGGCGCCAACAGTGATATCCAGTTAAGCGCGTTGCTAGCGCAATTCGCAAAATTTGGTAAAGTCATAGGGGAAGCTTATTGAGAAAGGATCTTTTATGGGTTGAAAAGTACCGCCCAAAAAAGATAGAAGACATAATTGGCAATGAAGAAGCGAAAGCCACTTTTATTGAATGGCTGAAAAGTAAGCGAAGAAGCAAAAAGGCAGTTTTACTTTATGGACCGCCTGGCATCGGAAAAACAGCATTAGTCAACGCCGCCGCAAAAGAGTTTGGGTTTATCACTATTGAAATGAACGCAAGCGACACAAGATCCGAAAAAGCGATTAATGCAATTGCTAAACCAGCCACTTCCTTTGTTGCTTTAGACACTTTCTCAGCTGAAAGCAAAGGCAACCTTCTCTTTCTCGACGAGGTTGACGGCATTGCAGGCAACGAGGACAGAGGCGGAGTAAGCGCCATAATAAAAATCGTTGAAGAATCTCAAGTGCCTGTTATAATGGCGGCAAACGACCCTGACATAGACAAGCTAAGACCGCTAAAGAAAGTTTGCTTACTGATACGTTTCCAGCAAATCCGGATACCGCTTATCATTGCATTATTGCAGAAGATTTGTTTGCTTGAGCATGTTAAAGCGGAGTTTGAAGCGCTTGAAAGAATTGCGCAAAACAGCAAAGGCGATGTACGGTCAGCCATAAACGACCTGCAAAGCATAAGCGAAGAAAACCAAGTCCTCACACTTCAAGACACCATGATGCTTAGTTCAAGAAATAAAGACATAGGCATGGACGAAACTTTAAGAGGATTTTTCTCAGCAAAATCAATTGCTGAAGCGTCAAGTTTACTTAGCCGCTCAAGCGTTGACTATGATGATTTTCTGCTTTCAGTAAGCGACAATCTGCCCAGACGATACACTGACCCAGCAGAGCTTGCTGCCGCCTACGATTTTGTTTCTCAAGCTGATGTTTTCCGAGGAAGGATTGGAACTGAGCACTGGCATCTTTTAAAGTACTTCTACAACGCGCTATCTGAAGCAGCCGCAGTTGCGCCTAAATCATACAAGCCCTTTGAATTTATTTCGCCGCCCATCAGGATTATTACTTTGTTCTGGACCAAAGGCAAAAGAACAATGCTAGACGGCATCTGCGGAAAAATTGGAGCACAATGCCATGTTTCCCATGAAACAGCTAAACATGATTTTGTCCCATTCATCAAAAACATACTGCAAAACCAAAAATCAAGCCCGCTGGCTTCTTGGCTCAAGCTCACACCTGAAGAGGTGGATTTCCTAACGAAAATGAACAGGTATTAGGGAGAAAGCGGAAAATGGTGGCAGTTTTAAATAAGAAAGCGTTCAAACTTCCGAGGGTTGAGAAAGAAAAGTTTATTCTCTTAATACGTTTGGGCTTGGAGTATAATCGTGAGCAAGGCGTTTTTTCCATTAAAAGTTGCAATAATATTGAAAAGCTTATGGATACAATCGCCGGCATTTTAAACAGTGAAATTGTTTTTCTCCAAAGCTGTGCGCGCTGTGGCAAAGACTTTCCGTGTTCAGACTGCAAATACAATGATTTATGCACCACCAAAGATCTTCCGTTCAGCTGCGTTTGCCCCCAGTGTTTGAGGGATAGAAAGCAGTTCGAAGAATATCTCGAAAAATTCTAGTGCTAACCCTGTTAGCTCAAGCGAGATACTATTCCAGCTAAACAGGAGAAGCGGAAGGCTGATTGAGGATCAAGCAAATGGCAAAAAGAAAATCAAAATGCTCTTGCTTTTGTGCAGTTTTCGAAGCTAAATTATGTTCGGTTATTTATGAGTAAATTGGGTTCGAATCCCTTCTCCGTATATTGCCGTCGCTTAATTGCCACCACAAAAAATCGCAGTATGTTCAATTTTCACTGTTAAGGGTTTGTTCATATGGATATTCTTGTCATGGGTCCCGCCCTTTTTCTTTCACCGTGTAAACTCAGTTGCCTGCACTCTTAGACCTCGTTATATCGCTCCTCTTAGCCAAGAAGGCTAAAGTTCCTGATAGTGTTTCTTCGGAAAAGAATAACTTCAAGTTCAGAAGAATTTCTAATCCATAGTTGGCATTCACAACTAATTTATTTCAATAAGTTCTTAGATATGATCGATAATGAGCGACAAAAATGCAAAGTAGTCGTAAGCAGGAGCACAAAACAGTGATACAATTGGATGAAACGCCCGATGTTGCTAAAGCAACGGTTGATACTAGAGAGTCTTTCTGCAAGATGTTCGAGGAAGCTATTGACGAGGCATTTTATTCTCTAGGTGAACCTACAAGAAAAGCAATATATATCCATCTGAAAAACTCGTTTGGGATTGCGAAACGCGAAATTCCCTACAGGATCAATGATTTTTCAGATGCGCTCGAGAAAATTTTTGGACCAGCCGCCAGAAACCTGGAGATTCTCTGCATAAAAAACATTCAAGCCAAAGCTAGAATTGACTACAAGTGGGATTTACCCGAATCGAGTGGGTCCGAATTGACGTTTGAAGAATACATACGCATCGTTAAGCAGAACTATAAACAGCAAGAAAGTAAACAGCAAGAAAGCTATCAACGAGCGGAATCAAAGAGCAGCTCCGCCGAGAAAAAACGGGTAACTTCAATAGCTCAAGAAAAAACAGATGAAGACAAAGTTGCGCTAAAGACTGTTAACGTGATGGTCAAGACAGTAATTACGGTAGATGAAAAAGCGTCAGTCAAAGAAGCAGCTGACATAATGAACCAGTTCGAGATAGGCTCCGTAATTACTACCAGAAAAGGGAAGCCTATAGGCATAATTACTGAGCGAGACCTTTTGAAACGCATAGTCTCCGAGGGCAGAAACGCAAAAAAGACTACAGTTAAAGAAATTATGTCAAGTCCATTGGTCGTTGTTTCAACCAACACAGACTTAGAAGAAGCGGCACGCTTGATGTTCGAGATGAAGATAAAGAAGCTGCCAGTAACCGAACAGAACCGCTTGGTGGGCTTGGTCAGTCTAACAGACATAGCCCGCGCTCAGCCGATGATAAAATTCCTGCAAAAACTTGCCGCAACGCAATATACGCCGAAAAGCATGCAGAAAGTCTTAAATTGCTACATTGTTTAGCGCAATGCAATTATTAACGCTGGGATTTGGACCCAGCCTTTGACCCTTGAACGGTAAAGGCTAAAACGGCGGTATACAAAAGCATCAACCAAACACACAAAAAATATGCGAAGGCAAATCTTATCTAGCCATTTTATAATTAACACTTATTGCAGAAGGCTCGATTTATGGCTGAAGAACACACACCATTAACCGTCGCACTTTCCCAACTTAAACTGGCTTGCAAAAAGTTACAGTTGGATTCGGGGATGCATAAGATGCTCAGCTTGCCAAAACGCTCCATCAGCGTCAGCATCGACATCCGTATGGACAACGGAACCGTCGGAGTATTCAACGGCATCCGAGTTCAACATTGGGATGCGCGCGGACCATTCAAAGGCGGAATCCGCTACTACCCAAACATTACCCTTGATGAAGTCACCGCGCTGGCAATGTTGATGACTTGGAAATGCGCCATTGCTGACATACCATTTGGCGGAGCAAAAGGCGGCGTTTGCGTTGACACTAAAAAAATGAGCAAACATGAGCTTGAAAGATTAACAAGAAGATACGTCAGCTTAATCTTCGAATATTTGGGGCCGCACCGAGACATTCCTGCGCCAGATATGTACACTGACGCGCAAACCATGGCTTGGATAATGGACACCTACAGCCAAATGAAAGGCTACAGCATACCCGAAAGCGTCACCGGCAAACCAGTCGAAATCGGAGGCTCATGGGGCAGAACTGAAGCCACAGGCAGAGGAGTAATCCACTGCGTAAAACAAGCGGCAGAAAACAACAGCCTAAAACTAAAAAACGCCGCCGTAGCCATCCAAGGCTTCGGCAACGTCGGCTACCATGCAGCAGTGGCTGCGCAAGAAGTAGGCTGCAAAATAATAGCCGTAAGCGACTCCACAGGAGGAATCTACTGCGCAGATGGCTTAAACCCACCAGATGTTCTTGTGCATAAAGAAAAAACACGCTCTGTCCAGAACTACAAGGACTGCAAAAACATAACCAACGAGGAACTAATTGAATTATCCTGCGACGTGCTGATTCCTGCAGCGCTGGAGAACCAGATCACCTGCAAAAACGCTGACAAAATTAAAGCTAAAATGGTTGCTGAAGCAGCTAACGGACCAACTACACCTGAAGCTGACAAGGCATTATATGAAAAAGACATCTGCCTAATTCCAGACATCCTCGCCAATTCTGGCGGTGTAACCGTGAGCTATTTTGAATGGGTCCAAAACTTAACCCGAGAGCAATGGCCACTGGAAAAAGTCAACAGGAAACTTGAAGCCAAAATGACTAAAGCATTCAACGACGTAGTCGCTATTGCGGAGAAGGAAGAGAGTGACATGCGTACAGGCGCGTTAATGCTGGGTGTAGGAAGAGTGGCTAACGCCATAAAAACACTAGGACTTTGGCCATAAACACGGAAACAGAGCAGGGAGATGAGTTAAAAGAAAGGGATAGTGCCTCCGAGCAGTAGAGGGCAGCTTTCTTTAGCATTATTTGTTTCTAGTGCAAACGCTTAAAACTGTTCTTGATATATCTGTTGAACCCCACAAAAGGGAAAACAATCGGACTTGAGAGGGAAAAAGCAGTTGGCAGCGAAAATTTGCATGTTGGATTTCTGTTATGAGAACTCGCTGGTTAAAATTGTGGCAAACAGGAACTGCCCGGAAATTAAGCTTGCTGGATTAATTGTTGGTCCCTTTGATGAAGGAAATGAGTATGAAGTTTATTTTTGGGTGGCGAAAGAGTTAGCGAACTCGGGAATGGTTCATTTTCGAGAGGACGATGTTTTGGATGCAACTAAACTGTTCAAGGTGCAATGGAAGGAAGGCGTACAAATCCCAGGACAAATCTCCGAGCTTTCAGATGATTTTTATCCTAAACTTCGCAGGTTTATCTCCGACTTAAAAGATCAAGCCTCAAAGCAATCGGAAAAATACCAAGAATATGATAGAGCAAAGCAATTAGCACGTGACATCGTAAATTCTAGGCTTAAAAAAATAGTTGCCCTATCTTCTGCTCCAACTCAAAGTGAGCAGGTTCTAAAAAAGTTTACAAGCGAGGAAAAAATTCTCTATGAACAACTAGTCAAAATAATCTCTGAGTGGAAAACAAAGATTCTAGAAAGTGAGGGAGAAAAGTAAAGATGACTAACGAACAGGTAACAGTGGACCCGCAGCAGCGTTTTCAAGAGTTCTTTAAGAAAGAGAAGTACCGCCAAAGAATCGCGCAGTTAGCCATCACTGGAAAAGGATCAGTAACAATCGATTTCGAAGAACTTTATGGATTTGACCAAGCACTCGCTGAACAATTACTCAACAAACCGGAAGAATACCTGCAGCATGCAGGAAAAGGAGCCTACGAACAACTCCGCATAGAAGATGCAGAATACGCTGAAAAAATAGAAAAAATTAATGCCAGAATCGTGAAGCTCCTTGGAAAAGAACAACTAAGAAAACTCGGCTCAAGACAAATGGCAAAACTAGTCATGGTTGAAGGCATAGTAGTCAGAGCCACGTCAGTCCGACCGATGGTCTTGCAAGCAGCCTTCAAATGCAAACGCTGTGGAACCATGAACATGGAAGAACAAACAGGACAATTCCTAAAGGCACCAGCCATATGCCAAGCTCCAGACTGCGGAAGAGATGGACCATTCGAGTTTGTCCAAGAAGAATCCACCTTTATAGATTCCCAAGACCTTCGGTTGCAGGAAAAGCCTGAAGATTTACCTCCAGGGCAATTACCACGTACATTAAGCGTCAAACTTGTCGGTGATGACATAGTTGACGTTGCAAGACCAGGAGACCACGTTTCCATAGTCGGCATCGTTCGTGCTTTTGCGCCTTCATTGATGGGAATGGGAAAACTTCGAACATTCATTCTTCAACTTGATGCTAACTCAGCAGAAGTGCTTGGCAAAGAGCCAGAAACGTCACCGCCTACACCTGAAGAAGAAGAAAAAATCCATGCACTCTCACAAGACCCATGGGTGCACAGGAAAATCATGAGTTCCATAGCACCATCAATCTTCGGCTACGAGCACATCAAAGAAGCTATAATGTATTTGCTCTTCGGCGGAGTTGCAAAAAGCCTGCCAGACATAAACATAAGAGGAGAAATGAATGCTCTTTTAATCGGAGACCCAGGTACCGCAAAATCGCAACTTCTTCAGTACGTAGCCAGAATAGCTCCAAGAGGACTATACACTTCGGGTAGAGGAACAACCGCCGCAGGCTTAACTGCGGCAGTGGTTAGAGAAAAAGGCGGAAGCATGAGCCTTGAAGCAGGCGCACTCGTACTAGCCGACAAAGGAATAGCTTGTATAGACGAAATGGATAAGATGCGGCCAGAAGACCGTGTTGCTATTCACGAAGCTATGGAGCAGCATACGGTTTCAGTTGCAAAAGGCGGAATTGTCGCCACACTGAACGCCAGAACAGCAGTGTTAGCAGCAGCTAACCCGTCTTTAGGCAGGTATGAACCAAACAGAACAGTTGCCGAAAACATTTCACTGCCAGTTACTATTCTTTCGCGTTTTGACTTAATTTTCGTGCTACGTGATGTGCCCAACAAGGAAGCGGATGAAAAAATGTCTCATCACATCTTGGAAATTCATCGTAGAGGAGTAAGCCCTGTAGAAGCACCGGTAGATGCGGAATTGCTGCGGAAATATGTTGGTTTTGCTAAAGGGATTAAGCCTGTACTTGGTACTGAAGCGTTAAAGCGGTTAAGCGACTTTTACTTAGCCATGCGCGCGGCAAGCGAAACTGAAGGTTCACCAGTGGCAATAACCGCACGCCAGCTGGAATCGCTTGTTCGTATCTCAGAAGCCAGAGCACGCGTTGCATTACGAAAGGAAGTTACAGGTGAAGATGCAGAGGCGGCCATAGTCATTATGAAGAGGTCTCTGGAAGAAGTGGGAATCGACTTGTCCTCGTACAAAGTGGATATTGACTTGATAATGACTGGAAGGTCCAAAAGCATCCGGGATAGATTGCATGTTATCCTTTCAGTGCTGATGGACATGGAGAAAGTGACAGGCATAGTTGAGAAAGACGCACTTGTCAACGAACTGGAAACAACACATAAGATACCCAGAGCCGAAGTTGAACGCATGATAAGCCAATTGCTACGTGAAGGAACAATTTATGAACCCAGAGAAGGATGCCTAAAGAAAACCTAAAGAAAAGCGAGACAAAACGATGAAGCCAGTAGTAGTTGTTGCTGGAACTAGGCCTGAAATAATCAAGATGGCTCCAATAATCAGAGCCTTAAATTTAAACAAAACCAAAATCCCATCAGTATTTGTCCATTGCGGTCAACATTATGACTATAATATGGCTCAGCAATTCATTGAAAACCTCGAGTTGCCTACACCTGACTACTCCTTTAAAATTGAAGCTTCTTCGCCTGGAGCGCAAACAGCAGAAATAATGATGAAGATGGACCAGCTGCTAGAGAAGATTGAGCCTTCAATTGTTTTGGTTGAAGGTGACACGAACAGTGTATTGGCCGCAGCTTTAGCAGCTAATAAACGGGTGGTCCCTATTGGGCATGTGGAAGCTGGTTTAAGAAGTTTTGACCTGCGCATGCCTGAAGAACATAACCGCCGTTTAACCGATCACATATCTGAATACTTGTTCACCCCAACAGAAAGAGCAAAAGCAAATCTCTTGAAAGAGAATGTTTGGGGCAAAATCTACCTGACCGGGAACACGGCTATAGACGCGGTAATCCAGCATTTGCCAATTGCCGAAAAAAAATCAACCATAATGGAAAAAATCCCTTTTGAAACGTTCGCTTTAGCAACGGCTCACAGAGCAGAAAACGTTGATAACGTGTCGGTTCTTGAGTCCTTTATGGATGTTTTCTCCAAATCCCCAATTCCAATCGTTTATCCGATGCATCCACGCACAAAAAAGAGACTCCAAGAAAATAAGATGCTTGCTCAAATGGAAGCATTGAGGAACGTGTTAATTCTTCCGCCTTTGGGATACTTGGATTTTTTAATTTTAATGAAAAACTGTAAATTGATAATTACTGATTCAGGCGGTATTCAAGAGGAAGCCACTGCCCCAAGCATAAGGAAACCAGTGCTGGTAATCCGTTTATCAACTGAGAGGCAGGAAGCAGTGGAAGCAGGGTATGCTAAAGTGGTTGGAACAGCTGGGAAAAATATTTTGGCAGCTATGGAAGAAGCGGTTAAAAATGAAGTTGAGTTGCCCTATGCTTCACCTTTCGGCGACGGCACAGCAGCCCAAAAAATTGTCGATGTATTAGAGAAAAGCTTTGCTTAAGATATGTAAGTGGTCTTTTTATCTTCTTCTTTGCGTGTTTGTTCAGCTTGCAAGGCTCGTTTTTCTTCAATTTGCTGCAGGCGAGTCACCATTGTTTCTGCACGGGCAATTTCCTCATTCATTCCTGCTAGATCTAAGTCGAAGTTGAAAGTGGATTTTAAAACTTCCAAAACGCTTTTTGCCGCAAGAGGATCAGGAAGGTAACCGCGTGTTTCACCCAGCAAGCAGAGAGCGCTTATTTTTTTGAATTTTGCTAGGCCAAGTATTAATCCTGCTGTTCCAACAATTGGGCTTCCTGAAGTGCTAAGCGTTGCGCCTGCTTGTAGTGCTTTGTCTAAGATCTCCTGTGAAGTTGCAGCTATGAAGACTTTAGGTTTTTCTTTTGGCTCCATTCGGTAACCTCCGATGGTTGCGATTGTTTTAACTTTGTACTTTTCTGAGAAGTCAAGCATCCGGTCAGCGATTTCGTATTGCCCTTCGATTGTTTGCGATTGGCTATCGCCGGTAAATAGGATTAGATCGTTTGGTCCCTTTGGATTTTGGTAGTAGTAGAATGCGCCTCTTAAAAGGCGGACGTTACCTTTTTTGTTGACGAGGACAAAATATGGGAAATGAGGTGAGTAGAGATAAGCAATCTTTTTGGCTTTTAACTGTTTGATCATGTAGCGAAGGGCGATTTTACCAACAAGCCCTAAACCTGGAAGACCTTCGATAAGAACTGGATTGTTCGGTTCAATTTGGATGAATTCTTTGATGTAGGTTTCTTTCATTATGTTGTGCTACTCCTTTTCATTGCCATTCGGTATTTTAAGTATTTATCATCAGGCGAGAATTTGGGTGGATGTGGAATTCTGACTGGCCCGCCACAGTAAGGGCAACTTTTTTTGTTAAGTGTATATTTTTCGCAGTTTACGCATTTGCGTAATTGCCAAACCAACTATTTTTCCCTTCTAAAAGTCCCTTGCCCGCCTGCTTCTATGACGTTTGAGATGACGCTTTCTGCTGATTTTTGCAGACGAGATTTCTGAGACGTGAAGTAAACCTCGCTTGCCGTATTCATCAATTTTAGCGTAAGCACCATAATCCGTGACGGTTTCTACGGTGGCGATTACCAGGTCACCGGCTTCTGGCCATTCGGGCTTACGCTCAGCCATTCATTAGTCATCCCTTATTCAAGAACCGCCTGTACTTCGCCTTTGATTTTTGCTCTTCCGCCAGATGGTTCGGCTAGTGTTTCTCCGCATACGTTGCAGGTTATCTTGTTAACAGCGTTACTGAAGATTAATTGTTCGTTGCCGCATTTTGAGCATTTGACTCTAAGGAAGACGCTTCTTGGTTTTGGGATAAGTTTGCTCCATTCAGACATGCCTTTTTTCTCCATTATTATAGTATTTCTAGTTTTCTGAGGCGGATACCGTCTTTATGCCTCATGTAATTGCAAACTTTACATTTTAACCGCAGGGTTTGTTTTTTGGTTGTTTTCGCGAATTCTCTTTGAAGTGGATATTTTTGTCCACCATAACCCTGCTTTTCTCTTGCGTGGTGGCGTTCGCCATGAGCTAAGGCTCTACGCTTTCCTGGCTTGTAGAGGGTTACACTGTGAATTTGATGAGTTTTACATTTCGGACAGTAAGTTTTAACTTCTTTAGGAACGTTCACCTTGTTCACTACCAGCTTTGCATAAAAGAAACATACGCATTCTTATACTTTTTCACCTATCTGCCAAAAAGTATGGGCTTCAGCCAATCGAAGTAGCACTTGGAGAGAATTCTATAGCCTTCCTATTTGAGCATCCAATAAAACGCCTAATGCTTCTATGGATTCAAAGGCTTGTTAAAGAATTGACTTACCACAGGGATACCCTCTTTTAGCTAGTGAAAAGACAAAGCAAATAGTATACCCCTTTAGGGTTCTTGGGGTAATTCTATAGCAATATTGCACCTACCCCACCGCTGACAAGAGCTTTATAAGTAATTACCTTAAGAGAATTAAACAAGAACTTCATCTTTCTTCATTCTAAACCCCAATGAAACGGAAAGTTTCGTAATTTATTGCTGGTCTATTCTGGCAGACTGAAAACTGGCAGAAAGGCGTATTCTTTTTAAACGGAAGGCAATTTTAACTTTATATCCAGTTTGCAGGTAATGCGTTGATGCAAATTCTTTCAAAACTCAAAGAGCACTCAGATGCCATAGTTAAGCTGTTGCCATTGTTTGCTTTCGTCGCTCCGTTGGCTCTGCTGTATGGGCTGAACCCAGCCGATCCATACCTTAATCTTAGCGCTCAAGGTTCTTTTCAGTTAATGTGGAAGGGCAGGACCTTCCAGTTATTTTTTATTTGGTTAATAGCGCTGGAGTTTATTCTCAATTGGGAAATCTTCAAGTCAAAAATAAGCAAGCAAAACAAAGCAAAGCTCGTCGCTGTTGCCATAGCCTTGTTACTTCCTACAATATACGTAATTTCTGAATATTATTTTGGGTTAAACGCTGCAATTGCAAACTTATCCCTGCAAAACGGCGTTGCTTTTTACGATTCAATGCCTCTTGCAATTGAATACCTTGTTTTCGCAGGTCTTTTTTGCTTAACTATTTTCCTGTCTTTTGGGAAAAAGGGTTTAGCAGGTTTTGCTTTACCTGCTTTGTTTGTCGGTTTAGTCGGAGTTCTATACACTATCGATAACGTTTTTCCTAACGGGCAGTTTACACCATTCCAAATATTGGTTCCAACAACCGCCACGCTTGCCGCTCGCGTCCTAGGCTTAATGGGATGCACGACTTCGCTTGTAACACAAAATGGCATGCCAACCCTGCAAGCTACAGGACCATTAGGAACAGCTAAATTCGCTATAGCTTGGCCTTGTGCAGGCATTGAAAGCTTTCTTATTTATACGGCTGTTGCTTTGGTGTTTTTGCAGCAGATGCCAATCTCTTGGAAAGCTAAAACAGGATACTTCATCGTCGGCGCAACCGTCACATATTTCATAAATGTTATGCGGATAGTCACCATCTTCAATATTGGCATGCAGTATGGCGTAAACTCAAACCAAGTGCAAATGTTCCACTTCTATTATGGCCCACTGTACGCGATAGCATGGATTGTTTCTTATCCACTGATCATTCTTGTAAGCCAAGCTTTATGGCGAAAAATTAAAAGTGGAAAATCAGCTCTAACCACGGAACCCTTAGGAAACCTCAACCACCACAGCTAAGCCTTGTTTAACCAAAATCTTCGCATTCTCAACGGGCAAAGAAGCAACATCTTCAACCATAAATGGCCCATAAGTTTTCATGTCTAAACCAATAATGGCTGGAGTACTTTTTGCAAATCTTAAAGTCATTCGTTTATGACTCACTTCAGCTTCCGCTTTAGCAGTTTGACCTTGCATGAGACCTTCAGCAAACTTCCTATACGCGCCGCTGAAAGTGACAAAACTCTCGCACATCTTGGTTTCTTCAACCGTTAACAACTCTGAGGGCAACGTTTGGTTTTGCGTGATTGTTTTGACTAGTTTTTTGTATCTTGCCCAAAGCAGCTCCTCAAGCATCCGCTTAACGTTCTGCGCCTCACGGTCCAGCAGGTTTACTTTAACTGATTTTTTGTCAAGCACCCTGCTCTCTTCGCTTATGCGCTTCAGGTAATCTGCTAGTCTAGCGTAGAAGTCAGGTGATAAACCTCCAAGCGAAGCATCTTCAATTTCTCTTCGCCATGCCGCGTAAAGTTCATTGTACATTTAGTTTGCCACCTTAGCTCTTCCCTTACAGATAAGCATTACTGCCGCCGCAACAGGCAACTCTTTCGTCTCATTCTTGTATGGACCCAACGTTTCTCCAATCAACTTGAACTCTGGCGCATCAGAGACCAACACTTTCACCTCGCCCTTTTTAAAAGCTACCGCTCCAGTGAACGGATCAAAATCCAGCAGGTTTTTAGCTGGAAACTCCACTTTTTTTAGTCCTGTTTTACCATGCAAGGTACCGTTCATCCTGATTAAACGGTGAATATCAGTAGTGACAACCGTGTCAATCTTTGACGACTGCAAATCCCTCACATGCTCAGCCAGTTTTAGCCAAGTTTGAACGCTGACTCCGTGAATACTGTCCCATCGACCATCATTTATGCAACGTTTAATGATAGCTTCCTTGTTTTTTAAAAGTGCATCATTCTTTAAACCAATGTCTTTCAAATCTTCCATGGTTGCGTTGAGGAGAAAATTTTGCATTCCTAATTTTAGTCGCTTGTTCCAGCCAAAGTTGTGTAGATTAAATTTTTTAGTCGCGCGCTTTCCTCGTTTTTCGTTTGCGTCTTTATCCAGTATAGTTAAGCCTAATCCAGTAACGTAATCAACGATTTCCTTCCTTGCCATAGCATCTAATGAACGTACTGCTTCATTCTCAACATGCACGTGGTATCCTCGGTGCCCAGAAAAAAACACATGCAACTCATCTAAAGAAAAACCAAAATCGTTCTCTAACATATCAATCAGCTTGGCCGTCTCTTCTCGAGCTGATTTTATGCAAAGTTCGCAGGGCCAAGTTTTGGTTTCAAATTTTGTTGCTTCGCAGGCTGGGCAGATTTCTGGGGTTATTCCTCTGCCGCTGAAGCCACATTTGCTGCAGGTGAATTCATCGTGGATTTTATTGCAGGAAGTTGGAATGTGATCGGCGTCTATATCGAAGACTAAGTCAGCGCCTAACCAACCTTTTTTGTCCATGTCAAAGTCTGGGTTTTCATAGTAAGCGCAAGAATGATAAACATCTGATGGAACAGTCTGGTTCAGCACTGACCTCAAGTTGCTGATTCCTTCAAACCTTTTGTGCCTAACCATAAACCGTTCCTTGAAGAGCAAATAGCCAAATTCTCTTTGGCCAAGAAGAATCGGTGCAGGAATAACAGTTGAGGGGTCTCGGTAGTATTCGCAGAATTTTTGATAAACGAAGTCTCGAGAAGCCTCCATGTTCCCCTGCCCCTTTGCTAGTTAGATAATGATTACTCTTCCCAAATTTATCTATATGCCGCCGCAGTCAAATTGTATATTATTTCAGAGATTAAAGAAAGCGCGCGCTAAAGAGAGCATAAAAATCATAAAGATTAACCAGACCATGGTGACCTCTAACTCTTTTTTCTGCTGGGGAATCAGCGCGTATACGAAAATGAAAGGTATGTACCAATTTTGGAAGTAAGGCAGCATAAAACTTGGCAAGAGCAAGAAAAGCGCTGAAAGAGAAAGCAAACTGTTCTTGTTTAACATGTAAACTGAATAAGCAAGAGTTACCGCCAGCGTCAGCAAAACTAAGAAGGATTGAGGCGCCCAAGAGATTTGCGTGTTGGAAGAAAAAGCGTTGATAACATTCATTATCAACTGTGGTCCGGTTGCCAGAAAGTAAGGCGCACTTAAATAAGCAGTAAAGATGCTAGCAAACCCGAAAATGACGCCAGCAATTACAGCTTTATTCCTTAGTAAACTGCTTAACCTGTTTGTCTGGAAAAGCTTGATTAAACCAACAATGATTAGCGGCAACAGGAAAATGCCTGCTTGATACTTAAAAAATACAGAAACAGCAACAAGCAAAAAGAAGTAATCGTAACGCTCCGTCATAAACATGTATAGAGCAAATAAAGAAAACAGGAAAGCAACTGAATCAAACATGCCATCAGCTGCGTAAACTACCAGACTAACATAAATAATGTAAACTCCTATAAGTTTGAGCAGCAAAGCCATGTCCTTTTTCAAGAAGTTTTTAAGGAAAAAATAAAGGCAAACAGTGGCAAATACCAGAAATATGGCTATCTCAATTTTGTAAATCAAGGATGGGTCAAAACCTTTTTGGAGAAGAACGCCAAAAGGTAAGAACAAGAAAACGCTGCCTAATGGGTACAGATGTGGCATTTCTGGCCATGTTACAAACTTGTAGTATGAATTGTCAAGGCTTGATAGTTTGCCTAAGGGTTGATCAAAAATCGAAAAACCATCTTTAAGAAACAAACTGGAAGAATAAGAGTCTCTGGCATTATCGGTATACCAATTTTGGAATGTTGCAAGTTGATTAGAGTTTACCGCGAGAAGGAAAAGCCAAATCGTCAGCGATAGCAAAAGTAAGATTAAGATGCGTCGGCGGTTTTTCATGCTAAGAGATGGCACGCTGAACCTGGTTGGCTTGAACTTGGAGGAGTTGGAGAATAGTATTTTTAACGTAACAAGCATTGCTAGACCCAGACTGAGCAGGAACATAATTTTTGAGGCTTCATTAAGCCACGAATATGGAAAGAGAGCTTTTGGTTCTTGAACAGATGCTTGAAAGTGAACCATGCCGGCATTAGGTGAGTCAGTGAAAAAAACTGCGTCGTAATAGTCAGGACCTGCGGTAAACGAGTAGTTAATGTCTGATTGTGAAGAAGTAGAATAAATTAAGTAGTTAGAGGTTGCTATTGAAAAATTTTTCTGGAAAGCTGTTGGTGATTGTACTAAAAGTGAAATGTTTTCTCCGGTGCGAAAAGCGCCCAAGTCTTGTCTGTATGTTTCATTTGGGCTTAATTTGAAAGTGCTGTTAATTAGAACACTTGATTGGCTACCGCCTGGGTTTATAGGGAATAAGCTAACGACAGCGAGAACTATGCTTAGCGTTAGCAATAAAAGAGTGGCAGAAAGAAGAATTTTAGCTGTACCAGAGTATTTCATCAACTGCGCCACCCTTTAGTCGAAAATAGCAACCAAGAGGTATTTAATTCTGCTATTAACTCAAAATAAGTTTTGGCTAACCAAGCTTATGAACGCGAGATTGCTTTCAATGTATATGTTATGTAGCTGTGAATTTCAGTCCAAGAGAGTTTGGATTTTCCTCGTTTTCGATTAACAAATAAAATTGGGGTTTCTTTTACGTTAAAATTCCTCAAAACGGCTTGCCTTATGGTTTCTACTTGAATCTCATAAGTATGACTGTGCAAGTTTCCAACAGTTGCTCTTAGAAACTTTGTGGAGTAGCAGCGAAAACCGCTGGTGCAGTCGTGAGGTTTTAAGCCAAGGGATAACTTGGCGATAAAGTTAGCAATTCGACTAATTACTTTTCTAGTGAAAGGCCAACCTTTTATGTTGCCTCCTTTGCAGTATCTGCTGCCGATTACTATTCCGTAATCAGTCTTATACATGCTTGATATAAGCTGTGGAATAGCTTTAGGGTTGTGGGAGTAGTCAGCATCCATTGTAACAATATATTTTGGTGCTTGTTTTAAGGACAAAAAAAATTTGAACCCGTCGGTTATAGCTGTACCTAATCCGCTTTTTTTAGGTCTAACATATAAAAGAATATTACTGTATTTGTTCTGTTTTTCTTGCACAATTTTTGCGGTTTCATCTGGGCTTGAATCATCGATAACAAGTATTGAAGCATTTAATTTTAAATCTTCAATGTCTTCAATTAATTTAGAAATGTTGTCTGCTTCTCGATAAGTGGGAAGAATTATCCCAATTTCGGAGCTGGTCACATTATTATTTCCAATTAATTGATAAGTCATAGACTCTAACTCTTATTTTACTGTAGTGACCTAATAAATCTTAGCTAATAAAACCGTTTTAAGCAAGCTTTTGTTTCCGCTTATAATAGGCAAGCGGATGATAAATTCGGCGGCACAAATCATCTTTGTTTTTGCATACACCATGCGTTTGCAATACGGAGCATTGAGGAGGAGTATAGCGTGTTCCAGAACCTCTTTCGCCTGCAATATGCTCGATTTGATAGAGAGTTAACCTTTCATTGTAATCTGAAAAGCCTTTGAACAGTTCATTCACTTTCTCCGATGACATTCCAATGTTAACAAGAAAAGAAGTCAAGGTAAACCGTCCAATATGCGAAAGATGATGACTTGATGAAGCTGCTTCATAAAGCGCGTTTATGCAAGGTGGAAATGCGGTTTGAACAACAACTTTTGGAAGCTCGTCGATTTCCATCTGCCCAATCACTTCAGAAGCTAATTTTTTCACTCTTTCCGCCACCACAATCAATTCAGGCGGATATTTTGGAAGCTTTACATCCAACCTTTTTTCTATTCGTCTACGAACTTCTTCCTCCAGTAATCTTACCACATCTTTTCTGTTTAAGAAAATATTGCCATGAGATAGAATACTGTTTGTGAGTTTCCATTTTTTGTCATGAAAATGGGCTGCGTTTCTTAAGTAATCCGTGAACTTTATGGTAAATTCTAAAGGTGAGTCGCCGTCTTCCTTAGGCGAAAGTTTTATTTTCCAATCAAAATCTCTGGCAATTTTTAGGATTCTCTCTTTCGGTTCTTTAGCTAAATCACTAGATGCTTGTTTTGCCTCTGCCAGCGCATATCTTTTTTTAATAAAAGAGTTTTCGGTAGTTATTACAATTAAGAGCGCGACTGGAAAGGATAGGATTTCAAGGTCGATTTTTTTTAAGTTTCTATTGACAATTCGGTTTATTATCGCTTCATTAACCCGTTCTTCGGCACGCTTCAGAAGCTGATCCATGCCAATGCTTGTTAAATCGCCTATTTGCAGGTCTAAGGGTTTGATGTACTCGGCAGTTTCCTTTAAAAAGGGATATTTAGCTAAATCGTTCTTTGTGAATCCTGCCGATTCCATTTGCAATGTAGTCACGTTATTCTGTTTCGATTCTTGGTGCCAAGAAGAAGGTCAGTTTTCCCTCTTTTGTTTGTTGTTGGAAGTCTATTTTCACAGGCATATCGGTTGAGAATTCAAGCGTCGCAATGTCTGAGGTGGCTGACGCCGCTTTTATAATTTCAGACAAGTAGCTTAAGCTAAAAGTTGCTTTAGCGTTTTCTTTTACTTCCAAATCAAGCAACGCATCGCTGCCTTTCTGAAGAGTTATGGTTGCACCCATTAAGTCTCCTGAAGCACTCAGAGTTAGTTTTTCTGGTTCAGCTTCAATTCGTACGTGGTCGCTTACTAGTTGGGCGTCTTCGATTGCTTGGCTTAAGCCTTGGGTTGTGGTTTTAGCTTTTACGTTGAAGGTTATTTTTGGAGTAGGCACCTCTTCTTCTGAGGCTTCAAGCGTTGGCATTGTGAAGTTTCTACTGTACTTTCCAGTTATTGTTACTATTAATCGTCCGGTTTTATCATCTAGGAATAGCTCAACTGCCTCGTCTCTTCCAGCACGTTTAAGGAGTTTTAATAGTTCGCTTATGTTAATGCATATTTTGGCTGGCTCTGTTGAGACGTATTCTTGAAAAATGGATTTTGGCCATTCAAAATCAATCATGGCAACGCGTGATGGATCCATGGCGCGTAGTTTTAAGCCTTCAGGGTCGATTTTGAATGTTGCCTCATCTACAAGGATTGAGATGGCTGTAGCCATGTCTCTTAAGAGTTTAGCGTCAGACACTTTGAGCTTGAACATGGTATTTTCTTCCCTCGTTTATGCATATTACTGTGAAGTTATATAGTTTTTGATTACACATTTAGTTGTTCTATCTTAAAAATAGGCTACACTCTCCTAAAATAGGGGAGTGCTTGGTTGGAACGAGATTGGGAAAAACTTAGAAAGTGGATAATCAAAAAGAGACTTGAAGGCCGATCAGTTACTGA
>JBEKKX010000002.1:0-101175 GCA_050010515.1 Bathyarchaeia archaeon
CTTCAATGATTATTTTATTCTTAGGGGGGAATGGAAGGGGGGGGACTTCGAAATTTGACGTAGTTAATCAACTGGTTAAAGTTTGGTTGTTCGACTATTTCGAAGTTGTATGTTAAAGTACGTGGTTTTGGCTTCGGTTTTTGTCGGGCGTGATAATTAATCAGTTGTTTAAATAGGGCTTATTTTAGTGGTTGTTTGTAAATTGAGCATGTTCGTTGTTACGTAACATTTAAATAGGGGAACCCTACATACTTTTCATAGTAATAATACAGGTGTTAAGTATGGAAAACATAGAAAATATAAAGGGAAGATGGTCACCGCAAGACACGGCAAAACTCAAAGAACTGTATCGGGCAAACGTCCCCGTTGATGAGATATGCCGAATCCTCAAGCGAGACAGAACATCAATCCTCAATAAAGTAGAGCACACAGTTAACCTTCACCGAACCGTGAAAAGCGCAACTTAAACACAACTTAAGGAATCCCCTCATGTTCGGCAATAAAAGCAAAATGGAGCAATTCGAGTATTTGGTTAGCCATCCGAAATGGTTAGAGAACATCGGGTCGGCTCGCGTTTACGTTGGCATGAGCGACTTAATAATGGAAATCTTAGGTTGCGGCGACAGAAGAACAATAGCGTTTTGGATTGGCAAAAAGAAACAATTTAGAGTACGCAATAAACAAGATAGGTTAGTAGGGAGCGAAAAAAACCAAACTTTACATTGGGTTCCGACTTATCATTATGAGTATGAATGGGAAGACGCTTTTCTTCAAAGACACGGCTACATTGAAACCAGAGAAGACCCAGACCAAAAACAGAGTCTCGAATTGGGTTTTGACCTTCGCACTTTCAAGATTCTTAAAGGAGTCAAAGACGGCAAAACAGTAAGTGAGCCGATTCCAACTCAAAACGCACCACATCCATAGGACGGTGAAAGCATGAGTAACCAAGAAGCATATCAGCGAAAAGAAAAGGTAATCGAAGAAGCATGTAAACGGGAAGAAAAACCGTTTGTTTCACGGTTCGATATAGCACAGGAACGATACAAACTCAACAATAAAGCCGTAATGGAGAAAGCAACCGAGAAGGAACTTATAGTTCTTGAATTGGTTAAGCAGAAACGTAAGCAAAAAATTAAGGCGTTACTTGGGAAAGAGAAAAAACAGTATTTTGGCATTTCATTTAAGCAGTTCGAAAAGGCTTGTATTTGGAACGGTCACGGCTACGGGAAATGGCAAATACATGCAACATTCAAGAATGGGTTAGATACCAAAGTTTGGGAAGAAAAAATGCAATTGAATTACCCCAAAATATGGGAAGCGTGGATTACGAGACTTAACCATAATCGCATGGAACAGCTTAAACAGAAAGAAGCTAACAGAAAACCCTCTGTTTTTAGTAAACTGCCAATGTTCAGGTAACCCCGTTTTTCATCAATTTTAGTTAGGTTAGTTCTTTAGTGTTAACTCTATTTTTTGGAACCCAACTATTCAACAAAACGAGTTAGGCTAACGTTATCAGGTCAGCCTAACCTTCTGTTACTATTATAGCCCTACGAGTGTAACACCTTTATAAGCAAACAACAAGCTTTATATACTTGCTCACGCAACTACTTAAACCTTACTAATATATAAACCATTCGTTTTTAAGCCAAAACCACCTAACATATGAATATATAAATAAAACCAAATCGTCCGTTTGCCAAAACAAGCTCAAATCAAGCCGCAAACGCCAAAAGAACCTGTACAACACATATACTCCGCCGTACTTGCCACCCACAGCCGAAAATCCGATGCCAGCGTCCACTTTTAGCGGTGACGAAAAATCGTGGTTGGTTTAGTTCGGGGTTGGGACTTGGTGATAAGAGTTAGTCGTTTAGGGTTGGTTATTGTTTAGAGCTTGGTTGTTTATATAGAGTGGGTTAACGGGGCTTGATTATAGGTTGTTTGGGCAAATCCTTTATCATTTTTTGTTATTTAGAATAGAAAGATTTAAATACTCGTGTTACAACTTGTAACAAGTGCTGACAACCGTTACTAATAAAGGTTTCGGTTTAGGTTAAACAGAAGATGAAAAAAATGATAGAAAAAACAAGAGTAATGCGCGTTCCAGAATCAGTCTATGAATTTTGGGGCTTTCTTGAGAAATACACAGGTAAATCTAAAGTTGAAAATCAAAAAGAACTTTGTGATGTTTTAATGCAATTATGTGCAAGACACGACACTAACAAATTCAATTTAGTTTTTGAGTTGCAAGAATTTCCAACACCACAATTACTCATTAAAACAGAGGGAATTAGCACATTTACTATTGGGAAATTTGACCCAGAGGAAGAAAAGGAGAAGGAACAGGAACGGAAGCAACGATTTTCTGAGGTTGCTTTGAGCATCGCGGAATATAACGGTAAGTCCATTCGAACAACAGAGGTAAAAAAGCCATGAGAATTGAAGTAAAGACTTTAGATAACGCCTCATGGAATTGGACGGTTCCATTTCATGTAGAGGAATCATTAAACGGAAAACGGTTTAAGGGAGTTTTAGCCACAGAAGGCATAAGCAACAACAAAAACATTTACGAAACAGACCTTTTGAATTCGCTTGTCGGTCAAGTAGTGGGTTTAAAAATCTTTTTTGGCACATGCACAAAAGTCAACCCAAATACGGGTCAACTTACCGCAAACATGCATGATGAAAGCGGCGAACCCATAGGTCAAATATTGAGGGGCTGGATAGAAAAAGGAAAGCTCTGGATAGAGGGCATTTTAGAAGAAAGTTTTGCCAAACTACATAAAATTTCTAAGGGATGGGGTTTAAGCCTCAAGGGGAAAGGAGCAGTTTCATACGCGGTTGACGCGGCTGGAAGTGTTTTAAGCCGCATACGAAAGATGGTTTTGTCCTCAATTCAATTGCTTAGTCCAAATACGCCTCGTGGCATGGACTCAGCCGAAGTTAAAGAGGTTCAAGAATCGCTTTGGGTTGAACAACCATTTTCAGATGAGGAATTAGCAAGCATCATAGTAACCTTGAATGAACAGGGGTTTTTATAAAATGTCAGAAAAAACAATTGAAATAAACGTAAAGAAAGACTCGGAAAACGAGCAGTTAAAACAGCAACTCGCCGAGAAAACTGATGAGTCAGAGGATTTAAAAAATAAGCTCGGCATAATTGCGGAAAAAAAGCTGGAAGAGAAACGTAAAGGTGTTACTGAAAAAATAAACACTCTTATTGCTGACCCAGATAAACGCGCTGAAATGCTTGAGAACTTGAAGGGTCGAACCCCAGAAGGCATCAAAGATATGGAGTACACAATGAACCTTCTTGAAGAACAGCTATCGAAAGCTAAAAACCAAAAATTCGAAGTTCCCGCTGGGAGTGCACCTATGAACTCTCAACAATTGGGTTCCAGTATAGAAACTGATGATATTTACAGGAAAAAATTCGGGTCATATGACGACATGATACGCGCACTTAGAAATGAAAGTAAATCTGAGGACAAACAGAAAGCTCAACATGCAAATCTCGTTTTAAATGCGTTGTTAAACAAGTATGCCGTTGCTCAAAAACAAATACATGAGGAAAATCGTTACTGTGAAGACGATGCTATTCCCAAAACCGACAAAGTTCCAACTGTGGACTTTAGCAAATCAGAAGAGCCTTTTAGCGAACTTGAACGTTTTGGAATCCGCAAATCACCATTAAATTACGCTCGTAATCAACGGCAAATAATCGGTCAAAAAGCAAAGGATGTGGCATAAAATGACTTCAAAAAACGAGTATATTAAGGAAATGAATGCTGAAAAAAAGAAGATTGTTCCAACTTTATACGTTAGCGATTCGGAAGGCAAATACGGTGTCATAAATAGAAAATTTTTCGAATGCATCATGGCTTATGAGGTTTGGAGTGCAGAGCCGTTTGAAGACGACTACTTGACAACTTTTCTATCAAAACCTAAACTTCAGGAAAATGATGAGGCAATTGGCATTTGGACAACGATAGTTTACAGAGTCCACTTTCACGATGAGAAATCACGGGGGTTTGCCCAATTTGAAGCTGATAACCGAAATTCAGATGGATTGACGGTTAAGCGTACAAGCGATAAAGAAATCACTAAAGAAGAGTTTGAAACGAAACTTAAAACTCACAAGTATAAAGTTCTCCAAGAAGACGGCGGTTATTTAGTCGCTCTCAAAATGTACGTTAAATAGGTAGGAGAAAATGCCCGATGGACTCAGAGACGAAGACTTTGAAAAAGAAATCGTCCAACAAATTCGAACTAATCAAAATAAATCACGTAAAAAGGAGATGAAAAAACAACATGAGTGATGCACAAACAGAAAATCAAAGTAAAGTTTCACAAGTAAAGGCTAATCCGACAATGAGCACTCTCGATGCACTTGTCCATGAACGCGACTTAGAAACCCAGAGACAGAAGCGCAAAGACTCAACGGTTGAAGTAAAGGCAGATGCTTATACTCCAAGCAGAAACGATATGGTACCTTTAGGTGCCGATAAATCAACTGTCAATGGCGACAAATCCGAGCAAGACCTAAGCGAAGAATATCCAGTTGAAGAAATGAATGCAATAAAGGAACCGCAAAAAATCGGCAAACCAAGTCCGACTCCCGTAATAGAAAATGAGGACGAAATACCCTCAGAAGATGACTAATTCAAGTGATTAGGGACATCGTGCGGTGTTTTGCCATAACATCCACAATTCTGTGCGGTGTCTCTATCACATCGGTACGGGGGAAAGTCACTATTCCCCTGTGCCTTAAACTTACAAAAAACATAGCGTCTCTACAACCATTCGGGGATGGGGGGTTACCTTTCCCCCCCGTCCTTAAATTAATTAACTAAGGTGAAAAATATGAATAAAAAGAAAATCGTAAAAGAATTCAAGGGCAAGGAAATTGAAACCGAAGAATTGTGCATTCTTAGGTGGATGAGCGTCAAGCCTAAAGAGGATGATTAAAAATGACAGAAGAAAATGATAAAGAACAAGAAAATAATGAAGAAAATCAATCTATCCACACTCAAGAACCTGAAGAGGAATCCCCAGAGGAAAACGTAGAGAATGAGGAAAACTCAGATGTTGACATAGACAATTCCGAAGAGACAAGTGAGGAAGAGCAATATCAAATAGAGCTTGAGAAGTGGTTCGCGGAACTTGAGAAACTGCACGGCGTACCCTTCGCTAATGAGATGCGTAAGAAAATCCTTTTGGACAAGCAAATCGCTAATGAACTTGATTATATGGCTTATTCTAAACAGGCTCATGAAGATGCACAGGAAAGGCTACAAGTAATCAGAGACCAAAACGATGCGCTTTTTGAGAGAACCCAGAAGTTAGTTGAACAAGCCACAAACCTAAACGCTAAGTCGTATGCACGATTTAACAAATTCTTAGATGATAGTGAAGTCCGCGACAAAGCATTGGAAAGTCAACTTAGCCAAATAATGGAACTTAAACGGAAAAAGTTGGAAAAGGACTTAGAAAAGTAAATGCAACAACTCCAAACTTTAGAAATACTATGCCCTTTTTGTAATGATAGTACAGTTGTTCGGCATGGCTTATCCAACGATGGAAGCAAACAGCGATTTATCTGTCGTTCATGCGGAAAGAACTTTTTTGTTTCCTTAACAACTTCACAAATTATCCAGCCTATTAAGCAACCAAATAGGCACCTGACAAGAAAACCAACAGGGCAATCGGCAAGATTTAAAATGCTAATACCTATTCCCGATGACGTTAAATGCCCAAGATGTAATGGTGTAAGCCTTCAAAGGCATGGTAAATCCCCTAATGGAAAGCAAAGGTACTTTTGTAAAACTTGCCGAATAAAATTTGTTTTCGGCTTTAAATCTAATCAACAAAAAATGATGAGTAACAGAATAATTCACATGTCACATTTGGCAATTGATAATTGTATAGAAATACCTTGCTTTTTATGCCCAGATAACGACAAGATTTGTTCAACTCTTGAATGCGGCAAATTATCAGCGTGGTTGAATAGTCCACCTATTCATGGGTATATCCCTAAAGTTGAGGAATATGAGTTAGGCGATACAGGAGAATTTGAAGATACATGGAGACGCAATAGGTAATGTTTGACACAGAAACCCACGAAGCTAAACTACGAGAGCTTAACGAGCGTTATATAGCGGGCAAACTGTCACGGGAAGGCGTTCAAAATGAAATTAGCTGTTTGCTCGGCGAAACGAATTTGGCTTTCCGACTTCAAAACCGTTTGCTTCAAGCGGTAAACGGGGAACTTTCCGCAAAGGGAAAAGAGCGTATAAACTTGAAGCAATACCTTGCAAAATGTGGGGAAATAGAGGATTCAATTATTCAAAGCGAGTTTCCATTCGCATTTTTCCAAGAAGCAACCTTAGAAGAAATCGAGGCGTTAGACCCTACCCTTTTCGACTCAAAAACCTTAATGCTTATCGTAATTTCGGCTCTTCGCATGTACATCGATAACGAACAAGAAAACGACCCTAAAGCTGAAGCTCTACATAAAATCTATCTTGAGCTAAAAATTTCGCTATGTGCTTTAATCCCAGAATTTCCGAAAGAGGATGGTTTTGTTGATTATCTGGATAACCGTGAATCTAAATTATTAGCCGAACAACTCAAACAAACAGGGGAAAAATGTCCGTATTGCTCAGGTACCCACATCCAGAAATATGGGCAAAAAAAGTTCAAATGTGTATCTTGCGGGCACTATTGGAGAACCAAGTAACTTAGGGGATGTCATCATAGAATTGATGCATTCCCCTTTATGGTAATTGAAGAAAGTTGAGTAAGTAGCTCTATTCAAGCTGGTAGGGTGACGCTAACCAACTAATGGTCACGTTAGCTGACGAAGACGAAAGCAGATGGTCACTCTCTCTGTAAGTAGCCAATTAACTTTCTCCATTACAAATATTGACCTAAAAAAGAAGGAAAAAAATGAGGCTTTAACGGTTTGCTACGCTGTCGAGATAGCTGTTAGCCATGTCAAGTTTAGAATTCGTTTTCCGCAACTCGGCTAAGATTTCTCTTAAGACCTCAAGTTCTTCAGTTGTCATGGCTCTTCACTCTCTTTATGTTCTTCTTTGGGTTCTTGTTTTTTGCCATTTTGGGTTTCCATTATTTTAGCGAATTCATAGACGCTTTTCAGTTGTTCTTGAATTTGCGGTGGCACCTTGCTTAACATACCGTTCTGTTCCATGAATTCAATTAATGCCTTTTGCGCCTTAACATGTGATACGACCAAATCGGTTAAGATGTTATATTTCGCGTTTCCGTTAACCATTTGGCTTAATGATAGGTGTGTTGGGTAGGCTTTTTGATATTTCTCATACGCACTTTTCTTTAAAGTTTGCAAATAAGTCGAATCAGTCACGGGTATTTCTTTACCAACTATTATCTTGACTTCCCAAGCGTTTAACCCCGCGTCACTTAAAGCATTCATAAGGTATTTGCGCAATAGGTGAAAGTGGACACGACCAATTAAGACAATATTTGCCTCAGTCGCCAAATTCTTAAGGATGTTGTTTAACTGTAGCTCGGTTAAGTCAAATAATTTCGTTTGATTTGGAGATTCTTTATTTAACTTCATTATGTAGTTGTCTAAGCTGAAGATTGCCATAGGGTTAAGTATTCCGTAAACGGTAGCTCCCGTTTTTTTCCGTTGCCAATCAAAAGCGATAAACTCAGAGTTTTGTGATTTGGTTCTTTTAACCAAGTTTTCTACAAAGTCTCTTTCCAAGTTGCCGAAAGACGAAACGTCCCACCCTAAACTTGTTGCCGTGCTAAGAATTGCCTTGTTGCGTGTGTCGGCTACCGCATACATGGCGCGAAGGTCAGCTATTGAGAAGATGTGTTCGCCTTTAGCCGCTTCCGCTTTAACAGTCTTTTTCTTTAAACCTCTAATCGGTTCTTTTTGGCTACTATAAAATGCTCTAACCGCATTAATGGGGAACCGCACGGAATTAGGCTTTAACGATTCGCCTTTAGGAGTCTTATAATCATTAACGAGGTAGTTTTGAAATGCTAAAAGTTGGCTCTTCGCCTTGATTTGGTCGAAGTTGTCTAACAGTTGCTTAGGAGTCGTTTTAGCCCATGAGCAGAAAAACTTGAAACTTGTTTCGTTTGCACTTTTCGTTTTAGGGTTTTGGTACTCGTTAAGCCATGCGCTCATAGGTAGCCACTCGTTTTGTTCTTGTTCATTCATGTTTTATCAACTCCGTTTTTAAGATATGTTATGTCAAAAGGTGCTAATATAGGTTAGATAGCAATAATAAAACTTTTCTTATCTATTGATACTTTTGGTCGAAAAACAATAGTTAACATCCCATCTGACTTGCACTTTCCAAGCGTAGACTCCGAAAATTTCAAAGTTTGGATAACGGAGTGGGCTTGCTTATCAGGTAAAACAAGAAAGGGGCTCAGGATAAAGAAGCTTCACATAGTCTGGTCAAAAGATCCTGTTCAGGACGATATACAGGGAATTGCTATAATTAGAGGGGGAATGGTTGTTGAGAGAATACCGATATCAGACCTTCTCATCGCTCCAGATCCTATTATTTCAAAGCACATATATGGATATGTTGAAGGGGACTTGGGTGTTCAACATAAACTGAAAGAATGCGAGGATCCTACACACTATCGATTCACAAAAAAGGCAGGTTGGGGTAACAAAAATATTTACCAAGCGATTAAAGATTACGTTGCAGCTCAAATGCAATATTTCTCTTCATCCAAACTCGGATCAACAATAGGTAAATCAGCCACTGGAGATTACGCTACACTAAAAGAATTTAATACCTTGCTGAAGTCCATAGGGATTGATGTTCTAACCCTTTCTCCACCGATACCCCCAAAGACGCAGCCGCAAAGAACGTTTCAAGTTTCCTTGAATAACGACCAAACAGATGGCCTCCAATTAGTTTTTCCAACCCCTGATTTTAGAAATCCGATTAAGCGTGTCGAGTTCAACGAGGAAATTACCAATATACACGCAAAAATTCTGAATTCAACAAAGTCCCCAGCGCGAGTTCAATTAAGCATCTATACGGAACAAAACGAGACGAAAAGGGATACGCTAATTGACAAAGAAATTACTGTATACCCAAATTACCCCACACACGTAAACCCGATGTCACTTAAGATAACAAAAACAGAATATGCTCAGGGAGAATGTCATCTAAGGGCTAAGATGGTTTGCTTGAATCATCCTGAACATAAGAAAGGTGAGGAATTGGAAATTATCTCGGTACGTTTCTGGATAGCTACTGACCCTCCTCTGGGTAAAGGTGCCTTCAGAGAAGTTCAGTATGTTCCAGAGGTAACAGAAGAGATAGATGGTGAGATAATAAAAATCGATGGTAAAGTGACGCCACACTCTTCAGGGGATGGAAATATCCTCTTGATCAATACCTCACATCCAATATACAAACAAAGGGTACCGTCAAGGTAGAACGAACAAGCAAGAAAAGACTACCTTATCGAAATGATGGCTAAAAAAATTCCATTTGTGCTAATTTCCAACAACAGTGCGCCTTACAAGGATATTGAAGACCCTGAAGAGATTTTCAAGAGAATATCTGCTTTGTATTCAAAAATAATGGGCAAATACTTTGAATAATCGAGAAGCACCTGGAGTACAGTATGGCAATAATTGTAGACAAAAACGGAAGACGAATTTACAAAACCATTGGGTATTTAGCGTACGAAGATAAAGAGAACGCTGATAAGTTAGACAATTTCCTGAAAATTGAAATTAAACAAATAGAAAAAAGATTAGAACAAAAAGGATTACTTACACTTAAAGGAAAAAGTGGGTCAATCCAGTTTTGGTTTAATCTGGGTCTGGAACTTAGAGATTTATGGTGTAAGGTTAGGGCTACGTACAATTTACCTGATACATTTTTACCATATTTCTTCAAAGCTGTTTTTGATAACTCGGATGCAGTGAAACCGCAATCGGGAAGGGCTGACAGACTCAAAAATGCCTACTTCTACTATGGCTATATTATAGCCGGCTTCCCTTGGGAGCAAGTTGCGTCGGCAGGGAGTTGGCGACAGTGGATTGAGTTCTTAGATGCGAGAAGGATTCGTACTGACCCACGAATTATTGAGTGGTTCGTACAAAGAAAGGTTATGGAATTGCAAAGGGGCACCAATCTTTCGAGAGAAGAATGGTTTAGACGAATAACGCGTGAAATCAGATCAGAGTTTCATAACATTGACACTACAGTACTGTCCAAAGACGAGTTATATGACAGCTTAGATGAAATACTTTCCAGGGTTGTATCAAGATTACAATAAACATACGATAGCCCTCTCCAGCCTTATCTGACTAAAAAATCATATTCGCCATTTTTTTCCGTTAAACAGTTTAGACATTGAAATGCCCCCTGTTTGTTTTTATATCAAACTTATTAACTTAAGTAGGGGTAGTGGTCATTGGCTGCATGCTTTTTCGAATCCAAGAAACAAATCCCATAATTGCCTGAGCGAATATCTGAGTTTCAAGCTCTTCTGTAGTGTTCATTCCAGCGAGAAGAAGATGCCCTCTTCCCCTCTTTAATAAACAAATTGGGTAAATTTCACCAGAGACCTCATCTTTAGCTCTTATAATGGGGACTAAGTCAGTACTATTTGGTAGCGCTCTAAATTCATTGATTGTACAGTTCTCAGGTATTAATTTCCCAAATTTCTCAACATCTTCATCACTCTGAAAGACAGGCCTTTTATTTTTCGAGACTGGCGTAGGCATTACGTTAAACTCCCTATGAAGGAGGGTGCCTGTAAATTCAAGATATTCCTTGTAATTCTGAATTGTGACGTTAATTCCATCAAACTTAATCTCGTCGGGTACCAAGAGCCTTTTTTCACATATTGCTATTTTATTGTTCTCTTTAAGGGTAACATCCCATGCGTAAAAAAAGGGAAATCCACCTGTATTTACGTAGACACCGCCATTTTCGATATAACTGCGGATATTATTGAAAGCCAAGTTTTGCTTAACGTTGATTTCCGGAAACATTTCGCCAAAAGGGTTAATGATAATACCATATCTCTCAGAAATATCTTCAGAATTTATATCCTCAATTTCAAGTTCTATGCCTAAAGTCCCACTTAGGCTCTCAAGTCTTTTGTGCCAAGTGGTCCGATCATTATTAGCAAACGGGAATTCAGCACACTTAACCTCTCCTGCTTCCGAGAAATAACCAGTAAGAATGCCTATCCTTACTTTAGGTAACCACCTATTTCTTATCTCAACGGTGCCAAGTAAATTGCATAACGTTTTTGCATCGTTAATTACAGTACTCGAATATTCTTTTGAAAATATTTTATCAGGCATAACCTTTGGAAATTGATTATGCTGTATTCCATATCTTGCGATAATCCTAAGGTCATCAGTATAGCCAAGCAGAATTGGTGTCATTTTGGTTATAGTGCTTGATTTGCCGAAACCTTTTTCTTCAATCTTCTTAGCCAATGCGCTAATAGTAGTAGCTTTTAGAAAATGCTCATGGTTAACGTCGGTTACATCCAGAAGCTCACAAAGAGCTTTCAAAGAAAATTCAATAGCTTCAAAGGCAGCAATTACAGATTCAACATTATTACTATGAAACAATCTCTTCGCTTGGCTTAGGTTATGGTAAGCTCTTCGGGTATACCATGCGGCTAAATCGCGATCTGTCATGCTAATCACATATTGAGATAATTACAAATAAGATTAGCGGTGGCTTTTCTCCTACATTTAAGTAGTTGCCCCCTGGTCTTAGATTCCGCGGACTGAATGCCAATCATGGCCTTATTTAGCCTTCATTTGCCTTAAATATTAAAATTTCACTCGAAAATTAAAAAGTCAACCGCCCATAAAGACAAGAACCTTGAAACCAAACAGTACGCGAAGCAAACAAATTAGGGCTCTATGTCGCTTTTTATTTTTTTTCCCCTTGCAGACGGTACAATCCTCATTTTCGCTCCGCCAAAATCCTTAGCCAACTCTTCACCCGCGAAAAAACGGTCCAGAAAAACTGCAAGCGCAGCGCATTCTGAATGTGGCTGGTTCCCGATGGACACGTTAAAATCTGATACATCGCTTGAATAGAATTCGCCTGGAACTTTCTGGCTTCCAACAAGGACTAAAACATCCTTGTTTAAATTTTTAATTCTGTTTAGGGCGTCGCTTGTCTGGATGTTTTCCCCGTAAGCGGTTAAATGGACAACAACGCCGCCATTAGCCTTCCAGTCGTGAACGGCTTTTTTCCACGGGGTTCCCATTTCAAACTGGAAGGTTCCGCCCCAACGCGCGGTTATTTTCCTTACTGTTTGCTCTATATTGGAGTCTTCTACGTCTGAAAGTATAAAGCCTGAAGCACAAAGTGCCCGCGCAGTTAAAGCAACATGAGTAGTTAACCGCACATCCCGCTGTGGTCTGTGCCCCCACCTTAAAACCACAATCTTTGGCAGGTCATTTGGTTTTTTGGTTGGTTGTGAATTTGCCATTTAATTCTTCCACTTTTCTTCTCACTTGCTCAGTTAACTCTGGGGTAGCTTCAAATACTACGTGAACCGAATCATTGGTGAAATCTTCTTTTTTGACATCTGTTTTTTCATGAACCCATGAGATAAAGGGCATGGTCCTGTTAGTTAACGGAACCGAAAACTGCGCTTGGACGTAATTTTCAAGAATCCTCAGTATTTCCCCTCTCAGTAAATCAAGGTTTGTTTGGCACTTTGCTGACAAGAGAATTGGATTATTAGTTTTATCTTTGAGGGCTTCGAGTTTTTGGTTTGTTTCAGCTTCGTTGATTAAGTCAATTTTGTTTAGAGCGGTTATGGTTGGTATACCTGATGCTCCAAGACGGTCGATTGTTTCTAGGCAAATGTTGTTTTTCTTCTCAATTGTTTCTATTGGCTCGCTTAAGTCTAACATCAGTATTATTAGGTCTGAAAAGATGGTTTCTTCCAGAGTGGAATGAAATGCTTCAATCAAAGATAAGGGTAAACGGTCAATGAAGCCAACAGTGTCTGTTAAAAGAAACCTACGGTTGGAAAACTCTATCATCCGCGTAGTGGTTGAAAGAGTTGTGAATAATGCTTTGTCAACTTGAACGGTTTCTTCGGTTAAAGCATTAAACAAGGAGCTTTTTCCAGACTTC
The DNA here is from genome assembly GCA_050010515.1 of Bathyarchaeia archaeon. Lineage (GTDB taxonomy): Archaea > Thermoproteota > Bathyarchaeia > Bathyarchaeales > Bathycorpusculaceae > Bathycorpusculum. The sequence goes on from JBEKKX010000002.1 coordinate 13,167, forward strand.
GTGTATCCAGCAAGCGAAATAGTCAAGAAGCCAAGCTCCGTCCGCCTTTCCCTATGAAGAACTCTTTTTTCTCTAATTTTTGTAAGTTTTTTGAGGTTTGTTTGAACCTGCCTTTTTATGGCGTCACTGTAAACGTCTGCTTCGTAAGCGCCAAGACCCATAAAACCGGGCTGCTCGCTCCCTTTTGCTAATCTAACTTTTTCCTTAGCGTGCTTGAGCTCGTTTTGCAGTGTTGCCAGTTGAATCTGGAGTTGGGCTTCTGTTGTTGTGGCTCGTCTATTGAAGATTTCAAGTATGAGCTGGAATCGATCGATGACTTCTACGTGTGTTGCTTTTGCTAGATTGTATGTTTGGCGAGTTTTTAGTTGGTTGTCAAAAATTACTTTTTCAGCGCCTGCTTCCTGCACCATCTTGGCAAGTTCTTCTACTTTTCCAGCGCCTATTTGATACCGTGAATCAGGCGGTCTGGTTTGTTCTAATGTGGCTACAACAGTGTATCCGGCTGATTCTGCTAATCTTTTAAGTTCATCTAAACTTGACTCTTCACGGTTCAGCCTACGCTGAACTATGACGGCTTTCGTTCTGTGGTTGCCTCCCCGCCTTTCTTGTCTAACTTGATAAGGTCTCCCAATGTCAATTCTTGGTTGGCGGACTGAGGGATTTGAGTGACTTTTTCTTCTGATATGGGAACAAGCAACTTGATTTTTAACATGTGTTCAAGCTTTGCGGCAAGCTGGTTGTTTGGCGTCATTTTGCCAGCTTCAAGGTTTCTTAAAACTGAGGCTTTCTCGTTTATTTTTTTGCCCAGTTCCTCATGGGTGAGCGCTAATTTTTCCCGCGCCGCTCTTATTTTATTTGCATAGTCTTCGGCAGGTTCTTGAGTGATTTCCACTTTAGCAACAATTGGTTTTCTTTGAACCATTGTAACAGGAGCCTTTGGTTTTTTGAGGTTTTTTTGGGGAAGGGCTACTTCTTCTTCATGGATTATTTTACCATGCTTTGAGCATTCAACGCATACGGTTAGTTTGGCTCCTTCAATTACTGCCGTTATTGGTTCATCATGAATTTTGTGTCCGCAGACTTCACATCTCAATGTGAGCTTTCACCTTTCACTGTCTTTATTATCTTGTTATGTTTATACTTGTCGAAAACAAAAAGCCAATCGACGGTGAAAATGTGGATAACGAACTTGGCAAAGTAAGGACTATTGCTGACTACCAGTTTGGAAAAGGCGTAGGCACAAAGCTTTTTCCAGAAAATACTGAAATACAGTTTTCTCCAAGAACAGGCAGAATACGCTTCATTAACCTAAACGGCGAAAGATTAGCTACATTGCGCCCTACCGACGGCTTGCTTTCGTTGAGCATTAAAGCAGCCAAGTTCATGGCTGAAAATTTACCTTTCGCCAAATGTTTTGTTACAGTGCAAAACGACGTTTCAAAGTTCATTGCCGAAGGTGGAGATGTTTTTGCCGTTCACGTGGTCAAAGTTGACGATGAGATTCGCGCCAAAGATGAAGTTATCGTCAAGGATGAGGCAGGGAATGTTTTGGCGGTTGGGCGGGCTTTGCTTTCAAGCGTGGAGATGACGGCTTTTAAAACAGGCGTAGCAGTTAAGGTGCGGCATGGCTGCAAGGAAAGTTAAGTTTTTCAAGGTATTCGTTTAATTTTTAGGTTATATTCATTTATCAGGGCATTTTATTCGAGAAAATAACCAGCTATGAATACTCTGCGAAATGGACAATCGCTAGTGGAGATGCCACCCCAAAATTCCTCTTTTGTTGTGGACCAATAATTCATAAATCCTAATAAGATGAAGCTTCAAAATGACAATCATGTGCTCTTTACTAAATTACCAAACTCGATATTTAGAAGAACATTTGCAGCAAAGAAAAAAACAAACGAAAAAAACCGACGCTGAAACGATTGAAATAATCATGCCTGCTACAATCCCGTTAAGTTGCAAATAAATGAAATGTTTCATCCAAAACTCGCAAGCAAGTACGCTATATGTTACTTCAGATAAAAATAACGTGCATCCTTCACTTTAGCAAGCAAGACGTGCCTCTCCAAGAGCAACCAACTTAAGCACATAAAAAATCTGATTTACAGCCAAAAGTGTGATACCTCAAGTGCTGTCCAAAATGCAACATGCATTTCTGCTTCACCTGTACGCTTGAATTAATGTATATGCAGAAGAAGCTTCCGCTTCAATGCCCTATGTGTGGTGGGGGGCTTCATTATCCTTAAGGCAGTAATTTAGAAGTTTTCATGGATGATAAGTCTTAAATCTGAAAAGCATAGAAATTACCTAAAGTATCTTTCCGCTTCGGTATGTGGGAATAAATGCTTTGGAGAATTAAACTAAAATCAAAACGAATACCTTTGGAAAGTTAAGTTTATGAAGTTCTACTGCAGAATACTTGGTGGAAGTGAAGTCTACGCATAAACGTATGAATCCTCGAGAGCAAAAACGTTTGATGCAACGTATGGGCATGAACATGAATTCTGTACCTGACGTTCAACAAGTCATAATTAAAACAAGCGGCAAAGACATAGTTATCGATGAACCCGAAGTGGCAATTTTAGAAATTCAAGGGCAAAAAATGTACCAGGTTATCGGCGGTCAAGTTTCAGAGCAAGCCCCATCTCAACGCCAAACCGCTAAGGCAGCTCAGCCAGCGTTTTCTGAAGAGGATGTGAGGCTGGTGGCTGACCAAACTGGTAAAAGTTTAGAGAAAGCAAAAGAAGCCCTTGAGGAATGCCAGGGAGATTTGGCGAAAGCTATACTGCTGCTTCAATCTTAATTCTTAATCTTTATTTATATCTCTTGGATGTCCTATTAGTCATGAAGGGGCTTGGGCACTGATTCAAAACGTAGATGTAGCGGTTATTGGTCACTTCTCAATCGACACAATTCTATTGCCCAGCAGAACTGCCCCATTTGTTGTTTTAGGCGGCGCTGTAACCTACACGTCATTTGCTGCTAAACGTTTGGAAGCAACTGTTTCTGTAATCTCCAAAGTAGGCGGGAATTTTCCAGAAGCTTACCTGTGGTGGCTAAGGCAAGAAGGCATCGACGTTTCAGGCGTAATTAAGCGTGCAGATGAGCCGACCACAGGCTTTGAGCTGGGTTACAATGCAGATTTGTCTGATAGAACCCTGAAATTGAAAAGTAAAGGAGCGCCAATAAACTTGGCTGACTTACCAGTTGATTTGCATGCTAAGGCAGTTCATGTTGCGCCCATTGCCAACGAAGTATCATTCGAAGTAGTTGAGCATCTGAAGCATTGCGCTGATATACTGTCGCTTGACCCTCAGGGTTTACTTCGAAGCTTCGACGAAGCAGGAAACGTAACAGAAAACGCTTCGGTTGACAAACGAATATTTAGTTTAGTCAACATTTACAAGTCATCTTTAAATGAAATTTATGCGTTAACTGACCAGTCTGAGCTTAAACCTGCAATAAAAGCCATTCACGATTTCGGAGTTGAAACCGTCATCGTTACCATGGGCACTAAAGGCTCAGTGCTCTCAGTCGAGGGAGCACAATACAATATTGCAGCATGCCCTTCACAAGTTGTAGTTGACCCAACAGGCGCAGGAGACGTTTTCGTAGGCGGCTTCTTAACCGAGTACCTACGCCAAAAAGAATCAGTATGGTGTGCTTGCGTCGGTTCAGCTGCAGCTTCGCTGGTCGTCGAAGGAATTGGCCCAACTTATTTCGGCAAAAAAGAAGAAATTTATCAGAGAGCCAAGACTTTGTATGAAAAGGAACTTAAGCAATAGTGTATATTTACGTAGTAAACTAATATGCATGAGGCTTTGACTGTGGGTCGCATAGAAAAAGGAGTTAAATGCAATGTGTCAGGCTGCGGCAGAGAAGCTGCCCGTTCAATATCAGTTGACAAAGTCAAGGCTGTTTTAAATGTTAGCAGCAAAGAAAAGCGCGCTTACATTTGCAAAGAGCATTATAAAGAATATAAGAAAAAGACGAAAAAAGATAAAACGCTTGATAAGTGGCGTTACGGTCACCCATAAGAGTGAAATGCCATGCGAATACTCCAGTTACACTCTAACTTTATAGTTTTCAAACCCATCCAAAAAGAAATCGCTATTGCTGAAGAAGCGGAGCAAAAAGAAAACCGCATAGAAGAAGTCGTAGTATTATTCATCGCCATAGAAGAAGGTGACAACGCAGCAGTAGCGCAGAAAGCCATCGACGACATCCGAGCCTTTCTAGGTAAACAGAAAACGAACCGCATCCTAATTTACCCCTTTGCACATTTGAGCAGCAACCTCAGCAACCCAAGCGAAGCCCTCAAAATTATAAAAGCCATGGAAGCCTACGCCAAAGAGAAAGAAATCGAAACCTACCGCGCTCCATTTGGCTGGAACAAGCAATTCACCATCTCAATTAAAGGTTACCCGCTTGCTGAGCAGGCACGCTCTTATGCACCTGCGATAGAAGCTAAGGCTGAAGGTGGAGCGAAAAAAGAAGAAGAGCCTGTTTCTGCAGCACTAAAAGCCGAGGACAAGATGCAGTCTTTCTGGCACATTATCCTGCCCGATGGCTCATTGGTGCCGATTGAAGAATTCAAATTCAAAGGGCATGTTAACCTGCAAAAGTTCTCCCAGTATGAAATTAAGAAGGCTAGGGCAGTCACTCAGATGCCGCCTCATGTCACGTTGATGAAGAGGCTGGAAATCGCAGATTATGAAGCAGGCAGTGATCCAGGCAATATTCGCTGGTACCCGAAGGGTCGCTTGATAAAATCGTTGCTTGAACAGTATGTCAATCTTCGCATGAACCAGTACGGCGCAATGGAAGTTGAAACCCCAATCATGTATGACTTTAACCACCCAAGCCTCAAAAGTTACTTAAACCGTTTCCCAGCACGCCAATACGTATTAAAATCCGAGGACAAAGAGCTTTTCTTGCGGTTTGCCGCATGCTTTGGGCAGTTTCTTATGGCTCATGATGCCCAGTTTAGCTACAAACAGATGCCTATCAAACTATACGAGTTAACACGTTACAGTTTTAGGCGTGAAAAAAGCGGTGAAGTCGTCGGCTTAAAACGTCTGCGAGCTTTTACGATGCCTGATTGCCACGCTTTCTGCACTGACCTTGAGCAGGCGAAGAAGGAGTTCTTGACGCGGTTTAACATGAGCATGGAAGTGTTAAGCAACATAGGCTTAACAAAAGAAGATTATGAAGTAGCGATGCGCTTCACCAAGGGCTTCTACGATGAGCATAAGGAGTTCATTGCTGAATTAGCGAAAAAATTTGACAAGCCTATGCTGGCCGAAGTGTGGAACGAGCGGTTCTTCTACTTCATCCTCAAATGGGACATCAACTTCGTTGACAACCAAGACAAAGCCGCAGCACTCAGCACAGACCAAATCGACGTGGAAAACGCTAAACGCTATGAAATAACCTACGTTGACGAGAAAGGAGAAAAACAGTACCCGCTGATTCTGCACTGTTCCCCAAGCGGCGCCATCGAACGAGACATCTACGCGTTACTTGAGAAGGCTTACCGTGAGCAGATGGCTGGTAGGGCGCCGATGCTTCCGCTTTGGCTTTCGCCAACTCAGGTGCGGCTTATTCCAATATCTGACAAGTTTATGGATCTGGTGGAAGAGCTTGCAGGGCAAATTGCTTCCCACTGCATACGCGTCGATATCGATGATAGTGCATCGACATTGCAGAAGAAAATCCGTGAAGCCGAGCAGGAATGGGTACCATACATTATCGTTGTCGGCGAAAAAGAAGTTGAGTCAAAAACCCTCTCTGTCCGAGACCGGGAGCTTAAGGGTCAACAGCACAAAATGACCACTGACCAGTTAATAGCGAAAGTGTCTGAGAAAATCGCTGGCAAACCCTTCAAGCCTTTGCCGTTGCCGCTTTACCTTTCCAAGAGACCTCAGTTCCACGGTTGATAAACGAATTATACGTATCATTGGCGTAAACTATATCAAATAATCGAATAATATGAAACAGTTAGTGACGAAGTGAGAACAGTATGAGCAGTGAATTGGTAGTTTACGTTGACGGTGTATATTATCCTAAATCGCAGGCTAAAATATCCGTGTTTGACCATGGGCTCCTCTACGGTGACGGCGTTTTTGAGGGAATCCGCGAGTACAACCGCGTTGTCTTTAAACTTAAAGAGCACATTGACCGCCTGTACCGTTCAGCACTTGTGATAACGTTGAAAATTCCCTTAACCAAAGAGGAAATGACTAGTGCCGTCGTTGAAACCCTGCGGAGAAACAAGTTGAAGGACTCATACATTCGTTTGGTGGTTACACGGGGTGTAGGCGACCTTGGATTAGATCCACGTAAATGCCCCAAAGCCTCAGTAATAATCATAACTGACAAAATCGTGCTGCATGCAGACGGAGCGAAAGAGAACGGAGTTACCACGATGTTCTCTTGGGTGAGACGAAACCCCGTGGACGCAACCACACAAGAAATAAAATCACTCAACTACCTCAACAGCGTCCTTGCAAAAATTGAAGCAAACGCAAACGGCGTGGACGAAGCCATCTGCCTTGAAAGCAACGGTTACGTAGCTGAAGGCGTAGGCGAAAACGTTTTCATCGTGAAAAACGGCGAATTATTAACCCCGCCCCCTTCAACAGGTGCCCTTGCAGGTATCACCGCTGAAGTCACAGAGAAACTTGCCGCTAAACTGGGCATAAAACTAACAGTGACCAATCTTACGCCGTTTATGGTGTTCACCGCTGACGAAGCTTTCTTCACTGGAACCGCCATGGAAATGGTGCCCATATGCGAAGTTAACAAGCGCCAAATCGGCACAGGCAAACCCGGACCAATCACAAAGAAGTTGATGGCTGAATTCCAAAAAGTAATCGAAGACCCAGCACAGGGCACAAAAATTTAATTTTTCCATTTTTTACTTCCTTCTATTGTAGCAAGCTGCTTTTAGCTGGGAGTTTGATTAGCTGACATAACTCCTGTAGGCTCGCCGTGGTGAGTAACGGGAGAGGGTAGCAATTTAGCTAGTGGATTTCCCTATCTAAATTGGAGTAGGAGGGAGGGGGCTACTTTTTAGATGTTGAGAATAGGTCAAAAAAGCTATTGGCAAGCATGATGTTATGGTTTTTTGCTTTTGCTTTTTTTCATGAAAGCTTCTAGGGCGTTGTAAGCTGCATTCAACTCTTCTATCGGCGGCAGGAAAACTATTCTCGCGTGTCCTTTGCCGTAAACTGGGTCGAAGCCTGAGCCGTTAACGATGAGTACGCCGGTTTCTTTGAGCAGGTTGACGACGAAGTCCATGTCGGTTTTCCATCGGGTGCCGATGTCGCGGATTTTTGGGAATATGTAGAATGCACCTTCAGGCTTGGTAGTGCTTATTCCTTCAATTTCGTTTAGTCGTTTCCACGAGAAGTCTCGTCTCTGCCTAAGACGATCAACGATATCCTTCACCATTTCCTGAGGTCCATTGAGCGCGGCTGTTGCCGCTATTTGCACGGGCGTGTTGGCACAAATGCGTATGCGGCATTCCTTCTCAACTCCCTCCTTAAGGGCTTCGAGTTGTTTGCCTTTGCCTTTAAAGTACATGTAGCCCAAGCGTAAGCCAGTCATTTGGTAAACTTTGGAGAAGCCGTTTAACCCAACAATTGGCACATCCTTAGAGAGGTACGCTGCACTGACGAATTCTTTCTCGTAAGTTAATTGGTCGTAAATTTCATCAGTCAGCACCGGCAGGTCATGTTCTCCTGCGATGTCAAGAATCTCTTTAATCGTTTTTCCATCGTAAACTGAACCTGTCGGATTGTTAGGGTTAATGATTACAATGGCACGTGTTTTCTTGGTTATTTTGCTTCTTAAGTCATCGATGTTTGGATGCCAACCTTCGTCTTCTATAGTTTCATATGCAACAGGTGTGCCATCAAAAAACCTTGTGTAGGAAATGTATGGCGGGTAGGTTGGGCCTGGAAAGAGAACTTCATCGCCTTTTTCAACTAGGGCGCCAAGAATCATCTGTATTCCTTCAGAAATACCCTCAGTTATCAGCACGTTATCTGCTGTGATGTCGACGTTGTTGACTTTTTTCTCTTTTCTAACGATTGCTTCTCTGAGGTCCAATCTGCCTTCTGAAGGTGAATAGTAATTATCATCCTTTTGTACTGCCGTACATAAGGCATCTTTAACGTTTTGCGGGGTCTTAAAATCAAAAGCTGCAGGGTCGCCGATGTTAAGGTAATAAATTTTTTTACCGTCCTTGATTAACTGTTTAGTGTGTACTATGACGTCTCGTATGGCATACTCAATGTTTGATGCTCTGCTGGTTACTTTGATGCCCAAGTTATGTTACCCGTAACCAAACACTTGCTAACCAAAAAAATAAATCTTCCTAAGATTAAACAACATGAATAGGCTTGGCTTGTATTTGCGAATGGAATATTGCAAGTGTTGCTTCTCAGCATATTTTTATTTTCGATTCCCCTTTGAATACAAATGGGTTTTGGTGAACAAGATGTTCGGCTGGACTGGTACTTTCCTAAATATAGATTTAACCAAACGTAAGGCTACTCCAGAAAGATATGATGAAGCTTTAGCGTTGAATTTTCTGGGCGGTAGAGGCTTCGCCGTCAAAATCCTCTGGGACACCCTTAAACAGGGAACCGACCCGCTATCACCTGAAAACAAACTAGTTTTTGCCACTGGACCACTAACAGCCATTGGTTTACCAAACAGCGGCAAACTTGTTGTTGCGTCAAAAAGCCCCTTAACCGGCGGTTACGGCGACGGAAACATGGGAACATTAGCGTCTGTGAATATGCGGAGGGCTGGTTACGATGCGCTAATCATCGAGGGCAAAGCGCAAACGCCAGTCATCCTCCATATTAAAGATAAAGACTGCGAGTTTGTGGATGCTAAGGATTTTTGGGGCTTGAATTCTTTTGAAACTCATGAGCAGCTGGTAAAGAAATATTCGCGCACGGCAGGCATCGTTTCTATTGGTCCAGCTGGAGAGAACCAAGTCAAGTTTGCAAATGTTGTTTCGCAAGAGGGACGCGCGGGCGGGCGACCGGGAATGGGCGCTGTCATGGGCTCCAAAAATCTAAAAGCCATAGTAATTGAAGGCACAGCGCAAATACCGCTTGCAGACCCAGACGAAATGAAGAAGTTAGCTGCCGATGGTTACCGAGAAGTCCTAGCTAAACCGCTCTACGCCTTTTGGAAGCGGCAGGGAACCATGTCAACAGTAGAATGGTCACAAGAGAACAGTGCTCTGCCCACCTTCAATTACAGGCAAGGAGTTTTCGATAAAGCTGAAGAAATTGGCGGATTTTCCATGGAAAAAATCAAGGTTTCAAACCGCGGCTGCCCACAGTGCAATATGACCTGCGGCAATGTTGTTAAAAACAGCGAAGGAAAAGATTCAGAGTTAGATTACGAAAACGTTGCTATGCTTGGCTCCAACATTGGTTTAGGCAATCTGGCGCAAGTGGCCACCTTGAACCGCATGGCAGACGAGCTTGGGTTTGACGCTATCGCTCTTGGGAACGTGCTTGGCTTTGCCATGGAAGCCTCCGAGAAAGGGCTGATAGCAGAGAAGATCAGGTGGGGGCAGTTTGAAGAGATTAAAGTGTTGATTAACAATATCGCTTACAGGCGTGGTTTGGGCGCAGTCTTAGCTGAAGGAGTCCGAGCCGCTTCTGCAACGGTTGGTAATGGGTCGAGCGAGTGGGCAATGCATGTCAAGGGCTTGGAGGTTTCCGCTTATGATTGCCACGCTGCGCCCGGTATGGCTTTAGCCTATGGTACCAGCTCCATCGGTGCTCACCATAAAGATGCTTGGCTAATAACATGGGAAGTAAAAGCGGGCAGAGAAAAATACGATTCAGGAAAGGTTGATTATCTCATTGAAACCCAGCTTATCCGCGGCGGGCTCTTTGAAGCATTAACTGTCTGCCGTTTTCCCTACAACCAACTTGGCTTTGAGCTTGAATGGTACCAAAAATACTTGCGTGCAGCCACAGGAGTAGAATTTTCTTTAGAGCAGTTAAACCAAATCAGCGATAGAATACTCAATTTAGTTCGGGCATTTTGGGTGCGAGAGTACAGGGAAAAATGGACGCGCAGCTTGGATTTTCCGCCCATGAGGTGGTTTAAAGAACCCTTAGCAGAAGGCGCATTAAAAGGCTCTATGCTTGATTATGAAAAATACAACGGTATGCTGAGCACTTACTATGAGAAAAGAGGCTGGGATGAGCAAGGAATACCTAAGAAGTCTACTTTGGCACGGCTAGGTTTACATGATGCAGCTGAACAGCTCAAGGCATACGTTAAATTGGAGGAGTAGCCAGCTTTCGATTAGTATGCTCTTGCAAAATACACCATTTCTTTAGCTTTTTGCCCGCAGTAAACGCAGTTCGTCGTCGGTTCTTCTTTCTGGAAGGGTCGAACTCTGATGGTTGCGCCTGTTTCATCCTTAATCTTTGCTTCACAGTCAGCGCTGCCGCACCATGCTGCCTTGACAAAGCCTCCTTTGTCACAGATGACTTTTTTGAATTCTTCATAGCTCTGAGCAGTGCAGGTTTTTTCTTCAAGTAGGGCTTTGGCTTTTGCAAACAGGTTATCCTGAATTTCCTGCAGAAGCTTCTCAACGGTAGCTGGAATGTCTTTTTCTTTAACTGCCGTTTTTTGGCCGGTATCACGCCTCACCATTACCACTTGCTCTTGCTTGAGGTCTCTTGGACCAATTTCTATTCTTATGGGGACGCCTTTGAGTTCCCACTGGTTAAACTTCCAGCCTGGAGTGTATCCTTCCCGGTCATCTAAAACAACGCTTACGCCTTTAGCCTTCAGCATTTCAGCGATTTCTTTTGCTTTAGCAGCTATTGCAGCAGGTTCTGCGCCCTTGTAAGGAATAGGAACAATGACAACTTGTGTAGGCGCCACTTTGGGAGGAATGACTAAGCCTTTGTCGTCACCGTGAACCATAACCATAGCGCCAATAATTCGCGTGGTCATGCCCCAGCTGGTTTGCCAAACATAATGGTCCTTCTCATCCTCACCGATGAATTTAACATCAAAGACTTTCCCGAAGTTCTGTCCAAGGTTGTGGCTGGTTCCCATCTGCAGCGCTTTACCATCAGGCATTATAGCTTCTAATGCGGTGGTGTAGAGGGCTCCAGCGAATTTTTCGCTATCACTTTTTGTGCCCACAAGCACTGGAATTGCAAGGTAATTCTCCACTATGTCCTTGTACTCGTTTAGGGCGTACATGACTTCTGCTTCTGCTTCCTCACTTGTGGCGTGAGCTGTGTGGCCTTCTTGCCAAAGAAACTCTCTTGTGCGCAGAAATAGTCTGGTGGCTTTTGTTTCCCAACGCACAATGTTGCACCATTGATTAATCTTTAGGGGTAAGTCTCGCCAGCTGCGAATCCACTTGGCAAAGGTAGCGTACATTATGGTTTCGCTGGTCGGTCTAATGGCAAGCTTCTCTTCCAGCGGGGTGTCTCCGCCCTGAGTAATCCATGCCACTTCAGGCGTGAATCCAGCGAAATGCTCCGCTTCTTTCTTAAGGAAGCTTTCAGGGATAAACATGGGAAAATACACGTTTCGGTGTCCTGTGGCTTTGATTTTTTTGTTTAGGATTTCTTGGATTTTCTCCCATATAGCGTAAGCGTCTTCACGGATTATCATGCAGCCTTTTACAGGGGCGTAATCTGCAAGTCCAGCTTTCAAAACAACTTCTACGTACCACTCGGAGAAGTCAACATTTTTCTTTACGGTTACTCCAGTATCAGACATAACTTATTTCTCTTCTTTTCATTTCTATGCGTGCAGCATATAAAACCGTAACGGGGATAATTGCTGAAAACAGCCGTCAATAAAGCAAGTAAAAACGGTTTTTAGCCTTCAATCTTCAATTTAAGGACTAATACCAAAGAAAAAGAAGAAAAAGCTTCACTTCAGTCTCCTGAAGAGCCCTTTTTTAGGGAAGTCTTTGCATTCGTAGATTCGCAGTTGCCTTTGAGGTTCGATGCGGCACCTCTTGCGCGCGTTCTTACGCTTTATTAGTGGGGCAAGTTGAAAGAAAGGGCATTTAGAGCAGAGAGTACTCAAGTTTTCTTACCAGCTTCTCCTACCTTGTCATCATCCTTCTAAATAACGGAACCGCAATTGCAATCATGATTACACCGAACGCTATCAGGATTATCAGGTCCGTAGAGATGTCGGATACTCCTGCACCTAGCACCATGACTTTTCGCAGAGCATCAGCAGCATACGTTAACGGAAGGAATTTGGCTATGTCTTGCATGTACCAGGGCATCGACTGTATTGGGAACATCACACCGCTGAGGAACATCATTGGAAACATTAACGTCATCATCATCATCTGCGCCGTCTCCTGATCCTTAGCGAAAGACGTCATCACGATGCCTAAGCCGACGAATGAGAATACGCCTAGTAGGAGCAAACCGACCACGAGCAGAAGGCTTCCGTGGATTGCGACGTCAAACAGTCCTACAGCCAATGCCATTATTATGAAGCCTTGGAGTAAGCCACGAGCGGTCTGACCCAAAGCTTTTCCTAGGATGATGGATAACCGGTTGATCGGCGCGACCATCATGCCGTCCATGGTGCCGACTTCCTTCTCTTGAGATATTGCCACAGGAAGCCCAGTCATGACGCTCATCATAACTGTCAACATCATTATTCCAGGGGCAATGAAGTTGAAGTAGCTTGGGTTTCCGGGAACAACACCTTCCGACTTAACAACGTAAGGCTGAACGATAGCCAAAGAGTCATTCGCAGTTACAGCTGAAGATAGACGTTGAACTTTTTCCTGCGCAAGCAGCGTGTTCATCTCCCCAAATACCCCGGTCAAAGCCCCTTGCAACTCAGCTGATATTGTCGGGTTGGATTGGTCAGTAATGATAATCAGTGTTCCCTGTTCTCCGTTCATGATGCAGTCGGAGAAATTGCTGGGAATGATTATGCCGCCGTCAATCTTGCTATTTTGAATCTCGTTCTTGATGTCAGCCATACTTGTAGCGTTGGAAAGCTTCAGCATGTGCGTTTGAGTGTTGATTTGCTGTAACCCCGTGAGGAAGGCTTGGCTTGGAAGTGTGATGTTGTTAAAGCCTGAATCTTGATTCACCACCCCGACAGGCATGTTGCTTATCGTGGTGTTGCCTGATGGATAGATAAAACCAATCATAGCCATCATGAACAAGGGCATAAGAATAAGCAGAACTACCCCCAAACGGTTCCTGAACAGCTCTGTTAGATCTTTCCAAGCGATACGCACAGAATGCGAAAATAGAGTTTTTGCGCCCATTTTATCTCACCTTATCCTATTCGGCGCAGCCCCGTAATGCCTATGTTGTTCTATCGGTATTTTCTGGTCCGCGCTGTCTCTTACTTGGTGACCCGTTATGTGCAGGAACACGTCCTCAAGTGTGGGTTGCAGGTTTTCCATGGAATTTATTTTTCCGTCCGCAGTTCTTATAGCGTCAATTACATTGTCGAAGGCTTCTTGACCATGGCTAATGACTCTTAAATGCAACGAGTTTTCCTGAGAAACATTGTCCACGCATTTGCAATCTTGAACTGCCTGAAAAATTTGGGGTGATAGATTTCCGATCTCAAGTTTCAATATTGTTGTATCCGCTCCTGAAATCATTTTTTTCAAGTTCGTCGAAGTATCCAGCGCCACTATTTTGGCGTGATCCATTATGCCGATTCGATCGCAAAGGAGATCTGCATCCACCATCATATGGGTCGTTACGATTATGGAGGTGCCGTTTTCCCTGTTGAGCTTTTTGATGAATTCGCGAATCTCAACGGAAGACTGAGGGTCCAAACCCAGAGTCGGCTCATCGAGAAAGAGCACCTGGGGCATGTTCAGCAGCGCCCGTATCACGTTCATCCTCTGCCTCATGCCTGTCGAAAACGTGCCCACTTGAGCGTTCTTCCATTTGGTAAGTTGAACCAGCTCAAGCAACTCGTCTATTCTTTTGTTTAAGTCGTCTTTGGGAAGATTGAAGAGACTTCCGAAAAATACCAAGTTTTCCCTAGCCGTCAAACGATTGTACATTATCATTTTTTCGGAAACTATACCTATCAGTTTCCTGACTTCTGTACCATCTTTCACTATGTCGTAACCACCAATCGTCGCGGTTCCCTTGGTCGGCGCGGCCAACGTGGATAGCACTCGTAGGGTTGTGCTCTTGCCAGCTCCGTTGGGACCGAGCAAACCGAAAATCTCGCCCTTTTTGACGTCGAACGAGATGTTGTCAACCGCTACGAAGTCGTTGAACATTTTCGTAAGGTTCTTGACTTCGATTATCGAATCATTCGCCATTTTGGTAACCACATTTTGCAATATTATTCCTTGCAATATATTGCGGTAAAATATAAGTATTACCCAAATACAATATAGATTTGAAATACGATGGCAACAGAAACTGAAGACAAGACAACTACAAGCTGGCTTAAAGAAGCCCAAAAAGGCTACATACGCATTGGAGTCCTCATCCTTCTTAACAAGAAACCCTCCCACGGCTACGAAATCATGAAACAAATCAACAACCGAACCAAAGGCTTCTGGCAACCCACCGCCGGCGGCGTCTACCCCATCTTGCGCGACCTAGAAAAATCAGGGTATATCAAAGGTGAATGGCAAACCCAGAAAAACCGCAAGCTCAAAGTTTACAAGATCACTGAATCAGGAGAACTTATCCTCAGAAGAGCCATCGTAAAACAAACCGAAATCTCCAATAACATCGGCAACCTTTTCCGAGAATTCTCTAGAGACGTCCTCAACGTTGAGACGACAAATACGTCTATGCCGGGAATGCCTTCCCCCTTTACGCCCTTCCTTGAAGAAAAAATAGACAGCAAAGAAAACCTAAAACAGATAGAGCACGAGCGAAAGCACACCTGCGAATCAGTAAAAATGATGCAGGAACGACTAAAGCAAATTGACAAGAGAATCAAAGAAATAAAAAAACAAGAACACAGTGATTCTCCTCAAGCAACAGAGTAGCGAACATGCGAAACTGTTATTTGGCAACCGCTTCTAATAGCATTCAAGGAAGCTAAAGGCATGACAAATGAACATTATGCTTACATACTAACGGTTGACGAAAAATATTGGAACCGATTATGCCAACGCAACAGCGCTCAGATTGGAACGCATGTTTTTATCCGAAAAAACCAAGTTGCACCCAAAGAAGTTGACCAGTTACTGTTTTATGTTACAAGAAAAAAGCAGGTTTTGGGTGTTGCAGATTTTCTTGAGCGTTTAACCGGTAATTATGAGGATTTGTGGAAAAAGTTTGGCAGCGAAAGCTGTTTTGAATCGTTTGAAGAATACAAAAGCTTCGCTGGTGGCAGAGAAATGATGACTTTCATAAGGTTCAGCAATTTTAGGGAAATCGCTAATCCCAAATCTAAAGAGGAAGTGTCCAAGGTTCTTGGGTCTTTGCGGGGCTTCGGAGCAGGAAATTACCTTGATAATGAAACAGTCATGCAATTAGTGTAAAGAATTAAATCTGTGACTGAATATTTGCTAAATTAGAAGTGAATCCCGAATGTTCCGCGTGAGAGTAAACAAAATTGAGTCCACCCGCGATTTAGACGGTAACCTTGGAAAACGAATTGAGCTGCTTGAAGAGCAAGAAGTCAACCCCTACGTGCTGAGACCACAGTCAGATGAAGCCAAAATGGCACAGGACATCATGCAAGCACTCCAACAGCAAATGCCCTTCCTGCCGCAAAAAACCCAGCTTGCAACACCAAAAATAATCCTATTTTTAACCGAGCAGGAATACGACAATTTAGGCATTAGCTTTGATGTAAACCAGATTTACGAAGTGATATTGGAAAACCAAGCGATCCGTTTCAGGAAAGTTTAAGGATTTCCTTTCTCATCTGCCTCAGCGCAGCATGCTTTGGATGAAAAGACAACACAAACATCATACTCCTCAACGCTGAACATATTCCCTCTAAATCAGACATTTTGCCTTCATCACAGTATAGCGGAATAGGCTCATCGCCATCGCTTTCTTCATAGTAAACGTAAATCGGAGAACCAGTCCCATCGAATTTTACCATCTCAAAGTTTAAATTTAATCGTTTAGCCGTTTCCTGTGTGGCAGTTCTAACCGACGCCAACCGTTTCCTGCCTGGAGCACCAGTTGACGCGTAAACCATCAGTTTCCCACTGTTCCTTTTGAACATGACACACTCACCAACACGCAGTATGCGAAAAACCCTTTTAAAACAAGCCATGAAACGACTCTTTCAAGCAGGGGAGGGGTGACTGAAAGTGAAACCCTCTTAAACCGCCAAAACAAGATTTAACCCATGAAAACCAGAGCACACGTCTTTGTAAGCGGCATAGTTCAAGGCGTTTTCTTTAGGCAAAAAACTAAGCGGCAAGCCGAGAGCTTTGGAATTGCAGGTTGGGTGAGAAATTTGCCTGATGGCAGAGTTGAAGCAGTTTTTGAAGGTGAAGAAGAAGCTGTTAGGGCACTTGTAGAATATTGCCATCATGGCCCTTCTTATGCAAGGGTAACAAACGTTGATGTTGCGTGGGAACCTTATCGTGGAGAATTTAACGGCTTTGAGACGCGATAGCAATTTACGCTTTTTTCTTTGGCACCCGAAAATGTGAATCTTTTCCGGCGCTGATATATTCTCCGCCCATGCCTCTCACTGCGGAAGCAATTTTTGCAAAGTTTTCTGAACCCAAAAACTGCTTCGGTTTAATTATCATGTAATCGCCCTTCTCCTCAAAGCTTAATCGGGCCTCAAGCTCCTCAGGAAATGACATGCGAATTTCATCAAGCGACCTCTGTTTTGCACCAGCCTCAGGCGGTGTAGGCGCTTGAGTAGCTGTCGGCTGGGTAATTTGACCCCCCGCGAGAGACTTGATTGATGATGAAACGGAACGCATTTCTTCTGAAATGTCGCTTAAAGTTTTAAGAATTTTATCAACCTTTCCGACTAGCTCATTGAGCTTTTCTTTGTCAGTACTCATGCAAACGCTTCCTTAAACTTCTAAATAATCCCAAGACGCTTATTAATTATTTGCAATATACACAATAACTTAGGTCTGGAAGAAAATAGGGCATGATTGAAATCGACGGGAGCCAAAAAAGCGGAAGCGGCACAATACTTCGCCTTTCCGTAGCCTTGGCAGCCATCATAAAACAGCCACTACATATATGCAACATTAGACAGAACCGCCCGCAACCAGGCTTAAAACATCAGCATTTGGAAGCAGTGTTGACAGCGGCCAAACTCTGCAACGCCAAAGTGCAAGGAGCAGCCTTAGGCTCAAGGGAGCTTTGGTTCATGCCTCAGCAAATAAAAGGCGGTAACATTGAAGCAGAAATCGAAACCGCTGGAAGCATCCCGATGCTTCTACTGGCGACATTGCCAGTCTGTTTGTTCGCTGATAACCCTGTACACTTGCATGTAGCCAAAGGCGGAACAGACACAACCCATGCGCCAACAATCAACTACATGCGATATGTGTTTGTGCCAGCGCTGAAACAGATGGGGACTGACTCTAACATAACCGTTCAAAAATACGGTTATTACCCAAAAGGAATGGGGGAAGTAACAATGACCACAAAACCGAACCGAGTACTAAAACCGATCCAGCTTGAAAACTTTGGCAAGCTAGAGAGAATAAAGGGTGTTTCAGTCTGCACTTTTTTGGCTGATAGGCAAGTGGCAGAGCGGCAAGCAAAAGCAGCAGAAGACTGCCTCTCACAAAGGGGCTATGACGCTTCTATCGAGGTTGTAAACGACCAGTCAAATCCTTTTCAAAAAGGCAGTTCAATCGTTCTGTGGGCTGAAACCGACACAGGCGTAATAATAGGCGCTGACGCAATAGGTGAACTCCGTAAAATGAGTGAAGCCGTCGGAAAAGAAGCCGCTGAAAAACTTTTAACCGAGTTAACTGTTGAGCCAACAGTTGATGTTTACTTGGCAGATATGCTCATTCCCTACATGGCGCTGGCACAGGGCAAATCAACTTTTTTGGTTAGAGCAATTTCTGAGCATATTGAAGCTAACATTTGGCTGATGGAAAAAATGTTAAACGTTAAATTCACCACTCAAAGAGTAAACAACCTCTATAGGATAGAAAAAAGCAGCTGATCGCATGCCCAAATCAACCATTTGCATAAAAGTTCCAAAAAAACAAGGCGAAGGAGCAATAGCCTTAGCCAATAAACTTGAACTTATAGATAAGTCATTGGAAATTCAGCGGGATGAAGGCAACCTTTGCATCCCCTTGATCAGGCAACCAGATGAGAAAGAGTTAGCAACGCTGAAAATCGAAGGGCCCGAAACGCAATTATCAACTAGCGTTTTCGCTGAAAAGAGGCCAACCGCACAATCCCTCCTGCAGGTTCTCGAAAACAATTTGCCCTCCTATTTGCTGGCGAGTTTGCCTCAAGCATTGGACCTAACAGGGGACATAGCCGTCATCGAAATTCCGCCAGAATTGAAAGCATACGAAAACCTTATCGGCGAAGCAATCCTAAAAACGCACAGAAACATCAGAACTGTGCTCGCAAAAGCAGGAGCAATAAGTGGAACTTACCGGTTGCGCGAGTTCACTTTTATCGCCGGAGAACACAAAACCCAAACTGTACACAGGGAATTCGGCTGCCAATACCACGTTGACGTAGCCAAAGCATATTTTTCGCCTCGGCTTTCCCATGAACACCAGCGTGTGGCATCACTCGTGCAAAGTGGTGAAACTGTGGTGGATTTATTTGCTGGAGTTGGACCCTTCTCAGTGCTAATTGCCAAAAAGAATCCGAACGTTAGGGTTTACGCTGTTGATATTAATCCTGACGCCGTTGAGCTGCTTAAAGTAAATGCAAGGGTAAACAGGGTTGAAAACAGAGTTTTCCCAATCCTTGGAGATGCAAAGCAAATTACCGCAAACAAGCTTAAGGGTTCAGCTGACCGGGTGATAATGAATTTGCCTGAAACAGCAATCAAGTTTGTTGATGCCGCTTGCCAAGCAATCAAGCCTCAGGGTGGAATAATCCATTTTTATGCTTTTGTTCGTTCACCTGACTCAATAGAAAACCTCAAGTTCCGATTTTCCCAAGCTGCAGAATCAACGGGCAGAAAAGCGGAAGCGTTTCTTTATGCAAAAAGCATCCGGGAAACTGCACCCTACGAGTCGCAGATTGTTTTAGATGCTAAAATTTCTTAACCGCGAAGAACAAGGGTAATGTTGACTTTATGTTGTGGATTTTTTAGCTTCTCCACTAATTCTCTTGGTAAATCATTTGCTGATTTATCAGCGCGAATTGCCAACGTTCGGTTGCAGATATAATCGCTTTTTCGGATTACAATGTCGGTTGGGTGAGTTAAAATCAATTTTTGGGAGCCAGAGGCGTTAATTTGCTCAGTTAAGCCTCCAGCCTCGATAATTATGGTTAGTTTAGCGTTTGGTCTTTTCAATTTCTCTTTGAATGTTTGGTTTAAGTCAGCTACTGCTTTATCCGCAGCTACTCCGACTACGCAATCGCCAGTTTTTGACAGGTGCTTTTCCCTTGTAAACATTAAAGTTGAAGGGTGAATGGCTTGAATATTTTCATGCCCAAACGCCACGATGTTTTCTCTTGTTTCTTTAGCACTCAATTACTCGTTAACCTCAATGGAATCCACTTTGCCGTCCCCGTCTAGATCAAAGCCGTGAATCACCACTGCGAAGGTGTCCTCGCCCTTGTATTTCTCTAGTGTTTTCTTCCAAAAATTAGTCAAAGCTAAAACGCATGCTTTTGTTCCTACGGCTTTGTTTCCTGCTAAAACCACGATGCGTTTGGTCTTATCCCATGGATTCACGATTTTAGCAATTAATCCTGAAACATCCGAAGTGTAAACCTGCGAAGTCTTTTTTGATGATAAACCGCCCAGCAAGAACCCTTGCTCTGAAGATTGCATTATGAATTTGATGGGTAAATATTCGTTTATTTCCTGTGTAAGAAGGTTTGTTCCTGGTCCCCCAACAAGGATTAAATTGTTTTTTTCCTCTTTCTCCACTTTCACGTCAACGTCGAGTTTCACAGCGAATTCTGTGGGCATTTTTGCAAATTGGCCAATGAAAAGCGCCAAGTGCGCTGCGTAGTGTCCGTCTCTGGCGCTGGTTTTAAACGGGCCATGCGGCTGTGGGCTGCCTACAACTATTTTTCCGTCAAAAACACCGTTGCTAATGAATTCTTTGAAGAACTCTTGGAGTTGCTTGTCGATGCTTAAGAGGCAAAAGTTTTGGATTGCTTTATAGCCGTCCGGAAACTCGATGCCGAAAGCTGGTGACACTACTTTGTAATATTTTGCTGTAGCACCTTTCTTTTTTTCCTCACGCTCAACGGCTATGGCTCCTGCTTTTGCTAGTTTTCTAATGTGATAATAGACTTTTTGCTCATGCATACCAAGTTGCTTTGCGATTTCTAAGGGGTACATTTCCTTTTTTGATAACATTGTTAGGATTTTCCAGCTTAGGCTGCCCAGTATCATTTTTAGTTTTTGTGAATCGTCCATTATGCTGATTTCTTTTACTTCTTGGGTGTTGCCGTTGTCTTGGAGAAGCAGTTTTTTATCCATGTCAGTCAAAAGGGTAGATAACATGCAGGTACTATAAAAAATTTATTTATAATGGTTCAAAAAATTTAGGCTCAAATCGCTTTAAAGCTTTCGCTTGCATGAATAAAGGGTAAGACACACTAAAAATTTTTTTTGAGCGGTGAAACTGAAACCTTAAAAATGCTTATTAGCAAAACACAGACTTCATAAGCTTAAACCATTGCGAAAAGCGAGGCTTCTGAAATGTGTGGAATATTCGGTTGTGTTTTAAAGGAAGAAAACGCCGCTCCCCTAATTCACTCGTCACTTAAACGGCTTGAATATCGCGGCTACGACTCAGTAGGCATAGCAACAATATTTAATGGAAAAATTTACTTAAAAAAAGATCAGGGAAAAATCGACGAGGTTCACAAAATCCTAAACCTTGACGATTTACCAGGCAGCATAGGTATTGGTCACACGCGCTGGGCGACGCATGGTGCACCCTTAAAAGTGAACGCTCACCCTCATGCCGATTGCACAGGCGGAATAATGGTTGTTCATAACGGAATCATTGAGAATTTCATGGAGCTTAGAACAGAACTGGAAAATCTTGATCATACGTTTGTTTCCAAAACAGACACAGAAGTAATTCCACACCTTATTGAGCAAACCCTCAAACAGAACCCTAAACTCTCCTTTGTCGAGGCAGTTCAAGAAAGCCTCAAGCGCCTTGAAGGCTCCTATGCCCTCGCCGTAATCTCCACAAAAGAGCCTGACAAGATTATCTGCGCCAGAAATGAGAGCCCCTTGGTTTTAGGCATCAATAGCGAGGGTGTTTTTTGTGCTTCTGATATTCCAGCGTTTCTGCCAGTTACCAACAAGGCAGTCATGGTGAATGATGGTGAACTGGTTATTCTGTCAGCGCAAGGTTATGAGATTAAGAAAATTCAGGATCTCAGCCCTGTCAGTCGGGAACCGGAAACTATTGAGTGGACAGCTGAAATGGCTATTAAACAAGGCTATCCGCACTTTATGATCAAAGAGATTCATGAGCAGCCTGAAACTCTTCGCAACACGCTGAGAATGCAGGAGCATTATCTGGATTTACTTACAACTTTTCTGGATCGTGCGAACGAGGTTTTTCTTGTTGCTTGTGGAACAAGCTACCATGCATGTTTAGCGGCTTCATACATGTTCTCTAAACTTGCGTTCTTGCCCACATACCCCGTTTACGCTTCAGAATTTATAGAACAACATGGCAAATCAGTAAACATTGACAGCACCATTTTAGCGGTTAGTCAGTCAGGCGAAACAGCTGACACCATAGCAGCCGTTACCTGCGCCCAGCAACGTGCAGCCACGATTCTAAGCTTAACTAATGTTATCGGCTCTTCTTTGACACGTATTTCCCGTGTTTATATTGGCACGCAAGCTGGTCCAGAGATTGGAGTTGCCGCAACGAAAACTTTTACGTCTCAGCTTTCCGTGATGGCGCAACTTGCGCTTAGATTGGCAAAGAAAAGAGGCAAAGTTTCTCAGGATGAAATAGACAGCCTTGAAGAGAATTTGCTTAAATTGCCTGAAATTGCTGACGCAATAGTTAAGACGCAAGAGGAAAAAGTTAAGCAAATCGCCAAGAAATACAAGGATTCTAAAGTGTTCTTTTTCTTAGGCAGAGGAATCAGCACCGCCACTGCTTATGAAGGCAGACTTAAACTAATGGAAATCGCTTATATTCCGTCGATAGCGTTCCCAGCAGGCGAAAGCAAGCATGGCCCAATTAGCTTGGTTGAAAATGGCTTCCCAGCAGTTTTCATTTGCCCCAAGGATGACTGCCATAAGACGCTGATTGGTAACATTATGGAAATGAAAGCCAGAGGCGCCCACATAATTGCCATTGCCGAGGAAGGAGACGAGGACATCAAAGCGTTGGCTGATGATTACGTTGAGGTTCCGAAGGGCATTCCTGGTGTTCTGTCGCCGATTCCTTTTGTAGTGCCCCTGCAGCTTTTAGCGTATTATGTTGCTCTTGAGAAAGGATACGACCCGGATATGCCAAGGAACCTGGCAAAGTGTGTTACTGTAAAGTAACATTTTTTCTTTTTTAATATTCGTTCAACATTAAGGCAGGCTTGCAGTATTCACAGTAGTGCTTCGACTGGGGGGAAGTAGCGTTTGTTCCATTAACAGGCGAATAAGGGCAAAGCTAACGCTTTAACCGAACCATTTTTCCAGCGTCATTTTTCCCTTCTGCTTCTTGGAGCCTTCCAGCATCTTGTCTAAGGATTTTGTGACTCTGTCCTCTGAGAAATCCCTTTGCCGGCATAAGAAGTCGATGATGCCTTCAACGTTGGGCTCTTTCCATTCCAGCTTATAGTTATCTGTGACTTGCGGATGCAGAAAAACTTCCCTTATACAATTTGGCTCAACTGGAAAACTAGCGTTTTTTACGTAAGGCAACGCATCCTCTAATGTTCCATATTGCTTGATTAACTTCAAAGCAGTTTTTGGCCCAAGCCCTTTTATGCCATTCGGGTTGAAGTCTGTGCCAATCAGTATGCCAACGTCAATTAATTGTTCGTATGTTAAGCCGCACTCAGTTAGCGTTTTGGAAAGCTCAATTACCTCGGGAACGACGTCAATGTAGATGTTTTTGCTGGGGAGCTTCCGTCTGCCAGAAATGGTTACGTTTCTTAGCAGTTTTGGTGCTCCAAAGAGCAAGCTGTCATAGTCTTGGCTTGCACAGTAATCTGCATCTCCGCGTTTGGTCATCTGCGCGGCTTGGGCTTCACCTTCGCTTGGCGCCTGAATCCACGGCAAACCCATAAGCTCCAAAAGTTTTCGGCTGTCGTCTTTCATGTAATCTTTCATGCTTGTTGTGGCTTGAGCGAACATCCGCATCTTTGCGGTGTCACCTTTTGCCGCTGCTTTCTCATAGTGCACGGCTGCTTCCACCTTGACTTGCCTGCGCCGCTCAATCTCAGCCGCCTTCAAAGTTGGCGGAATGCCATCGAAAACGTAGATTGGTTTTATGCCCATTTCTACAAGGTTACTTGTACGGTAGAATAAACCGCTCAGGTGGCTGGTGACTTTTCCAGTGCTGTCTTTCAGCGGTGTGCCGTCGGGCTGGCGGATAATGGAGAGAAACTGGTAAATCGCGTTATAAGCGTCTATGGCGATGATTTTGCCACTTAAATCCTCTAATTTAACGGGAGTTTTCGGAACAAGGTCCTTGAAATCTACGCCCAAAATTTACCACAACAATAAAAATAGGCAAGAAGCCTTCTTAATAAACTTGCGAAGGCTATATGATTTAAATCCGCGATTTTTTGGGTGACGATGATATTTTTGTTTTAACGATTTTATGAGCTCGCCATGTGTGAACAAAGGCAAAAGGTCCGATACCAATTTTACTCAACATTTTGGCGTATTGCCCTTCAATCCAGCTTTGCATTTCTTTCTTTCTTAGCGTAACATATACTTGCGACGAAGCGGCCAGACCAGCTATCCAAGGAGAAAGGAAGCCTGAAAGTCCGGCATACGTAATTGCAGCCGCTGATACACTTATGCCGCTATACATAACATTTGAGACTTTATCAAGAAAAGGGGCCGATTTTTTAAAATTCTCTGCTTCTTGAAATAGCGCATCTCTTGTCTCTAGTGCCTCTTTAACTTTCAGGTCCTTCACAAGTCTTGAGAATTCTTGGTAGGCCCTTTGTAAATCTTTTGCGCAGTCTTGTGTTTCTACCACAAGATCAATGTTAAGATCCGATGAGTCCGACGGAGTCACAAATCCTAAATCAGTTATTAGATATTCCGCAATTTCACTGGTAAATTCTTCCTTTGAGTGGTTATTGCCTTTCAATGGAATATTAACCATTTTTCCAATAGTTTCATCTGTGGGTGCTATTCCTCCTAGGTATGGTGGGATTAGGACTTGGTGTTTAAGGTATGCTAACCAATCTGTTTCATACATTCGAATTGATTCATTATCCTTCATTGATCGTATGTAATGAAAGCCCATATTGATCCTTCTTTTATACCCTAAAGCACAAAAAACACTGTACAAAAAGGCGTTTTTTGATATAATTTTTTCATTGGACCGCTTTGCTTCATTTTCGAACCTTTTTAACTCATTAAATCCCACAAGTTCATTAATAATTTCGTAAGTTCTATCCCAAGGAGCTATTCTAATTAACGGATCCAGATGCTCAAACTCTTTTCCGGCATAGTCACTGTATGGCCAGAGTAATAAAGGGTATAACCGCCCTTTTTTCGACAATTCTACAACATCTTTTACATCCATACCAGCATAATTTTTAAACTCAGGTACCGTCATCGGCGAGATTCCCAAAATTGGGTATGAATAAAATGGAATAACTCTCCACCCATCAAGAAGATAGGGACTGATGTAAGCTCTTTCCATTCCATTCCAAGGAAATTCTGGGTATAGATACTTTGCCAGTTGTGTACCTTTATTTTTTTTAAACTCTGCTACTGCTCGTTCAGCTGCCTTTAGGCCTTTTTCCATTTGTTGGCTTTCTAACTCATTAAGCTCAGCGAGCCTCATTATAATCTAATAACTATTTGCTAACAAGGGTTATAATAGTTTTTAAAGAAAATTAGAAATTTTTACAACTTTTGTTTAATCAAACTCTCGTAATATAACATCTTTGGGAGTTAACACCAAAGGTTGCTGAAAGGACAGATTCATTGCACAAAACGATTAAAAAAACAAATTACCGCCTCTCCTTGTTCAAAAAACTTAGGCTTGAGTTGCCGTCAAAGTAATATCAAAGCTGTAGCTGAATTGTCCATTACTTGCATAATTTGTGTTTGTAGGTGCCATGTTCGTCATAAGCATAATTGCTTCTGTTTGTCCAACAGCTATTGAGCTTGTTGTCGGAGAACCAGTCATACTAGTTAACATTTCGTATTGAAAATTAAAATCGATGTTAGAAGGAACATTTACGTTTGATGCAGTAGCAGTTATTGTTATCGGCGCGTTACCAGTGTTTGTCACTATTAATGTATCCAAACTAGTTGGTGCCCAACCGCTGCCAAAACCTGGAGTCGTAGGAGATTGCCACATTGTATAAGTTGGAAAATCAGCAAAACTTGAAGGAGTTAAAGTCGAAGGGACAGCAGTTCCATTCTGAAAAGACAACGAAAATGATGTAGAAACAGGGGTTGCCGTTGGCGTTGGAGTTGCTGTTGGGCCTGGTGTTGCTGGTAGATTAGGATAACTCGCTGTTCCTCTAACACTTATGGTTTGTGAGTTTGTTACAGTGGCTATCACTAAGGGAATTGCAATCAACAGAATTGATATCACAACTAAAATCAAAAGTTTCTTTCTCACCGATTTCACCTCCAAAAAAGCCGCTGCCTCCATCCTTTCTTATTTAAAGTATGTTCTTTCTAGAAATTTATAAAACAATGTGGTCACAATCTGAAGCAACATTTGCTCCTAAAAGACGCAACACCAAAGCTTAAGGACTCTTTAATTTTAAGCATAGCAGATATAAGGAACCCTTACAATTTAAAACCGCAAGAGATGTAGATTATGACAGAAAGAGCAACAACACTGTCCTTGGTCACCTGTACAAGCTGCGGCAAACCAATTCCGCCAGGCAGCGAATCCACAAAATTCCTCTGCCCCAACTGCGGAGAAATCCAGATTAAACGTGATGGAAAATGCCGCAAATTCGGCCGCTTATACAAGTGTCCAAAATGCGGATTCACAGGACCATAAGGCGATATTAGATGGGAAGCGTTTTAGTAACATACAAGGTGTTTCCAGAAGACATAGTGGAAAACTTTGATGACCTCAAAAATAAAATCCAAAGCATCGCGCCTGAATTCTCAGCAATCGAAGGTTACGGCGAAGAACCCATAGCTTTTGGACTTAAAGCGCTGCTTGTTCAAGTTAAGTTCCCAGAGGACAAAACAGGCATCGTTGACGAGTTCGAAGAAAAACTCGCTAAAATCCCAGGCATCAGCCAAGCCCAAACCTTCATGGTGCGTAGAACCAGCAGATAAAACGTTGCGGCTGTCTTGGCAAAAACCCTCATTCTTTTGGTATTGAGTACCTGAAAGTCTTTGCCGTTACGCTTTAAAGTTTATATAGTCATAAAAGGTTCTTTCAAACATGTATCTTTAGCATCAGATTATTTGGAGGATTCTGTTTGAGCGAAGTTCAATTACGTGTCGGAGACGCAAGGCAAAGAGATGTAGGCAGAGGGATCGCCCGCATAGACCAGCGAACTATGCAAAAACTAGGCATAAGCGCTGGAGACGTAATAGAAATTATAAACAAACGCACAACGTCAGCCATAGCTTGGCCAGCCTACAGTGAAGACCAAAACCGTGATATCATCCGTATCGACGGTTTCACACGCAAAAACTCTGGAGTAGCCATAAACGAATACGTTGTCGTGAGGCCAGCAAAAGTCAAAACAGCCCTAAGTATAACGCTTGCACCAGTTGACATGCGGCTAAACGTTGACGAAGACTTCACTAACTTTGTTAAAAACCGCCTCATGGAACGTACCCTCGTAGAGGGCGACACAACCCTAGTAATGATGTTGGGACACGCCATTCCATTTACAGTCTCAAAAAACCGACCCCACGGCATAATAAAAGTAACAGCCGAAACACGCTTAACCATTCTAAACGAGCCAGCACCTGAAGGCAAAGGCTTACCTAGAACCACCTATGAAGACATCGGCGGCTTACATGAAGAAATCCAACGTGTCCGCGAAATGGTCGAACTGCCACTCCGCCACCCAGAACTTTTCCAACGCTTAGGAATAGAACCGCCAAAAGGCGTCCTGCTTCATGGTCCACCAGGCTGCGGCAAAACACTATTAGCCCGAGCGGTCGCTAACGAGTCAGAAGCCAACTTCTACTCCATTAACGGTCCAGAAATCATGAGCAAATTCTACGGAGAATCTGAAGCGCGATTGCGAGAGATTTTCCAGCAAGCCCAGCAGAACGCTCCGAGCATAATATTCGTCGATGAGCTTGACGCTATAGCGCCTAAACGGGAGGAAGTAACAGGTGAAGTTGAAAGACGCGTCGTTGCACAGCTCCTCGCGTTAATGGATGGTTTAAGCGGAAGAGGAAACGTCATAGTCATCGGTGCAACCAACCGTCCAGGCGCACTTGACCCTGCACTGCGCAGACCAGGAAGATTCGACCGTGAAATAGAAATCGGCGTACCTGACAGGAAAGGAAGATACGAAGTCCTCCAAATACACACACGAGGAATGCCATTGGTCCCTTACAAAGAGGGAGAAAAAGGCGAAGGAGTCAACCTTGACCGCCTCGCCGACATGACACACGGTTACACTGGAGCCGACCTATCTGCACTAGGCAGAGAAACAGCCATGAAAGCATTACGCAGATACCTCCCGCAGATTAACCTTGAAGAAGAACGCATTCCACCAGCCGTGCTTGAAAAGATGGAAGTACAGATGAGCGATTTTGACAACGCATACAAAGAAATTACACCAACAGCCATGCGAGAGGTGTACATTGAAGTTCCCACTGTCCATTGGGACGACGTAGGCGGACTTGAAGACGTAAAACAGCACCTCATAGAAGCTGTGGAGTGGCCACTGAAGAGCCCAGAAATGTTCACTAAGCTTGGAATTAGACCGCCAAAAGGCATCCTCCTTTATGGTCCACCAGGCTGCGGCAAAACACTGTTAGCCCGAGCGGTGGCGACAGAAAGCGAAGCCAACTTCATATCAATTAAAGGCCCAGAAGTCTTCTCCAAATGGGTTGGAGAATCAGAAAAAGCCATACGTGAAATATTCCGCAAAGCCCGCATGGCAGCGCCTTCAGTGGTATTCTTAGATGAAATAGACTCGATTACGCCTAGACGCGGCATGGGTATGTCTGACAGCGGCGTTTCAGAACGAGTCATAAGCCAACTTTTAACAGAAATGGATGGCATAGTAACATTACAAGACATAGTAATTATAGCTGCCACCAACCGTCCTGACATGGTGGATCCCGCCGTTCTGCGCCCTGGAAGGTTTGACAGATTAATTTATGTGCCTGAACCGGACGATAAGGGCCGCTTGCAAATATTTAAAATCTACACGAAAGGCATGCCAATCAACAAAGACGTTGACCTAAACCAGTTAACAATAATGACTAAGTACTATGGCGGCGCTGATATAGAATCCTTATGCAGAGAAGCCGCAATGCACGCATTAAGAAGGGATGTAAACTCCCAAGAAGTAACCATGAAAGATTTCTTGGATGCGCTGAAAGAAATGGGTCCATCAGTAACGCCCGACATGGAGAAATGGTACAAGAGCTTTATGCAGCAAGTCCGACAGGTACAAAAGCCAGCGACACCAGTTGCTTAGAAGGAAAGCGTATGCCTCAGATAAAAACTTGGAAAACCCGCCCAGCTTATTTTGTTATGTTGGAAGTTCTCGCTAAGAAGGGCGACATGACTGATGATGAGCTCTTTGGACAGTTGAAAGGTGAGTTTGACGATTTGGGCTACAAAGACTTCAATGATCTGCTACTGAAGCTGGAGGTAACCGGTAAAATTCGCACTTCTTCATTGGCGCGTGGAAAACGCCGAATTGAACTAGTCCATTAACATAATGATGATGAAGCACACAGTGCAACCGACTGGTAATATTCCAGATGCCATAATTGTTGGAGGCGGACCTGTTGGTTCATATGCCGCACTAAACTTGGCTAAATTAGGCGTTAAAGTCACCGTTTTTGAAGAACACCCTGAAATCGGGTTGCCTTCCCATTGCGCTGGTCACCTGAGCATTCGAAGCTTAAGCACTATGGGTTTGTATCCGCTTCCAAATGGGATTGTTGAAAACACTTTTAGTGCAGCCAACTTTTATTCGCCCGATGGCACCAAGTTTTCACTTCATCTTTCCCGTCCAGTAACTACCGCTCTAAACAGAGCACGTTTTGACCAGTACTTGGCTGGGCAAGCAGAAGCGGCTGGTGCATGTTTCGTCTTAAACGCCTATGTCCACTCGCTGATAATGGCGGATGGCCATGTCAAAGGCGTAAATATCCAGCGAAACGGTGTAAAAGAAGAGAAAGTTTATTCTAAGATCACCTTGGATGCGGAAGGCATCTCTTCTAGGTTTTTGAGGCAAGCAGGTTTAGCAACGCTTAAGCCTGAAGAGCTGGTTTATGCGGTTGAAGCTGAAGTAGAAAACGTACAAGACGTTGAGCGTGATGCGGTTGAAGTTTACTTAGGCAAGAATTATGCGCCTGGCTTTTACGGATGGCTTATTCCAAGGCTTGATGGAACAGCAAAGGTTGGGTTGGCAACAAACAAGGGAAACCCCCGTGAATTCCTGCATCAGCTCATGTCTAAGCATCCAGTTGCGTCTAAACAGCTTGGCAAAGCCAAAATAACACAAATTGGGTATCACGCTATATCTTTAGGCGGTCCAATCAACAGGGCTTATGCAAACGGTTTTCTTGCTGTAGGCGACTGCGCTTCACAGGTTAAACCGACCACTGGCGGCGGAGTAATTTTCGGGTTAACATGCGCCAAAATCGCGGCAGAAACTGCTAGCGAAGCCATAAAGCAAGGCGACGTGTCACCTGATTTTTTGCGGGTTTATCAGAAACGCTGTTCCGACTTGCTTAGTTTTGATTTTATTGTTATGCTTAGGCTTAGAAGGTTTCTTGATTCTCTGTCTGACGAGAAAGTGGATGAGATGCTGCGGATCTGCGGAAAGTTGGGCGTGGATAAAGCATTAAGCGATGTGGATGAAATCGACTTTCAAGGAAAGCTTATGCTTAAAGTTTTAGGGAAACCTTCAATGCTGGCAGCTATGGCTTACTTTGTTATGCTTTACTTGTCTGCAAACACTTAAAATCTTGGATGCCAAACATAGAAGCGGGATAAAAGAGAATGAGCGAATTTGAATACAAACAAGTCCTCGTTTTCCGTTCGGATTTGAAGATGGGTAAAGGCAAAATTGCGGCGCAAGCTGGGCACGCTGCAGTTTCAGCCGCTCAAAATGCTTATACGCATCGTAAGAAGTGGTGGGAAGCTTGGCTCTACGAGGGGCAACGGAAAATCGCAGTTAAGGTTCCAAGTGAAAAGGAGCTTCATGAATTGGAAGAGGCTGCTGACCAGTTAGGTTTGCCCCACGCATTGATTGTTGATAGAGGTTTAACGCAGATTCCTGAGGGCACGGTGACATGTTTAGGGATTGGTCCTGCTCCAGCGGAAATGGTTGATAGGTTAACTGGTAAGCTAAAGTTATTCTAGGCGAGTGGTGTTGCCTGTGTCGGCGCTCGATAAACAGCTAGGCATCGAAATTTACGCCAGCAAAAGCTTAGGCATCGGGGGCGTCATCCGTGAAGCAGTTGACGACTTTGTGGTTGAAGAAGTTCTTGCTGACGGCTCAAAAGCATCCGTGAACGGGGCTGTTGCAGGCAGGGTTTTAGGTTCTACTCTTCAAAAGCAACGGTATTTGCTGTGCGTTTTGGTGAAGCGCAACTGGGACACGTTCATAGCCATCAAAAACGTTGCTAAACAACTTGGCGTAGACCAGAGGTGCATCCAGATTGCGGGCATTAAAGATGCAAAAGCCATAACAGCTCAGCACTTGACGATTGAGGATGGCTTGATAGAGGATGCTTCAAAAGTTAATGTTAAAGATATCCAAATCTACCCTATAGGCTATCTTCGTGAGGCGCTTTCATTATATTACCTGCTTGGCAACATCTTCACAATAAAAATCAAAGCCATAAAATACAAGGAATCAACCGTTGAAACAAGAATTTCGCAGACCCTTGAGGAGCTTGAAGCTTTAGGTGGCATTCCAAACTTTTTTGGGCACCAACGTTTCGGAACTACCCGTCCCATAACGCATTTGGTTGGAAAAGCTCTTGTTAGAGGCAGTTTTGAGGAGGCAGCAATGCTTTTTTTGGCTAAACCAAGCGTTCACGAGCATCCAGCCTCAAGGCAAGCACGCCAAGAACTCCAATCAACAAAAAATTTCAAACAAGCACTGGAAAACTTTCCTAAGCAACTTCGCTTTGAAAGGTTAATGCTGAATCACTTAGCAGATAAACCAGATGATTTCATTGGCGCTTTTCAACGGTTGCCCGTTAAGCTTCAAGAGCTTTTTGTTCAAGCGCATCAGTCTTACCTGTTTAATCGTTTCCTCAGCGAACGGGTTAAGCATGGTTACTCTTTGAACAAGGCTGAGGTTGGCGATTTCGTGGTTGCTGTTGAACGTTCTGGATTGCCCCTGAACAGCATGGCAAAAAATGTAACAGCGGAAACTCTTGCTAGCGTTAATGAGCAAATTAAGGCTGGAAAACTGCGAGTTGCTTTACCTATTGTTGGAGTAAGGCAGAAGCTCTCTCAAGGGGTCATGGGGCAAATAGAGAAGGAGGTTCTTGAGGAAGAAGAAATCAAGTTCGAGAACCTGCGAATTAACGCGTTATCAAGGATTGGCGGCAAAGGCGGCTTGCGAACGGCGATAACTCCAATCAGAGACTTTAAGCTCCAAAATGTTTCAGCAAATGCAAGCGGCAAAGACTGCCAAGCTGAGTTAAGCTTCATGCTGCTCAGAGGTTCCTATGCAACAGTGGTTCTCAGGGAAATAATGAAACCCAAAAGTCCCATAACTGCGGGTTTCTGAGAGACAGCAAAAACGCTGATAAGGAAGCGTTTAATTCACTATTTTAAAGGAAGCTTATTTTTATGGAAGATAAGCCTCAACAGCAATGCGTTATACCAATTCATAAACCGAGTCTTAAAGAATTAATCTTCTTTTTCTTATCTGGAATCCTAGTGAGTATTCCGTTTGCTTTGTTTTTTTCGAACTTTTACCCGCTTTTTCCCGGAGCTTTAGCGGTTATTTTAATAGCTCCTTTCGTAGAGGAGTTAGCGAAAGTTTTCCCATTATTCTATAGGCATGGGGAAACCGAAAGGTCACTTGTAACTTTAGGTATTCTGATTGGGTTAGGTTTCGGTATTTCCGAATTCTTTTTGTATGTTTTCATTTATGATGTACCTTGGATTGTTAGAATCCCAGGCGTTATTTTTCATGCTTCAAGCGCGGCTATAACTGCTTACGGTATCGCTAAGAAAAAACCTCTACCCTACTACCTGACGTCTGTACTGCTTCATGCTACAAACAACTTTTTTGCTTTGGAAGCTGCGGTGAATTTTGGTGTATTAGCTGAATTGATAGTTTTAATCACTGTTTATCTTCTTGCTTGGCACTTTTATCATCAGGCTTCAAACGAAAAAATGGTCGTTTAAGAAACCCTGTCTGTTCTAGCTAAATCTCTAAGCCTGTTAACCCCATCTATCTCATTAATGAATTCAGCGACGCTTTTAGGAACAAGATCCGTCCAGCTGTCATCTTGGAGCATTTTTTCTCTAATGATAGTTGACACGTATTGTTTCCTATCAAAGAATGGAATGTTTTTGACTTGATAACCTGCTTCCATGAAAAGCCTTCGTGTCAACGGCTCATTAGAATAACAAACATTAAACTTTGGAGTGTAACCTTCCAACGCGCTAACCCATAACATATGCAAGTGGACATCTGGAACTGGAACAATCCAAAGCTTAGAATAATCCACTTTAGCCTCTTGCAAAGCACGGCGAATCATAACTAATCTTTCGCCCGCTGTAAACGGGTTATTGGAGTTATGGCTGTACTGAGCGCTACCAATGACTATGACGAGTTCATCAACTTCTTTTAAAACTGCCTTGATAGCGCCAAGGTGACCTAAATGGAAAGGCTGAAATCTGCCAACGTAAAGACCTCGATTAACCAACGGTGCTTCCTCGCCTTTGAGGTTAAGCTCGCATGCTTTTATGATTTGTGTAAAAAAAATTCAGGTTAAGCCAAATTTCTTAGAACATATTCAACAGGGAAAACCTGAAGCTGACGCCCATTGACTTCTAATTCTTTTGAAGTTGAGAAGCCTCTTTTCTCCCTGCCTAAGAGCTCAAGTTTAACTTTCAAGCCTCCACCATAACCTCCTAGCGTAAAATCGGATTTAACAACTCTGTGGCAGGGAACGATTGGTGCAAAAGGATTAGCCGCCATAACGTTTCCCACAGCCCTTGGTCCACCACCTACCGCTTTGGCAATTGAGCCGTAAGAAGCCACATAACCGAGTGGAATCTCGACAGTTGTTTTAAGCACTTTTTGTGTGTAAATTGGCAAACGAGTCAAGGCTAACGAGAAGCTTGCGTTAACATTTTGTCCCTCATAAATACTCTTCAAAGAAGCAAGAGTGTTTTTGGCGAAAGCCGAGGGCTCATGGAAAACCTGAAAAGATACGTTGAACGGTATATTTCCTAAAATGTTGCTTAATGTTAATTGTTGGCTTACACCAAAGGATGATGTTACAATCTGCTGTTGAGCATAGGCTACTCCGAACCAAACGCCGCCAATGTTTTGAGTATAAATTTCTATCATTTGCCTTCCTTTTACAACTTACATAGAGACAGAGTCCAAGAGGGGCTACTCCCTAATTAGCATAGTTAAAAAACATGCGGTATGTTAAAAGTTTCTGCGGTAAAAGCTTATTTTGCTTTGCATTCCATATAAACAGCCACTAACTTAACATTCTTAATTGCTTCTGGAATTCAGTAAGCCTTTTGCAAGCACGGTTAGGTAACCGATTAGTTTTCCCCATTTATTCACTTTCCAGAGGTTAGACTCATCATATTTAGTCGCCTTGCCTGTCATAGAATGGTTATAAGTAAGCTTAATAGATTGTTTTGTGTATAACAACGGGAAAAGGCGAAAATTATGGAAGGATACGGACCACAACTACCGCAAATACCACAAATCCCACAAATGCCACAGATGCAAGATCCATCACAGCAAGCTCAGCAAGGCGGCTACGCTTGGATTCCAGGCGCCACTACAGTTGGCGTTGTCTTCTCAGACGGAGTACTCTTAGCTGCTGAAAAAAGAGTAACATACGGTTATTTCATTATGAGTAAAGGCGGAAAAAAAGTATTCAAAGTAACCGACCGAATCGGCGTTGCATGCGCAGGGCTTGTTGGAGACATGCAAATTCTCGCTAAAGAAATGGAAGCGCAAGCTAATCTTTTCAGCATGGACACTGGCAGAAAAATCAGCGTGCGCTCAGCAGCAAAACTTATGGCAAACGTCCTCTTCAACCGTCGATACGCACCATTAATTACTCAAACAATTGTCGGCGGTTTAGATGAAGAAGGCCCATCGCTTTTCGTGCTTGATGTTTTAGGCTCGCTTATACCTGATAAATACGCAGTAGTGGGTTCAGGCACAGAAATAGCCATAGGTGTTTTGGAAGAAGGCTACAAAGAAAGCATGAACGCAGAAGAAGCGAAAGAACTCGTGATGCGTTCTATAAAGTCAGCAATAAGCAGAGATTCAATGAGCGGCGACGGCATTGACTTCCTTATTATAACTAAGGAAGGCGTAACTGAAGAAGCTGTAAAGTTTTAAACCAATTTTTCTTCAAATTTATCTTCAAAGGAAGGATTCAGCGGTGCCTACGCACATGTTAGTAAGGAAAGGGATGCGTTATGTCGTTTGAACTAAGCTTAGAAGAAGGAAAATTCTTAATCCAACTCGCTCGAAGCGCAGTTAACGAAAAATTGGAGAAAGGCAAAACCATTCAACCTCCAAAAGAGACTCCCAAGAAACTTTTTGAGCAATGCGGCGTATTCGTAACTATAAGTAGTCTAAGGAACGGGGAGAAGGAGCTTCGCGGCTGCATAGGTTACCCTTACCCGACAAGTCCGCTTGTTGAGGCAGTGATTGATTCTGCCATTAATGCTGCAACACAAGACCCACGGTTTTATCCATTAACCTTAAAGGAATTGAGCAAAGTTGTTTTTGAAGTAAGCGTGCTAACGCCTCCAGCGCCTGTGGAAGTTAAGAATCCAAAGGAGTACTTGAGTAAAATTAAGGTTGGCGAAGACGGCTTAATTGTTGAAAGGGGCTTCTATCGGGGTTTGCTGTTGCCACAGGTACCTATTGAATGGGGCTGGTGTGAAGAAGAATTTCTTTGCCAATGCTGCGTCAAAGCAGGGCTTTCCCCGGACAGTTGGCTAACAAAAGACGCTAAAATATACAAGTTTAAAGCCATCATTTTTGAGGAAGAAACGCCGCTGGGCGAAGTTAAACGTGTAAACCTTAGCAAATAGCAATCGCCGTCAATCTAGTAGGGTTTCGATGATTGTAACTGCCCTGTCTAACCCTTTAAACTTGTTAGAAAACTCGTTGAGCGCCAACATGTTTCTGTCGAAGGATTCTTGCTCCTTTTCCATTTTCGCAACCGCCTTTTGTAATTGGCCTTTGTTTTTAACGGTTATTGAGCAGTTTAAGTCTTGAAGTTTTGCAGCGTTGCCCAACTGTTCAGGTTGTGTTGGAATGCAAATGCTTGGTTTTGAATATTTGATGGTTTCAAAGCATGTTGCATGTCCACCGCTAAAGATTACGAATTTAGCGTTCTTCATACATTCCTGCCTCTCTTCTGCAGACAGCCATGTGTGAAGTTCGCAGTTTCCAATTTTAGTGGTGACTTTTTTGCCTGGTGTTCCTAAGCTAATGACGCATTTAGTTTTGAGTTTTTCAAGGACTGGAAGGAGGATTTTCATTATTTTTGCTCTTGTGCCCGGGGGACCGCTTATGGGTGCAAAAATGTGTTCTTGCGAGCCTTTAGCGTGTGTTGTGTCAACGAAGCTTCCTATGAATTCAACTTTCCCGTTTAATCCCATATTATCCAAGTTTCCAATACTATACTCAGAGATAGTGTACGGTGGGGGATTATCTGGGATTATTATTTTTGAGCACCGCTTTACATATCTTTCAATCAGTCGTTCGCCTGGATTAAGAAAAGCAGAGAAGCCGTAGCTTGGCCTTATCATGTTAGCGATGTAAACTGAGGGAAACCCCCATTTCTGCGCAAGCCTAAGCGCGTTTATGTCACCATCGGCGATAAGAATGTCAGGCGCAATATCACGGATGTTTTCTCTAAGGTCATAGTAACGATGTATAGTTTCCATTGTACTGGAATTTTTTATTTCAAACCTGTTTTTTTCGATGTTAAACAGTGGAAGAGGAAATAAAACGTTGATTAGCGAGGCAGAAGTGATTATGCCATAGGAGTTCTCATACCAAGATACCGGTGTGCATTTGTAAACATTTCTAAATTCTTTCTGCAGCATCTGGTAAGCTTTGCCGCCTGAGAAAAAGAACAATTCATGACCGTTTTTCTCCAGTTTCTTCCCTAAGGGTATGATACGGGAAACATGGCCTAAGCCAAGCTCTGAGCAGCTTAACAGCAATCGCATATGAACACAAGATACGTCGGCGATTTATTTTAACTATGCCGTATTCTGCTTGAAAAAAGCAAGCAATTTAAGGTTTAACCGCAACATTACAAGGTATGTTTGTTCCACGAAAAATTCTGGAAGAGAAGCTAAGGCAAATACTCGCGGAAGACATCGGGCAAGGCGACGTAACAGCCCAAGCAATTATTCCTTCAAACTTAAAGGTAAAGGCAATAGTTATTGCTAAAGAAGAAGGCATAGCGGCTGGAATAGAAGAAACAATCATTCTCGCTGAATATTTAGGATTAAAAGTTAAAGCTAAAGTTGTTGACGGGGAAAAAATAAAGAATAAACAAGTATTAATGGAAATTTCAGGAGATGCCCAAACCATTCTCTCGGCTGAGAGAACCATGCTAAATCTTCTTTCACGAATGAGCGGCATCGCAACCGCCACACGAACGTTAACAACAAAACTTGAAAAAGCAGGTTCTAAAGCAAAAATCGCTGCGACACGTAAATCGGCGCCTGGATTGCTTTATTTTGATAAAAAAGCAGTAACCATAGGAAGCGGAGATCCACATAGGCTTCACTTGGATGATATGATTTTGATTAAAGACAATCATCTAGTAATAGTCGGAAGCGTTGAGGATGCGGTTAAAAAAGCAAAAGCGAACGCTTCTTTTAGCAAAAAAATTGAGGTGGAAGTTACAAAAGCTGAGGATGCAATGCAGGCGGCTAAGGCAGGAGCAGATATTATAATGCTTGATAATTTTTCGCCTAAACAGGCTAAGGATGCAGGCGAAATGTTAAAGAAAGCCGGGTTTGCCAATGTGCTTTTGGAAGTAAGCGGTAAAATTACAGGCAAGAACCTTTTGGAGTACGCGGCAGCGCAAGTTGACATTATAAGCATAGGAGAGCTGACTCATAGCGTTAAAGCATTAGATATAAGTTTAGAGGTTGAGAGATATTAGCCATACTTCTATTATTGCGCTTACAATAAGTATGGCAGCGCAGATTCCTATTAGTATTGCAGTGTTTTTTAGTTCAAGCCATCGCCGTTGCATTAGTCTGCGGGTCAGCCAAATGCCTTCTGCTATTGCAGTTGAATAGGCAGTGAATTCTAGCCAGAACACGGGTGTTAACACTAAGCTTAGCAGTTCTATCCATACGGGATAGCCTTGTACGGAAGCTATAGCCCCAAGTGCAAGGCCAGTATTACCCAGTATTATAAATCCTATTATAGGCCCAATTAAAGGAACAAACATTACCAAACAGATTGAGAAATTATTGATGAAAACATATTCTGTTAAGCTGCCATTGGACTTATGCGTATTAAGAGTCGCGTTTAAACCGTTACTTATTGACGTTGCGTCTTGATGGCTAAGAGGTATATAGCTTCCGATAACCGTGACTATGAATGCAAGTATGAAAATTATTATGATTGAGTAGATTCTTTTGCGTTTTGATGAAGCATTCGTCCAAAAGGACAAATCAAGTTTCATTGTATGCCTTCTTAGTTTGTGAGTTTAATTTTTAAGGTGCGGAATCCTCGTGCACAAGGGTTTAGCGTTTCTAATAATTTAACCTTTGTTAAAACTCTTTCAACATCAACGGCGTAGCCGCGTACATCATGCTCAGCCGCTATAAGCGAGTGAAGGTACACGCGGTCTTCTTGCACTATTGGTTGACACATTAAAGGTAAACCTAGCAAAACAGGCTCTTTTTGGTCTACCGCTTTTTTGCAAGCAAACAGAATTGCTTCTGCACCAGCCGTTAACTCTGCGATACGGACAGGAACACTTTCTTTACCAATAGCCAACACGTCCACATCATGGATCCGTTTGATTTCGCCAGCAATTTTCCGTAGTCTAGGCAAAATCTTCAAAATGTTTTGTCGCCCTGTTCTAGATGTGCGCAAGTTTGAAAGCTCAACTGGTGATAGCTCCTCAATGGAGACTCCGCCAAGCGACAGATCCAAATGCACAACATCAGCCTTCATTTTATCAAGCAAGCTTCTGCAAAGCTCAGCCTCATGCACTATCACTTCAAAGCCGCTTTCAACTTCTCTAAAAATTGGTTCAGCCAACCTGAAAGATGGCTCCCTGTACGGTGAATTAACCAACACTGAAACAGATGCGACAAGGTACAGTGGCTTAAACTGCGGGTCTAATATTGCTGCTGCAGAATCCGCCGATATAACTCTCAAGTCTTACACCTAACAATAATAGTAGTTAAGCAGAAGAAATTAGGTTTCCTGTTCACAGTTGCCCTTCGATTTTAAGCCTGTGGCTAAAAGGTACATTTCAGAGCTTTTAGCTCGGCTTGCCTGAGGCTTCACTATCTTAACTGTTTCAAAAAGATTCTTTGCTGTTTGGATAAAATCGTTGAGCAAGTTACCTTCAAAAACCTTAACAAAAAAGTTCCCTTTGGGCTTAAGTAGGCATTGAGCTATTTCTAATGCTTTAGTTGCTAAGTCAATTTGTCTTGCGTGGTCAACTTCCCAAACGCCAGTGATGTTTGGTGCAGCATCAGAAATTACTGCGTCCGCTTCGCGAGGCAGAAACGAGCGTATTTCCTCGACTATGCCTGGCTCAGTGAAGTCTGCAATTATTGTTCGAATGTATTCCTGCGTGAAGGGTTCGATTGGTTTTAAATCAACGCCCAGAACAAAACCGTTTTTTCCAGTCATTTTTCTTGCTGCTTGAATCCATCCTCCTGGCGCAGCGCCTAAATCCACTACTACGTCGTCTCTTTGTATGAAACCATATTTCGCGTTGGCTTGAACTAGCTTGTATGTGGCTCTGGAGCGGTAGTTTTCTTCTTTGGCTTTTTTGTAGTAGTATTCCCGTTTTCTATCTTGGATCCAAGCTTTCGGCAAGTGAATCATCCTCTTGTGTGCTTGGCGCGCTTGGACCCGCAGTAGTTGTGGCTTCTTTTCCTAAGCCGAGTATCCAATCTGTAAGTTTTGGGCAGCTTTTAGGTGAAAGTGCAGTTGTTGGGTCACACCTTTCATTGTCTGGGCAGAGTAAGCATGGGCAGTCAACGATGGTTTCTATCGATGCTGGAAGCCTTTTTGGGTAAAGCCTATATGTCCATCTGCCTTCTTGCAGTTCTTTTTCTCTGCGGATTAGGCCTTTTTCTTCTAGTTTAATGGAGACACGTGAGCCTTCTCGGCTGCTTGCGCCTAGTTCACGCCATAAATCGGATTGAAGCACACCTTGATAGCCTGTGTTTACTACATAATGGAGTGCTTTCTGTTCAAGGTCATTACGTTTAGGCATCTGATATCAATCCAAATAATGCAATTAGAATATAAGCGTTGAATCCAGATAAAAATATGTTTCCGTAGCTGTAGCTGTAGATAATACATCAATTGACCCAGAATTCATAAAGCCTTTAACTTTTGAGGGGGGAATAAAGGATGAGTGACTTTACGGAAGCAAATGAAGAGTGGATTCTAAAATTCGAATCTGGAAAAAATTGGATTCCTAAACTGCCAAGCCGACATACAAAACGCATTTTCATAAGAGCCTTACAGAAATACTGCCAAGCTGTCAAACAAAACCCAGATGAGCTAATCAACCTTAAAATCGAAGGCTTGAAAGCTGTAGCAACAGAAAAGGAATTCGGAGCGGAACGACAGCTTGAAACCTACCTTAGAAACTCAGGTATGACTGACAGCGTTAAAGCTGAA
Source organism: Bathyarchaeia archaeon (assembly GCA_050010515.1). GTDB lineage: Archaea > Thermoproteota > Bathyarchaeia > Bathyarchaeales > Bathycorpusculaceae > Bathycorpusculum. The sequence goes on from JBEKKX010000002.1 coordinate 53,780, forward strand.
TCCAAGAATGCCATTATCAGCTTTTATAAACATAATTGGAGAAACCTTAACCCCAACGTTGCAAGCGATATAGAACCCCCAGAAGCTAAGAAGAGAACCCCGACAATAGAGGATATACAAGCCCTCGATGCTAACATGACTACTTCACGGGATAAAGCGTTAGTTTGGTTTTTCCCCTCAACTGCCGTAAGAATTGAAACTTTAACTAAACTGACTAAAAGAGACCTAAAGCCGACAGGTGACAGCGAAGTTCCCTATTACATGGAAATTGAAAGCGCGAGATTAAAAGGCTCTGGAATTGGAAAATATAAAGGCATAAAGCAAATAACTTTCGTTCATAAGTTGGCATGGCAGAGATTAGAAGATTATTTTGCAGAAGCTAAACGCAAAGGCTACAACTTAACCGATAGTTCGCCGTTGTTTATTGCATACAAAGGGCACTTCAGCAAAGAAGAAAAGAAATTAGCAGTTAAACCTAAAAGAATCCGAGTCATGACTCAGGGAGCAATCAATCAAGTGTATGATAATGGGTCACTCTCCGCATGGAAAGATTTGGAACAGAAACGCTTTTCGCCTCATGATTTCAGAGATTTCCTTGAATCATCCCTTGAAAGTGCGGGAATAGACAAAAATCTCAGAGACCCTATGATGGCGCACAAGGTCAGGGGAGTAGATAAGCACTATTCAAGCCATGAAATTTTGGAAATGAAAGATAAATACAAAACCGCATTGCCTTATCTGTTACCTCAATCTGTGGAGAAACTCAAAGCTGAAGCTGACAAAGTGAAAGAGGAAAATGAGAAAAGAATTAAATTTCTTGAACAGCGACTTCTTGATAACGGTTTAAGTATCAATAAGATGCTCACAGACTTTAACCAGTTGAAAGCAACTTTTGAGGAACTGCAAAAACTGAAAGAGGAAGAGGAACGCAACAAACCAGAAAAGAAAAAGGTATGGGATTGACTAAACCCCTTTTTCCTCTTTTCTTTCTCTTCTTTTCTATGTTTTTCGAATTAAACAGTAGCTTAAAAAGCCATAAACCGACAAAAAGTCAAAAACGTACAAGGGTAGTAGGGCATAATCCCAGCCTAAAATTTTTAATGGAAAATTATTTAAACGACTTATAGCAATGCAACAATCATGATAAGCATTATTGAAAATATGCTTGTAACATTGAGAGATAGAGAACTTGAACTTGCAACCCAAGAATATGCTAAACGATGCGATAAATTCACAGTTGAAACAAACGGCTTACTTCATCGTCATATTTCAGGCGTTTGCATTGTCCCCCATGTAGAAGTATCATCGAATAAAATTGCATTACAAGGCAAATACCTCTAAATATGCAGTCATTTATGGGTTAGTTTTATCTTTTCCATATGGCAAATCAGGTTCTTAATTCTTAATCGAAGCTATACAGATTTAAGATTGAGGGGTGAAGACCATTTAGAGGAATAGATGTAATAAATATTAACTCAGTTAACTTAAAATGCAGAGAATGTGGAAAAAACGCGAAATGGATAGTTATAGACCAAAGGTACGGCGTAGACCTCAAAGAAGTCGCCGCCGCCGCAACAAAAGGAGTAATAGCCCCCCCGTACAACCAATACTTTTACCCTCTTTGTGAAGAACATTTTAACTTCTTAAAAGAAAGTAAACCTTCCATGCATATGGATTATTATTATATTTAGGCTCAAATCCTAATTAAACAACTGATTAATTAAGCCAAATTGCCAAAAAAAAGAATGTTGTTGGTTGCTATTGAACTACAATAGTCACCAAATTACTGCTATACGTATTTCCATTGGCATCGGTAATAGTGCAATAGCCCTGATAAACTCCATTTCCAGCATTTTCATATAGGTCATTCCCATCTTCAAATTGATAGGTGACTGTATTCGTATTAGGAAAATTAGGGTAGGAAGGGTTGAGTTGGCTTGGTGACATGTTATAGACGTTTTCTTGTCCATAACTGTAAGTGCCTGTATGGAATTCTATGCTCTGAACAGGAGAAACATCTGATACTTGCAGAGTAAATTGAGCAGTTAAGGCTATTCCATTTCCTTGCGGTATTGTCACCGTTTGAGTGTCAGGTGTTAACGTAACAGTTGGAGAACTATTAGCGTTTGAATTTCCAGAATTGCCTACGTTATTTGCATTATTTGAATTATGTGATGACCTATCTAAAATTAGCACTCCTACCAATGAAACAGCTAATATTACTATTATCACGACTGCCAAAATCATATATTTATTAATTCTTTTAGTTGATAATGGTTGAGCCAATTGTATAACCTCTTACCGTATGCACTATGCCTTTCTTTCAGCTTATAAGTTTTGGTTCTGGTAACTTCACGTCATACGGTTTTTTCTGTTAACTGCCGTCTGAGACAGCTTCAAACGGTAGGATTTTTAGGTCTGATGTCTGCGCCACATTTAGGACAGAAACTATTATCAGCGTCAATCCGACTGTTGCATTTTGGACATATAGCTAAGACTTTTTGGGTAGATTGGGATTGGGGATAAACTATGGTGGGCGCTTGAGCTTGAGGTGGATAATTGTATATGACTTGTTTTGGATGAGGTGATGTAACCAAACCAACTATAAGCATGATAAATCCAATAAATCCGCAAAGTGCGGCAAATGGAATTAATATTATTGTTAGGAATAGAAAAATGCCAACAAACATTAGAAAAAGTCCACCAATGATTAGCCCAGCTCTCAAACTGATTCCCTCAGTTTGCTTTATGTGGACATTTTAAATATAAAACTTGTCATGGATATTACTTCTGATTAAAAAAGAGGGGTTAAGGGTTCGGTTGCTGTTGCTGTGGTTCCGTCTTAGCTTTAATAGGTATCACGTAATGCCCTTCTCGTCTTTCATTAACAACGTATCTACCATTAAGACCCCTCATTTTCTGACCAATTTCGGCAAATTTGGAAGGGTCAAGCATTCGGTTTGGTTTAGCAATAATCAACTTAGCCTTACTGTCTATTGAAATGTCGAGCAGATTCTTAATTTCTTCCAACTGTATGAGCGTAGGCTCGGCTAACTGTTTAAGATTTGCCTCTTCTTCTTTCGCTTGTTTTTCAGCTTCCACTTTCGCTTTTTCAGTTTCAACCTTCTCTTCTAACGGTTTGTTTTGAGTGTTATAGGCTCGGATTCTCACCACTTCACACGGGTCTTTATTTGGAAAAGCTGTAGCCATTTCTTCCGCTTCTTCAGATGGTCTGCCGAGAAGAACGTATTGTTTTACGAGTTCATTATGAACATCCTTCTTTTTCTGAGCTTTAAGCGCGTCTTGTTCTGCTTTCGTCATAGACCATTTTTTATATAACCTATCAAAAATTGCTTGTCCGTCCTTGCCTTGTTTATTCCAGAAAGCTATAAATTCGTCTTTGTGTTTCTCCATGAACTCTTTAACTAAAAAAGTAGCACTACCATAACCGCTGGGGTCAATTATTGAATCAAAACCTTCCCCTAACTCAGTTTCGAGAAATGTCGAAATACTGTGATTATTAGCCATGATTTTTTCACTTCCATTTTACTTATCTGAATACATACGATACACGACCCACATATAAACTTTTGGCAAGAAACAACATCTTCATTTAAACTTTTCCAAGCCAATTAATCAACTGATTAAATGAAATAGACAGCAAAATGTCAACGCCTCATCCATGCCAAAAAACACAGAAATTTAACCAACTGATTAAAAAAAGCCCAAAAACGTCCGAACATGTGAACGTCCGAGCATATGAACGTTTTTTCATATGAAACACCCGACCAAAACCTAACCCCCCACTACCCACCCCCCGCACTAAGCGGGGCAAACCCCAAAACAACACCCTCTCTTCTTTTAGAACAGCCGAGAGTAAGATAGTAGATTCAACTGAGTAGATTAGGTTAGAATAGAATAGCTATGGGTAGGGAAGGGGTAAAAGGGGAAACCAATAGGCATACCCGCGCTAAGTCGTCCGACACACACACACCGCCCCCGCGCAACACACACATAACAAAAAATGATAAACAAATGCAATCATTAACCGAAAGTGTTAATCATCGAGCACCCAGAACGAACCAACAAAACAAGCACATAGAACCCAGAAAAAGCCATGCCCATGTTTACCTTAATTCAGGAAAAAAAGATACTGCCTTGCGTTTTCATGAATCGAACTCCCCGCCTATCTGTACCCCTGAACAACAGCAACTCCTGAGCGTCCGCCCTCGCTGGAAAAATACCCATTTTTTAAAATTTCTGGGTTCGATTTTTATGGATGGGATTCCCCATTTTATTTGGCTTGGAAGAATTCCTTGCCCAAAATCATTTTTTGAGCAAAATCAAGGGTATGTAGCTTAAAGGCTAAATTGGGCTTGTTTTGCCAATTGAACACGTGTTCTACAGTTATTTGGCATTTCAAGCCCAGAATAGCCTTTAAATATGGGTTTTGCATTGCTATAAACATAAACGAAGTTGGAAAAATGACAGCAACCCCAGAAAAAAACCAAATAATAAAGCAACCGAAACTTAGCTTAGCACAACGCTTTAAGAAATGGCTAAATGGGGAATATTATAAGGCACCAACAAAAGAAGAAATACAAGAAGCTGAAGAGTTGGAGCAAGAAGCTAAAGAAGACGAAATAGAGGATTCGCAAGGGGACGGATTAATGAGCGAAGGGGATATTATGTTCCCTGAGGAGATTGAATAAATGAGCAACTTAGAAATAGCCAAAAAGCGAATTATCTACAGTTGCAGAAGTGGATACAAATATGTATCCCTTAAAAAACTTGGAATCCATGAAAAACATGCAGAGCAAGCAGCGAAAAGATGAAAATTACTGTTTAGGCATAGAATCTTCAGCAGACGATTTTGGCGTTGGAATAGCCGCCTTCAACGGAGAAATACTCGCCAACAAATCCGACAGTTACATACCAGCAGAAGGCGGAATCCACCCTAGAGAAGCAGCAAGGCACCACTCTGAAGTTGCTGATAAAGTGCTAAGCGACGCCTTAACGGCGGCGGGCGTGAAGCCAAGTGACTTGTCGATTATTGCGTTTTCTCAGGGTCCAGGTTTAGGACCATGCTTGCGCACAGGTGCTACTGTTGCCAGAGCTTTGGCGTCATACCTTGAGGTTCCGCTAGTGGGTGTTAACCATTCTGTGGCGCATATTGAGATTGGAAAACTAAAAACTGGCGTTGTTGACCCAGTGACCCTTTACGCTTCAGGCGGCAACACCATGGTGACAGCTTTTGAGGCTGGACGCTACAGAGTTTTCGGTGAAACCTTAGATATTGCCCTTGGGAACTGTTTGGACGTTTTCGCTCGGGAAGCGGGTCTTAAGCACCGGAAGGGTTTGCCGCTTGGAGCTGCCGTGGAGCGGTTGGCAGCTAATGGGAAAAGGCTGGTTTCTTTGCCGTATGTTGTGAAGGGCATGGACTTATCCCTTAGCGGCTTATTGACTGCGGCGACAGCTCAGCTGCATAGGGGCGATTGCTGCTTGGAGGATTTGTGTTATAGTCTTCAGGAGAACGCTTTTTCGATGGTTACTGAAGTTACTGAGCGCGCGTTGGCGCATACGGAGAAGAAGGAGGTTCTGTTAACAGGAGGGGTAGCAGCCAATAAACGGTTGCAATCCATGCTTGCTGTTATCGCGGAGGAGCATGACGCACGGTTCAGTGTGGTTCCGCTTGAGTTTGCAACTGACAACGGCGCCATGATTGCTTGGACAGGCGTTTTAGCTTACAGGCACGGGGTAGTTACGCCTTTGGATGAGAGTTATGTGAAGCTGCGTTGGCGGGTGGATAAGGTGGATGTTCCATGGATACAGTAGTCGAGCAAACGCTGTTTAAGAAGGGTGCGGAAGCCAGCTTGTACCTTGCCGATTGGCATAGTCGAAAAGTAGTCATTAAGGTGCGAATTCCAAAAAGGTATCGTCCGGAGGCGTTGGATGAGCAGATTCGAAGTTACCGCACAGTGCATGAGCCGCAGTTGATGCATGAAGCGAAAGCAGCTGGGGTGCCGACTCCGTTGATATACATGGTTAACGTTGCTGAAGCTTCGATTACGATGGAGTATGTGGAAGGGCAGCAGATTAAGCAGCTACTGAACAAGGTTCCACAGGGTAAGCGGCGGGAATTATGCATGGCAATCGGCGAGTTAATCGGTAAACTTCACAGTCGTGGCTTAATCCACGGCGACCTAACAACATCAAACATGATTCTGAGCCCTGAGGGCAAAATCTTTTTTGTTGATTTCGGTTTAGGCGAAAAAAATAGCGAGCTGGAGGCGGAGGGTGTGGATTTGCATTTGATGAAGCGGGCGCTGCAGAGTACCCATTACCAGTTCTGGGAAGAATGCTTCAAAAACGTGCTGTCTGGTTACTCGTCGGTTCTGGGTTCGGAAGCAGCGGAAAAGGTTTATGAGAAAATAAAGGAGATAGAGAGGCGTGGCCGCTATGTCGAGGAAAGAAAACAATAATCAAACCTGTAGTCTCAATGGCAAGGTTGTCTTTTTTGCCACAGGCAACATTAACAAGTTCAACGAAGCCAGAAGCATCCTAAGCAGTTACGGGTTTGCAGTCGCAATGCTGCGCGTGAAGGGAGACGAGATGCAAAGCGACAGCCTGAAAGAAATCGCAAAAACAAGCGCCGTAAACGCGTTTAAACGAAGCCACTTGCCCATTTTCGTGGAGGACGCAGGCTTATTTATTGATGCCCTAAGCGGTTTTCCCGGTCCATATGCTGCTTACGTATACAAAACAATTCACAACAGCGGCATACTACGGTTGATGGAAAACGTGGCGGATAGGCATGCGAGATTCCGGTCAGTTATATCTTACTGTGACGAAACCCTTTGTGAGCCAGAGTGTTTTGACGGCGAATCCAATGGCGAAATAACCTTAACCGAACGCAGACAACAGGGAAAATCAGCTTTTGGCTTTGACCCTATTTTTCAGCCTGTTGGAAGCTGTAAAACATTTGCGGAAATGACTATTGAAGAGAAGAACGGTTTCTCGCATAGAGCAATTGCCATACGCAAATTTGCTGAATGGTACAAAACAAAGCCTTGAATAATTTATCAAATAAATACCTTCAAAACGCAACGGCAAAACGGAATCTGTCAGCATCATTACATAAAATGTTATATCTGCAAAGCAACTGAATGAAGAACACAGGGGAACCAGGAATGAGTAAACAGAAAGCGGCAAACGGAAACCGGGTAAGTGTACTTGCGACAATATTTGCTGTTGTATTAATTGGATTGGCAAGTCTGGTTTACACTTATTACACACCATTGATAATTCGAAGGATGCCGAAATAGCTGACCAGAGCAATCAAATAGCCAGTTTAAATGCCACAATTTTGGGCCTCAACAGTCAGGTAGCTGCTTTAAAGAGCCAAATAAGTGATTTGCAGGAAAAATACACAGCGAACCTTGTTACTGCACTTGGAGCTAATGAAATCTCAAGCTCTATAGCTCTGTTCTTTGTCATCTCTACATATCTGGCACAGTTACCGATGCTGGTAAACAGTAGCTATGTGAGCCAGGGCTAAGACATCCAAGAATATTACAGATACGTGATTATAAGGAACCAGAAGATTGCAATGGGAAAGAATTTCTACCTGAATGTCAATTATAAATATAATCTAATTTAGTTTACACAATATAATGGAAGAAGTTCCTACTAGAATGTCAAATATAAAGGAAGAACACAGGGATAATTTACTTGGTGGACTTGCAATTATTCTAATTGGAATACTTCTTAGTTCATCAGCTATATGGGGATTAGTTGATAACGTCTATTCAATGAATAGTGGACTTGCACCAATAATGTTTATTATTTTAGGAGTTGGATCAATTATTTGGGGTGTATTAATATTCATTCATAAACCTGAGGCGTAAACAATTGTTGTTTGGTCACGAAAAAACAAGGGCTACCTTCACAGGAGACATAGACGATGAATTCGGTAATTAGGTTTATAAAGGCAATATATTGTTTAGTCAAAGCCTTGCTAGGTTTACCATACGTGTCTACGGGGATATTGGTACTGTTAGCCTTGACTTGGTTTAGCCAACCCCCTGATTTAATATTAACAGCTGCGTTGTTGTTTGCTTTTCCAGTTTCTTGGTTATGTCGGCTTCAATGTGAGCGAGAACAGAGATTTTATAAGGGGTTGTTTATGGATAGCAAAAGCTACAGACAAGCAACAAGTTCAACAAAAGTGTCGTCAGGTACAGCGAAAAGCTGTCCTGTCTGCAACAAAACTATCTCTTCAGAAAACAATTTCTGTCCTTATTAGGCAACTGACCTCAGAGGGCAAAGGTTGCAACAGCAGCCCAATCCCGCAGAAACAGGGATGACGATATGTCCAAAATGCAACAACAGAGTAGCTTACAATGCGAGTTTTGTGCAAATTGTGAAGCAGACTTCAGACCGAAAACACCAATAGTAGGGCTTAACAATTTTTAAGGCAAAAATCTAGTTAGACACAGATATTAACTTGATTCGTCTTTTCTTCCGTTCAAGGTTTATCAACTTGGATATTAGGCTGCAAGTTTTCAAGCTTGATGCGGATGATGATAATTATTCGCGGAGAAGCTTTCGCTTTGCTGTTGTTGACTTTAGTAAGTCTAAGAGTTATCCTTCAAATTTTGTTTGTATGCTACCAGTACAATTAGGAGCTGGAAGATCGGATTGTGTTTTCCTTCATGTTTTCGGAGACAAAAGCTTGGAACAAGCTAAGGCTTTGTTGAAAGCTGCTTTGGAGCGGGAGGATGATTCTGAGGTTAAAGCTGAGATTGAGAGAAGACTCAAGCTGCTTGAGCCTAAAGGGGTTAATCAAATAAAGTGCAGTGGTTGCGGAAAACTCTTTCAGCCTAGACGGATAAGACGGTTCAAGAACAAATTTTGCGAAGAATGCATGAAGAAAAAGTTTGGAAGTCGAGTATAGAGGAGGAATGGGTTAGGTTTCTATGCTTCGCTGTTTTAATTTAGTATCTATGATGCTGCATACCTGTTCCGAAATTGGTCAAAAATGGTATTTGCTTGAATTTTGCTCTAAGTGCGATTCCGCTGGGATTTGAACCCAGCCCCAAGTGTTGATATTAACCACGAGTTTCCCTTTTTGTGATTCTTGGCTCAATAGTTTTGAATTAGCTTCAATCAACACTTTCATGCGGGAAATCCCTTTTGATTGGTCAAGTGGCTAGATCGGCATTATTCTTTTAGCATCTGAGTGAGTATGCGTAGTTCTGCTTTTCTGCGATGCGTCGCCAAAGCGGATTTGTGAAGGTTGAGTTTTTTTGCTAACTGTTCGGAACTGATTTTTCTTGGCAAGTTGTAATATCCCAGCTTGTATGCTGCAATCAAGACCTTTCTTTGCTTTTCCGTCAAAGCATTAAGCGGCGAATCAGGCGAGAACTTTGCATCCGCAAGCGAGACTATTCTATAGCGCATTCCTGACCTTTCTATTGTCCTAAGAGTTTCTCTTATCTGTTTTATACTGCCGAGGAAAGTCATCTTGAAATTTCCTTGCCGCATTTCTCTAGAAACAATGTATCCTCCTTTTTCCCCAAACGCATTAAATCTTGCATCAATTTGCTTCAGTTTGTGCTTAACGAGAACTATGTAAGCACCTCCAGTTTCTCGTTCAAGAAGTTGCACTTGATCAGCGTTATCGTTAACCAGCTTTGCGTAGTCTTCGACGTTAGAGACTTCAGTTTCAAGTTCTACTCTACATATCATTGTTATTTCTTCCTCTTTATGTCGGAGGAGTAACAAAACTTCTAAAGTCTTTACGTTTTGAAGAAGTTGCGATTCCCCTTCAATTTTGCTTAATTCGTCTTTTGGAAACTCCAGTATGAGTCTGCGCATAAACTAACGCATAGTGCTTTGGTCAATTATGTGTTTTGGTCTGAAAGGCGGATACATCCGCTATAAGGCTAATTCGGCAGTATACTCTCTCATAGAGACCCACAGATGGATTCAAGGGGTAAAAGACATGAGCGAAGATGTCATAATTGTTGAAGGGTTAACAAAAATCTTTAATGGTGGTCTAGTAGCTGTTGACCACGTAAGTTTCACCGTGAAACAAGGCGAGAATTTTGGTTTTTTAGGGCCAAATGGAGCTGGAAAAACAACAACAATCAAAATGCTCACCACAATACTAAAGCCAACAGAAGGAAGGGCCTTGATACTTGGCAACGATGTTGCCAAACAGAAATCAAGCGTCAAGAACTTGATCGGTATGTTGCCACAGGAATATACTGCCGACGAAGATCTAACAGGCTATCAGAACATATTGTTGTGCGCAGCCCTTTACGGAGTTCCAAAAGATACTTCGAAGAAACGTGCCTTGGAACTCTTGAACCTAGTTGAGTTAACCGCATTCAAAGACAAAGCAGTTCAAACTTACTCGGGAGGAATGCGCAGAAGACTTGAACTTGTTTGCAGTTTAATAAACAGCCCTAAAGTGCTCTTTCTAGACGAACCCACCTTGGGATTAGATGTCCAAACAAGAGCAGCCACTTGGAATTACCTCAAAACGTTGAAAAAAGAGTTTGGCGCGACCCTTTTTCTGACAACGCATTATTTGGAAGAGGCTGACTTGCTCTGCGACCGCGTTGCAATCATTGACCATGGAAAAATAGTTACCATTGGCACTCCAAATGATTTGAAAAAAGGACTCGGCGGAGACATTATAACGTTAAGCATCCAAGATGACACAGACATTTCTGGCATAATTGAAAGAATTCCAAGAGTTAAGGAAGTGAAAAGGCAAGATAGCACCTATAGGATAAAGGTAGAAGATGGAGAGGAAACCGCTCCAGACATAATAGAAGCAGTGAGAACGAAAGGACATAAAGTGGTAAAGCTTTCATTGGCAAAACCCACGCTGGATGAAGTGTACATGGAGTTCACGGGCAAGAGTTTGCGGGAAGAAGAAGGATCTAAAGTTACGGTTCTTCGGCAAAGGGAGACTATGCAAAAAGCAGAAGGAAGAAGGATGTGATAAGGTATGACTAGCAACGTCAGAGATTCGAACAATCCCCTACATGGTTTGGGAGCGCTAACGAGTCGTGAACTCATAAAATGGTTCAAAAATCCCGTTGTATTCGTTCTCACTGTTGCCCAGCCTATTATATGGATGGGTCTGCTTGGGAAAGGCATAAACATAAGCGGAATATTCACAGCTGGCCACTTTCCTGCTTTGACACTTACTCCACCAGCCACCCAACAACAACTCCTGCAAATAAGCAAATATTTTGGTGGTCTGCAATCGCACATAATGACGAATGTATTTGGCGTAACTGATTACTTCTCTTTCTTGGCTTGCGGCATTGTTATTTTCATAACACTCCTTGCAACCACTTATAGTGCCACATCGGTTGTTCTAGATCGACGTTTTGGCTTCATTGATAAACTTCTGTCAACGTCCGTTTCCAAATCTGTTATAGTAGTATCCAAGATTTTCGCCGCAACACTACGAGCGTTGGTACAAGCCTTCATAGTGATCGGCATCGCTTTCTTGTTCGGCCTCAAAGTAGGCACAAACTTCACTCCACTCAGTATTCTTGGCACAGCCGCGATTGTATTCCTATTCGGCATGGGAATGAGCTCAATCTTCATCACAGCTGCCCTAAGGTCAACGCGAATAGAAACACAAAGTGCTTTCATAAATTTCGTTACCATACCTTTGATGTTTGCCAGCAACGCATTTTTCCCAGTTAATTTGATGCCTAACTGGCTGCAACCAGTGGCAAACGCAAATCCTACGTCATACGCAGTTGATGCAGTTAGACGATTCATAATCGACAGCGGTAGTCTAAACAATCTTGCGGTTGATTTCGCGTACGTTGGTACCTTTGCTGTGATAATGACTGCAATAAGCATCGTGCTTTCATGGAAATTTCTAAATAAGTAGCGGGGGGAGTAGAAAGATGCATACAAGACGGTTGAAGCATGTAAAATTGCAAGCAACTCCAAGGGCACTAAAGTGTTCAAAAAAACGTACATCAACCACAGGCATAGATTGTTTGTGGTAAGACCCCCAGGATTTTGAGCCTGCTCCCAAGTGGTGATGTCACTCGTACCACCTTTTTTTCTGCTTCATCATGAATTTCTGTGGTTTTATTGTTTCTTTATGGCGGTGGCGCTGGGACTTGAAGCCCACGGGGCGAAAATGTGCTTGTAATCCTAATAACTCTGGTGGCGTAGCAAATTGGGACTCAGACGGTGTAGGGGATGAGTCTAATATGGGCCGAGCCGGACTTGAACCGGCGACCTTTGGCTCGTAAAGCCAACGTCCTAACCAAGCTAGACGACCGGCCCGCACATTTTGGTATTCTGAAGCTTGATTTAAGCTGTTTGGATTAAGGAATTGCATTTGGTTGATATTAGAATTTTGTTCTTTTCTTGCTTGGGGTTAGTGTTTAATTTATATATTTAACCGACCTAATTTTTTGTAGGTGAATAATCTTGGTTTCTGAAAAGCTTTTAGAATTTTTAAATAAAGGTATAGCCCGCGAACTTCAAGTCAGCATACAATACATGTGGCAGCACGTCCAGGTTACTGGCATTGACGGCGCCAACGTGGAAGACATTTTCCGCAAAACAGCCATTGCCGAAATGAAACATGCCGAACGCCTCGCAGAACGCCTAGACTACCTAAACGGCGTACCCACAACCAAACCTGACCCGATTTTCGTCGGAGGCAGCCTCATCGAAATGCTCAAACAAGACGAGCAGGACGAAGAAGAAGCCATCAGCCTCTACAAGCAGGCAATTCAGGTTGCGGCGGAAGAAGGCGACTACACTACAAGGCGAATGCTGGAGGAAATTCTTGCTGAAGAAGAAAACCACATTAACACTTTCGGCAAACTCCTCGTCGGCATGACTGAGCCATTCACCCAGCCAGGAACCTCTCAAATAGAATAACAAACAAAAAGAAAACAAAGAAAAAAGCTGCTACTTAACGCAGCTTCATCAAAACCATTTCTGCTGCTAGAACCATTGGTTCCCAAGTTTCGCATAGCGGCGGCGCATACGCGGTGTCTGCTTTGGCTAGTTCGCGTGCGGTCATGCCTTTCTGGATGGCGAAGCTGAGGCAGTTTATGCGTTGGGTAACTTCTTCTCCACCTATAACTTGACCACCCACTATGCGTTGGGATTCTTTCTCGACGACGAGTTTGATTTTGATGGGTTTGGCGCCCGGGAAGTAATCTGCTTTAGTCTTGCTGGTTATGGCTCCAGTTACTACTTCGATGCGGTTGCGCGCGGCGGCTGTTTCAGTTAATCCTGTGTTGCCTGCTTCAATCTCGAACAACCGCGTAACAGCCGAAGCCAAAATACCTGTGAACTGCGAGTAATCGCCCCCGGCGTTTGTTCCAGCAACTTTGCCCTGGCGAACGGCGATGGTGCCCAATTGAGCGCACATGGGTCGATGTGTGATGATGTTTGGTGCTTCGGCGCAATCGCCAACGGCGTAAACGTCTCTCACGTCTGTTTCCATGCGTGAATTCGTTTTTATAGCACGTGTCTCACCCAAAGGAATTCCTGCGTCAACGGCGAGTTTAGTGTTGGCTCGTACGCCAAAAGCGCTAACGAAAATGTCTGCTTCGATTTTTTCTCCGCCAGCCATGACCGCGGTAACTTTGTCTTCGCCTAGGAATTCTTCGACGCCTTTGCTGATGAGGATACGCATGCCCTTCTCCTCCAAATGCTCCTGAACCAGCTTTGCCATGTCCGCGTCAAGCAACTGAGGCAGAATCTGCGGCAGCATCTCTACGACGGTGACTTTCAAACCTTTCTCCATCAAGCCAACGCCCACTTCCAAGCCGATTAAGCCGGCACCCATAATAACGGCTGATTTAGCGCCAGCTTTAACTTCCGCATCAATCTTCTCGCCATCTTCTATACCGCGGAGGCTTAGGATTCCAGGTTTTTCTCTGCCCTTAATCGGGGGAATAAACGAGTCAGCGCCAGTAGCAATTACCAAGCTGTCGTATGGCAGAACCTCGGTGGCTCCTGCCTTGTCAACCACAGTGACAGTTTTCTCTTTAGTGTTAATCGCAGTGGCTTTTGTTTCGTTACGCAAATTCAACTTTAACATTTGAAAATATGCTGGTGGGTAAACAATCAAATCGTGAAAACTTTGAATTTGCCCGCCAATAACAAAGGGTAAACCGCAACGTGAGTAACCAGCATTTTTCTCCTGAGTAATCAACGTGATTTCGGCTGTTCGGTCTTTTTTGCGTGCAGCAGAGGCTGCTTCAACGCCTGCCGCGTTAGCCCCAATAACAATAATGCGCCTAGTCATCCAACTCTGCCTTCTGCCTATTTGGATTGGGCTTGAGCCTTATGCCACTCAACAGCTTTGTTGAAATCCATAAGGTTAGCGAGCTCAGCCTCTAAGTTTGAAGCTTTAACAACGATTAACCAGCCTTTCACGTACGGGTCCTCGTTTAATGTTTCAGGTTTCGATTGGACTTCATCGTTGACTTCCTCTATTGTTCCGCTTACGGCTGCAACCAGGTCTGATACTGCCTTAACAGACTCCAATGTTCCATACGGCTCACCTTGCTTCACTACTGTTCCAACACTGGGCAATTCAGCGTAAACAATTTCTCTTAGCGACTTCTGCGCGTAGTCAGTTATTCCCATGTGAACTTTTTCTCCTTCAATTTTTATCCATTCAAAATCTTTGGAATAATAGAGGCCTTCAGGCACTTCATATGCTCCAACTTTTACCATTCACTTCAACCTTCTGAATACTGATAGGTATCCACTTTAGCTTTCAAGCTTAAAAAAGCTTTCACAAAAGAGAAAGGGGAGTTTAGCGTTCCCGTTTGCCCGCTATCCAATCTTCCGTCCATTGCATAGCCTGAGAATCGGGCACCTGAATCGGCGGATGCTTAAACGCATAAGACGGCATACTTAACAGGGCGCCAGCTATTTTGCGGTCCAACGCTATTTTCGCTGCACGAATCAAATCAATAACTACACCTGCGCTGTTTGGGGAATCTTCCACTTCAAGTTTGACGCTGATGTTTATGGGGCGGTCGCCGAACTTGCGTCCTTTGAGTGAGATGTAGCAGATTTTCTTGTTCTTCAAGAAAGGCACGTAATCTGAGGGACCAATCCTTGTTGGCAACGTGTATGGGACAAGGCTTGTGACGGCTTCGGTTTTGCTGATGCGTTTTGATTTGAGGCGATTTTCGACGGTCATGTTCTGGAAGTCCGTGTCCCCGCCAAGATTCAGCTGGTAAGTTTCATCAATGATGACGCCGCGGTCCAAGCAGAGGCGCACAAGGTTCCGGTGCAGTATAGTGGCGCCAACTTGACTTTTAATGTCGTCGCCAAGCACAGGCAAACCAGCCTTCTCAAACTTTATGCTTTCTTCAGGATTGGACCCTATGAATTCGGGCATGCAGTTCACAAAGGCGCATCCTGCATCGATGGCTGCTTGAGCGTAGAAACGTGCTGCATCATGGCTTCCCACAGGCAAATAACATACGAGCACGTGAGCTTTTGCTTCTTTGAGAATTTTAACGACACTTGCCTTATCCGTTTTGCTGTCGTCGTAAACGTTAAAGGTATCTCGCATATGGGGCGCTACGCCGTCCAAGATTGGTGCTGGAGAAACTTTCACTCCTAGATTTGGCACATCAGCAAATTTTACGCAACAGTTCGGTTTAGTAAATATGGCTTCAGAGAGGTCTTTGCCAATCTTATCTTTGTTAACTTCAAAGGCAGCAACAAACCGTATATCCCTAATGTGGTAACCACCATAGTTTACGTGCATTAGCCCAGGTACAGTGGTGTTTTCTTTAGCGTCTTTATAGTATTGGGTTCCCTGAATCAGGGCTGATGCGCTGTTGCCAACGCCTACAAGTGCTACACGTATTTCAGACATGAAACTGTAACCTCCAAACGTTTGTGTTAAGTGAAGGCTTAATGTCCACTACGCTATAACTTTTTCTCATTAAAAATCAAAGGAAAGATAAAAGTGGGCTTCCCCAAACCAAAAAAATAAGCCACCAATAACCTTACAAAATTTACCCAGAAATTAAATTATTAAAGTAAACAGTTAGCGGTGAGTTCAAATTAGAACAGTCGCACAAATAGAGAAAAACGACTAAACACTACCCCACCAGACTATATATTTAGTTGGCGCTTATTCTTTGGTTAGCTCGTCAACTATTTCTGAGATAATTGCTGCACCTAGGATTATTCCAAAGATAACAAGTGCCGCTTTTAAGAAATCTCCAGCGTTGCCTGGTTTAACCTCTTTCTGAGCAATTGCCTTGAATGTGTTGTAGTTACTAGCAAACCGCTCTGCTTGAAGGCGGTTTTCAAGATTGCCTTGCCCAAATGATTTTAGGACTTTTATAGTGCTTTTTCCGCTCACGTTAACATATTCGACAACCTGCAGGTAATTCCTTCCGCCTACGCTAATTACTCTAACCGAAGCCATCGCAATCCAAACCATATTACGTTCGCATGGTTATTTAAATTTAGCCCTAACCATGCAACATTAGTATGATTATATTTAAGCAATCATACTAAAAACCAATAAACTTAAATCAAACGCTTGCTTGCTACTATTTAGGAGGATCAATAAAAATGGAGATACAAAACAGAAATACAAACGCGGCTCCTGTTGCGAATTTAGTGGATTGGGTTGCCAAGAATCCAACCAAAGCTACGGAAGTCGGCATTAGCTTAGTCATAATAGGCGGATTCATTGTACTTCTAGATGCCTTGTTTAAGTCATAATCTTACAAGCAGACAACTTAGCTAAGGCATTCATGACTTTTTTCTTTAGTGTGTGTGCACCATGTATGTCGACGACGAACAGCCAAAGTTTCTTAAAAGGCTAAAACTCTGCCTTTTAGAGTATGGCAAGATTAAAAGGGAACCGCCAACACACTAGCTAACCAGTCGAAGTGAAAGGTTAATGAGCAAAACCGAAGTCGCCGTCACATATAGTCCCTTCAAGCAAATAATTATAATGGAAAAAACTTTTTTTAGCACGCCTGAAGACATGGCAAGATTTACCTCTGTGATTGCAGGCGGCAAACTAGCTGGGTTATACTGGGTTGATGGTGTTGTCTTCTTGTATTTTCCGCTACCTGCTTCAACAGCCGTAGTGGCTAAAGCCCTGTTAGAGGACGGCAAAGTTTACTGGACCTTTGTCGGTTACACGCTTATGCCAAAATATGCGCAGACTATTGAAACTAAAGAAAAAATGATTGTGCCAGTAGTTGACATATCATCTGATCCTATTCTTAGAAAAGTTGCCCAATGGCTAAAAGAACAAAAACAATAAGCCTGCTTCGAAGGCTGCTTTTTGAGTGAAATAGTATTCAAGGGCACAGTTTTTTCTGGTAACGGTGAAGGACGAAAGTTTATTGATTTACCATGGGTTAAACAGCAGATACAAGAAAAGCTTGGTTTTACTCCTTACTCTGGAACATTAAATATCCGCCTTACAAAAGAGAGTGTGAAGCAAAAAAAACTGCTTGAAAACGCTAAACAGCTAGAGGTTTACCCCGCAAAAGGTTACTGCACTGGTAAACTGATCAAAGCACACATAGACAGTTTGGAGTGTGCAATTATTATTCCACAGATTCCCAATTATCCGAGCGGCATTGTAGAGGTTATTGCTCCTTGGTATTTACGTGAGCGCCTCAAGATAACAGACGGCAGCGAAGTAACTGTCACCTTTAACGTGTAGGGTTGCATGTTGTTTTCTTAATTTGTGCAATGTATTCCTCTGCGCAATTGTTTTTTATCAGGTATGCGCCGTAGGTTACCAGGGCTTTCATGGCTCGCGCAGCATCCTCAGGCGAAGTAAAAGAAGGCACACAGAGTCTGTCAAACCTTGAACGTGTATAGAGCGCCATTTCTGTTTCGCCAATGTCGCACATCACTATGGGCTTGGTATATTTAGAGGCAATTTTCACAATGCCGTCAATGTATTTCTCTTTTAATCCTGGCATGTGATGCAGCCCAAGCAGAATTATGCCGTAGATTTGCGGGTCTTGAAACATTAAGTCAGCGGAAATCTCGAACATGTCATCAGTCACTGAACCAGTGAGGTCAACTGGGTTTGACGTAGCAGCAATCTTCAAAATGACATTTTTGTCTTTGAGTTCTTGGAATTTCTGAAGTGTCTGCTCATCAAAGCGGTCTACCGTTAGACCTAAAAGTTCACATTCATCAACGGTCATAACGCCAGGTCCACCTGCATCAGTAAGTATGCCAATATTTTTATCCAAAGCCGGCGGCTGCATAGCTAATGCTTTTCCAAGATCAAAAAATTCCTCCATATCCCTTGCCCTTATGACTCCCCCCTGCTCAAAGGCAGCATCATAAATTTTATCTGACCCTGCAATGGCGCCTGTGTGTGAGGCAGCTGCTCTTGCACCCGCAGCGCTTTTGCCAGATTTTATGACTACCACAGGTTTTTTGAGTGTAACTTTCTTGACTATTTTTAGGAATTCTCTTCCATCTTTGATATCTTCTAAATAGGCGAGTGTGACTTTGGTTTCTTTATCATGAAGCAAGTAATGGAGTATGTCTGTTTCGGTTACGTCACATTTATTGCCGAAACTTACGAATTTGCTAACGCCCATCTGACGACCAGTCAAGTAGTCTAAGGCGGCAGAGCCGAAGGCTCCACTTTGAGTGATCATTGCTATGTTACCTGGCATTGGCCTTGGCGTTGCTACAACTTCCTCTCCGGTTGTGAGAACTTTCGTTTCGGGAAGAAACAGGGTGTCAATACCTGTTTTTGAATAGTAAACTCCTAAGCAGTTGGGGCCTAAAACGCGTATTCCGCCTTTTTTAGCTATGGCGACCACCTGTTCTTCTAGTTCTACGTTTCCAACTTCTTTAAAGCCTGCGCTAATTATGATGGCGGCTACTACTTTTTTGGTGACCGCTTCCTCCATGATGCTGGGTACAACATTCGCGGGGACAATAATTACAATTAAATCCACTTCATCAGGAATGTGTGTTATAGAGGGGTAACATTTGAAGCCTAAAATTGAATCTTCATTTGGATTAACAGGATAGAGCTCTCCCTTGAAGACTCCACGCTCCTTGTTTGTTGAAAAATTTTTGAAAATTACGTGTCCTGCTTTATCAACTTTCTTCGTGGCTCCGATTATTGCAACTGAACGAGGATTAAAGAATGTGTCCATTTTCTGTAATGCTTCTTCCATACCTAATTCACCTGTTCAGCTATTTGCCTTCGAAGTCTTATTTTTATGTGTTACCCCTCAAAAAAGTTCTTTTTTAATTAAATGATTATTTGTTTCTTCTGTATTAACCTTAACTATATTTTTTCTAACAATGACTAATGGTTTATGCCTAATTTTAGACAGCATTTCCCAGCTTACACCGTTAACTTCCACTTGAAACCTCGCCGCCATATCCCAAACCGTAGCGCCTGAACCGGCTCCTCTGGCTTTGTCGGCTATGTTAGTAATTTTTAATGCTTCGCTAGCTTGAATATTGCAGCCTGCAACCGTTAATGGAGTTGAACTTTTTTTGAGTTTAAGCATTCTGCCTATGATGTACGTGGTGTATCCTCCGAAGGAATGTATGCCTTTCATTGGTTTTGGTCTTGGAGTAAAAAAGAAGTTTCTGAACTTGTAGGTTTTATCGGTGTCAGCGATTATTACACAAACATTTCTTTTCAATTTAACAAATATCTTCTCCCGAATTTCCTGTGCCACTTCATCTGCGTTGTTCAACGGCAAACTTACATACGAGTAGGGTAAGTTGGAGCCGTCGATTCCTCCTTCAGAACCAAACATCAGAGCCTGCAAAAAACCCGCATATTGTAGTGCTACTTGCTTATGGCGACTGCCAGACTCCAACGGGTACTGCCTTAACCTGCGCAACAATCGTTGTCCAAAATGGCATAATACTCCAAAGCAGTATCCCCAACCAATTCGCATCCAAAAACACGCAATAACCCTCGCATTTAAACTTGGTTTAACGGCGCTTTCGTCTATTATGTTGCCTTTTGCTGTTGAAATTGCCTTTTCCGAAACGACAACGAAATCTCCGTTTTCAATTTTGCCTTCTAAAGCGCTGATTATCTTGTCGGTATAGTTGTCGCCAGGTTTCCAGTAACTGGTCGTTAACGCCAACGCATAATACTTAGTCATTGATTAGGCACTTTTACAACTGCACAGTTTCCGTTTTGCTTAATAAAGGCTTAATTTAGTTAGCACCGTGCCCTAAGCAAGAATCACCTTGCGGTGAAATGGGCGCTAAAACAGTGAGTATGGAAAACGCAGGTTGGACTGGTATACTTTGCCTTTTATCGGAATTTGTTGTCCGCACACGGGACACCGCATGTCACTGGTCAGTTTCCATTGGGTTATTTCGAAACTGTATCTTTTGATTATTGCTTCGTTGCAGTTTGGGCAGTAAGTGTTTTCTGACGGGTGACCGGGAACATTGCCGAGGTAAACGTAATTTAATCCTTCGTGTTTAGCAGTCATGTACGCTCTCTCCATGTCCTCGACGCTTGTGGCTGGTATTGTAGTCATTTTATAATCTGGATGAAAACGCAGCAGGTGAAACGGCGTATCTTTCCCCAAATAATCTCTAATCCACGCAGCCAACTGCCTTATTTTATCCATTGAATCACCAATTTTGGGAACAACAAGGTTGGTGATCTCTATGTGGACATCGCTTAGTTTGAGTTCTTTTAGCGCTTCATAAATTGCTTCAACGTGCGGCACTGCGGAAACGGATTTGTAGAAGTCTGGGTCGCCGCCGCCTTTAAAATCAACCGTTGCCGCATCCAAGAAAGGTGCAATAGTCTTAACGGCTTCAGGAGTCATGTATCCATTCGTGACAAAAGTGTTAAACAATCCTGCTTCGTGAGCAAGCTTTGCCGTATCATAAGCGTACTCCATGAAAATGGTAGGCTCAGTATAAGTGTAACTTATTCCTTGGCAATTACTGTTTTGCGCTGACTTCACTACTTCCTCTGGCGGAAAAGGTCTGCCAGCAACTTCGCGGTCTTGGCTTATCATCCAGTTATCGCAGAATTGGCAGCGGAAGTTGCAGCCCGCCGCCGCGACGGACATCACTAAAGCTCCTGGGTTAAAATGCGACAGCGGCTTTTTACTTATAGGATCAACGCCAGCTGAAACAGCTTTTCCATAATTAAGCGTGTAAAGAGCGCCACCTTGATTTTTCCTTACTAAACAGAAGCCTGATGCTCCATCGCTTATTAGACAACGGCGGGCACATAAGCAACAGTTTACTTTGTTTTCATCCCGCTTTTCATAAAGCATAGCTTCATGTAAAGACATAATTCTCTCACTTAATCCCTAAGAATAGATAGGGCTTTTTTCTTAAAAGCATTAACTACAAGAGCTTGCTATGAAGTATTGTTAAGGTTTTCTAATATTTTTTGTGTTTGTTTCTTAAGCTGAGGCAGGTCTTTTTTAACCGTCTCCCAAACTAAAGGCAGGTTCACGCCAAAGTAAGCATGAATCAATTTATCCCGCATTCCAGCGATATTTTTCCAATCCACCTTAGGACTCTTTGCCTTCAGTTCACCGCTCAAATTCTTGGTTGCCTCGCCGATTATCTCTAGAGCCCCAAGAAAGTGTACTGTTTCTCTCTGTTCCCAAAAAATTCCTCTTCAGATACCTCTTGCATGAACTTTTCTATATCTGAAATTGCATCCAAAATATGCTTTAGGTGCACCTTATCGTTTTTCATAAATTACGCGCATCTCTCTCTTCACATCTTCCACTACATAAGGGTGCAAGCTACTAAAAATTCCGAGATCCACTTTTCTCTCGAAAACTTTACTCAATTCATCTTCCAAACGAACCAAATCCAAGAGAGTTTTTCTTTTGCCTTTGTCAAACTCAATTGCGATATCAACATCGCTTTTTTTGTTCTGTTCGCCTCTGACAAAAGAGCCAAACACTGCCAAAAAGATGACATCGTTCTTCTTGCAAATTTCAGCTAACTTTTCTTCTAAACCCTTTTTTCTTAACACTTCGGGTAACTTTTGAATTTGAATTTCCATGATTCTTATTAAAGTCCACGAAGACTTTAGCCTTTTCAACTTGAGCTAAACAAAACGCCTTTATAGTTATATAACGACATAGTTATGTGGTGTAACAGTTGAGTAAGTATGCCACAATTTCCGTTCCAGTTGAAGTTAAAAAACGTCTGGAAGAATTAAAAGGTGAAAAAGAATGGGGCGAGTTCCTCCTCGAGATGTGCTCTGAGGGGCAGCGACTTAAAGGTAAGAAAGCCTTCGAGGAGCTCAGACAACTTCTCACCGAAGAGGATCTAAAAGCGATGCGTGAATCTAGCAAGGAATTTAGGGAGAATTTCAAGTTACGATCAATCTCTTAGATACGGACGTAGTTATCGATAATTTGAAAAGGAACAATTATGCTCCAGCTCTAATTTCTTCGATAACTCTTATGGAAGTATTAAGAGGTATAGAGGATAAAAAGAGACTTCAAATAAGGCAGTTGCTGGAAGAAAGTTTTTCGGTTCTAAACTTAGACAACAGCATAATTGAAGCTTATTGCCGAATTTATCGCAAATTAAAAGAAGAAGGTAACTTGCTACCTGACGCCGACCTTTTAATCGCCGCGACAGCAATAGCACACGACTTAATTCTAGAAACCAAAGATGCCCATTTCCTTAGGCTAAAAACTCTTGGTTTAAAGCTCAAAGTAAACTAATCTACAACATCTTGTTATAGAAACATGTTGGGGCTCCCGTGTGGCATACAACGCCTTTCTGTTCAACCACGTAGAGGAGTGCGTCGTAGTCGCAGTCGGCTGTTACGGACACGATTTTTTGGGTGTTTCCTGAGGTTTCGCCTTTTATCCATAATTCGTTTCTGGAGCGGCTCCAGTAAGTGGCTTTTCCCGTGTTCAGCGTGTTTTCTACCGCTTGCCTGTTAGCGTAAGCAAGCATCAGGGTCTCTTTTGTTTTCGCGTCTTGAACAACCACTGGGATAAGTCCGTTGCCTTTTTTGAAATCAAGTTTTTCAAGCAGTTTCACTGTGTTCATTGTCTAATAGTCACCCCCGCTTTACGCAAGAAGTCTTTGATGACTGGGACAGGGTACTTGTTGTAGTGGAACACTGAAGCTGCTAACGCTGCATCCGCTTTTCCCTCGGTGAAAACGTCAAGAAAATGCTTTGGGACTCCGGCGCCGCCGCTGGCGATAAGTGGAACATTAACCCTCTCAGAAATCGCGCGCGTCAACTCGATGTCGTAGCCGTCTTCTGTGCCGTCCTTGTCCATCGAAGTAACCAGAAACTCGCCTGCTCCAAGTTTCTCGGCTTGCAGCGCCCATTGTATGGCGTCGATTCCTGTGGGTTTTCTTCCCCCGTAAGTGTAAACTTCAAACCACACTTTGCCTTCGTCTGTGTCAACCATAATCTTGCCTTTGCTTGGTGTCCTGTTTCTTTTAGCGTCAATGGCGGTGACGACACATTGCTGACCGAAAACTTCAGCTAACTCGGTAATGACTTTGGGTTTTTCAACTGCCGCGGTGTTAACCGAAACCTTATCGGCGCCGCTGCACAAAACCAGCCTTGCGTCTGCGACGTTGCGGATGCCGCCGCCGACAGTAAATGGGATGCTGATTGCCCGTGCTACGCCTTCAACAACTCCACGCAAAATGTCCCGCTTTTCTGAGGATGCTGTTATGTCGAGAAAAACCAGTTCATCTGCGCCTTCGTCTGAGTAGCGTTTAGCCATTTCAACTGGGTCGCCTGCCCGCTTTGGATTGAGGAAGTTTATGCATTTGACTACTTTTCCGTGGTCAACATCGAGGCATGGAACGATACGTTTCGCTAACGGCATATTTTAAGCTCCTGCCTTGTTTATGGCTTCTTTTAGAGTGAATCTGCCTTCATAAAGGGCTTTTCCAATCACTGCCCCATCCACTCCAACACGCTTCAGAGCAATTAAGTCGTTTATGCTGCCGATTCCGCCAGCCGCAATGATTTTGGCATTTTGGAACTGGACGGTTTCGCTGAGTGTTTTTAGGTCTGGACCGCTGAGCATTCCATCTTGAGCGATTGAAGTTATAAGGAACGTTTTAACGCCAAGCGCGGTGAATTTTTCCAGCGCCTCTTTTACGCTTAACGCGGTTGCTGTTTTCCAGCCCTCAACCATAATCCGCCCATCCTTATTGTCTAAGGCAACGATGACTGATTCAGCGCCGAACCGTTCCTGAATCTTACCAATCGCTGACTGGTCACTGAATGCTAAGGCGCCCAGAATAACTTGACTAATCCCAGTCTTGAACAGACTCGTCGCTGTCTCAAAGCTGCGGATTCCGCCACCAACCTGAAGTGGCAACGCAATGTTCGCTGCAATTTCTGATATTACCTTGTGATTGTTTCCAGTGCCGAAAGCCGCATCCAAATCAATAATATGCAACTTGGCAGCGCCTTCATTACGCCACCACTTAGCAGTTTCCACGGGACCTCCAAACTGGTCATAAGCCTTAGCTGTCGTGGGGTCGCCGCGGGATAACCTGACGATTTTGCCGCTCATGAGGTCGATGGCTGGAATTAACTGCATCCCAAAGTCACCTTACCACAACTTTAGCGAAGTTTTTCAGAATTTTTAATCCTATGTCGCCTGATTTTTCTGGGTGAAATTGTGTGCCGTAAACGTTTTTGCTGGCTATTGCTGAGGTGAAGGTTACGCCGTATTCGGTTTGTGTGCACACTATCGTTTTGTCAACTGGAGCAGGGTAGAGTGAGTGGACAAAGTAAACGTAAGAGCCCTCTTTTACGCCGTCGAAAAGCTCGTTTTGTTTAACGATGTTTAGTGTGTTCCAGCCCATGTGCGGCACCTTAACAGTGCTAGGTAAGCGGACTGTTTTGCCCTTGAAAAGTGCTAAGCCGTTTCCTGGTCCTTCCTCGCTTTCCTCAAAGAAAAGCTGCAACCCTAAGCATATGCCAAGCAGCGGCGTGCCGTCTTTGACCTTGTTTGTGAGCGTCTCTTTGACTGCGTCGAGTTTTGTGGCAGCAGCGCTAAAAGCTCCAACACCCGGCAAAGCAATAGCATCCGCCTGAGCTAATTCTTTTGCTGAAATGCCAATTGACGCTTCTAACCCTACTTTTTCCAGGGCGCATTTTAGGCTAAGCAAGTTTCCAACGCCGTAATCAAATATTACTGCTTTTGCCAATTAGATGACTCCCTTTGAGCTTGGCACTCCTTTGCGTCTCGGGTCTAAGGCTACAGCTTGTCTAAGCGATAGGGCGAGGGCTTTAACTGCCGCTTCTGCCTTGTGGTGGTCATTGCTGCCGTACTCGACGAAGACGTGGACGTTTGACTGCAGTGAAGTGGCGAAGGATTCAAAGAAGTGGTTGATGTCTTCGGTTGGCATGTTCTCTACTTTTTTGCCTCTGAGTTTAAGGTCAATTTTAAAGTATGGACGCTTCACCAAATCCACAGCTGCAAAGGCTAATGAGCAATCCATCGGCGCAGCGGCATTGCCGAAGCGTGTGATGCCTTCTCTTGTGCCTAAGGCTTTGTTTAATGCTTCACCTAAGCCTATGGCTAAGTCTTCAACTGAGTGGTGCACCAAATCGCCTTTCACAGACGCGGTTATGTCGATTAGGCTGTGGGTGGCAAATGAAGTTATCATGTGGTCAAGGAAGGGCACGCCTGTGGTCACGGTTGCTTTTCCTTCCCCGTCAAGGTTCACTTTTACTTGAACTTCGGTTTCTTTGGTTTTTCGGTAAACTTCTTCAGTTCTCACTTCATTTCACCTTAAATTTGCTTTAACGCTTCAATTAGTTTAGCGTTCATTTCTGGCAAGCCAACTGTAACGCGGAAGCAGTTTTCGTATTGGAGGATTTTGCCCCATTTCTTGAGCATTATGCCCCGTTTTAGTAGCTTCTCGTTAACTTGGTCGCAGGGTTTTTGTGTGTTGACTAGCAGGAAGTTTGCTTGTGAATCGAATGCTTGCACGCCATCTATTTCGTTTAGTGCCTTTATCAGTTTTCCCCGTTCGCGTTTCAGTTCCCTCACGGATTCCTTCATCAAGTCAACATTATCCAGCATCTTGCAACCCATCCTCAACGTGAAACCACTCACAGGATAGGGCAACGGAGTTTTCTCGGTCAAAATCTTTGCTAACTCGGGATTAGCCACGGCGTAGCCAAGCCTCAGCGCAGCTAAACCGAAGGCTTTGGAGAACGTTCTGAGAATAATCATGTTCTCAAATTCACTTATTCGTGGCACCAGTGAGTAGTCAGCAAATTCACCGTACGCCTCGTCTAAGATGACGATTCCAGGAAAAGCTTTGGCTAAGGTTTCAACGTCTTCTACTTTAAACTGGGTTGAAGTCGGATTATTGGGCGAACAAAGGTACAGTAGCCTAGTTTTATCTGAAAACTTGGTTAGCATCCCTTTAACATCAAGCTGCAAGTTGCTTAGAAGCGGCACCGCAAAGTATTTGCCTTCTTGCCGTTTAACGCAAAGTCTTGGAATAGCGAATGTCGGCGCAAACGAAACCGCACTTTCATCTTTCTCAACAAAGAGCCTAACTATTCGGTCGATTAATTCGTCGCTTGCGTTACCAACAACGAGGCAGTCTTTTGGAGCCCCAATGTACATAGTAAGCTTTTCCCGCAGCTTTGCCTCTTCATCCTCAGGGTACATTCGCAAATCAATCTCATCAGCCAACTCTCTAACAAGTTTAGCTTGCTTCGCTCTTGGAATGAACAGGTTCTCGTTAAAATTTAGCTTGATTATTTGTTTTGTAGGGACGCCTATTTGCTTCGCTACTGTTTCGGGTGAAGCTCCAGCAGTGTAGCAGTCTATTGCTTGCAGCTTCACAAGTTTGTCTTTAAGCCATTTCCTGTATGATGCGCTCATTTTTCAAACCTTGCCTCTATCGCTTTGTAGTGATTGGGAAGATTCTCTGCTTCCGCCATAGCCTTAATGCAGTCTTTTACCCGTTCTAGACCCGTTCTTGAGCTTTCAACTATGCTTACTCGCCGCATAAAGTCCAAAGCAGATAATCCTGAAAATGACTGAGCGAAGCCGCCTGTTGGTAGTACATGGTTGGTTCCACTGCCGTAATCGCTTAGGGCAACTGGGCTGTATGGACCTATGAGTATGAGACCAGCGGTTAGTTTCTCTGCAATCTCCTTGGGCTTAGCGGTCATGACTTCTAAGTGTTCAGGAGCAAACTGATTAACTAAACTGACCGCCTCTTCCATGCTTTTGCAGACTATTATGAAGCCGTATTTGGCTAGTGCCTCTGAGACTTTTTCGCCCCTTCCTGCTGAAGCGGCAACCGTTGCCAGATTCTCTTGAACTTGCAAAGCAACCTTTTCAGAAGTTGTTATGAGTCCAGCAACGCTGTCCCCACCATGCTCAGCCTGCGAAACCATATCAAAAGCTATGAACCGTGTATCAGCCGACTCATCAGCCAAAACGAGCACTTCGCTTGGGCCAGCCGGCATGTCAATCGCCACATCTGTTGAAACCAGAACCTTCGCCGCTGTCACGTATTTGCTGCCTGGACCGACGATTTTTCGTACAGGCTTTATGGTTTTTGTTCCGTAAGCTAAAGCGGCTATGGCTTGGGCTCCTCCAACCTTGTAAACCTCATCTACTCCGCAGATATCGGCGGCGACAAGTACGAGCGGGTTAACTTTGCCTTTGGCGTCTGGTGGTGAACAAACGACAATCCTTGGGACGCCTGCTACTTTGGCTGGAACCGCTGTCATGATAAGCGTGCTTGGGTAAGCGGCTTGTCCTCCTGGAACGTAGCAGCCGACGCTTTCGATTGGACGCAGAACAGTCTGAACCCATATGCCATCGCTCAAGGTCTTGATTTCAGTTTGGGTGAGAAGTTGCTTTTGGAAGGCGTTGACTTTTTCTTTCATGAATTTTAGAGCGGACACTTGTTCGAGGCTAGCTTTCTTGTAAGCTTCCTTGATTTCTTCCGTCTTGACTTTAAGGGTTCGCAGGGTTAGTTCGGCTTTGTCAAATTTTAGGGCAAACTCAACCAGCGCACCATTGCCGTTTTCTTTAACTTGCTTTATGATAGCTTTAACGCTGTTTTCAACTTCTTGAACAGCCTTTTCATCCGCTTTTTGCCGTTTAAACCAATCTGGCGGTAGTGCCTCCGCTTTCCAGACTCTCACTTGGGCTTGCCTTTGCATGGGTTCTCCTCTCTCTTACTAATCTCGTCTAAAGCCAGCACCTGCCGCGGCTCATACACTACTAAGCCTTGAGCAAGCTTACGGATTTTTGGCAAGAGCTCAATTAAGCAGTCTTTCTCAATGACGGTGTTAACGCTGACCCAGTTCTCATCTGCCAAAGGCGCTATCGTTGGGTTTTTCAACGCTGGCAGTTCAGTGAGCAGTTTCTGCAAGTTGGTTTTTCGTACATTAACAAATATGTGTATTCTCTTTGACCCGTCCACGACGCCTTTTAGCAAGCTGACGATGTCGTAAATTTTTTCTTTCTTCTCTGGATCTTCTAAGGCTTTATTGTTTGCAATTAGCACGGCTGCCGACTGCATAACTGTTTCAATGATCCTGAGATTGTTTGCTTCAAGGGTAGTGCCTGTTTCTGTCACGTCGATTATGCAGTCAGAGTTTTCTGGCGGTTTAGCTTCGGTTGCTCCGAATGAAAGGAAGATTTTTGCTCTTGGGTTATCGCCTTTTCTCCACCACGGCGTCACCATTATCGGATCTGCATCGCCGAAACGTTTCTTGTATGATGGGTTACTCTTAATATACTCTGAAGCAATGTTTAGGTATTCGGTTGACACGCGGAAGTTTTTGCCTCTGCTCCAAATATTCTCCATTATTTCAGACATGCCGCCGATTTCACTCAAAGCTTCTGGCACAGCTGCGACTAAGCGGATTTTTCCATACTCAAGGTTCTGCAGCACTTCCACGTCGGTGCGTGTTTCGCGTATCCAGTCTTCGCCGGTGATGCCTATGTCTTGTAAGCCTTCGCTGACAAAGAACGGGATTTCTTGGGGTCTGAGGATTTTTAATTCAATTTTTGGGTCGTTTATGGTTGGTCGGTAGGTGCGTTCTTGACCTTGGACTTTATAGCCTGAACGCTGAAATATTTCAAAGGTTGCCTTTGATAGGGAGCCTGCTGGTATAGCAAATTTTACTTTATCCATAATTTTTCACCTAAATTTTTAGAGAAACCTCTAAGGGTTTTTTGTTTTGATAAAACGGTTTTTTGAAGGAATACGCCCAATATCAAGTAGCTTTTCGTGTTTAGACTTGAACGGTTTGGATTGCTTTTACTCTTAATGAACGCAATCGCCTTGTATGAACGCAATCCCTCATCATTTACCACTGAAAGACACCTAAATGCCTGACTTCCTAATAAACTGTTTTCCTAATATTAAACTGTCGAAACGCTAAAAAGGCATTAAACTGAAGGCGGCTTCCGTTTTTTAATTTCAAAAACCAGCGGCGGCGCCGAATTTCGTGTTTCTAACTCTACACTTAAGAGTCCTTCCATGATGCCCTTCCAAATTTCGCAATCGTTAATAAATGGAGTTTTCAAAAGCAAAAACTTGTCTTTCAAATAGAAATCTCCGAATCCCTGCACTTTCAGCCGTTCAAATATCTTTTCCCAATTTTTCTGTTCGTTTGCTTCAATTCCTAGCGTTGATTGGATAGAAACCTTTAGGGCATCACCCATCCTTTCACCAATCTCACGCCACTTTTCCTTAGGAATCTGCTGTGTTAGTATATTGAGTAATTCAACGTTCACAAGCGCTATGCGGCTTATTCCACAGTAGTATTCGCCAGGGAAACGCCAATCATAAATCATCATGCTTTCGTAAATGTCAAGCATTTTGGAGATGAGCGGTTTGATTCCATGCTCTTTCCCATCTTTAATTAACGATTCAATGAATTCTCTTTCGCGCTTTTCAAGGATAATCGTTGTTCTTTTTGTTTCTTCACTTTTCTCTTTTGGCACATCAGAGCTTCTTCGGTTGCTGTCCTGCATACAAACTATTTCTACATTAATATTTAATATGACTTGTGTATTCAGGAAGTATATTTATAGTCAAGTTTCTTTCTGAAAATTCAACGAATAGTTAAATAAAACAGGTTATGTCTCTAGAAGTTGCCGATGAAGAATCCAAAATGCTGATTGATGATGCACCCTGGGGTATCTGAGGCAAACTTACATTGTTATTAGCTTCTTTCTGATAAGGAACAGCATGGATACCATGCCTACTATAAATAGGATAAGGCCAGCGCCTATTGAGACAAAATAGTGTATTTTAAGGATATGCACCATGACGTACGGAACGTAAGTTGGACCGACGAAGATAAGAAGCATTGATAAAATTACCAGCGTGATTCTCCAGAATTTCGAATATATGCCAGTAACATTTAGGTTTTCTTCATTTTCAGTCATGCAACATCCAACTCATTGTTCTTCAGGTGCATTGTTTTCTACTAAACCTTCTTTTATCTCTTTTCCTAAAGCCTTCATCAAAAACTTGAAAACAAGAAATCCAGCTTCGCGGTCTGCTCTAAAACCCGTCGTTGTTCCAAGCAAGCTAACCCCCTCCAGCTTCCTTTCCTTCGCCATCGCCAAGGTAAGCCCTGTTCCACCAACGATTCTGCCTTTGCTGTAAATAACCGCGCCTTTTTCCATAAACTCAGTTGCCAACCTCGGTGAAGTAGCGGCAATGTAAACCTGAGCTTTATCCTCAGCTATCGGTATCCCGCCCATGGTTACGATGAAATGGCAACCTAACGCTTCAACAAAATCAATCACTTCTTCACAAACCTCATAGTGAGCAACCACATCATCAAACGAAGGCTGAATTTCACCCGTCATTATAACCAAATTGTTTTTCACCATAGGAGCATAATAAAACTCGTATCTTGGCAAGTGACATATACCCTTAGCATTTATTGAAACGTAATCTGGAAAAGAAGGCGAATACAACTCTGCAAAAGGCTTAGCATCACAGAACTTTATAAGAAGATGCGCCGCAATTCTGCCGACATTCCCAAAGCCGGGTAATCCTTGAACAAAAAATGGGTTTTCAAGAGTCGGATTTGAAAGCTTACGCAAATACGTCTTATCCATCAGCAAACATCCTTCGCCAAAGAAGTATAAGTCGCCTCTAAAATGCTTTTGCCGACAATGAAAAAGAAACTATTAATATTCGACGAATAAACTAATAGGATGCTAAAACAACCCTTATGGAATAAATATAGCGGGGTGGGGTAGCCAGGATTAACCCGCTGGGCTCATAACCCAGAGATCACTAGTTCAAATCTAGTCCCCGCTACCAACAAAATCATCCGATTTTTGCAACATTCTATATGAAAAGGCATTATTTCATGTTGAAAAGTGCACGCATTGATTCATTGCACAGCTATGTTGTTTCATGTTTGGAGCCTATTAGAAGCATCTAGCAGACCGGAGGGTAGGCTTGTGAGAGCAAACAAGTACCTATAGTTATCAAAATTAGAAGGCGGGGTAGGGTATCAATTTAGCAATTGAATTTCTCTAGCTAAATTGAAAGCAGAGAAGGAAAGGCACTTTTAACAACCGATTGCGCTAGCCTAATAAGTTAACTAGTCGTACTGATGAACGCGCAGCTGTGACGTATAACTATGGATATGCGTGACTAGTAACCATGTACTTGTGTGATAGGTAAGAAGAAGCTAAACTAAGCGCTATTTATGAAAAGCAACTCAAACTAGACGCTGATAGCTCCGAAAAAATTTTGTTTTAGCAACTTCTGCAGAGCGTTTGTGACTTAGGCTATGGATTTGTTTGCCTAGTGGCTAAAACGAACAATCCGCCGACAATGCCCAGTATCGCTCCTATGAAGAAGCCGCCCATGCCTACAAAGCTAACGGCTGAGAACACGATGATGACTATTGCCCAAATCATATGTTGCTGCGGGTTAAGTCTAAGAATGATGGCGCTCATCACAACGATGACGCCGCAAATCACAGCTACCAATGAAATTCCAGCAAGAAAACCATAAGAGCCTCCATAGTTGCCCATGAAATTGTGGTAGCCGTCCATCATTCCTCCTACGTAGCTGCCGTATCCGCCAAAGTTTGGAGCGCCTGAACTATACCAGAGCACGTTTAGTATGCTGGCTATTAGTATAATTAAGCCTCCAACTAGCGACACAATATACGCGAATGTTGTTCCTATATTTGCTGTCATAATTTTCACCTTACACTAAAAAATCTCCTCGGATCAGTATCGATATCCACTATCGCTGGCTTAGAAGATGAAAGCGCTCTGTCAACGGCTGCTTCAAGCTCGTTTGGTTCAGTAACCTTAATGCCCATGCCGCCTGAATGCTCAGCAAAATCAGCAAAACTAAAATCGTACAAATCAGTTTGCCAGCTCTCGAAGCCCTCAACTTTCTGCTCCTGCATAATCATCCCCAACCGTTTATTATTCATGACAAAAACTTTAACCGGCAACTTGTACTTCAAAGCGGTTAAAAAATCGCCCATAACCATCGTTAACCCGCCATCGCCAGTTAAACAAACAATCTGTCTGTCTGGATAAGCCAACGCTGCAGCCATAGCGCCTGGCAAACCAAACCCCATTGTAGCCAAAGTGCCGCTCATCACCATCTTCTGAGACTTGCGCATCATAAAGTTCCTGCCAAACCACCAGCAGTTTTCACCAACGTCCAAAGAAATCACTGCGTCATCGGCGATTTTCTCGTTCAAAACTTTGATTATGTATGGGGGTCTAATCGGCTTCATTTTAGGGTCGGCTTCTTTTTCCAGCTGGTTTCGCCATTCCTGCTTTAACCTTACAATCTCAGCCAAATAGTCAGCGTTCTGTTTCTCCTGAACTTTCTCTGTCAACTTGGAAATGAGCACTGCACTATTACCAAGCAACCCTACCTCAACAGGATACCTGCGTGCAATCATAAGCGGATTAATATCAATCTGCACAGTCTTCTTCTGTGGAATCTGCGATAGATCAGAAAACGAAGAACCGATAGCTATTAGCAAATCCGCTTTTTGCATAAGCTCTGCTGCGGCAGTCGAACCGATACCGCCATGGCATCCAACATACAAAGGTTCATGCTCATCGATAACGCCTTTGCCCCTGAAAGTTGCCATAATCGGCGCAGAAATCTTCGATGCCAACTTTAACAGCTTGTTGCCTTGGCCTCGAGAGCCAAAACCCGCAAGAATCACTGGCCTAACCGCTTGGTCAACAACATGTGCTGCCTTTTCAATCACCCATTCTTCCTGTCCATAAGCAAGATTAGGCATTCTGCCCTCAAACGGCAAAACCTCCGCTTCATAAGGCAACTTCTGCACGTCATTAGGAATCCCAATATGCGAAACACCCTGATCCAAAAGTGCATGCTTAATCGCCAAAGTCGCCAGCGTAGTAGTTTGGTCCTCAGACATCAAAATCTTGTTAAAAACGCAAATCGGCTCAAAAAAGGCGGCCTGATCAATCTCTTGCGTTGAACCTGGACCCATCAGTTGCCTAGCTACCAAACCGGTCAACGCTAAAACTGGTGAATGATCTAACTTCGCGTCATACAAGCCAGTAGC
Organism: Bathyarchaeia archaeon; assembly: GCA_050010515.1. Lineage (GTDB taxonomy): Archaea > Thermoproteota > Bathyarchaeia > Bathyarchaeales > Bathycorpusculaceae > Bathycorpusculum. Next base: position 87,399 of record JBEKKX010000002.1, read on the forward strand.
CAAATTTGTTGCGCCTGGACCGGAAATCCCAAGGCAAGCGGCAACGTGACCGGTGAGTTTTCCATAGGCTGAAGCCATGAACGCTGCGGTCTGTTCGTGCCGTACCTGAATGTACTTTACTTTGCCATTGGTTTTTCGTATGGCGTCCACAACGCCTAACGTTGAAGTGCCTGGAATACCGAAAACGTATTGAACCCCCCACTCGGCAATTTGGTTTATCAGAACTTGTGAAACTGTGTGTTCAGCTTTTTTCTCTTCAACTTGTTCAGCTAACAGCACGAAAACGGATTTAGGCGCTCCACAAACGGGGCACACCCATTCTTTAGGCAAATCGCTAAACTTCTTTCCTTCCTTTGCTTCATCATAAACATAGTTGCAAACTGTGCACCTGTATTTTGCCATAATTCTCCCTCAAAAATGTCTATTAGAATTAAATTGATTCGCCCTTATCAGTGTATTGGAGTTAACTAAAAACAATCCGAACAATTCATAAACTTCCCCGATTCACTATTCTCTTAGAGAGATGCACAGCATGGAGAATTGGGACGTCATAATAATCGGTGGCGGTTCCGCGGGTTTGGCGGCTGGAATTTACGCTGTTCGAAGCGGACTTAAAACTTTAATTTTAGAAGAAAAGTTTCCTGGCGGAACAATCTCTGATGCCTCGATAGTGGTGAATTATCTGGGATTTGCTGAGATTAGCGGTGGGGAACTTGCTGAAAAAATGACATCTCATACCAGAAAGGTTGGCGCAATCATTCACGAATTAGAGCCTGTTACCGAATTAGAGCTTATGAGTGAAAAGAAAATTGTGAAAACCTCGCGAGCAACTTATGAAGCTAAAGCAGTAATTTTTTCCACAGGTTCGCACTATAAAGAAGCAGGCATCAAAGGTGAAAAAGAATTCCGTGGTAGAGGTGTAAGTTATTGCGGAGTCTGTGATGGACCATTTTTCAAAGGCAAACGAGTGCTTGTTATTGGCGGTGGAAATTCAGCCTGCATCACTACGCTTTACCTTTCAGACATAGCTTCCGAGGTCATTGTAACTCACAGGAAAAAAGCATTCAGGGCTGAAGAATTTTTGGTGAATGATATAGCATCAAAGAGTAACGTAACCATACTATGGAACACTGAAGTTCAAGAAATCAAAGGTGACAAACAAGTCAAAGCAGTAACTTTAATCGATAACACGACAGGAAAAACAAGTGAACTAGCAGTTGACGCGGTTTTCGTGCAAGTTGGCGAAGCACCAAACAGCCAACTAGCCAAAGCTGCCGGAGTAGAAACAGATGAGCATGGATATATCAAAGCTGATATTCGCCAACAGACAAACCTCTCAGGAGTGTTCGCAGCAGGTGATGTCACCAATCATCCAGTCAAGCAGGTTGGGACAGCCGTTAGTCAAGGCACTATTGCAGCTCTTGAAGCTTACAGTTACATTAGACACCCATATTACAGAAAATAGAGAGAAAGGATTATTTCTAGTTAAGGTGGCGGTTTCTCCCGCACAACCCCTCTTTTTTCCTTGAGAGACATACTTGGTTAAAAGACATCGTAAGGAGACAGACACGTTGGAAGAAAAAATGGTCATCTGCCCTGAGTGCGGCAGTCAAAGATCCTACAGAGACGGAATAAGATACAACCGTCTAGGAGAAATCCAGCGTTACCTGTGTCGTGAGTGCGGCTACAGGTTTTCATAACGCCTAACCAAAACTAATTCTGCGAACAAAAGCATTATCTTACGTACACTATTTTCCACTCAAAAAGAACAAAAATACAAAAAAAAGGGCGAGCTTGAGTTATCCGATTACTATTTTCCCATGACTTTTCTAGTGCCGATTTCAATATCTTCCGTTTTGATGGTTTTTCTTCTGGCATATATGGCATAATCAAGTGCTTCTTTAGCAATCTTAACGCCAATCTCCTCGAGAACTTTTGCAAGCTCCTTCGCTGCTGCTTCACTCACCCTGTCTGCTCCAGCTTTCTTACATAATCTATGCATTGGAGCTACAGCTATTACCAATTCGTTCATATAGACTTCTCCGCAGCCTCTTTTTCTTTTTAAGGCAATATTAACCTTTGTTATCTTTTTCTCTAAATTAAAAACGCAACATCTTCTTTTTTTGTTTCTAAATTGACTCATGTAAGGCATTTTTGGCTCCAAATTACAAGCTATTCGAAATGAAACCATTTAACTGAATAAGAAAGATGCCCTGATTCCCATATTATTTACATTCCGCTTACGCAATTAATAATTTCTACCTCTGCATCAATTATCATTTACTTCTGAATGGGTTGTCCAAGGCAAGCAATCGAAACCCAGGAACTTTTAGAGATTTTATGGCTTAATTCTTGCGATTTCAATTAAAGAGTCTCAAATACAGCGTGGGCTTTAACAAATTATAAATACAAATTACTGACATATATAAAATCCCGAGGTTATATTAGTGGCCAAGAAACCAGTTAAGAAAGAAGAAAAGAAAGCCCCAGCAAAGAAAAAGTAAAACCTCGGCATAGGTACATTTACTTCTCTATTTTTTTCTTTTAATAATACATGGCGATTTGGGGTTTGAACCCATGCCTTGCTGGAGATTTCACCCCCATAATCCCCCTTTTTTCTATTTTGTGAACGTGCCCCGCTTTAATTGACTTGTTTTTTGCCGTTTCCAAAATATCTTGAGACAACATTTTCGTGTTAAGACACGCATTCGATTTTTCAGTGTTGGCGAGAAGCTGGTAGAAACCAAGCTTTTCCCCAGCATACTCCTCAAGGACAGCCCAATCCTCAATGATATTTACCAAGTTTATTTCACCTTAAACTATGTCACAGCCTGAGCATAAAAGAAATCTGGCAGCGCTAAAGCACAGTGTCAAAAAACGGACATATCCACAGGTCATTAGCAACAGAGCGCAACAAGAGGGAGCGAGAGAGAAAAAGCGAAGTTTAGGCATGTGAATTAAAATTTAATCCAACCAACCAACATACTAACAACTACAACCCTATTCAAATCACAATTGAGGAGTTGCAAGGTTTGCTGCAAGTAGGCTTTGAATACGTGACTGACTTTCAAGGGCAAAAGGTTCTGAGGAAGCGAAAGTGATGGCAACGAAATTATATAGATATCGCAAAAAATAGAGAGAAAGAATTATATCATTCTAAAGCCCTTTTCATGCTTTCAATACGCTTTAAGCTAGCATTTTAGTATGCTACAGTTTAAAGTTGCAACGGTGTATGAAAAGAGGTTTCAGAATGAGTGAAAAATGTCTCGCTGTAGTAGAAATCGATCAAGACTTATGCAGCCAATGTTGTGTTTGCCACTCAATTTGTCCTTATGAAGCAATAAAACGTGATTCAAGCGGAAAAGTTGAAGTTAATAATCAAGAATGCCAAGTTTGCGGCATATGCTATAGCGCTTGCCCAGTTTCAGCCATTAAAATGCAATATTATACTTACGATAATTTATCAAACTACGTTAAACAGGCACGTGCAAAAGCCAAAGGCGACGTTGACACGCTTGTTTTAATGTGTCGAGGAAACTCACCTTCCACAGGTGAAGTTCAAGATATCCTTAAGGAGCAAGGATTAAAGGTTGACAATTACATTGCGTTACGTTTGCCCTGTTCAGGCAGAGTTCCAACTGACTTTATTTTTGATACGCTGAATTCAGGCGTAAAAAACATTGTTTCTGTTCAATGCGAAGACCCCTTCTGCCGCTACAAAGAAGGCACAAAAATAAACACTCGAAGACTCGTTTTAGCAAGAAATGTTCTCAAACAATTAGGCTACGATGAAAACGCCGTCAGAATAATAAAGTTCTCCCGCAAAGCAGTTTATGATGTCCAAGCATGCGTGGGCTGTGACAAATGCATCTTCATCTGTCCGTATAAGGCGCTTGAGTTTGAATCGTTTGCTACTCCAAAAGTAAACGAGGAAAAATGTGTAGGTTGTGGAGCATGCCAACTGGTTTGTCCGCATCACGCTATTCAAGTGAAAGGCTTTGAGTTTGAAAATGTGGTAAACCGTTATGGAGATTCGATTGCACAGTTGAAAGCTAAAAACCATGGTCCAGCAGTTCTCGCATTTGTTTGTCAATGGTCAAACTTCTCAGCTTTAGACAACCCTAACTGTGCGTTTGAAGGCAAAAACGTGTTAGCTCTCGAAGTTCCATGCTTTAAATCCTTAGATCCAGTTCACGTCATCAACGCGTTAAACTGCGGTTTCGACGGTGTAATGGCAGTAGTCTGCTCAGCACAAGACTGCAGGCTTCAAGAAGGCAGAGCCGCCGCAGAACGCAACTTGGACGTATTATGGAATGTGTTGAGAAAGAACAATCTTCTTGACCGATTCGAAATTTACGAAGAGTCACCAAGATGTGCTGACGAGTTCAATCAGAAACTGGATGCTTTCTACAAAAAGATTTCAGCGTTACCAAAACGTGAAATAACCGTGGAGGCGAAAGCAAAACGTACAAAATAGTAACTAAAAAAGAACTTGTGCCGAAAATAAAACTGTTCGAAGTTGAAGCTCCAGACATTGCAGCTAAATCGCAAGCTGGGCAATTCATAATAGTCATAAACGGCAAAGAAGGCGAACGAATACCCCTGACGATCTGTGGATATGACACAGCGAAAGGAACGGTGTCGTTTGCTTTTCATGAAGTTGGCAAAACAACGAAAGCACTTGGCTTACTAAACCAGAATGAATGCATCGACAACGTTACTGGTCCACTTGGCAATCCATCTGAAGTCAAGAACTTCGGTAAAGTTCTCTGTGTTGGCGGAAGCGTGATGATTGCGCCGTTGCTGTTGCAGGTTAAAGCCATGAAAGCAGCAGGCAACAACGTAACCACTATTCTTGGCGCTAGGACAAAAGAGTTCATAATGATGGAAGAAGAAGCTAAAGCCATGAGCGATAAGGTTTACATTGCAACGGATGACGGTTCAAAAGGCTATGCAGGTTTAGATTTCCTCAAAGACTTGCTAAAGACGGAAAAGTTTGACCGCTGTGTAGTTATGGGTCCAGTAATCCTAATGAAGGATGTTAGCGAAATCACCAAGCCCTATGGCATACCAACAATTGTAACTGTAACGCCTATAATGATTGACGGCATGGGCATGTGCGGAGTATGCCGAGTAACAGTTGACGGCAAAATGCAGTTTGGCTGCGTTGACGGACCAGAATTTGACGGTCACAAGGTTGATTTCGACCAGTTAATTTTGCGTCAGCGCACGATGTTGCCTGAAGAAAGGTTAAGTTCAGTATTGTGGGAAATGCGTGGAGGTTGCAAGTGTGGCAGAAGTTAAGCCTAAACCAAAATTAAACAAGAAAGCCGTTGAAATGGCTAAGCAAAATCCTAAAGTAAGGGCTAAAAACTTTAACGAAGTCGCTTTGGGTTACACTGAAGCTGAAACGCTTGAAGAAGCAAGCCGATGCTTACAGTGTCCTAAGCCTCAATGTATAGCTGGGTGCCCAGTTGAAGTTCCCATTCCCGGCTTCATAAAACTGATCAGAGAAAAGAAGTATGCTGAAGCCATAGCGTTGATAAAAGCGAAGAACGCGCTGCCCGCAGTTTGCGGAAGAGTTTGCCCTCAAGAAGTACAATGCCAAGCCAATTGTGTCGTGGGAAAAATGGGTGAGCCAATCAGCATCGGGCGACTAGAGCGTTTTCTTGCAGATTGGGAACGTGACAATGGTTCTCAGATTCCGCAGAAAGCTCCACCAACTGGCAAGAAAGTAGCTATTGTCGGTGCTGGTCCAGCTGGATTGACTGCTGCAGCTGACTTAGTTAAGCTTGGTTACGATGTTACAATGTTTGAGGCTTTACATGTTGGTGGTGGAGTACTGTCATATGGTATTCCCGAGTTTCGTTTACCAAAAGCTATAGTACAAAATGAGGTAGCATATATTCAAAAGTTAGGTGTTGATTTGCGCCTTGGCAACTTGGTTGGCAGAATCCATACGATTCCAGAACTCATGAAGAATGGTTATGACGCAGTATTCATCGGCAGCGGCGCAGGCTTGCCGCAGTTCACTGGTTGCCCAGGAGAAAACCTTGGCGGAATCTACTCAGCTAACGAGTTCCTAATACGCGTTAACCTCATGAAAGCATTCCAATTTCCAGACTACGATACTCCAATACGCATAGGCAAACATGTGGTCGTCATTGGCGGCGGAAACGTTGCTATGGACTGCGCAAGAAGCAGTTTGAGGCTTGGGGCTGAAGTTTGCTTGCTTTATCGGCGTTCACGTACTGAGTTGCCAGCGAGACATGAAGAAATAGAAAATGCTGAGGAAGAAGGCGTGGTCTGCAAGTTCCTTGGTGCACCCCTCGAGTTTTACGGTGACGAGAGCGGCTGGGTTAAAAGCATGAAATGCATAGCGATGGAGCTCACTGAACCTGACGCGAAAGGCAGACGTGGCGTTAAAGAAGTTCCAGGCTCCGAGTTCACAATGGACGTTGACACAGTCATCGTAGCCATCGGTCAAACACCAAACCCAATCATACAGCGAACAACAGACGGCTTACAAAGCGACCCCAGACATGGAACAATATGCGTTAACGAAGTAGGCAAAACCAGCTTAGAAGGAGTTTACGCAGGCGGAGACGTCGCAACAGGCGCAGCAACAGTCATCAGCGCAATGGGCGCAGGCAAACGCGCAGCAAAAGCAATGCACGAATACCTCCTAAACAAGAAATAAGTTTGCTGAAGTAGGTTAGGCTCTTTGAGATTTTCCATTCTTTATTTAATGGATTAACTCTTTTTGTTTTTTAACCTTATTAAATGCCCGAAGCTCGGGCGGCTGAAATCTGTTCTTCAACATTCTTGCAAATTATAAGTTACTTTGCCATAGAGTAATATAGCTTCAAAGCGAATGAAACCTGCTAGAGCGGTTAATGCATGAGAAAGATGAAAGGGTCAAGCAGCTATCTCAAGAACCAAGTTAGAAAAAACTTGGCAAAAGCGGTTCTCTGCATAGCCTTATTTTTCTTAATCCTTTTCGCCCTAAGTTTAAGAGCGCTTTTCACCCTGAGCTTGAGCATTTTTGAGGCTGCTGGACTGTTGGTTTCGCTGGTGCCGTTAGCCGCGTTTTACTTTTACCTGCGCAAGTACCGAATTTACAATGCGGGTTGGAAAGGCGAAAAACAAGTAGCGAAGCTCCTCAACAACAAGCTTAGCGATGACTATTTCCTCATAAACGACCTATACCTGCATAACGGCGGCGGCGACATCGACCATGTCGTTCTTGCGTCCAGTGGCATCTTTGTTTTGGAGACCAAGAACTGGAGCGGCGACATAACCTGCAATGGTGATGACTGGCAAAGAGCTGGAAAACGTAACTTCAAGGGCAGCCCAAGTCGGCAGGTCAAAAGGAATGCTGCCAAAATAAAAAACTTGCTCGATTCTTCGCAAGTTTTTAGGTCGCTGGATGTTTGGGTTGAAGGCATCGTAGTTTTTACAAACAACAATGCAGCTCTCCACTTAAACGGTCCCACCGTTTTAATCCTTAAACTTCCTCAACTTCCCAACTACATAACCACATACAGAAGCTCAAGCAACTACTCCCGCCAACAACTAGAAGCTATCGGAGAAGAAATCCTCAAACAAAAACGCTAAAGGATAATTTACTTTGCAGGTATGATTTTCAGCCATGCCTTTCTTTTTACACAAGCAAAGGAAGTAAGGCTAGTTATTAGTAAGGTGCCGATTATAAAAGATCTGGGAAAAATCTGCTCAGGATTTTGTGCCACCCAGATGCTGACGGCAAGAAAAACATAAAACGTAACGAACCCTGTAAACAATTGAATCATATGAATTGCTTTTCGCCACTGATAAACCCTTGTCTTTAACCTGTTGAGGGTAGATTCGACTCGTTTTGAAACATCTGGAAAGTCGTCTAAGAACAAGGTTAACCCAGTTAAGACAAAAAATCGCCCAGCGTTGACCGCTACGTTTGAAGTGTTTATCAGAAAGAGGCTAAGTAAAGAAACGGATGTAAATACCACTACGTAAATAGATGATGATAGTAAAAAAAGGAAGCCGTAGACGTAATGGTGGAACCAGAGTCGTCCAGTATGCAGACATCTGCCTATACACGCGCTTGGAAATATGTTGATGACCGCTGCGGCGGCTACCAATAGAAAAAGGTTACCGTTAATAAGGTATGGTGAATATGGCTTCCAGTAAGGCCAAGCACTATAAAAACCATACAGGATTCCAGCTACAGCAGCTAGAGTTATGAGTGAATTTAGGATTAATGATAAACTGAATATTTTTTTCAAGTATACGCATATGGAACAACCCATAGTTAATCCCAGAAACTGCCCTACCGTTACTGCTCTTTTTCAATTTTTTTACGACATACTAACAATAACACTCATTTATAATTAACGTATGTTAGGGATTAAAAAAATGTAGTGAGTCACTAACAGAAGCCATCATTGTGCTTAATGCCGCGATATAGAACGTTGCTTTTTGAGTTTTGCTTGGATTTTTTTGTTAATTTTTAGCTCACCAATAAAGTATTATCTAAACAGCCATAGCATTCTCTTTGGCTAAAACTTATAGGCATTCAGGCTAGCATTAACCTGTAAATGTGGTAATAAATTTGGGAAGCATATGGTTAGGCGCCTTCGTAGGATTCTTGGTAACTGTGGTTATTGCTTTTCTCTTTCCCGGAGTCGGTCACTTGGTGGGCGGGTTCATGGGCGGCTTAGTTGCTGGACTCGTAGCTCGAGGCGTTGGCAAAGGATTAATTGCTGGTTTTCTCGCAGGAATATTCGGCGGCATCATAATAGCAATTCTAGCTTTCTTAAAGCTAGCAATCATCGGAGGAATCCACGGGGGACTTTCAGGCGCATTATTCGGGGGTCTAGCTGGTTTAGCAGTAGGCGTAGTAGCGATAATACTAGCGATATTTGCAGGTATAATTGCAGCTGTCGGCGGCTTAATAGGCGGAGCAATCACACGATAAAACTTTTTTTTATTAATCCTTACAAAAGTCGGAAGGAGGGATAGGGTATCAATTTTGCTAGTGAATTTCTCTAGCTAAATTGAGGTAGAGAAGGGGGACTATTTCCTTAGATTTTAAGTACAAAAAAAGAGAATACCACGGGATTAGCATCTCCTCAAACAAGCCTTTACCAGCTTTCTTTATCTGTCCAACATGAAGGATTTCTCGTGCGAAAGCTTTTCAGGCACCTGATCCAAAATCATCTTTTCCGCAGGCTTCTTAGTTAACACAACAGGCGACAATTGCCCAGCAAGCTCCAGCGCCGAAGCTAACTTGCTGCTTCGTTCAGCATACACTTCAAACAAGACGCTGTCTTTATGGACAGTTTCACCTAGTTTCGCATTTAGCACAATGCCGGCGCCCTTCTCTTTGGGTGCTCCCGCTTCCCTTGCAATCCGCACAATGTCCTCTGTACTGAGCCATATGACTTTGCCAGCGTGTTCAGACCGCACTTCAGCCATTTCAGCCCCGACAGGTAACTCATCAGGCTTAACCGCTGGGTTTCCACCTTGAGCCTCAATGATTTCCCGCATCTTCTTTTCAGCTTTGCCAGAATCAAGCATATCCTCAGCTTTGGCTAACCCGTTTTCAACTCCAACCATCTCAAAAAGCATACCTGCAAGACTAACGGCCTTATCCCTCAAGTCAGGCGGCCCACCGCCCATCAAAGTCGTTAACGCTTCGCGTGCTTCAAGGGCAGGTCCGATGCCGCAGCCTAAAGGTTGATCTCCAAAAGTCAAAGCACATTGAATGTTTAAGCCTAAACGTTTGCCTAAATCCACAAAATCAGAAGCTAAAGTGTACGCTTCGGTTCTGGTCTTAATTTTAGCACCCATACCTGTAGGAATGTCAATGGCGACGTGTGTGGCTCCGATGGCTTTTTTCTTGCTAAGAATGGAAGGCAAAAGCATAGGGTCAATTCCCAATGGGTATTCAGCTTGAATGAAAAGGTCATCGGCTGGTGCAAGCTCCAACGCGCCGCCCCAAACTAAGCACCCATTGGTTTTCGTTACAACTTCTTTTATCTCGTTGATGGATAGGTTTACTGGGCAGAGGGTTTCCACTCGGTCTGCTGTTCCGGCAGGCGAAGTAATTGCCCGTGAGGATGTTTTGGGAATAGTGAATCCTGCAGCTGCCACAATGGGCACGACCAGCATGGAAGTTTTGTCGCCCGGTATTCCGCCTACACTATGCTTATCCAGTATTGGTCCTTCGCCGAAGCTAAGTGTTTTTCCCGTTGCTACCATCGCCCATGATAGTGCCTCATTCTCACTTGTGCTTAAACCGTGAATGCTAAGGGCAGTTAAGAAAGCGGCTATTTCAGCCGTGCTCAAGTGCCTTTCAACAACATCTTTTACAATATTCATGATGTCGCTCTCTCGCAAACGTTCCCCATGCAGTTTAGCCCTAACGTTAAACAGTGATTCAGGAAGCGGAGCCAACTGCACTGAAACTGTTTCATCTTCCTTTACCCCAAGTGCTTTAGTGGTTTCCTCGTAGAGTCCAATGCGCTTTTGGGGAAAATTTTCCGCTATATTTGCGATAGCAATCATTTCTTGGTTGCCACATGTTATTCTTATTCTGTCTGAACTATGCACGTCTAATTGGTTCGCGCTTTCTTCGCTAAGTATGGCAATTCTGCTTCCGCCTGTGGTGATGTTTAAGACTTCAACTATTAGCTCCATTTTGAACCCCGTCAACTATTGATTAGATTTAGGAATAGTTAAAGATTTTAAGGAAAAACCAGTCACACTAACCCTGAGAGGAACAATTTGAAGTACCTTGACTTTGTGGATTTAACTTACGTGCCGAAAGAAACCGATTTAACCTGCACTTTTTATTTGGAGCCCGAGGGCATCAGCCTCAAAGAAGCCGCAGGCGGCGTTGCCGCGGAAAGCTCTGTTGGCACATGGACAGAACTCACAACAGAGCAGCCATACGTGACTCGGCTGGCAGCCCACGTTTTTAGCATAGAAGGCAACGTAGTGAAAATCGCTTACCCGATTGAACTCTTTGAGCCAGCCAACATGCCTAACATTCTAAGCAGCGTTGCTGGAAACGTTTTCGGGCTTAAAGCACTCAAAAACCTGCGCCTCCTCGACATTCAAATGCCCAAAAGCTTAATCAACAGTTTCAAAGGCCCAAACTATGGCATAGCTGGAATTCGCAGCCTCCTAAAAGTTCCAGAGCGCCCGTTTGTCGGCACAATAATCAAGCCTAAACTCGGATTAAAAACTAAAGACCACGCCAAAGTAGCTTACGAAGCTTGGAGCGGCGGCTGCGACATCGTTAAAGATGACGAAAACCTAAGCAGCCAAAAATTCAACCCCTTCGAAAACCGCCTTTCGCAGACTCTAGAGAGCCGAGACAAAGCGCAACAGGAAACGGGTGAACGCAAAGTTTACATGGTTAACATCACCGCTGAAACCGACATCATGCTAAAACGCGCAGAAGCCGTCATCGCTCAAGGCGGAGAATACGTCATGGTAGACATCTTAACTGCTGGCTGGTCGGCGCTTCAAACCCTGCGCAACCAAAACTACAAACTCGTCATACACGCACACAGGGCAGGGCACGCTGCTTTCACTAAAAACCCAAAACACGGCATAGCAATGCGTCCCATAGCAACAGTTGCAAGAGTAATCGGCGTTGACCAACTCCACGTCGGTACCGTCGTGGGCAAAATGTCTGAAACTAAAGCTGAAGTGCTCGAAAACATCAACGCCTGCAAAGCTCCGCTGGACGGGTTAAAGCCTGTTTTGCCTGTTGCTTCAGGCGGATTGCACCCACGGCTGGTGCCTGCTTTACTTGAAACGTTCGGCAACGATGTTGTCATTCAAGCTGGCGGCGGAATCCACGGGCACCCAGATGGAACAGTAGCAGGTGCAAAAGCAATGCGACAAGCCGTTGACGCCACATTGAACGGGCAATCCTTGGAAGAGTACGCTAAAACACACAGGGAACTTAAAACTGCATTGGAGCTATGGAAAGCCTAAGTGCACTTAAGAACCCACGGGTACATTCGACGCACCGCTTCAACTATTGATTGAGGAGCGATTATTCCTTCTTCACAGATTAACCCATGAATGTAGCGACTTGGGGTAACGTCAAAAGCTGGGTTCCGCACAGACAGTTTCTCGGGCGCCTCCTTCCAGACTTCGCTTGGGTTTCGCTGCTCAATGCGTTCATATGCTCCGTAAACCGTTTCTGGGTCAAACTTTAACAGTTCTGAAACAACATAGAATGGCTTTCTAGCCTCGTTAGCCAACACCGCTATGCTGCTAGTACCCACCTTGTTAACCACATTGCCCTCAGAAGTGATGGCGTCTGCTCCCACAACTACAAGGTCAACATCTCCCATATAGGACCGTGCGGCTGAATCAACAATAAACAAAGTCTGAACACCAAGCTCAACCATTTCCCGAGCGGTTATTCTCCCTTGGAAGGCAGGTCGCGTTTCAGTGCAGATAACGCTAAAACTTTTGCCGTCCGCTTTGGCTTTGGCAATCATACGTGTCACTGTTGACGAGTGGCAATGCGTAAAAATCAACATGCCATCACGGATTCGCCTGGCCCCTAATTCTGCCGTGAGTTCTCTGGAAGCTTCAAGATTCTGCAAAAACAAACTTACGTTTGAAACAACCATCTCGCTTAGAACATCAACCTTTTCAGTGTTGCTGTCTTCGGTCTGAGTAATTATCCAGCGGATGGCATTTCTCATTAAGGGCTCAGTTTCTCTTGACGCAAAAAACACTGCTTGCGCTTCTTTGAGCTCATTTAAGAACGCTGTTTTGTTTTTAGCTTTTGTCTGCTCTGCTAACGTTTGGAGGGCTTTTATGGCGGCTATTGCCACGTTTCTTGCACCTTGAACTTCAAGTCTTCTTATCTTTTCAGCTGTCATGCGAACTGTTTCGGTCATAATTTTTCAGCCTCTAAATGGCAAAGGTTTTGACTGTTTTATTTATTCAAAGAGAAGCATATAAGCAAATTCATAACAAATTGTAGCTAGTGAGCGCTATGCTTTCAACTTTTTGAGGTTGTAACTGGCAAAGGCGTGAAAATGCTTCGAGAACTTAAACGCTGCAAATGGGGCAAGCTGATATGATATCGGCGATTTAATAGAGGCAGCGGGAAAAAATATTCCTTAGGTTCGGAAGATAAAATGTTTTAACGCTTTTAAAGCATAGGCTTTACAGGATGTTTTTAGGATGGCTAATGAGATGTCGGAAATATTTTTCCACTGGAGTATGCACGTAAACAGCGCCAATTATGATGATTATGCCAATTATAATTAGTATAATGGCTACGTCTTGACCTGATGCTATGAAACGACTACTTAAAACTAGTATAGCGAAAACGCCTACTATAATCAGTATTAAACCGCCGATTAGAAAGTTGACGAAGCCATATTGGTTTTTCTCTTTAATTTCGGCGTTCGCTGGATTCTCATGTTTTTCCTGTTCCTCGCTCTCGGGTGCTGCTTGACTTGGTGTTGTGACTTTTAGTGCTGTCCCACATTTTGGGCAGAAAGCCATTGTCTCGTCAACGGTACTGCCGCATTTCGGACAATATGGCATGCGAATTCTCCTAGCTTTACCTGTTATCATCTCAGAGTATTTAAAACATGCACTTATTTGCTTAAAGTGTTCTATCTAGAAAATGCCTTACACTCTCGCGTCTTAATACTACCGTAAGAGTGGAAAGGGCTTGGATAGAGATTTAGATCAGCTGAAAGCGTGGATTATAAAGAAGAGGCTGCAGGGT
>JBEKKX010000003.1:0-100901 GCA_050010515.1 Bathyarchaeia archaeon
TTCCATTCCCCCCTAAGAATAAAATAATCATTGAAGAAAGATAGGCGAGGGCTTTAGCCGAGCCGTCCACTTAACACCATAATTCATGAATAGTTGCATAGTTAACATACACATCATGTGCGTGTGCAACACAAGCAAAAGATGAGTAACGACCCAATTCAGTTAAACCATTAATTACCAACCAACTACTAACTAACGAACTAATAACTAACGAATAATAAATCAATAATAATAATAAAATAAGGGGGTACACACACACGCATAATGTGTATGTAAAGTATGATTACCCATTATTTACGATTCACAAACGCTTAAATCAAGATATGGGCTTTATAACCGCATATGAGTGCGAGCAATGGAGCAAACAAGGAAACAGCCCAGATTCACTGCTATAAAGGCAAACAACACCGAAAACAAAGGTTTCAGAAAAAATTTGAGCATGATATAAGAGACACATAAGCGCAAAAAACCTTGCGTTTGATTTTGGACACGGCGTTTTAATCAGATGATTAATTAACCAATTTCAAAGGCGTTTCGGCACGGTTAACCAAGCCAATTAATACGCCGTTATCCCCTGTTATTTAGGTCACATAGGCGCAAAAACGCTTTTTTTTACCCCATTTTCGCGTGGGGGATTGACAGCAATGCTTTCAATAGGGGGAGTGTTCTATAGCTTATTGGGATTAGTTAATAGGCTTACGGGTACGGGAATGTTCATGATGAGGTTTAAAATAGTTAAGGGCAAAATAGTAAAATGTAGTGCTCTTAATAGCCCTCAATGCCCATGCAAAGGTCACTACAAGACAACTTGTTTTCTACCAAACGATAAGGTCGAATTCACTTAAAAGGATGGTTGAGACTGTGCCGACAGAAAGGTTTGAACCGATGAGTGAAGAACAAAAACGATTAATAGCTGAATTTATTGAAACTCTTAAACTTGAATTGTCAAAAGAAGGAAAAGGCTCTCTTGAATCGTTTAGAACGATTTTAACGGTGAAAGGCGAACATTACACGGTCAAGATTGAACATTTAGAACCAAGACCTAAACCCTAACCATACCTCTCTTTTTTTAGCAGTTTGGCAAAGCCTTAATCAACTGATTAACTATTGGTCTTTTTTAATCAACTGATTAAACCAACCAACCACATAGACAGAAGATAAGTAAGTGCGGTGGTTTATTGCTTATAATAACTAACTTAGCTTTTATAATTTAATGCCCTCTTTATCTGGATATGACCGTGGACTAAAAGGGTATAGGAAAAAATTATCGTTCAATGGGTCAGTCTCAATTTTAAGGTGTTTAGCCATTGCCTTAAACAAGTCAAGAAGTTTCTGATTCTCCACAGTCAAATCTCGCGGAGAGTCTGCTAAGCAATATTCATAATATGCCTTAAAAGCCGATAACACTTCTTTTGATTCAGAAAAAACAATAGGGATTTGATTTATTGCTTGAACAAATTCTTCTTTATTTTTAGAAAAGCGGTTTGCCATTAATTGTTGAAAAACTGCAAATTTCAATTTTCTAATCTCGTTAAGTTTGAAAGACCTATTTGAAATCCAAACACCAAGTAAACCTGACAACAAAGCTGAAACCAAAATCGAAAGTATAGTCCATCCAAATTCTTCTGAAACTACCATGTGGTGCTTTATGTCTCTTTACCTTATTATATTTGCCACTGGCTACGGACTTCTCCATTAAAGTTTAAAAGCATGTAGTAATACTTACGATATTAAGGTAGGTGAAAAAATGGCTAAAGGTAAAGGTGGAAAACCAAGCACAACTGGCAAACCTTCAGGAAAAGGACGAGATAACAACCCACCAAAATAAGTGATTCTGGGTTAAAGTCTTTTTTCTATCAGGTTCAAAAGTCTTAAATCTGGACAGAAGAGAATAGAGGAACTGAGGCGATAAGAGTGAGCAATATTGATGGTGAAGAGTTAAAGAATCTTGTTAGTTCAACTATAGACAATATTGAAGCGGGATTAAAGGGGAAAAATAAAGAGTACGTCCTTAGTGGAAATATTAAGTTTGAGGTTGCTGTGGTAACCGCCAAGCAAGGTGAAGGCGGTTTAAAACTATACGTTGTTGGTGTTTCTGGAAAGACAAGCAAGGAAAGTGTTTCAAAAATAACTTTTGAGGTCATAGACAAGGGAAAACAGAAGGGGAGTATGTTTGTTATATCACATAATCCTAATGTACCTTAAATTAACTCCCGTACCTCTTTAGTTTTTTGGCTTTTTTGGCAGTTTGGCTTTTTTTAATCCATCGATTAATTATTTGGGCTTGATTTCTCTGTTTGATTTAGTGGATTCAGGATTCATAAAGCGTAATACGCTTTTTAAAGTTAGGTTACTTGGAATAACGGTAACCAGCCGCCGCGCTATTAGGAAAAACATATGAACACAACCACAAAAATAATCGGATTAGTTTCAATCATTGCAATAATTTTATCGGTTGTTGCAATCGGAATAAATTTAAACACAACCAACCAAACAAACCAATTAAACGCTCAATTGAACCAACAAGCAACACAAAAAATAATTACAAATACATCTTTTGACGGTTTTGGAAACGATAAAACCATTGACTTTACTTTTAGCATATTTGTAGTTAATATTAATAGCATAACTGTTAACGGTAACGGTGTTTCATTTACAAATATGAACGGATTTGACGGGACATCAGGCGGAATAAACTATAATTGGGTAAGCGGTCACATATACACTATAACGATTAACGAAACAGATAACAACGGAATCACACAAACTTTAACCGAAAAATTAACCGCTCCACCAACGGCAACACCACAACCAACACCACAAATATTAAGTGCTACATTTGGAGCAACGGGAACAGCTATAGGCGATTATTACATTACAATACAGCTTTCAAGCGGAACATATATTTCAAGTTATACAGTTAACGGTGTTATACATACATGCGAGTATTCTGACTCACAATCGCAATTTCATTTATGCCTTAATAGCCCGTGGATAAGCGGAGAATCTTACAGTATAACAGTAACCGTTAGCGTAGGAATTTATGCACAACAAACACCAACATACACGGCAACCGCTCCGTAATGAGAACAAACTTTTTTCCTTGTGTTGTTTTTAAGCAGTTGATTAATTATTAAAGAATGTTTAATGGGAGAGATTGATAAGGCTAAAAAGTTAGGGCTATTTTATGGATTTGACGATTAAGCTAAGTCGTAACTATTGGTTTACAGTTCTTTTAACAGTTATAGGAGACTTAATGAGTTCGAGGGTTCTCATTGCTTCCGCGCAATCTGAAACGACTGTTGTCTCATCATAGTCAAATGAGTTCATACATTGCGTACAACAGACAGGTTGATGATAGTATATCAAAGCACATTCGGCACGTTCTCTATCTGGGCTTGCAATTTTTGCGAATGCAAAACATAACTGTTGACCATCGGGTACATTGTTACGCCATAAGCCCCATTTTTCATGTTTATCAATTCTGTCATCTACATCCTTTGTTTCGCCAATATAGATTAGCTTTGTTAGGTCTACTGTGTTAGTAGGTGCATTGTACTTACATGAGTAAACCAAGTATATTCCTGAATCTGCTGGGATAGAATCCTTCTTTTCCTCTCTCCAATATCCCTCAAAAGTCAGGTTAATTGTTTTTGCTACCATCTTTTTCACCTCTATTCTATAGTGCCTATTATCTTTAGGTTTACATTTAAAGTTTCAAAATAGCCTCTGCCTACTCAAGTTTTTAGCAGTTTAGCAAGTCTTAAATTTGCACAGCGAAGAAATAGCCTAAACATGAGAGAAAAAACCATTAAGTTCTTAGACAAACCCTTGAAACTTGGCGAAAAAAGTCATACACAAGAACCGAAACCGAAAGAAGATAAAACCGAGTCAAAAGAGGAAATAAAAGCGAGAGTAAGAGCCAAAAACTACGATACAGAAACTTTGATAGAAAAATATGTTTCAACGGGGATGATGTACAACAACCTTGTTGAAGAATATAACGACCTTGATAATGCCGTGGATAACATTAAGCAAAAATTGATGCAATTGCTCGAAAAGAACGAAAATTTGTTAAAAGCACAAACTAACCCATAATCCTCTTTGCTTTTTTCCTGACTCCCTTTTGAACCTCTAACTTTCACTTAGTTTCTGTTTGGCTTTCGTTATGAGGTCGAATTCACTTAGTTAGCTTCTTTTTTTTGCACGTTTATCAAATAATTAATCTATTGATTAAAAAAAGTGAATTTAGATAGCAAAAACATAAGTATTGTTATCAATAGATATTTCGACACGGTCGTCTGCAATTAATGGCCACCATGTAGTTTGTATATACCTTAGAAACTTATTGTTCGTTAAAGATGTTTTAAGCCAGTCCTCAGGTTCATCTATAATGACTCTTGTGCCGACTTGTGAGAGAGGAGAAAGCGAGGGTGAATATCTTGATAACCATTCCTTAGCTTCTGAGCCTTCAAACTCCCATAGATCACCAAGTCTTCTTACACCGATCCTATAAATGTTATCCTCCCTCAGGGTATCGTAAACAATAGTCCTGTTTTTTGACGCACCTACGAATACAAATTTTCCTTGTCCTCGTGCACCTAAAGCTTCTTTCTTTTGCCTTCTGAATGCAAGCCCTTGGAAACGCCCCCATCTTTCTTCTTCAGGGAGATCATCGTCATATAGTTCTTCAGGCAATATGTTACCAGTTAGACCTACAGTCCCATGATCCTCCATGAGAAACATTTCTCGACCATTAACGTCTTTTATGAGTGAAAATGCCATCTTCCAGTTATCGCCAACTTTTGCATCCCAGGCGTTCTGTATTGCGTCTTTCTGCACGGCATGTGAAAGGTCATCAACATTTTGGTAGTACTCATCAAGGATATTATCAATCAACGGTTCCCATGACACAGGCGTCTTTTTAGGTTTATTGCACTCAAGGGCTGATTCAAAACTCATCCGAATACCTCACTGTTATGTGAATTTGAATGATTGGACTTCAAAAACTCTAACGTGTTTTCTAAAAAGTAGTTGACTGATTCGTCAGAGGGCCTATTACGGTTTGATCTTAGAATTGATTCAACTTTCTTTCTCCGTTCTTCGTCTGACAAATTAGGGACTTGTAAAGCATCAACAAACGGTTTATAAATTGAGCATTTTTGTCCTTTTGTGTTTGTAATTCTACCGACCACTGCCCAACCTCTTGTCTTCATTCTGTTTCTCTTTTTCCTTTGTCTCCTTTGCTTCGAGTGGCTTGTGGTTAGATTCGTCGTTACCCTTTCAAAGGGCTCCGTAACCGTTTCCTCCGCTTCAGCAAAATGTAGGACAAGGGACTGACCCTCAATTTTGGCATCTACCATTCTTGCGGGCAGTAGATGTTTGTCTCTAATCGATTGCTCGATTTCAGAGAGCGGAATTTTTACAACGGTCACTATTTCTTCAGGCATACAACCTACCATATGATTAGTTATAATAGATATAAGCGCTTATAAGCTTTGTTATAGTAGGCTATGCTAGCTTTAACTATTTATATATCCTCTATAAGCCAAGCGTTTACGTTTAGCTGCATAAATGATTTTTGCTCGATGAATGCGAACTCATTGTTGTAAAACATTACAACTAAGCTGGAATAGAATATCGGGTAGATCGAGGAAAATAAATGGATGACTCGTTTGA
Organism: Bathyarchaeia archaeon; assembly: GCA_050010515.1. Classification (GTDB taxonomy): domain Archaea; phylum Thermoproteota; class Bathyarchaeia; order Bathyarchaeales; family Bathycorpusculaceae; genus Bathycorpusculum. Next base: position 5,680 of record JBEKKX010000003.1, read on the forward strand.
TAGTATAGATAGATGGAATACTTGACCAAAATTCGTTACTTTAAAGAAATATATTGAGTGGAATTTTTCAAAACATAATTGGCGCTTTAGCGAAGCTCAATTAAATGCTATTAGAGTGATCTGTCTCGGAGCGACCAAGGAATGGCTTGAACAGAAAAAAGAAGACAAGGCTAACATTAGCTAACTCTTAGATGAGCTTGCGAAATCATACGAAAAAGCGCTTGGTGAATTAAAGAAGTACGGGTATTAAGATATTGAGCCGTATCAATTAGATGAGGCCATGGATTTACTCAACTACTCAGTGAGAAGAAAGAGACCGTCAGTTATGTTATAATAGACCTGAACGAAGAATTAAGCACAGAATCCAAAAAGAAGACCGTAGAAAAGTAATTTCAGTAATTTGGAGCTAAAGAAACTTCAACTCTTTACCAATTGCCTCTAACCGTTTTCTGTAGCTCAAATAAGCGCTAAGATATGCATCGTTTTTCGCTTTCAACTCCTTAGTATTGCCATTAGCATTTGCCAATACCTTCTCTTCTAAGTGTTTAAGGGAAAATCCTGAGATAGCATCTAAAGCAATGAGGGGCATTCCCAGTATAGTTTGGCATTCCTTAACTAAAGAATCATACGAGGAAGGCATTATAGCAGTTTCATAAATCTTTGTCAGGACACCGTACTTCTTGAGATTAGTATATATTCCCAGTTGACCCTGCGAACTACTAAAACGGGAATTGTTTGCAGTTGGATAGCTATTTTGACCTTATTTGCAAGGTCACTTGGATATTCAAGCCCCATTTTTTACTTCAACGCCAAAGCGAATGCCACCTTTCTCAGCAATAAAATCAATGTCTCCACCTTCAACCTTGTTACCTTCAAATTCCGAAACATCTTCCTTTAATATTTCGTAACCTAAAGACTTGAAGCCTTCACGCCAGAGATACTGCGCGTGGAAACCTGCGGAACCAGCTAACTCACTTACAAATTCTGAGAGCTCCAGCTTTTTCTTCATTACTCCTAAAATATCACCATATTCGGTGGACTTGACCTTATAAAACACATTAGGCGTTCCTTGACTAATGGACCTGCGACCCGGCAACGCTGTTCTATAAAGCTGAAAGCCATTATTGTATGCCTTGCCTTGCTCTAAACGTTTTATGGCATAATCTGTGACAGTATGATAATACTCTCTTTCTAGTCTGTATCTAAACTCATTTCTAAAAACTACTTGCTCCTTGTCCAATATCTTCATAATGCTCTTTTCTGCATTAACATCGTAAATAGAAACTGTCCAATCACATGACTTACACTTGTACTCATTTCCCACAAGAACCATTTCATTCTTGCATTTCGGGCATACCACTTCGGGCAGTACAAATCCCTCAAACGCTAATTGTTTTATCAAGCACTAAAAGCTTGTCTAACTTTTGAACATATTCATAGCCAGAGCACAAATAATACATGTCAAAATGACAAGGGCAATTTTTGCGCTGTTAAACGCTGGCGAGCCTTACGTACACGAATGAGGACACTGAAAGTTTAGTGTTTAGGGGTTGCGGGTGATTTTGAGGGGGCTTTCAATGTGGCGTTGTGCTGCATCGGCTGTTTCCATGTTTAGCTTGCGATAAATCCTGATTTTTCCGCATGGTTCGCCAGCTTTTCAAGCAACTTCCCGAAAAACGCGCTCAGACACAAAACCCTCCGCCGAAACGGAAGAAAACGGCTAAAATTCAGGCTCAGCACACCGTTTTGGAGACCCGCTGCCAGCGCCCAAAGAAAAAGTCGCAACCAAAAACAAGATTCAAACCCCAAACCAAAAAAACAACCCAAAGCAATCCCTTCCAAAAACTGCTGACCTATAGACCTACCCTACTATTTGTTGAAAAAATTTTGCCACAAAAAGCCACATCTGAAAGTCGCAACTTTCCACCACGCAAAAGTCGCAACTTAAAAATATCCGAAAAAACCAAACCCAAAAACAGCCAACGCCAAACAAAACCAAAACTTCACGGAGAATTTTTCTTAAAAAAGTAAGAAGAGTTTTATTGCACTATGTTCCAATATTAGGCATTAAAGGAACATTAAACTATGTTATCGACTATTGATGATGCAACCTTAATAAAAGTAGCTATGGCGTTAGGTGACGAAGAAGCCGTTAGACTAATTGAATTCCTAAAAGGCATAGAAGAAATAACGGACGACGAAATAGCGAACAAAACAGGCATCCGCCTAAACTCAGTCCGCAAAATCCTCTACAAACTTTACGATCATTCGCTTGTAAGCCTCAGAAGAACACGGGATCCAAAAACAGGCTGGTTTATTTTTCACTGGAAACTTCAACCAGACCAGTTGGAAGGGTTCATTTTAAGCCAAAAACGCAGAGTTCTTGAGAAGCTGAATGTTAGGTTGGAATATGAAAAGAACCATGACTTCTACTATTGCGGCAGCCAAGAATGCAAACGAGTGCCTTTTGAAGAGGCTGTTGAACTAGTTTTCCACTGTTCCATCTGTAGCAAACCACTGGTGCATTTTGCAAACGAAAAAATGATAAGTAAATTATCCGAGAAAGTTGATTTGTTAAGGAAGGAACTCGGTGAGTAAAGAGCTTCCTTCAAGGGAGCAAGCAATCGAGCTTCTACGCAAACACAATTGTCCACCTAAAGTTATTAATCACTGTGAAGAGGTCGCAAAACTTGCTTTAGAAATCGCAAGTAAACTTGAAAAAAAAGGTATAAAAGTTGACTTAAAACTCGTTGAAGCCGGCGCTCTTTTACATGATATTGGCCGTTCAAAAAGCCACGCTGTTGACCATGGTGTTGTCGGTGCTGAGATAGCTGAATTAGAAGGTTTGCCAGAAGCTGCGGTTAGGATAATTAGGAGGCATGTGGGAGGCGGAATCACGGCTCAAGAAGCTGAGAAGTTTGGTTGGCCAAAAGATATTTATGAGCCACTCACTTTGGAGGAGAAAATTGTTTCATACGCCGACAAACTGATTGATCAGTCAAAAAGAGTCCCGATTGACTTGGAGATTAAGCGGCTTCGAGTCGAGCACAGGGATGCTGCAGAAAGAGTTAGAAAGCTCCATGAAGAAATAACCCGTCAACTGGGCGATTAAAAATGGCGACCTTAACATTGCTAGTTAAAGCTTCCAATGCTGGGCAACTAAAAAAGATAGATGACTTGTTGAAATCTGAGTTTGAGAACTTGGATTTAGACGTAAAAGTTTTAGGCAATCCAGTTAACAGGTGGGTTCAAGTTTCCCTTTCAGGAGAAGACGAAGTCATAGCTACAAGCTATATCAACAAGAACATAGGCACCTGCCCCATAAACATAAAAAACGTAGACAAATTTTCGGTTTTAAAGGGATACATTTCCAAAGTTGACACTGACAAACAAGAATTAAAGGTAGATGTAGGCATTTTTGAGCCAAAAATAATCCAAGCAACCGTTCCTTTAGCTTATTTGCAAGCCCAACTTGCGGATGGCAGAAAAGTTGATTTAAAGAAAATCTCAGAAGTTTATGGTTTCCATGCGAATTTGCCATTAAGTATCAAAGCAATTTGCTTAAACGGTGAAGAAGACAAGCTGTTGCAAGCGGAATTATCGACGGCTCAAATCGAAAAAATCCGTTTATGGCAGCAGTCTCTTTTGGACAGACTAATTGTTTTGGGTTCATCTATCGGCGAGATTGAGAAGGTGCTTGAACGGACTAGGCTAAACAGGGATGTTATTGGCACGGAGGCGTTAGGATTGTTTGAGCACGCTTTAACCTGCAAACTTGGAACTGACGCGACTGGTTTGATTCCGAAAATCGGCAGGTACATGAAAAATTCAACGTTTGTTATTTTTAGTCCTAAGAAAGTGAGGGGATTTATCGGTGAATCGTCATTAAACTTATAAATCGTTTACATTATTAGTTATAACAATCTATTATCCGAATAAGGATAATAGAAGAGAAGAGAAGAGAAGAGAAGAGAGGGGGAGAAGTTCACATGAGTCAAGGCGACGACAGGGACAGAAGAAAATATAGAATTGATATAGGGGCTTATGGCAGCATAGGAATTGAAGCGCCCACTAAGGAAGAGTGTTTGGAGCTGTTCAAGGAAGTCACTAGAACTAGACGTGACTCAAAGATAGACGAAGCAATAAGATAACCTTAAGCACTAAATCAATTCTACCTTTCTTTATTGTTGGCAAATATAGGCAAAATTATAGCTTCCATATGTACAATTTTAAAGCACATCGTGCTCTTCTTTACAATGCCGCTTGTAATCCTCTCTGTTATCGTATACCGCTTGGTCCAAAGGGCACTTAAACTTGTTATCTTTAGTCATCTCAGCTCTGGCACAGTTATGTTCGATTCTCTTCTAGAACGCTTTTCTGACAAACAATCACCTCCAATAAAAAATTAGCCTTTAAACAAGCTTCGCATACAAATTATTAAGATTATGTGACTGCGCCTAACAACAATTAATCAAATATCGACTTATGGCACAGAAATAGTTTGCAGAAATCCTGAGACTAATAATTGAGAATTGACGAGTAGATGCATATTTATGAGGTTCACTTGCAGGACTAATGCAGGCTATTGAATTTTTTTCAATGTGGCTTCAAGCTGGTTAAAACTTTTCAAAATTACGTCGGAATATGCTATAATCCAGGGGCTCAAGCACTCCATTTCCGATACCACTATGATTTTCTTGCCTTTATGTTTGGCGTAAAACAGCTCCATACATGCTCCTGCCGAGAGTTTGGGCAAATAAACAACCATGATGTCGCATCTGTCAGCGTCATCTAAGTCCCTCTGAATAAAGTCAAACGTGGAAACTTTATTCCACCAGCAATCCTCGTCTCCTTTATAGAGGACTTTTTCTCTATTCCACGGATCAATCACATCAAATCCAATCCTGACGCAGACATCGCTAATTTCTTTCCGGTACTCTTGATTGTTTTCCATGCCCAGAATAGGGCCTGATATGAACACTTTCTTCTTCATTGTATGCTAACCGACCGTAGAATAGTAAACGTTTGGAAACGGGCCGAGCGGGACTGGAGGCGACGACCTTTGTTTCGTAAACATAGACAGACTGCGGTTTTCTTAAACTTTCCCCCTGAACTGACTGATCACATGCGGGCGGACGGGGTACGGTGTATGTATGCAGGTGCGTGAGAGAAAAAAAATAAAAATTTAACTTCAAACCCAAAACCATTATTAGTTTATATTCGTATTGACTCAAAAGGTGCGTTGTGAAGAGTTAAAAAATGACTAAACAAGCGAGTCAAAAGAAAGCTGTCAGCGAAAAAGTGCTAACTCTTCTTGGAATCATGGGTATCGCAGGGCTAATCCTTCTTGCTTTCGGGGTGTACTCAATATTTGAGATATCCAAACCTCTGGGCCTAACCTTAGTGGTTCTGGGAGTCCTCGTATACGTTATATTTGTACTCATAGAAAAAAAGTTAAAGCTCCTCTAAAAGGTTCAGCTTAATGATAATAGTACTTCTACGGACTCTTAGCACAAATAAAATTGCAATCCTCACTACGAGTATAGCCTCCGTCTGAAACTACATACATAAAGCGCAGCATACAATAGCAAAAAGCTCTAAAACCATTGTCTAATAAGTTGGCGTCATAAGTTGGGGCTCAGACCGCTTCGGGGATGGGTCTAAGGTGGGTCGAGCCGAACTTGAACCTAAATGAGAGATAGCATAATAAAAGAACTATCTGGCGAAAAAAAACAGCGACAACCTTAAGGCTCTGTCCGTCGGCATCCCAACACCGAACCACATTCCTAAGGCAGGCAAGACAGTTCATTTGGCAAAATTGGGAGAAGAAAACCAAGTGTGAAGTGTTACCATTCATCTCGTTTGCTGACTGATTCCTTTTTCATTGTTTTCCTCAATTTCACGGTAAATGTTTTTGTTAGACTTGGAAATCACAGCTGTAACCATTTCATAAAAAGTGAGTTTCACCATACCATCATTTTTGCATACCAAAAAATAATATTCAAAGTCTTTTGTTCTCTCATCAATTGTACCTACACAGTTACATCGAGGACATATTGCATATTTCCGATGGCTCGTTTTTTCAGTCAAGCGCAAACGCTCTTAAATAAATCCCGTTGTTTTGAGTATTTCTGTTTTATGAATCGATGGTATACAAAACCACAGTTCAACTCGTTCTACGGTCTTTGCCACAAAGGTCGTAATGCTTAGAGCAATTTCTCAATAAGCGTTACAGGTAAGCATTGAACTGGGCTTCGTGATTCAGCATAGAAGGGAAATACCCCAATTGTGACCGATGTCGACTATTTTCATATTCAGTTTTACTTTTTCTGGAAACTAAGAGGTTGGAAAGTTAAATCCGAATAGCCCAATTATGTATTGAGGAGAAAATAGAAATGAGGAAGTGTGGATTGTGTGGAGAAGAAATTAAAGACGGCAAATATTTCACGATTTACCAGTGTAAGGGAGCCGAAAGCAGACTCGTACTGATAGCCTGTGCAAAAGACTTTAATGACGAGAAATACCGAGAAATCATTATGAAAATCTCAAGTATTTGAACAGCCTAAGAATAGAATTAAAAGATATGGGGTTAGAAAAAGGTCCAAATGCTACTTTACGATTACTTTGGTTAATATCGTTAATTCAACCGAAGCCTTCTTAGCCCTCATCTTTTTTCAATTCTTAAGCTAAAAGAGGCTAAGACTTTTCTTTCAAGATTTCTTCAATTTCTTCTCTTAATTTGGCATCTTCAATCTTCGGCAAAAGCTCTAGAAGACGACCCCTTGTGCTCGTTTCTTCTTTGCCGCCGAGATTAACCCAGTACTTGTCTTTCTTCAGCCAAACCAGCATTACCCGAGCTTCAGCTTCCATGCGTTCAGTTTTATGGGCTGACGGAAAAACAAGCCCAAACTCGACAGCGCTCGCCATAAACTTCTCAAAAGCACCGGTCACAGTGTAACCGTTCTTTGCTGCTAACTCCTTAAAAGCTTTGTAAAGTTGTGGATTAAGTCTGAAGCCCTTTCTACTTTTAGGCATAAGCTTCCCCTGTACCGTCAAAATGTACCGTCAAACCGTATATAACTATACCTACCCGTAGGTAGTAGAGCACACAAAAATCATCAACCCTAAATTAAACAATAAAAACTTTAGAACAAGATTATTCCAAACTAGCTCACGAATACACGGCATAGGGGATTACTTTTAAATATTCGTGCAGTATGGTTTAGGTGCAGTTTAAGGTGTAAAGATGCCAAAGCAGGAAAAAGGAAAATCCCATTCAATACGCCCAGTCAGCAGGCGTCCTCCAAGCTGGTGTAAGTATCAGCCTGAAGAAGTAGAATCATTCATAATTAAATTGGCCAAGGAAGGCCACTCACTCAGCAGCATAGGCACTATCCTTAGGGATCAATATGCGATTCCGCTGGTGAAGCCCGTAGTGGGCAAAAGCATAAGCGACGTCCTTGAAGGCGCAGGATTAGCCCCATCTTTGCCAGAAGACCTGTCAAACCTCATGAAGAAGGCACAAAGCCTTGCAGTTCATTTGGACAAAAACAAGAAGGACCTGCATAACAAGCGCAACATGCAAATCATCGAAGCACGCATCCACAAGCTTTCAAGATACTATAAGCGTGAAGGCGTTTTAGCAAAGAACTGGAAATACGAAGCAAAAATCGCTTCCGTAACCTAAACACTTCTTTCCTTAATTTTACGGTTTCTATTTGTTTTTGATGCACCAGCTTTAAATCTAATCAGAGCCTCTTTAGCCAAAGAGTGACCTGAGCATGGCTGCACAGCAAACATCCATTGAACGCTTTCTAGCTTCAGCCGCTGAAGCATCAAAGGTTATTTTGGAAACGGTTCAGAAAGACGGTTTTATCCATGTTTTTTCGCATTTGGATGCTGATGGGGTTGCGGCTGCAGGCGTAATGGGAAAAGCTCTCTATCGGCTTGATGCCAAGTTTCGGATAAGAGTTACTCAATGGGTTGACGAGAAAATCATCGGCGAAATCGTTGCTGATAAGCCGCAGCTTGTGATTTTAACGGATTTTGGAAGCGGCTACCTTGACCTATTAAACGAGAAAATCCCCGACGTTAAAGTTCTAATTCTTGACCATCACCAGATAACGGGCACCTTGGCTAATGAGAATTTTGTTCAGGTGAACCCTCACATGTTCGGCATCGACGGAGCAACGGATGTTAGCGGTTCAGGCGTAGCTTACTTTGTAGCTAAAGCAGTAAACCCATCGAATGTGGATTTGGCGCCTGTTGCATTGGTTGGCGCTCTAGGCGACATGCAGGACAAGTATGAACAGAGGAAACTCTGCTGCCTAAACGAGATAATTGTTAACGATGCAGTGGCTGCAGGCTTGCTTAAAGTTGAGAAAGACTTAACGTTCTTCGGCAGAGAAACCCGACCAATCCATAAGACATTGGCTACTACGACTAACCCGTTTATTCCAGGCTTAAGCGGAGAAGAAGACAAAGCATTAGCCTTCCTTGCAAGCCTAGACATCCCCATCAAACAAGGCGAAAAATGGCGGGCACTCCGCGACCTAAACGAAGACGAAAAGAAACGGCTGTGCTCTGCTTTAGCGGACCACTTGTTATCTAAGGGGTTACATTTGGAAGTTGAGAACCTTATTGGGTACATTTACGTTTTAACCAAAGAAGAACCAAACACAGCACTGCGGGATGCAAGGGAATTCGCGGTCGTATTGAACTCGACGGGCCGCATGGACAGGCCAAGCCTCGGCATTGCCATCTGCATGGGCGACCGTGGAGCAGCACTTGAAGAATCTAACAAGATACTGGAAGATTACCGTAAAAACATAAACAAGTATCTCGGCTGGGTTATGGAGAAACCTGAACGCATGCGAGAACTCCAAAACATCTACGCCATCTACGGCGAGAACTTTATCAACGAAAAAATCATCGGCACCATCTCCTCAATAATCGTCTCAGGACTCGCGAACCCTGAAAAACCGCTCATAGCATTCGCGAACGTTGAAAAAGAGCAAGCGGCAAAGTTTTCGGCAAGAACAACAGAAGCAGCAATCCGCAAAGGCGTCAACTTAGGCGAAGTTATGCGGTTAGCTTCCGAAGCGTACGGCGGCAAAGGCGGAGGACACAACATTGCTGCAGGCGCCCAAGTGCCCTTAGACAAGATTGAAGACTTCGTTAAAACCGTGAATGAGTTGGTTGGCAAACAGTTGAGAGGCGAGAAGGTTGGAAGCGATAGTAACACTTGAGTACGCCGACGCCAAGATTGCAAAGGCAGTTGCCAACGCGGTTTCTCCAGACAACTTTAAAACGCCGATTGGACTCCGAGTTACAACGACGAGAGTAGATACAAAAGTAGTAACTAAGATTGAATGCGAAGGCAAACTTGCCACTTTCACAGCAACAATTGACGACCTACTTTTCAGCGCATCAACCGCAGAAAAAACACTTAAAACCATCAACAAAATTTAGAAAACATTAGCAATCAACCACATTAATGCCTAGCTAAATTTAGCTCCTAGTTCTTCCTGCTCAGGCTTATTCGTATTTCACCGATAGTTCATAACATCAGTACCCACCCCCCCACCCTACTATTAACTTAAACTCTTTCAATGTAAATAGCACTATGTTCTAACAGTGAACGTTTTATTCTACTTTTTAGCTCAAGTTCTAAATACAACATAGCTTACTGTAAAGTAAATAAATAAGCGAACACAACATTAACGAAACTTGGACTTGGTGAATTCAGTGAAACGAACCCATGCAGTATTGATGATTGCAGTTTCCTTGTTACTAGTTTCTCTGCCGATTGCTTTACCTTCCAGAGGGGTTTTTGCTCAAACCACTGGTTACAGCATCACCCAGGTTAATCATCAGGTTACCGTAATGTATTCTGGACAAGTAGTTATTCAAGATACAATTCATGTTTCTGGGCAAGTAACTGATGGCTTTTTGATTGGGATGCCTTTTACGTACAGCACAGACATCCTCAAAGCTGTAGCTTACGACTCAAACAACGTTTTCCAAGTAAACTTAGGAGTCCAATTAGGTAACCAAAGCGGATTTTACGGCGCAGAAGTAAATTTCAACGGCACGTCACCAAGCGTTTTCACAGTAGCATTTGTTCTATCCAGTAGTCTTTTTACTTATGATCAAGTTACCGGCGGTTACATGCTTGATTTTCCAGCTTACCCAAGCCTCACACAAAATGTCGCTATCTGCAACGTAACCATAACTCTTCCAAGTGCACCCACAAGCATAACCATCGCCAAAAGCGACGGAGTAGTAAACTCAGAAAACTATGTCGTCCAAAACTTGCCAGCATACACTTATTCCCCTACGTCGGCAGCTATTCAAATAGCTGACGGAACCATACAGTTAACCGATATAAGCCAGCTAAACCGTCAAATAACAATTGACCCAACTGGTAAAGTAACCGCTTCAGATAGTTACACCATCATAAACAACTCGACATCAACAATGTCAGCTTTTGTTTTAGATTTACCGAAAAATGCCGCAAACATTGTAGTAAAAGATGAAACTGGCACAGTATTAACAACCAGTATCAGCTCCACAAGCACAGACATTTTGCTGGACAATGCCACTTTGACAACACCCATATCAAGTGGTCAATCCGTCATTATCACAGCTAGCTACAATTTACCAAGCGCAACCATCCAAGGCTCCCAATACACCCTAAGTGACTTCAAACTTTTCCCATATTTCAATTATTACGTTGACCATGCAACCTTCACTTTTAACCCGCCTGAAGGAGCAACGATTATAACGCCGCAGTTATCATCCCTCGATTCCTCCAGTGCATTGACAAGGGGTACCTTCCAAGACACTCTTACAATAACGAGAGACGGCATAAGCTACGTTGATTACAGCCTTCCAGAAAGCAACACTGTGCAATTTTCGTATAATTACAATCCAGTTTGGGTTTCTTTTAGACCAACTCTCTGGGTTTCACTCGCAGCAGTGATTGGATGTGTAGGTGCTGTGGTCTATAAGAAGCGCAAACCAAGCGAAAAAGCACCAATTAAAACTAGAAGAGAAAAGTTGTCAACTCCAAAACCGACTCCAAAACTGACCACAGCAACACTGCCCGAACAAGTAAAAAGTGGTGAGCCTATGACTAGTCAACGTATTACTCCAGAAAATCTTATTGAATTTACTGAGGCTTATGACGACAGGAAACGGTTAAATGCAGAAATAAGATCGTTGGATGCGAGGGCGCAGAAAGGAAAGATGCCTAGACGCCAATACAAAGTTCAGCGCAGAGCCATAGAGATCCGTTTAGAAACACTTACAAGAAATATAAGCAGATTAAAAGATGCATTCCGAAGCTCAGGCAGTGCTTACACAGATTTAATTAAACAACTTGATTCTGCTGAAGAAGACTTAACCGAGGCTGAGAATAACATCAAAAACCTTGAATCCCAACAAAATAAAGGCGAAATTTCAATAGAAACTTACAAGAAAAACAGTGCAGACTACCAGAAACGCAAAGACAAAGCGGAATCAACAATAAACGGAATACTGCTAAGACTACGTGAAAAAGCGCACTAAAAAACCTAAACCCTTTTATTTTACACCATAGCTTCTCAAATAAAATTGCAGAGGTAAATAAATATGGTAAAAATAGTTGTTGATCCCAAATGCACCGGATGCGAAACATGCGTAAACACTTGCCCTGTAGGCGTTTATGAAATCAAAGACGGCAAATCTACACCAACCAAAGTAAGCGAATGCCTAGTCTGTAGAGCATGTGAAGCCCAATGTCCTGAAGGTGCAATTCAGGTAATCGAGTAAATTTAAGCTTATATTGAATTACGCGTGTATCTCTCAATCGATAGCTGAGAGATTATTCCCTTCTTTATTAACTAACTATTTTCTTCTCATGTTAATTGCTGTTGTAACCTCGTCTTGCTTGCGTTACTACGGCAAAAAACGCAGTATCAAGTCATAAAATTTTAATTATGTAAACTCTTGCTGTTCAATCCTGGGCCGATTTGAATATTCTTTGTACATTAACTATTTTTTCGCCTAACACCTGTGCTTCCATGCTGCCTAAGCCTTTTTCGCTGGCTTTACAGATATGCTTTACTTTACTTGGCTCAATGCCCATAACATGGCAAGCAGTAGCGTCAGTTGCAACAACGTTAGTTCCAGCAATAATCAGGTTCATTTTAACTGGTGTGCCATCCACTGGACCTTTACCCTCCATGCCCACAAAACCGTCGATAACCGTTAACGCTGGCTTAATAACCGTGTTAATATCAACTATAACATCGCTTATGCCTTTTGCATGGTACTTTCCTTTGAATTTATCAGGAAGTAAACCGAACAGGTTCTTCATCCCTAAAGTCACGGTTGTAGATGTATGAGTTTTGAGTTTAGCTGCACTAATAATAGCTGATTCAGTGACTAGGCGAGGCACCGTGATATCATTTAATGTCTCGCAACCTGGAACTTTCAGTTTTACCTTATCCTTAACATGCCTAAGATTTAACCATTCAACGTCATTGCGAAGGCACATATCTTTCATGCCTGTAGCCACAAAAGCTTTGTCTGCATTAGTCATGGTGGCGTCTGATTCAACAACGTAAACCTTAACAGGCAACTCCTTCAACTTCAAAATAATCGCTTCAACGACGATGGGATCAGTAGTAGCGCCTGACTCCCAAGTTTTCTCACAAATAAAGTTAACTTTAATGATAACTTTATCATAACCCACTAAGGCTTTCTTATAATCAATCATATCGAGCGCTTTGAAAACGGATTCGTGACCTCGCTCACCTTTAACAATAGCCACAAGTGGCAATGCCGATTGCATACAAAATACAAGATGACTTAGCTTATAAAGAGTCCACGAAGTATTTAGGCGCAAATCTTACTTTACCCAGTCGAAATAGCGTCAACATGCTAAAAAACGGTCAGAAAAGGTCATAAAGGCTTTAACGGGTGTAATGAGCGCCTATTTGTTTAGCGTTGCTCCGTTTCTCATGTCAGTTGGGAAGTTTCCTTAATCTTCAATATTTCTTAAAAATCTCATAATTTTTGCAATTTGCTCTACCGTAGCATAGTCGACTTTTTGTTCTTGTTCTATATTTTTGAGCGGAATAGCGTTCGCCATATACAAAGTATTGGTTGCTTTTGTTATAACGATTATGTTAGCAGATACTTCGAACTTCGAAGTAGCGGGAAAGCCGTGGCTAAGCGTTTTAACGTTTTTATGTGTTTTTTGGGCATGTTGACAAAGCGAAATTGCCTTTTATTTTGTTTTTTTCTTGATTTTTGTTAGTCTGTTGAAGGAATCAGTCAGTTATGATGGAAATTGCTTCGATTTTGCAAGTAAAAGTTATATGCTTAAGATGATGTTCACTTTGTTTATGACAGATAAAATTCACTGTGCGCACATACTCGTCAAGACAGAAACAGAAGCAAAAAACATTAAAGCTCGACTTGACAAGGGTGAAAAATTCGGCTCCATCGCCAAAAACGTTTCTCTATGTCCATCCGCAAAGAACAGCGGAGACCTTGGCACTTTTACAAGGGGCAAGATGGTTAAGGAGTTTGAGAAAGCTGCTTTCGCGCTTGAGAAAGGTCAAACTTCCGGTCCTGTAAAGACACAGTTTGGGTACCACATAATTAAACGGTTAGAATAACAAATTGCGCAATAACTAAAGTTAACTTTATAGCGCCTACGTTATACCGCAGACTTAATCCATAACACTAGCATTAAAAATACAGGCTAACCAATGATGAACAACCCAAAACTATCCCGAAATGAACACATGCTAATTCTTGTTTGCATAGTGTTTCTTGCAGGTTTTTTGCTTGTCACATTTTTTAGATCAAGCTTCCACTCATTTGATGTTGGAGTTAACGTTTGGATTCCATCGATTCAATCAAGCGCATTCACTGGTATAGCCGAAGGAATTGCGGTTGTTTTTGATACTTCCATTCTATTGCTATTTTCCTTGGCGCTTGCGGCTTATCTTTTCATCAAGAACCACAGAGCCGAGAGTTTATTTCTGCTTGGCGCAATGGGTGGAGATGCTTTAATCGTTTGGTTCGTTAAAGGTTTGGTTCAATCGCCCAGGCCTTTGAATGGATTAGTTGTTGATTCTGGGTTTTCTTTTCCAAGCGGTCATGCTGCTGGAAGTATAGTATTTTGTGGTTCCCTTGCTTTTTTTGCGTGGCAGCACTGGAAAAGTACAAGAGAGCGAGCCTCGATTGGTACAGGAGTTGTTGTAGTAACGTCTGTGGTGAGTTTCAGTCGAATATATTTGAACGTTCACTGGTTTAGCGATGTTCTTGGTGCAAGTATGCTTGGGGTTTTCTGGCTGTCTTTTGCCATTTTATTGTTCAAGCTCTTGAAGGACATGGGTAAGTTTGAATCCGAAAGATTCCGCGTGATCTCTTTGCCTCTCTTTGTTGTTGCTACTGTTATTGGTATTGTTGTAGCCGTTTTTTTTGCCCAGAATGGGTTGCTTGGTTAATTATTTTCCTGCTTGTTTTCAAACAAAAGATATATCTTTTTCAGACACATTTATATTGATAAATACCAAATATTCACGTGCCAACATAAAGAGAAAAATTTATGACAAAAGTACGCGACCCCGTATGTGGCATGGATGTTGACACGGAAACAGCCATAAGCCGCAAAATAGGCGACCGAACCTACTATTTCTGCAGCCAACAATGCGCCGACGTCTACACTGCGCCAGAACGCGAATTAAAAGCGATGCAGCGCAGAGTAGCAGTTACCTTAATTGGCGTGGTAGCAGCTGTTGGCTTGCGAGTGCTCACACTTTTCGGTTTAGTAGCCGCCATCATGTATTTTGACATAGTCGGTGGACTAAGAGTCTACGACCTTGCAATATTCATTGTATCAACACCCGTGGTCTGGATAGCAGGCATCAGGATATACAAGGGGGCATACCTGTCGCTTAGAAACCGAAACGTAAACATGGATGTGCTAGTCACTGTCGGTGTCTTAGCAGGCTGGATTTACGGAGTTATAACCGTGTTTTTCCTACCTGCTGCCCAAGCCCAAGCAGGCTCAGGCTACCTGGAAATAGCCATCGGCATCCTAGCCTTCGTTTTACTAGGTAAATACATCGAAGAATTAATTCGACGCCGCTCCGCCGCATCAATACGAAAACTGCTCGAACTTCAACCAACCATGGCCAGAGTCGTCAGAGACGGAAAAGAAACCGACATGCCAATAGAGGAAGTGCAAGTAGGCGACACAATTATCGTTAAACCAGGCGAAAAAATCCCAATTGACGGTACCGTAACCGCAGGCTACTCATCAGTAGACGAAAAACTCCTCACAGGAGAAAGCATCCCTGTCGAGAAAACTGTCGGAAGCGAAGTCATTGGCGCCACAATCAACAAAACTGGGCTCTTAACCATAAAAGCCACAAAAGTCAGCGACGAAACCGCTCTATCACAAATAGTCCACCTTGTTGAAGAAGCCCAAGCTTCAAGTGCTCCAGTACAAAGGTTTGCCGATCGTGTCATCAGATGGTTTGTCCCCATGATATTCACTGTTGCGGCCATATCATTTGGCTATTGGTACATAACAAGCGGCTTCACAATAGCATTCCTAGCATTCCTCGCTGTCCTGTTAATCTCTTGCCCATGTGCTTTAGGCATAGCAACTCCGACAGCCATTCTTGCAGGTGTCGGAAAAGGCGCCGAGTACGGTGTACTGCTTCGCAGTGGAGAATATGTTGAAAAAGCTAGAAAACTCACAACCGTCATATTCGACAAAACCGGCACCTTGACAAAGGGAGAACCAAGCGTAACCGACGTTAAAATCTACAACGCCTACACTCAACAAAGCGTGCTGCGATATGCAGGTGCCGCTGAGAAAGGTTCAGAACATCCCTTGGCAGAAGCAATACTCGCCAAAGCCGAAGCCGACAAAGTTAACATTTTTCAATCTGACAGTTTTGAAGCCTTACCCGGCAGAGGCGTCCAATGCAAAGTTGAAGGCAAAGCAGTGCTACTTGGGAACCGCAAGTTAATGCAGGAACAAAACGTTTCCATCAGCGAGTTAGAGGCTGATCTTACAGCGCTGGAAGCGCAGGGAAAAACCGTTATGATACTAGCCGTCGATGGTAGTGCTGCTGGGTTAATTGCGGCAATGGACACTCCAAAAGAGAGCGCCTCCGAAGCAATAGAGCAACTCAAGGGCATGAATTTGGAAGTTGCAATGCTGACTGGAGATAATGAGCGAACTGCCAATGCTATAGCGCAACAGTTAGGAATAACTCAGGTTATTGCGAATGTTCTGCCATGGCAAAAGGTAGATGTCATCAAAAATTTGCAGAGTGAAGGAAAAATTGTAGCTATGGTTGGTGACGGAATCAACGACGCGCCAGCATTGGCACAGGCAGATATCGGCATTGCGATTGGAAGCGGAACCGACATTGCCAAAGAAACAGGCGGCATAGTGCTCATAAGAGATGACTTGCGTGATGTAGCCTTAGGTGTTGAGCTAAGCAAGAAAACGATGCGGAAAATCGATACTAACCTATTTTGGGCTTTCGGTTATAATGTAGTTATGATTCCAATTGCTGCCGCAGGCTTGTTAAATCCAATGTATGCTGCGGGGGCAATGGCGATAAGCAGTTTAACCGTAGTCAGCAACTCTGCACTTCTGAAGCTGGCTAAGTTTAAATCAAACAAAGTAAATCAATAAAATGTCTAACGTGAGGTGAAAATGATTATGGCTAAAGATCCAGTTTGCGGCATGATGGTTGACGAGAAAAAAGCAAAATTCAAATCCGATTACAACGGCAAAACTTTCTATTTCTGCGCAGCCTCCTGCAAAACCACTTTCGACAAAGACCCAGCAAAATTCGCTGGCGGCTCTGGGAAACCAAGGACATAGTTGCAGTTGCGGAGGACACTAAACCTTAGTGTTAAGTTTCTGACTGCCATTTAAGCTAAAGTTTCACTGTTGCCTTTTTGACTCACTCGTTAACTGCTTCCTTTTCTAGAATGCGCCCAACAACACATGCTCCGCAAATAGGTCCTCATTGAATGCTCCAACAAACTCTATTTTTTCATTAATAATAATTTTCGGTACACCAATCACATTATACTTCATGGCTAAATCTGGAAACTCACTGGTTTCTATCACGTCCGCTTTCACCAAGTCGCTTTCGATAGCCAATTTATGTGCAACAGTCGCCGCAACAGGACAATGGGGGCAGGTTAGTGTAACGAAGACTTGAATGTGAACTGGAGATTTGACCTCTTTTAGAATTGACTTAGTCTTGTCTGAAAGGTCCGTTTTGCCTTTTGAAACGTTAATGATTGCTTCAATTAAAGTTTGAAGTTCATACCCGTATGGTATCCCATAAATTCTCACGCCATAATCTTTCTTGCCAATTATTGCTAAGGCAGGAATTTTGTCGATGCCGTATTCTTTGGCTTTAGCGGCGTCAGCTACAAAATCGTAAATCTCCGTTGTTATCTTGTCATTGAGAGTGGCTAAGTCTTGCACTAGTTGCCTTGTGTCAGAGCAGAATCGGCACTCAATCTCTTGAGTAAACATGACAATTTTAACTGGGTCAACCAGTTTCTCCTTGAAATCGTTTTTAAGCAATTCTTTCTTGTCATCAGGAATCAAACTCATAAAACCTACGCCTCAATACACATTGCCGATTTTTGCACTTGGCAAATCTAATAAGTAAACTGATAATTCAGGCATATATTGATTATTCATTTTATGCAGGTTTGTTTAAGATGCTGATTGACCTGTGGGATACCGTTTTTTGCTAGTTGAACAACCAAACAAAAAGTATACCCCTTAGGGATTTTTTCGGCAATTTCTATAGCAATAGTAAATTATGGCGTTGTTTAAAATTCGTAAACACAATCCATATAAACGCTTGTAAACATTCAAAACTTGAATTTTGCAACCTTAAATTGGAGTGCAAAAATTTGACTACAAAAATTTATGCAAACGCCAAGTTAATTGAAGGTTTCCAAATAGCCCTCGATGATGGAGAAGCACACAGCTACATAGTTGACCTTGCACCCGACCTGGGAACAGGGCTTGGAGCTACATCCCTTGAACTTTGCGTCATGAGCCACGCAGGCTGCTATGCCACAATCTGTGCCTTGACAGCCAAGAAAATGCGTTTAGAACTCAAAGGGTTAAAAGTTAAAGTTGAAGCAATGAAATCGGATGAAACAGGAACCATAGCTGAGGAGACCTTTGATATACAAATTAAAACCGATGAGCCGCAGGATAGAGTTGAAAGGCTGCATAAGTTAACGCTTGAAAATTGCCCTGTAGGAATCCTTTTTGAGAAGGCAGGCGTTAAAATAAATTATAGAGTCAACGTAACAAAGGAGTGAAGATATTATGGTTAATGTTGTTTTGAAGGAAGGAGTAAACTGGGTTGGAGTTGTCGATTGGAACCTACGAGATTTTCACGGCTACATTACCCGCCGAGGAGGCACCTACAACGCATACTTAATCTCAGATGAAAAGATAGCACTCATAGACACCGTGAAAAGCACGTTCGCCAATGAACTTATCGAAAACATCTCGAAGTTAACAAGTCTTGAAAAAATTGATTACATAATAGTTAACCATGTGGAGATGGACCACTCAAGCAGCCTGCCAGTGATTGCTAAGCTTGCAAAAAACGCCAAGATACTTGCTTCGCAAAGAGGAAAAGACGCCTTAATCGAGCATTACGGGGCAGACTTCAACGTGGTTGAAACCGTGAAAAGTGGCGATGAACTGAAGCTTGGCAAGCGTACTTTGCGGTTTATTGAGGCACCTATGCTGCATTGGCCAGACAGCATGTTCACCTACATAGTTGAAGACAAAATCCTTATGCCTAATGACGCTTTCGGGCAGCATCTTGCCAGTTCAGGGCGCTTTGACGATGAAGTTGATGAGCATGTGCTTATGGAAGAAGCCATAACGTATTATGCTAATATTCTGATGCCTTTTGCACCACTCATAACAAGGAAGATTCAAGAAGTTGTCCAAATGGGGATTCCTATCGACATTATTGCGCCAAGCCACGGCATAATTTGGCGAAAAGACCCGTCGAAAATAATTAATGCTTACTTGAACTGGAGCTCCGGCGCAGCCAAACAGAAGGCGGTTGTGGTTTTTGATACCATGTGGGGAAGCACAGACAAAATGGCAAGAGCCATAGCCGACGGCATAACCAGCGGAGGCGTCGAAGTTAAACTTCTCAAGCTTCGAGCAACAGACAACACTGACATTGTTACAGAAATTGTCGACGCTAAAGCAGTAATTGTAGGTTCGCCAACATTAAACAACCAGATGTTCCCAACTTTAGGCTCGTTTTTAACGTACATTACTGGTTTGAAGCCTAAAGGCAAACTATGGGGCTTCTTTGGCTCTTACGGCTGGGGAGGCGGAGCAGTTAAAGGCATGGTTGATATGGCGAAAAAGGCTGGCTTTGAAGTGTATGAACCAAGCGTTGAAGTAAAATATGTTCCAGACGAGGAAGATTTGAAAAAATGTTTTGATTTTGGGCAGCAAATAGCCCAAAAAATCAAACCTTAACTTTTTTATGTTATTTTCATGAATTTCTCTTTAGGCGTTGCGCAGATTGGACACTTGTCGGGCGCTGAGCCTTCAAACGTGTTTCCGCAGACGGGGCACACGTAATAGTCTACCGTGGCAGGTTCTTTTTTATTTTTCAATGCATCAAGTGCTTTCTGGTATAAGCCTGCGTGGATTTGCTCAACCTTGTTTGCGAACTCAAAGCTAATTTCAGCGTGTTTATTTCTTTCCTTCTTGGCGTCAGCGATGAATTCTGGATACATTTTTTTGAACTCGTATGTTTCTCCAGTAATCGCAGTGCCTAAGTTTTCAGCGGTTGATTTTACTTGTCCAGTTACCTGCAAATGGTTTAGAGCGTGGACTGTTTCTGCTTCAGCCGCCGCTTTAAACAGCTTAGCAATCTGTGTTTTTCCTTCTTCCTCTGCCTTCTTAGCGAAAGCCAAATACAATCTGTTAGCTTGAGATTCGCCTGCGAAAGCAGCTTTCAGGTTCTCATCAGTTTTAGTCATAAAACTCACCAGAAATAGTTAATCAAAAGCAGGTAATAAGCTATACTAACACCATAAGTAGTAACTTTCTTTTTTAAAGAATTCAGCTCCAATTATGCCTAAGGGGGTCTGTTAAGTCTTCGCGGGATTTTACTTCTGGATTATTCGCTGTTAACTGTCGTTGGATGACTTGATTACTACGAGGGTTTCGGTACCTC
Source organism: Bathyarchaeia archaeon (assembly GCA_050010515.1). Classification (GTDB taxonomy): domain Archaea; phylum Thermoproteota; class Bathyarchaeia; order Bathyarchaeales; family Bathycorpusculaceae; genus Bathycorpusculum. The sequence goes on from JBEKKX010000003.1 coordinate 25,971, forward strand.
TTTTCTTGATGGAGCATTCCGCAAATGTCACAAAACTCATGTTCTAAAACTTAGAATTAAATATCAGAAGAGCCTAAAGAATCTCACTGGATGCAGCAGTGACGGCATGGATAAAAATCAAAAAATACTCTTAGCGGTTGTCTTAATTGTAGTGATTGCAGTAAGCGGAATATTCTGGTTTCCTGCAATATTGCGTACGCTGGAACCATCGCGCGCCGGGCCACCCACACCAGCAACCAACGTAGAGCAGATAAGCCCACAATATCTCCCAGGATACGTTTTCCAAAGCATTTCGAACTCAAGTGCTGGAACGATTTTTGTATCAGCCACAAGAATCTTTTTGGTATCTGCCACCACATATTACGGGTACTCCAACGAAACGCGCCCGCTTAATGGTGCTAATCCTTCTCTCGGTAATTTTATCAGCAAAGGCGACCCAATTTTCATCATAAACGTCACATTGAGAAACGATTACAACCCTGAAAACCCACTACCCCTATCCACGGATAATCACGCGTTTATTTTCTTGACCGCAACCCTCTATTCCCAAAATGTCACAATAAAAGCAAAGGATGTGAGTCCAACAAACCCTGAAGTCGGGCCATATCTCACTGCCTTCCTTGGTTTAAATAGCGGGGAAACAGCATCCGTTGAGGTTTGGATCGCGACCAGCAACAGGAACATCGACCATTACGAAATCAACCTCAGCGTCTTCGGCATCCCGCCAGCCTAAAGCTTGGTCGCGAAAAAAACTTGAAGTGACGCCTAAATATTACAGAGATGGAACTCATAAAAGAATAATAATTTCCACCCTTTTTTCTTGTCACCAATTCTAAAGGAAACCTTTCCCACGACAGGTTAACATTGAGAAGCATCCAACGAGAAGTTAACAGAATCCCCCTAGGCAAAGTATATTAGTTGTTTTTCCCTTTGGTTTGTTTGATTTTTGGTGAATTTTATGGAGAAAGTAAAATCGTTTAGTCTACCAAAACTACCCTATGACTATAATGCTCTAGCACCATACATTTCAGAGCAGCAACTAAAACTCCACCACGACAAGCACCATCAAGCCTACGTAAACGGTGCAAACGCAGCTTTTGAAAAACTTGACAAGGCACGCACCGAAAACGCTGACGTCGACATGAAAGCCATGCTAAAAGAGTTATCCTTCAACGTCGGTGGCCACATCTTGCACACTGCATTCTGGGAAAACATGGCACCCGCAGGCAAAGGCGGAGGAAAACCAAGCGGAGCCGTAGCCGACATGATTGATATGGGCTTCGGAAGCTTCGAGCGGTTCAAAAAGGAATTCACGATGGCTGCCACAAGCGTTGAAGGTTCAGGATGGGCTGCCTTAGCTGTCCACCCATGCATCGGAAGACCACTGATAATGCAAATCGAAAAGCACAACGTGAACGTTTACCCAACAGTCAACATCTTGATGGTTTTGGACGTTTGGGAACACGCGTACTACCTTGACTACAAAAATGAACGGCCAAAATTCGTTGAAGCCTTCTGGAACATCGTCAACTGGGACAAAGTTAACAAAAACCTCAGCCTCGTAAAGTAAGCTTTCGCTGCTTACTTTTTTTCTTTAGCTTAAACTTTTTTTTGATTAATTTATAAAAATAGAAGCGCCCTAAAAAATTAGCGCTTGCCTTTATGGTGGTGGGGTGATTTTTATCGCTGCCGCAGGGCATTGCATTTCGCAGGCTAAGCATTGTATACAGTCTTTCTCGCGGGCAGGGTCAGATTTCCTCTCAGAAAGCGGGTGCCCAGGAGATTCAGCCCAATCATACAGTGAAACGGGGCAAACGTCTATGCATACTCCGTCTCCGATGCAGGAATCCCAGTCTACAGCGCTGGTTGTTCCATGAATTCCCAGTTTCTGTGGAGCTTCGACTGGTCCCCAAACTTTATGTCCGTTATGTTCGCCGACAACTTGGCGTTTTGTTTGAAAATCAGGGTCTATTGGCATAAAAATTCACCATATTAAATTCAGAAAATCCTAAATATTAGGCTTTCTACTTAACGAATTCTTCCACAAAACATTTTGGGGATAACTATCCTATTTCTTAGGTGGTTTGAATGGTTCAATACTACTTGCCCATTGGGATGAGATACTCCACTCTTGAAGAAAGAAAACAATTCTACAGCTCTGAATTTGACCTTCAAAAAGTTGCCCAATGGTTCGGCAGTCAGAGCCACAGAGTAAAGTTTGCAGTAATCATAGGCAGGCACACAAAAATTTACCCCGAAAAATACAAAGAAGACGCATCAACCACCATAATAATCGATGAGTATTCAGGCTTAGAGGACGTGAAAGGGCAGATAATTGAGTTTTTGCCTGAAGCAGTATACTACGACCGAAACGTATATGATGAAAACGACCACAAGATTGGTCAAGAACTCGCTTTCGACCTTGACCCGGAAAACATAACTTGTCCAATCCACGGTACCTTAGCGGATAAAATGAAGCGGCAGCAAGGGTTGAGCTTCTGCGAATTAGAACTGGAAATGGTTAAGCAGGAAACAATACGTCTCTACGAGTTTTTTATGAATCGTTTTTCTGAGGTCAGGGTTGTTTATTCTGGCAGAGGCTTCCACCTTCACATATTAGACCAACAAGCCTACCTGTTGAATACCAAAGAGAGGCTTGACCTTGCACAGCAAGTAAAAAGCGCTGGGTTTCACATTGATGAATGGGTGACTTCTGGCGAAATGCGTTTAATACGACTACCTCACAGCCTAAACGGTTTAGTATCAAGAATCGTGTTACCACTAACAAAAGGTGAACTGGACAGCTTCGACGCTGTCCACGACGAGCGGTGCCTACCAAAGTTCCTGAGCAAAAAGCTTACTTTTTGACCTGTTTGGCTTTTTTCTCGGTTTTAGCATAGTAGGCTTTCTTTTTCTTTTCTTCTTCTGCTTTTGTTGGTTTGGTTGTTTTTGCCATGAAAATCCTCAATTAAAGTTATCTGTAACTCGCATAAAAGATTTTCCAACCACAAAAATAATAGTTGAAAAGTTTATCTGTCATTCAACATTTCACTTAACTGTGTGAGGCTTTGTTATGGAGCGATTCGATGTAATCGTTATTGGTTCAGGCTCTGGAATGCTTGTTGCTTCAGCAGCAGTTGAGCAAGGTTTCAGGACAGCACTGGTTGAGCATGGAAAAATGGGTGGCACATGCATAAACGTAGGCTGCGTTCCCTCCAAAATGCTGATTTACCCAACTGATGTTATCGCCGCCATTAAAGATTCAAAGAAACTGGGCGTCCACGCAACCGTGGATTCAGTTGATTTCAACAACATCATAAACAGGATGCATACGCTGGTTAACCATGACTCAGGGCATCAGGCACAAGCGGTTGAAGCCACTCCTAACCTTACATGGTTTAAGGAAACAGGAGAGTTCATCTCAGATTACACCATGCAGGTCGGCGCACACACGATTATGGCAGAAATGATTTTTATTGTTTCAGGCGCACGCCCTGGAATACCGCCAATCAAGGGTATAGAAAACATAGGTTACTTGACAAGTGACACGGTCTTAGAACTACAAACGCCGCCCGAAAGCATACTAATTATTGGTGGAGGCTACGTTGGCATGGAGTACGGGCACTTCTTTTCAGGCATCGGAACAAAAACCACCATACTCCAAAGACCCTACCGAGTGGTGCCTGAAGAGGAACCAGAAATCTCTGAATTATTAAAGAAGGAAATGCAACAGCGAATGGAGATATACACTGGCTTTGAGGTTACCGAAGCAAAACAAGAAGGCCAGCTAAAAAAGCTCATCGCAAAAAACCGCCAAGACGACAGCCAACATGAGTTCTCCGCTGAGTCAGTGATGGTTGCCACAGGCAGAGTATCCAACGCTGACATTTTAAAACCAGAAAAAACAGGAGTAGAACTAGACGAGCGCGGATTCATAAAAGTTGACGAGTACCTTGAAACCAGCAAAAAGAACATTTGGGCTTTCGGCGACGCTATTGGCATTCAAATGTTTAAGCATGTGGCCAATTATGAGGCAGGTGTAGTTTGGCATAACGCCATTCATGATCATAAGGTTAAAATGGATTTCTCAGCGGTGCCTCACGCAGTTTTTAGTCATCCGCAAGTTGCCTCCGTCGGCTTAACAGAGGAACAAGCTAAAGAGCAATATCACAACATTCTCGTGGGACAAGCCCCTTACAGTGAAACAGCCATGGGGGCAGCTATGGGGTTTCCTGAAGGCTTCGTGAAAGTGGTGGTTGAAAGAGAAACAGGCAAAATCCTTGGCGCCCACATAATAGGTCCTGAAGCTTCAATCCTCATTCAAGAAATCATAAATGCAATGGTTTCTGAAACGGGTTTTGCGCCCATCGCTCAAGCAATGCATATTCATCCTGCCATGTCAGAGGTGGTACAGAACGCTTTTGGCAACCTTACACCAGTATAGCTTTTTGCTAAACCGCCTAAAGTTCAAGTTTTTTGGTCAATGTAAACAGTTATATTTGGCTTAAACCAAAGTTTAGGTGTGAAAATATGCAGCTCTCAAAGGTTTCTGGTAAAAAAAACAACCATAAGGTTACTTTGTACGCTTTAAGCACTTGCGTTTGGTGCAAATTGACCAAGCAGTTTCTAACCGAGAACAGTGTCGAATACGAGTACATCGATGTTGATTTATGCGACGAAGAAGACAAACAGAAAATTCATGAAACAATCCAGAGCAAAGGCGGAAGCCTTAGTTATCCCACCACGATTGTCGATGATAAAGTTGTGATTACTGGTTTTCGCAAAGACAAGCTCAAAGAGGCACTTGAAATTTGACCACAATAGAGGAGGTTCGCAGAAGAGCTGAAGCTGACGCTAAAACATACGGGTACTATCTAACGCCTCAGCCTGAACTTCTACAGGGCTTCCTTGAAGGATTAAAAACAAACGAAGACCGCTACGGTTACCCTTTATGCCCCTGCAGGCTTACCTCAGGCATATTCGAATATGACCGAGACATAATTTGTCCCTGTGACTATCGAGATCCAGACATCGCCCAATACGGTTCCTGTTACTGCAGACTCTATGTTAACAAACAAGTTTACGAAAGCCAAAGCTTACCTGAGGTTCCCGAGCGAAGACCACTCGAGAAACAAGCAAGAGCCTATGGAACGCAAGCAGCTGCCGCTAAACAAGCACCCGCGCAAGGAGGGCAAGAAAAACCTCCAGCGAAAGCGGAAAAAGCGCAATCGGGAGTTAAAAAGAAGTTATGGTATTGCAAACAATGCGGATATGTAGTGTTTAGGGAAGACCCGCCGTATATTTGCCCAATATGCAAGGCTAAAAGGGAAATGTTTGTTGAAATTGAGAGCACTGTTGAATTTAATGGTTAAATTTATTGTTGGATTTCTACCTCGATTTTTTTCCAGTCCTCTTTTATTCCTCGAAGGGAAGCCACGGCGCCTGTTATTGTTCCGCTTAAGATTTTCTCAACAAATTCGTTTAGAGGTATTTCTTTTCCATCAACTTTTAGTTTCAAACTCAAACTTGGGTCACCTAGAATAGGGTTAGTGTGATGTGAGGGGTAAAAAGTTTTGTGCAGACTACAGAGGCTTAGAAGTTGAAAAAAATCAGGAATCCTTTTTACATTCTTGGCGTGCTGGGTTTTACTGTTACTCTGAGTTTAGTTAAGTTCTCTTTTATCTCTGCTTTAACACCCATGGCCGCAAAGTATTCTTCAAGGAATATTCTTATGAAATCTTTCGAAACTTCCGAGACCAAAACCAATGTGTAGTCGTTTGGAGCATTCTTTGTTAAACGGTAAAAGTTGCAAGCCTCAAGCCTGACCAGCATTTCTTCTGCTGAATGCACCTTTGTTTTCAGCTGTTCCCAATGAGCTCGAGCTACTTCCTTATGCTCACTCCAAAACTTTTCCTGTTCAGGAGATGAAGAGATTAAGCGCAAGAACATCAGCCAATGATCAACATCTATGATGACGTGTTCACCGTTAAGAAGCATATCGCTATAGGCCAGAATTTTTTTCTTGATTGCTGGGTCTTCGAGAGCCTTGTTTTCGTTGTAGAATTTTAGGGCACGGCGCATGACTTCGCTTTGTGATACTTGTGCTTCGGTGCTTATTTTTTCTAGTAAGTCAGCTGTTATTTTGTCAAATGCAACGGTTATTCTTGTTGGGTTAACCATAACTGCCCACTTTAACTAAATTAACATATTTTCAGATTATTAGAAATTATATAAACATTGCGCAATAACAATCAGATAAATGTTTGCAAATTTGAAGCCTACAACTATATTATTAAACAAATGTTAAAACGATCATCCATCGAAGCAAACTTTTATTTCCCCACCAGTCCACTACATTAACGGTCATGCATACTTCTAAGGAGAACGCTAAATGAAAAAACCAGAAATATACCTTGAACCCAAACAGAGAGCAACAAAAATAATCGAACTGCTTGAAAAACAGTTTCCTAACGCAAAAACAGCCCTAAACTACTCCAACCCATTGGAAATACTCGTAGCAACCATGCTCTCGGCTCAAACAACTGACGAAAGAGTAAACATAGTAACCCAAAACCTGTTCAAAAAATACCGCACACCTGAAGACTATGCTAACGTTGACATAAAAGAGTTAGAACAAGATATTCATTCAACAGGCTTCTACCATAACAAAGCCAGAAACCTAAAAAAGTGCTGCCGACTCCTAATCGAAAAATACAATTCCCAAGTACCAAAAACGATGGATGAAATGCTGGAACTCCCAGGTGTCGCGCGAAAAACCGCTAACATAGTGTTATACAATGCTTACGGAATAATCTCAGGCATAGCAGTGGACACTCATGTCCGCAGAGTTTCACAGCGACTTGGGCTTACAGAGCACGATGACCCTGCTAAAATAGAACAAGACCTAATGCAAATTACTCCAAAAGATAAGTGGATGAAACTCACCGACCTGCTGATTTTCCACGGCAGACAAGTATGCATCGCAAGAAAACCCAAATGCGAAATATGCGTTCTCAACAAGATTTGTCCGTGCGCTTTTACTTGTGGCTAAAATAAAAAGCGTCATCCATTTATATACCGTAATCTTTTTTCTAGAATTGATGATTGATTTTTATGGTAAGCAAAATTAAAGTCGGAGACAAAGCACCGGATTTCACTTTGCCAGATGTTGACTTGAAAACCAGAAGCTTAAAGGAGTTTTTGGGGCAAAAAATCGTTTTAGCCTTTTTCGTTGGCGCTTTCACTTCAACATGCACAAAGGAAATGTGTGAGTTCCGTGATTCCATGGCTCGACTTATCGATTTGAATGCTCAAGTTATCGGATTAAGCGTAAGCGACCCCTTCTCAAACAAGGGTTTCACAGAAAAAAACAGGCTGCCCTTTCCAATACTAAGTGACTACAAGCGTGAAGTTATCAGAACCTATGGATTGGAGTTACCAAATTTTGCTGGGCTCAACGGTTACACGGTCGCTAAACGCTCAATTTTCGTCATCGACTCGAAAGGTATAGTACGGTATGTTTGGGTTTCAGACAATCCAGCAGTGGAACCAAACTATCAGGAAATACAGAACGTTCTTGAACAAATCAAATAGACTCTGGGCTTCTTCTTCATTAGCGCCGTATAGAAGAACCGATATAGCCTGCTAAGATAAGCGGTGATGCTCAACCATCAAGCACTTATCCATAACAACAATCAAACCAGCACGCCTAGCTGCCTCAGCAGCCGCCTCATTAACTATTCCAAGCTGCATCCAAACCACGAAAGGCTTACCATAAAACTGTTTTAGCTTGATGGCTTGCTCCACTATCGGCTGCACATCTTTTGAAGGCCGGAAAATGTCAACTATTTCTATGGTTTTCTGGATTTCGGGCGGAATATCAAGCAGGCTCTTGTAGCTTTTTTCGCCAAGAACCTCGTCCGCGAAGGGATTTACTGGTATAATTTGGTAGCCATGTTGTTTTAGATAAGCGCTAACTCTATGGCTGTCTTTCTCCGGCTCTTTGGATAACCCAACAACCGCAATAACTTTGTATTTTTTTAAGATATCTTTAATTTGATTTTGACCCAACCGAAACCTCCCATCGTCTAAAAAAAATCGTTTATGGCGCTTCGCTTAGTTTTAACTCAAAAAAGTGTTCCCCTCCATTGCGCAATGCAAGGATTCTAACTACGTCGCCGATCTTTCTCCTTTGAATCTCGTTGACCAAGTCCTCGATTTTATTGGTTTCTACGTTGCTTATTTCTAGAATGATGTCTCCTTCAGCCATTCCAGCGGCTTCTGCTGGGCTGCCGTCAGCAATTCTGGTCACTAATACTCCGCGGTTCACTGGTAAACCATAGTAGCGTGAGATTTCCCGTGTTAAAGTTAATCCCACTATGCCGAGCCATGGTCTTTTGACTCCTCCTTCAGTGACAATTTCATCGGTGCAGCTTTTCGCCGAGTTTATGGGAATCGCAAAACCTATACCTTGCGCGAATGGTATAATAGCAGTGTTTATTGCTATAACTTTGCCTGTCACATCTACAAGTGGGCCGCCACTGTTTCCTGGATTAATAGAGGCATCGGTTTGAACAAGGTTCTCTATCAAGCCTCTGTCAGAGTCTATTGTCCTATTAATAGCGCTAATTACTCCGGATGTTACGCTCGGTCCACCTGCTAAGCCGAAGGGGTTACCAATAGCATAGACCCTTTGCCCCACCCGTATCTTATCTGAGTCGCCAAGTTGGGCTGCTTGAAGATTTCTTTTATTGCCATTAATTTTAACCACGGCTATGTCATGAATGGCGCATGACCCTACAATTGTACCTTCAAGTACTTCGTTGCTGCCTAGAGTGACGTTGATTTTTTGTGCGCCACCGACCACGTGGTTGTTTGTTAAAATTAGCCCTTTTGGATCGATTATGGTGCCTGAACCCATGCCGCTAACTGGCACCGCTTGGTAGAAAATGTTGTGGACAAGTTTTATGGCGCTTATGTTAACTACGCTTTTGGTCACTTTTTCAATAGTATCTAAAAAAGCGTTCTCATCGTGAGACATTGATTTTCCTCAAAAATCAGTAAAACTTCGTTTTTAATAAATCTTAATTGCGCTTAATTTAGCGGCAGAAGAGACAGTTTTCCGCCCATTGCGGAGGCATTTCTTTTTTGCAATATGGACACATTAAGCCTTTTTCTCTGATGGCTGTGCATGTTTGGCAGAAGAGATTGAGTATTTCTGCTTTGTTGTTTGGTTCTTTTATAAGGAAAGTTACCATTTGATCTATAAGTGCTAAAACTTCAGTCGAGTTTTCTATCATGAGTAAGTTTCCTCTTTCTCTTCCTACGTATCTGCTTACTGCAGATTGTGATAGTCCAAGGAGTTCTGCGGTTTGTTTTTCGTTCAATCCATGTTTTTCAACGATTGACCTTGCCATGATAGCTTTTACTGCAGGCAAAACGGTTTTTACCCCCACTTCGCACGGTAGTATCAAGTTTAACACCAATTACTCTTATTTCTGGGGAAAAGTTATTTAAATATGACGCTTGTCATAGTTTATGACGCGTGTCATGACTGGCTATCAATCGCAAAAAAGCAGTTTCACTCAATCTCCCACTTCTTCCCCGTTATGACACATGCCAAGACAGGAGAAAAAACAAATGGGCAATGTCCTATTACCACCCCGAAAAAGTGAAAACAACCGCGACCTAGTTGGAATGCTTAAGTCACTTGATGCAGAATGCAGAAACTGCGCTCCGATAACACCCTTAGAATGCATAAGCCGATGCCAAGTATACAAACTAAAAAACGAGCTAAGAAAACTCCGGGAAACCATGGATAACCCGAACTACATAAAAGAGCTCTTCAACGTTCTAAAAAACGAGACAAGACTCCATATTCTAAAAGCAATCGTAAACGGTAGATACTCAGTAAGCCAATTACAGCAAGAACTAAAAAAAACAGGACACAGCCACAGCCGAGACACCATAAACGAAGAATATTTGCAGCCTTTAATGGCAGTAGGTCTAGCCACCGAAGCACGAGATGAATACTACGCAACCATGTTTGGCGGTCGGCTAACCGAGCTACTAGGATGCTTCCCCGAATTTGCCGAAATGCTTCCAGCCCACTCAGAATGCTATGAAGAAATTCTTTTACAATCTTTACTGTCAGGACCGAAAACTTTTGAAGATATTGAAGCACTTATCTCGTCAAAAATCGCTTCGCGAATACTAAAACGCTTACGCTCCGCAGGTTTGATAGAAACCCCCATTGAAAGGGATTACATATTTTTCTTTAAATCAAAACGAGACCCAAACAGAGAAACCTTCACAATTTCCGAACGAAAAGTTTACGGTATGATCCCGAATGAAGGAATTTCAGCTGGAAGGCTTGCCAAAGAAACAGAGCTCTCAATCAGAAGAACATACAAGTACCTCAGAAGCTTAAAAGGCAAAAAACTGGTTTTCATAAGGAAAACTCCAAAAGCTTATGGTTTGACCTGCAAAGGTGAAATGTTAGCGTCAGTACTAAAGGAGCTTCAGCAGATAGTAGAAGACACATGGAGCTCTTCTGAACAAGTCATGCATAACAACGCTAACTCTTAGCAAACAATCTAAGCTTTCTTTTTTGGTTATCCTCCACCAGGAGCTCCGTGAAACGGCACGTTTTCCCACAGCAGTTTCCACCAATCTTCCTCTGTTATGGTTTCTCCGTGAACAATTATCTCTAAAACCATCTTTAGCATAGCGTGGTGTCTGCATTCGTCAGCTAATATGGAGTTTAAGAGAAACACAACCTTCTTGTTTTCAACGTTAGGTATCATGGCTTCAAGGCGCTTAATTAGCTTAGATTCTATCTCGATGTGTTTTTCTACGAGTGCTCTTTGCTGATCAAGATGCTCCTGCGTTAATGCTGTAGGAGTACCAGTGAGCAGGGTAACGGCTGATGAGTAAAGTTCCGCGTGCTTCACAGAATCCAGCGAGACACCCTTCAGGACGCCTTTAACAGCTGGATTCTTCATGCCAACTAACGCTTTTTCAAGGGAAGCGACTATTTCGTTTTCAATCACTATTTGATTTTTCAAAAATTCAATGAGATTATTCTTTGGTTTTTCCATTCTTTTCTCCCTTCATTTATGTTAAGTCCTGTTCATCAAGTTTTCGGAAATTCTTTTTCCTAAATCCTTACAGGCGCTAAGCATTTTTTCGTCAGGAATATACTTCACAAGTAAAGGTGGTTCAACAACTTGCATCTCAAACTTATTTTTCATAATTTCCAAAATAAGTCTAGGTGCTTCACCGCTCCACCCATAAGAACCAAATGTGGCGCCGACTTTACCCTTCAAACTTACGCCCTTTACCGCAACTTCCTCAAAAAGCTTCTTGAAATCAATAGGCATCTCATGATGATAAGTAGGTGCCCCAACAACTAAAGCATCAAAGCTACTTAGTTCTTCAGGTTCAATGTGAAAATTTAATTCGACCCTAATCTTATCGTTGATTTGTGCTCCCTCAGCTACTGCTCTCGCCATTTTTTCAGTATTTCCTGTCCTGCTGTAATATAAAACAAGAATTTCCTTCATAAAACCAAATATAAAATAACCTTATTTCAATATTTGCCTTTCGGTCATTGGTTCTGGAAACTTGGCGTGGGATTTTTTCTCCATGTTTTGGTGGTTTTTGGGGTGGTTTTTTGGGTGGTTTTTTGGTTTAATTTTTAAGTTGCGATTTTGTGGGCGGTGTAAGTTGCGACTTTTTGTTTGTGTTTGGTTGTGTGTATTGTTGGTGTGGTGTTGGCGGGTTTTGCATCCACAGTTGTGTCAACAGCTCAACAAGCAACTATGCACTACGGCATAGCGTTTCAGTTTTCGAAGGTTTGAAGGTCATGCTTCTTTATCACTTTTTTGGTTCTGGCAACTTGGCGTGGGATTTGTTCTCCATGTTAATTTTCGTGGGATAGGTTGCTGCAACGGTTTCTGTTAACTCGGTGTGAGATTTCGGCTTAGACAGGGTATTTGCGTGTGTGCTCAAGCCTACCTCCTAGTCTACTAGATGCTTCTAATATGCCTCAAATATGATTCAACATAGTTCAACATAGAAATAATGCCCGCACTTTCTACATGAAATAGTGCTTTTTCTGCATGTGAAGAGTTTGGTTTTGTTGGTTGTTGGCAAGGTTTTAGAGCTTTCCCGAGCTAAGTAGTCTTTAAGGCGGAGTACATAAGCAAAACTGGTTTTGTTCCCTCCATAAAAGAGAGCGAAATCAAGGAAGGCCACATGAAACCGGTGCGTGCCAAGGGCAAGCCTATTTTGCTGGTACGGCAAGGCGGAAGTTTTTTGGAGTATCAAACCGTTGCCCCGCATATTGACTGCTCTTCAAGAATTGAGATATTTTAATAGTAAGGGATATGGCTTAGTCTTTAAGCTTTTAAGTTAAACTACCTTTAAGATATACTGGGTTTGGGTGTACATTTAATGCCAATTAAAAAGAGCGAACTTTACAGTTCAATATGGCAGTCTTGTGACGAATTAAGAGGCGGAATGGATGCTTCCCAATACAAAGATTATGTCCTTGTTTTATTGTTCATGAAGTACGTTTCTGACAGGTATGCTGGAAAAAGCGATGCTTTGATTGAGGTTCCTAAAGGTGCAAGTTTCGCTGACATGGTTGCCTTAAAAGGCAAGCCTGACATAGGCGATAGAATTAACAAAATTATTGCCAAGCTTGCTGAGGCTAACGAACTAGTGGGGATTATCACCGTTGCAGACTTTAATGATGATGATAAGCTCGGGGAAGGTAAAGAAATGCAGGAACGCCTTTCTAACCTTATCGCTATTTTTGAAAAACCTGAGTTGGATTTTAGTAGGAATAGAGCTGATGGAGACGATCTTTTAGGTGACGCTTACGAGTATTTAATGCGCCATTTTGCTACAGAATCAGGTAAGAGCAAAGGGCAATTTTATACGCCGGCTGAGGTTTCAAGGATAATGGCTAAGGTAATTGGAATTAACAAAGCAGAACGGCAAGATCAAACCGTTTATGACCCAACTTGCGGTTCGGGTTCTTTGCTATTGAAGGCTGCAAATGAAACAGAGCATGGTATAACTATCTACGGACAGGAAATGGACTTAGCGACTAGAGGCTTAGCTAAAATGAACATGATTTTACACAAGAATCCTACCGCTGACATCCAACAGGGAAACACGCTCTCAAAACCGTATTTCAAAAATAAAGATGGGACTCTAAAAACCTTTGATTTCGCGGTGGCTAATCCACCTTTTTCAACTAAAGCATGGAGTAACGGTTTTGAACCAGACCATGACATGTTTGGAAGGTTTGAGGGGTTCGGTATTCCGCCTGCAAAGAATGGCGATTACGCTTTCCTTTTGCACCTGATTAAATCTTTAAAAAGTACTGGCAAGGGTGCTATAATTTTGCCACATGGTGTACTTTTTAGGGGCAATTCCGAAGCCAATATAAGGAAAAATCTAATCAAGAGAGGCTACATAAAAGGCATTATAGGCTTGCCAGCTAACTTGTTTTATGGGACAGGCATTCCTGCTTGCATTATTTGTAATAGATAAAGAGGATGCTGAAAGCCGAACAGGCGTTTTTATGATAGACGCAAGCAAGGGCTATATTAAAGACGGAAATAAAAACCGGCTCAGAGAGCAAGATATTCATGAAATTGTAGATGCTTTCAATAACCAAATTGAAGTCCCAAGATACTCACGCATGGTTCCTATAACAGAAATCAGCAATCCAAAGAACGATTACAATCTTAACATATCCCGATACATTGATAGTCAAGAAGAAGAGGATCTACAAGACATAGAAGCTCACCTTCTTGGCGGCATTCCAGCAAAAGACGTTGAAGATTTAGCCGCTTACTGGAGTGTTTGTCCATCTTTAAAGGAAGCGCTCTTTACTCCAAGTGAACGACCGGAATACTTCAACTTAAAGGTCAAAAAAACAAATATCAAATCAACTATTTTTGAAAACTCCGAATTTACTGGCTATTCAAAGAAAGTAGAGTCAACCTTCAACGGTTGGCAGGAAGAAATAAAGTCATTACTAAACAATTTACAGATCGGTTCCAAACCTAAAGAACTAATCACTATTCTTTCAGAAAAACTCATTTCCTCCTTTGGCAAGAATGCCCTCATAGACAAATACGATGTCTACCAAAAACTCATGGACTATTGGTTTGAAACAATGCAAGACGACGCCTACTTAATATCAACAAACGGCTGGAAAGCAGAATTGAACGTTACTAAAAACAGTAAGGGCAAAGACACCGAATGGACTTGCGACCTAATACCAAAAAAAGTCCTGATTGCCAAGTTTTTCGTTAAGGCGCAGGAAACAATAAACGACCTTATGGTAGAAGCTGAAACAATAGGTCAGCAAATGGAAACCTTAAAAGAGGAAAACACTGGAGAAGACGACCTATTTGCAGAGGTAAAAAATGATGCTGACAAGATCGCTAAACCAGATCTTATCAAGAGGATAAGAAACATAAACGCAAAAAGTGAGTTTGTTGATGAACTCAAAGTTTTGGAGGAATACTTGGGGCTAATACAAAAGAATGCGGAAATCAACAGCAAAATAAAAAGTGTCGAATTAGACCTTGACAAAAAATTGCAAATTAAATGCAAAAACTTAACCCTTGAGGAAACCAAGTCGCTGGTAGTTGAAGATAAATGGCTAAAATCAATGCATGACTCTGTAAAGAACGAAGTCGAAAGAATCTCCCAAAAACTTGCAGGTAGAATAAAAGAGCTTGCAGAACGGTATGAATCACCCATGCCGAAATTGACCAAAGAAGTTGAGGAGCACTCCAAAAATGTTGATAATCACCTAAGAAACATGGGTTTTGAATGGGTTTGCCAATAATAGAAAAAGGGTACAACAAGACGGAGATAGGTACAATCCCTGAAGATTGGACCCTGAAGAAACTGAAAGATATTTTGTTATCTACACAACTGGGTGGCAACTATCAAAATAGTGAAGAAGAAACGCCCTACCCATTGATGAAAATGGGGAATATTGAAAGGGGAAATATTAACCTGGATAAAATTGAATATATAAAACAAAATGTCAAGCCGTCTGAAAGAGACAAACTAAATTTTGGAGACATTTTGTTCAACACAAGAAATACATTGGAATTGGTGGGAAAAGTCGCAATATGGAGAGATGAGCTGCCGATAGCGTATTTCAATTCCAATTTAATGAGGTTGAAATTTAATATCGATGTTTCCAACTTTTTTATGAATTATGTTTTTAACTCTAAAAGCTTGCTTACTCAATTAAAGTCCATAGCGACTGGAACTACGAGCGTCGGCGCGATCTATACACGAGATCTGTTTGGTATACAAATTCCACTTCCTGAATTAGAAGAACAATCCGCTATAGCTCAAGTCCTCTCAGACGCGGACGACCTGATCGAATCTCTTGACAAGCTTATCACAAAGAAGAAGCTCATTAAGCAGGCTGCAATGCAGGAACTCCTCACAAGTAAGAAAAGATTGTCAGGTTTTTCTGAAAGGTGGGCAATCAAAAAGCTTGGAAAGATCGGATATTTTAAGGGAGGCAGCGGATTTCCTCTTAAATACCAGAAATCTTCAGAAGGCACTTTTCCTTTTTATAAAGTATCAGATATGAATAATAAAGGCAACATTATTTTCATGTCTACTTCTAACAATTACATTTCTGAATATGTAGTAAAGAAAATTGGAGCTACTATTTTTCCAAAAAACTCCATTATTTTTGCAAAAATTGGTGCAGCAATATTCCTTGAAAGAAAAAGGATACTTTCAACAAATAGCTGTATAGATAATAATATGATGGGTTTTATAGTCGATAAACATCAAGCAAATTACAGGTTTATTTACTATAAACTAATTCAAACTAATTTTGGCAAGCTTTCAAGTACAACAGCGTTGCCATCTTTAAATGGAAACGAACTTGGAGAATTGGATACTTTCTTACCGACTGATTTAAGGGAGCAGGAAGAAATCGCTAGAATTATCTCTGATATGGATGGGGCGCTTGAGGCTCTTGAGCGAAAGAGGGATAAGTACAAACAATTAAAAGTAGGCTTGATGCAACAGCTATTAACAGGAAGAATTCGGTTAAAATGGAAAAGCTGATTGTCGGGCAAGCTGAAAGGAAAACTCAGGAAAGAATAATTAAACTATTTTCAGGTAAACTGTTGGGGTACTCTTATCTCGGTAATTGGGAGGATCGTGAGAATAGCAACATAGAAGAAGAGTATCTAATCAAGTTCCTCAAGAAGCAAGGTTACAATGATAATCTAATTAAAAAAGCCCTTTTTGAATTACAGCAAGTTGCTTCTAATCAAAACAAGGGACTATATGATATTAACAAAGAAGTCTACAGTCTTTTAAGATATGGCATTCAAGTAAAAGATAACATTGGGGAAACTAAACAAACCGTTTGGCTAATAGACTGGAATAACAAATTAAACAATGATTTCTACATAGCTGAGGAAGTGACTGTTAGAGGCGAACATGATAAGCGCCCCGATATAGTCTTGTACGTTAATGGGGTAGCAGTGGCTGTTTTGGAGCTAAAAAGAAGCACGATCTCAGTATCCCAAGGCATAAGGCAAAACCTCGATAACCAAAAGCAGATTTTCATAAAACAGTTCTTTGCAACAATCCAGCTTGTTATGGCTGGAAATGATACCGAAGGCTTGAGCTATGCAACGACTGAAACCCCTGAAAAATACTATCTCAAATGGAAAGAGCATTCTAAAATAAAAAACAAGCTTGAAAAAGACTTATCCTTGCTTTGTAGCAAGGAACGCCTCTTAGAAATAATTCATGATTTCATAGTCTTTGATTTTGGAGTCAAAAAGATCTGCCGACACAACCAATACTTCGGAGTTAAGGCGTGTCAAGCGTACCTAAAGAGAAGGAAAGGCGGCATAATTTGGCACACTCAAGGGAGCGGCAAAAGCCTAATTATGATTTGGCTTGCCAAATGGATAAGAGAAAACATAACCGACTCGCGGGTTTTAATAATTACTGACCGGGAAGAACTCGACAGCCAGATTGAAAATTTCTTCAAAGGAGTCGACGAGCAAATTTACCGGACAGAAAGTGGAAAAGACTTAATCCAACAACTCATGAATGCTAAGCCATGGCTTATGTGTTCCCTCATCCACAAATTCGGAACAAAAAAACAACAAAGCGAAGAACAAGACTTAGAGGAATATATTCAGGAAATAATGAATAATCTTCCAACTAATTTCAAGCCAAAAGGCGACCTGTATGTTTTTGTCGATGAATGTCACAGAACTCAATCAGGAAAATTACATGGAGCAATGAAAGGTATCATTCCTAACGCGATCTTCATCGGCTTTACCGGAACACCACTATTAAAAAAAGACAAGAAAACAAGCCGACAAGTGTTTGGCGACTACATTCATACCTACAAGTACAACGAAGCCGTATCCGATAACGTAGTTTTAGATTTACAGTATGAGGCAAGAGAAGTAGATCAAAGGATAACTTCTCAAGAAAAAATAGACCAGTGGTTTGAAGCAAAGACAAGAGGGCTGACAGAGTATGCAAAGGCCGAATTGAAGACGAAATGGGGTACTATGCAAAAAGTCCTCAGTTCCCAACCGCGGTTGAATAGAATAGTCGCAGACATAATGTTTGACATGGAAACCAAAAACCGGTTGCTAAGCGGTAGAGGTAACGCAATGCTTGTTTCAGGTAGTATATACCAAGCCTGTCAATACTATGAACTGTTCCAAAATAACGGTCTTAAAAAATGCGCAATAATAACCTCTTATTCAGGTGACATAGACCTAATTAAGGGTGAAAGCACCGGAGAAGACGATGAGACAGATAACATATTCAAATATGAAACATACCAAAAAATGATCGCTTACTATGAAGGTATTTACCCTGAAATCAAAACCAAGGGCTTTGAAGAAGTAATAAAAGAAAAATTCGTAAAAGAACCCGGCCAGATGAAACTTCTAATTGTAGTTGATAAGCTCCTTACTGGTTTTGATGCCCCACCTGCAACTTACTTGTACATCGATAAAAGCATGCAGGATCATGGTCTTTTCCAAGCAATCTGCCGAGTTAACAGACTCGACGGCGAAGACAAAGACTACGGCTATATAATTGACTACAAGGACCTATTCAAAAGCCTCAGCCAAGCAGTAAAAGATTACACTACAGGAGCGTTTAGCGGATTTGACAAAGAAGATGTTGAGGGCCTGCTTAAAGATAGACTGAAAACTGGAAAAGAGAATTTAGATTCAGCCCTTGAAGGCATCAAGGTTCTCTGCGAACCCGTAAAACCACCCAAAGATTCTTCAGCATATATCGAATATTTCTGCGGCAATACAGAAAAACCGGAGGAATTAGCCGCCACTGAACAAAAAAGAATATCTCTCTACAAACTAACCTCAAAACTATTACGATCATACGTAAACATTGCCAATGAAATGAAAGAAGCGGGCTACAGCCAGAAAGAAACAGAAAAAATAAAGCAAAATGTAAGCAACTTTGAAAACATTAGAAGCGAAATCAAGTTAGCAAGTCATGATTACATCGATTTGAAAGCTTACGAACCTGCAATGCGCCATTTAATAGATTCTTATATTGATGCAGATGAAAGCAAAACAGTAACTGCGTTTGATGATTTAACGCTCATAGACCTGATAGTCAATAAAGGCGTAGACGCAATCGATTCTCTTCCCAAAGGGATCAAAGAAAACAAAAATGCCGTTGCAGAAACAATTGAAAATAACGTGCGAAGACTAATCATTGAAGAGAAACCGACAAATCCAAAATATTTTGAAAAAATGTCAGTTTTACTTGATGAACTGATTAGGGAGAGAAAACAAAACGCTGTAGAATACGCCAACTACTTGAAAAGAATAGTGAATATTGTTAGAAGAGTAAAGAACAGCTCATTTGTCGATACGTACCCAAAGACAATCAATACAAAAGCCAAAAAAGCACTTTACGATAATTTAGAAAACAACGAAGAGCTTGCTCTAAAAGTTAATGAGCATATTGAGACGGAAAAGTCTGACGGCTGGCGAGGAAGCCGTATTAAAGAAAAACAGGTAAGAATTGCAATCAAAAACGCTTTAGCCGAATTCGGAATAAGCGATGAAGCTAAAATAGATGCAGTCCTAGAATTGGTGAAGAATCAAAATGAATACTAACACAAGCAATACAGAAATTTGCAATTTAGAGGTTCAAATAGTTAAGAAAGACATAAAAAACATACATTTGGGCGTTTATCCTCCCGATGGTAAGATAAGAGTCGCAGTTCCAATTCAAACAACCGATGAAAAAATACGGTTATTAATTAATTCAAAAATATCTTGGATAAAAAGACAACAATCTAAATTTCTTGAACAGGAACGGCAATCCAAAAGAGAATATGTCTCTGGGGAAAGCCATTTCTTCATGGGAAATAGGTATCTATTGACCGTAATTAACTCAAACAGCCCGCCTAGAGTCGAGATAAAAAGAAAAAAACGTATAGACATGTATGTTAAGCCACAGACAACTCTCAAAAAGAAAGAGCAATTAATGAATGCTTTCTATCGTTCTGAGCTTAAAAAAGAAACTCCCCCATTGATTGAGAAATGGGAAAAAATTATGGGTATAACCGTTAAGGAATTTAAAATCAAGAAAATGAAAACAAAGTGGGGAACCTGCAGCCCTAAAAACCAAAGAATATGGATAAATCTGGAACTAGCAAAAAAACCAAGACATTGTTTAGAATATGTTTTAGTTCATGAAATGACTCATTTGATCGAAAAGAAACATACCGACCAGTTTAACTCTTTAATGTACTTCTTCATACCACAAGGCGCTCAGTATAAACAAGAATTAAATAACGATATCTTGGCTTATTCAAAGTGGAACAATCTAACAGAACCCAGTCATTAAAACAAGAAAATAAAACTATAAGAAAAAAAAGCTTTATTCACGCCTCTTTCCTCTGCTTTCTCCGCCTTTCCTTCCTATTTCCCTGTAGAATTCGGAACCGCGCTCCTCAGCTACTTTTTCGCCGCCTTTCCTACCGATCTCTCTGTAAAATTGTGGACCTCTTTCTCGAGCCACTTTTTCGCCGCCTTTTCTTCCAGCTTCTTCACGTGTCATCTTCCTTTTTTCTTCACTTTTAACTACCAAAATTATTCACCTCCCTTTATTTCCTCGAAAAAGGCTGTCTTGTTATCTACTCAAGGATAGCCTTTAAGCGTGTGTGGTTATCAAAAAGCAATCACAAACCTACTTGGCGAGCTAGTTAACCACAGTAATCTCTATTTTTCAAAATAGGAAACTAACGCCAAGAAATTAAATTAAAGAAAACGGAATGTTTAGTTAGTTATTCTATTTTCCCTATTTCTTTTGTTATATCTATTGGCGATTTATAGGTTTTATCCGGCAGTTTGTTTAATAAATCCATTACATCGTCTGGGGCATCTTTATCTTGTGCTTTGTCGACCAAGTTCTTTTTTTCTGCTGGGTAATGTATGCCAGCAAGATATTTTTCCACTATAGCTGGGCTAACGTGACCAGATTTTCCGCTTCTATTTGTGTATTGTCGTCGTGCCTCTCTACCTTGACCTATGCCTACGCGCCTACTTGTTTGAACTTCTTCTCTACTCGTTATCCTTCACCTCCATACTCTTAAACGAGTTAACTCGAAAAATAAAAAACATGCTTACCGTTTATTCTTCTCCGTGCTCTTTTCCTTCCTCAATAAGTTTTCGAACTTTTAGTCCACTTTTGCTACTAATCTCACTGTAAAATTCAGATCCATGAGTCTCAGACGTCTTTTCTCCACCCATCCGACCAGCCTCCGCAACAGTCATCTTTCCCTTCTTCCTCGATTCACTCAAACACATCACCTCCAAAAAAGTATGTTCCCGCTTTTTTGTCAACATTGTCAACACTTAATTGCTTTCTTAATTTTCTAGCCTGAAACAAAACTTTTAAACATATGTGGCTGTCTTAGCACAGTAACAACTGGAAGGAGCTTTTTTTAGGTCAAAAATACAATTTAGACTATAAATTAAGTCAAAACTCAAACGTTGAAAAATTTTTGGATCAGCTTTTCAAATTAAAACAAGGTTAATTGCAGTTTTTTCTATTCTTCTTCGTGTGCTTTTCCTGCTTCAATAAGTTTACGGACTCTTTGTCCACCTTTCGGTCCGCCTATTTTTCCACCCTTGCGGCCTATTTCGCTATAGAATTCTTCTCCGTGGGTTTCAGCTGTTTTTAGTCCGCCTTTCCTTCCGGCTTCTTCAACCGTCATTTTACCTTTTTTCTTTTCTCTTGACAATACCCTTCACCTCCATTAAAAAAGCGTTTTGATATCTAAAGAAGCTGAAACTAACAAGTAATTACTAAAATAAGGTTTTTTATTCTTCTTCATGTTCTTTGCCCACTTGAATTAGTTTTCGAACTCTTTGCCCACCACGGTGACCTGCTTCTTCAAGGCTTGTTTTTCCCATAGCTTCACTTGTACCTTCATGCTGCTTGGCCCTCTCAGATCCACCTTTGCTGCCTATCTCACTGTAAAATTCTGGGCCGCGCTCTTGAGAAACTTTCTCGCCGCCTTTACGACCGATTTCCTCATAAAACGCTCGCCCATGAGTTTGAGCGGTTTTTTCTCCACCTTTCCTTCCAGCCTCAGCAACAGTCATCTTGCCTTTTCTGTTTTCTTCACGCATACTCAAAAAATTCACCTCCTATTAAACAACGGAAAAGTTAACGGTATTAGAGCCGAATGACCGCTCATAAACTTATGTGGTTGTGGCATAACAGTAACATGCCAACTAAGCAAAATGGAAGATTATTTCATATGAAAAAATACACAAAAAACAGCTTACAACATGAATATTCAATGCCAAATGGATTCATAAGTTAATTTAAATATCTCGGACAGGTCAACTTTATAATCATTGGGGAACCTGAATGAAAGTGCTTCTCATCAATCCGCCGCAAGTATTTTATCCAGGTTCTGATCAGCCAGCAGGCAATCTGCCTCTTGGCTTAATGTACATCGCTGCGATGCTTGACAAAGCAGGTTACAAAACTGAAATTTTAGATGCTTTTATGAGTGATAGTTCATTCCTGAAAAACGGCGAAACCATAAACGTTGGCATGCCGTTTGAGCGGATAAAGCAGGAAATTTACAGTCGGAAGCCAGATATTGTTGGTATAGCAGGACCATTCACTTGCCAAATAGAAAACTCAGTTAAAATAAGCAACTTAGCCAAGCAAGTTGACCAAAGCATTTTAACAGTTGTAGGCGGTCCACACGTAACCACAGTGCCAAAAGGGTTTCTTGAAGAGGCAAAAAGCGTTGACATTGCGGTGACAGGCGAAGGCGAATACACAATGCTTGAATTAGCTCAGTATTTTGAAGGCAAAAAACAGTTAAGCGAAATTCTCGGCGTCGCCTACCGTAAAGATGAAGAAGTCATCATAAATTCACCGAGGCCTTTCATTAAAAACTTGGATGAGCTTCCCTACCCAGCTTACGACCTAGTGGATATGGAGCAGTACCTAAGCCCCAAAAGGATAGGTTACCGCAGCTTCAGAAACAGGGCAATATCAATGATTACTAGCAGGGGGTGCCCCTTTAACTGCTGTTTCTGCTCGGTCCATTTGCACATGGGCAGGGAATTTAGAGCGCACTCCCCAAATTACGTGCTCAACCACATACAATATGTCGTGGAAAAGTTTAATGTTAAGAACATTTTTTTTGAAGATGACAACCTAACCCTTGACCTCTCAAGGTTCGAAGCTGTCTGCGACGGCTTAATTGAGAAAAAAATCAAGATCGGTTGGGAAACGCCAAACGGCGTCCGAGCAGACTGCTTAAACTTGAATCTGCTGGAAAAAATGAAAAAGTCAGGTTGTCAAAGCGTCTTTTTCGGCGTTGAGTCAGGCGACCAGCAAATCTTAAACAATGTAATCTGCAAGAGCCTAGACTTGAACCGTGTAGTTGAAGTTGCGAAAATCTGCAAAGACATCGGCCTGAAAACAGGCGCATTCTACATTATTGGCTTTCCAGGCGAAAAGAAAGAGAACATGCAGAAAACCGTTGATTTTGCTCTAGGGCTCAAACGTGATTTTGATGTTGGCATGCATCTGTTCTATGCTACTCCTTCGTATGGAACAAGACTTTATGATGAGTGTAAGGCTAAAGGGTATATTCAGGGAGATTTAACTTGGAACTCTTTTGCTGAGGCACGTCAACCGAAAGGCATGCCGTTGATTTCAACTGAGGATTTTACATCCCAAGAAGTGAAAGAGATAGCAACTAAGGCGCTTGAGGAGTATAAGAAATTATCTTTACTGAATCACATTAAAAATCCACGGAAAACGTTGAAGACAGCATTTGATCAGCCGCAACTCATTTTGAAATATCTCAGAAACTTATTTAGCTAAAGATGTGTTAGCCCCAGAAACGAAATATTTCTGAAAAATACATTTCAATTTTGCTAGAGAAATTCACTTGCTAAATTGATACCCTATCCCGTCTTTCTGGTGCCAAATGTGAGTGTCTGCTTTAGCATTAAAAGAAGAAAAAGGTGAAAGGGTTAACTATAAACATAAAGAAGTCACAGAAACAATTCAGTAGGCTACCTTGAAGCTGGCACCACATTTGTCACAAGTGTAAACAGCTATGTAAAACAAGTCGTTTTCTATCTTCTTATCGGGTTTGGTGAGGTTTTTTCCACATTTTTGACAGCTAACCATATGGGTACACCTGCGAGGTTTTTTATTTAGCGAAAGCACTATAAGAAAACTTGTTGTCTCACTCAAGCTACAACAACCGCATCCCCGCTATATTATTAAGCAAAGGGCAACTCGCTTGAACTCGAAACGCTTTCTTGCTTCGAAGTTCAATTAGTTTAATATATTCTATTCTTACATGTGATTTCTTGTATGGGTAGCAATGAGGAAACACAAGTGGATGCTAATCATTCTCATTTCCCTTATTCTAATTCAAACATCATACAGCATGTCGGTAGCCTCATGCAGCAACGCTATTTCCAGCACCGACAACTGGACGATGTTCCGTAATGACCCAGGCCACAGCGGCACCACAACTGGTAACAGTCCAACGAATTCCGCCAAACTCTTGTGGAATTTCACAACAATGCAAGGTGTTGTATCTTCCCCCGCAGTAGCTAACGGCTACGTTTTCGTAGGTTCCAATGAAGGGGCTGTTTACTGTCTCAACTCCTCCAACGGCGAACTAGTATGGTACTACCCAACTGGAAGTGCAGTGGCGTCGTCGCCTGCCATCGATAACGGGCGTGTCTACATAGGCTCCTACGATGGCAACGTTTATGCTTTGAACGCTACAAGCGGCGCAAAACTCTGGAATTCCACTATCGGCAGCAGTGTTGAGGCGTCTCCTGGCAGTGTTTATTCGTCTCCTGCTGTTGTCGGTGGCGTAGTCTACGTAGGCTCCTACGATGGCAACGTTTATGCTTTGAACGCTACAAGCGGCGCAAAACTCTGGAATTCCACTATCGGCAGCAGTGTTGAGTCGTCTCCTGCTGTCTCAGATGGCGTAGTCTACATTGCCTCTAACTTTTTTGTTTACGCTCTTAATGCGTCTACAGGTAACGAAATATGGAACCACCACACCGGAAGCACTATCTCTTCTCCTGCCGTGTACAATGGCTATGTCTACATAGGCTCATACGATGGTTACGTTTGTGGTTTGAATGCTTCCACAGGCACCCAGATTTGGAAATATCAAACCCAAGATTCAGTGGATTCTTCCCCAGCTGTCGCCTATGGATGCGTTTACGTAGGCTCTGAGGACAACAACGTTTATTGTCTAAACGCTTCAACCGGCAGTAAAATATGGCAGAGCCCAACTGGATATTGGGTCTGGTCTTCACCTGCAGTTGCAGGCGGCAACGTGTATGTGGGCTCTGAAGACTACAGCATTTATTGTCTTAATGCTTCTACAGGAGCAAAGGAATGGAGTTACGAGACTGGAAATTTTGTGGATTCTTCACCAGCCATTATAAACAATACCCTATACGTGGGTTCTGATGATAATCATATCTACGCTTTTGCCTTATTCAATTCGACTGTTGAAACCGTACCTTTGCAATCTACCAGCTCTTTAGCGTGGACTACGATTGCGTTTGATGTGATTGCAGGTGCCGTAATGGCCGTGATTGTTTTTGCAGTCGTACTCTTTGTTCGCTCGACCAGGCGGGCTAAGCGAAACGCTGAAGCCGCAAATATTTCTGGTCGAAATGTGTCTTGGTTTTCAGCACACACCGACGCCCTTTGTGTTTTGGCAATTCTGGCTTTTTCAACAATATTCTTCATTAATATAGGAAATGGACATCTGTCAGCTGCCGATGAGCAAACATACTCTCAATGGGCATTCCACATGGTTAAAACTGGAGACTACCTGACCCCTTGGGCTTTTGGCGGTATTTTTTTTGCAGGTAAGCCGCCTCTTAGCATTTGGCTGATGTCTCTTGCTTACCAGGTCTTTGGCGTTAACAACTTCGCGTCAAGGTTTTTTAGTGCTGTATTCGGCACCTTGTCCCTAGTTCTTATCTTCTATTTAGGAAAGAAACTTTATAACGGCTATGTAGGATTTCTGTCGGCGCTAGTTTTAGGCACACTTACAACCTTCTATGAGTTTGCAAGACTCGCCATGACAGACGTTCCCTTAGTCTTCTTCGTTCTGGGCAGCATATACTTTTTTGTTTTGAGCGAAAAAAGCGAAAAAACAACCCGATATGCAGCTTTAAGCGGCCTATTTTTTGGTTTGGCATTAATGACAAAACAGATTGAAGCCTTGCTAATTCTCCTAATCATCTTCGCTTATCTCATCGCAACACGGAAAAGCATCAGGTTTCTATTCACAAAACACTTTACCCTTTTTTGGGGAATCGGCCTTCTCGTCTTTTCTCCCTGGCTAATCTACATGAACGCTCGTTTTGGATCACAATTTTGGTATTGGTATTTTGTTTATGACGACATTACGCGGACAGTTGGTACTGTTGAGAGCCATGTCGGAAGTTACCTCTACTATTTCAGCTACTTAGCTAATAATGAGAACTTGCTTTGGGTAATACTGCTTCCTTTTTCGGCAGGGCTTTGCGCATTCAATGCGGTTATCAAGCGCTTAAAAGGAGACACCATGATTCTCTTGTGGATGACAATTGTGCTCTTAGTATTCACTTTAGCTCAAACAAAACTTTTCTGGTATATTCTGCCGGCTTTTCCAGCTTTCGCCATAGCCATAAGCAGCTTTCTATATCAACTATCAAAGAAAATATTTCAACTATCAAAAAAAATAAAACTTTCCGCACGCTAACTTCATCTAAATCCCACAAAGGCGTTTGACAAGCTGAAAGCTCTTGAAACAGCGGTAGCATAAACAGCATGGTTAGTCAAGTATTTTTCTGCACTAAAATATCCCCGCAGAAAAAACATGTTCGGTAGGCGGCTGGTCCGCTGGGACCCAAACAAATCCCGCTTGAAGTTCAATTAGTTTAATATTCTAATTTTACATGTGGTCGATTGTAAGGATGGCAATGCGAAAACTCAACTGGCTACTGATCAGTCTCATTTGTCTTATTCTAGTTCAACCAATTTGCATGTCGGTAGCTTCAGGTAGCAACTCCAGTTCCAGCACCAACGACTGGACAATGTTCCGTCAAGATCCAAGTCACATTGGCTCAGTAACTGGAAACAGCTCAATCAATTCCGCTAAACTCTTGTGGAATTACACAACAGGCAGAATGGTACAGTCTTCCCCTGCAGTAGCGGAAGGCTATGTTTTCGTAGGCTCTAGGGATAGCCAAGTTTACTGTCTCAACGCCTCCAATGGTGAACCAGTCTGGAAATACCCAACTGGAAGTGAAGTGTGGTCGTCACCTGCCATCTATAATGGGCGTGTCTACGTAGGCGCAGACGACGGCTACGTTTACTGTCTAAACATTACCACTGGAATGCCTCTTTGGAAATCATTCATCGGGGGTCCAGTGCGGTCTTCGCCTACAGTTGTGGATGGCTACGTCTATATAGGTTCAGGAGAGCAAAATGTTTACGATCTTAACGCTACAGACGGAACCACAATATGGATTTTCCCAACTTTATACCCAGTGGATTCATCGCCAGCCGTTTCAAATGGCGTAGTATACGTTGCCAATAGCGACGATTTCATTTACGCTATTAATGCTTCTACAGGCAGCCAGATATGGAGCCACCAAATTAGAAGCTCTAGTTCTTCTCCTGCCGTGTACAATGGGTATGTCTACATAGGCTCATACGATGGTTACGTTTATGGTTTGAATGCTTCCACTGGCGCCCAGATTTGGAAGTACCAAACGGCAGACGAAGTGTACTCTTCCCCAGCTGTCGCTTACGGATGCGTTTACGTAGGCTCCGAGGACAATAACGTTTATTGTTTAAACGCTTCAACCGGCAGTAAAATATGGCAGAGCCCGACCGGGTATTGGGTCACATCTTCACCAGCAGTTGCAGACGGCAACGTATACGTCGACTCCGAAGACTACAACATCTACTGCCTCAATGCCACTACAGGAGCCAAGGAATGGAGTTACCAAACCGGAAATTTTGTAGAATCCTCTCCAGCAATTGCGAACGACACCCTCTACGTTGGTTCAGACGATTGCAAGGTCTACGCTTTAGCCTTAAACAATTCAACTGCTCAAACCCAACTTTCACAATCTACCAATTCTTTACCATGGACTACCATTGCGTTTGACACCATTGCGTGCGCGATAGGAGCAGTGATTATTTTTGCATTAGCACGAACCTTTTACTCCAGTAGACGGCAGAAGCGAAATGCTGAATCAAGCGATATTCCGAACCAAAAATACTCATGGTTCAAAGCGCACTCTGACACGGTTTTTATTTTGGCAATTCTGGCCTTTTCGATGATATTCTTCGCTAATCTTGGAAGCGGGGTTCTTCAGGCAGCCGACGAGCAAACGTACTCTCAATGGGCATACCACATGTTTAAAACTGGAGACTACCTGACCCCTTGGGCTGACGGCGCCGTGTCTTTCGTGATAGGCAAGCCGCCGCTTTTGATGTGGCTGATGTCTCTTGCCTACCAGGTCTTCGGCGTTAACAACTTTGCATCACGGATTTGGACCGCTGGATTCGGCGCTTTATCGTTAGTTCTTGTCTTCTATTTGGGAAAGAAACTTTACAATCGGTATGTTGGGTTCATGTCGGCGCTTGTTTTAGGCACATTCATAACTTATTACGTGTTTGCAAGATACGCCATGACTGACGTCCCGCTGGTTTGCTTCATTTTGGGAATCATATACTTTTTTGTTTTAAGCGAGGAAAAAGAAAATGCTAATCGATATGCAGTTTTAAGCGGCCTGTTTTTTGGCTTGGCGTTAATGACCAAGCAGATCGCTGCCCTGTTAATTCCGCTAATCATCTTTGCATATTTAATCACGACAAAGAAAAGCCTGCGGTTTCTCTTCACAAAACACTTTACCCTTTTCTGGGGAGCTGGGCTTCTGCTGTTTTCGCCCTGGTTGATCTACATGGCTGCCCGTTTCGGGTCACAGTTTTGGCAGTGGTACTTCGTTTATGCTGACCTTACACGCTCAGCCAGCCCCGTTGAGGGCCACTTAGCGGGTTACCTTTTCTACTTTAACTACATAGCTAATCACGAAAACTGGCTTTGGGTAGTATTGTTGCCTTTCGCGGCTGGGCTTTGCGGGTTCAACACGGTTGTTAAGCGCTTAAAGGGAGACACGTTAATTTTCTTATGGATGGCGATCGTGCTGTTAGTATTCACTTTGGCGCAAACAAAAATTTACTGGTACATCCTGCCAGCTTTCCCAGCTTTCGCCATCGCCATAAGCAGCCTTCTGTACGAAGTATCAAAGAAAATACTACGTCACAAGCTAACTTCAGCTAAACTCACTGGCGGTTGAAACACCATGGTTATGAGAAGCAACGATAACATAAGCGGTATGTAGGGTGGCGGGCCCGCTGGGATTTGAACCCAGGATTTTCGGCTAACCCCCGCTTTGAGAAGCGTCCGGAGGCCGACGCCTTAATCCGTACTAGACTACGGGCCCACAGTTTACAAACCAAACATGCCCAATTAATTTAAAGCTAACCTTGTTATTCTTGGATTAACTCTTCGTCTATCCACCAAGCCTTCTTCTTCCCAGACCTTTCGCCCGCATAATACTCGATTACTGGTTTTCCAACTTGTTTTTTGGAGATTTTCTGGATTTTTCTAAGCCTGTTAAGTATGAGCCACCTGTTGGTTTTAACGTAAGCAGCCAACTCAGGCGTAGTTGCGCTCTTGTAATGAAGCAGATACTCCATTATTTTATGGTCCACCTCATCGATGCAGAAAGAGTGCGGATTAATATTTCCATGCTGAAACGTTAGCAGTTCCAAATCGGCAAGGTACTTTCTAATTTGCCCGAACTCCTGCTCTATTTTGCCCATTCTCTCTTCTAAGGCTAAAAGTTTGTCTGCTTTAGGCGTTTTCTGAAGTTTCTCACTTATGGCTTCCCTGATAAAGTTGCTTCGGTCACCCTCAGGAATACGCAGCGCCATTTCAAGGTAGACTTCTTCAGGTATTTTGACGGAAACTATTCTAACTTCGCTCAATAGAGGCTCTCCTCAGCCACATAATATCGCCTTTGTGTATTTCATTTTTTCCATAACCTAACGCTCGAATTTGTGAAAAACTTAAATGCGCACAACTATTTTGTTCAGAGTTGGATGCGTGGAAGCCATTGGGGTCCACTTATGCCGGTTGGATTAAAAGCGTCTAAATGTACTGCTTTTGATAGTCCACCTCCGATTATTGCTTTAGAGTTCCAGCTTGCGAACGGTAAAATCTCAAGTGACCATGAATGCAAACCGCTTATCGCTGACTTATTTGATGATCCTGCGTTCTCTATGCTAGACATGAAGCAATAAACAACGGTACCATGTTAAGACGGATAGGTGAGTTTTGAACCAGCACGGTTAAGCGCTGAAGACATGGAGTATACTGCAATACAGCATGTTCTGTAGAAATGACAAAACGATTTATAAAAGCTAAATTTACTCAGTGTAAACTGGTTGGTCTGCCAATTTAGCTAATGCTATATATCGTTGCTTAACGATTTCATGCAATTGCCTGCGCAGGTTCTCTCCAGCCACATTTCTTTGTTTTAATAATGCAGCCTTTTTTGCTAATTCTACGTCTCCGAGTCCGTTGAACCAGGCTTCAAAGTCTCCACGTTTTGTATGGAATTCTATTGATGTAATGTCTGCTTTTTCAACTTTATTGGCAAAATCACGAAGGTTGTGAGCGTGCAAGTTTAGTGGTTTTCCAATGTCAGCGTAGAAGCTGAATGCTTTATCATGTGGCGAATAAGCCAATATGGCAGTGGCTTTTTCTTTGTTGATTTCCAGTAAACCGAGGGCTTCTTTTCCTTTCTCAGTAATAACATATTGCCCTTTTTCAGGTGAGCTTACATATCCCATGCGAACTAGCCCTAAAAGATGCATCATGACGGGTGGAAACTCTTTTTTGGTTTCCTTTGCGATTTCGATGGCTTTCATGGGTCTTTCATATAGTAGCATGGTTTCTAGTATCTCTTGTTTGACGGGTGATAAACTCATTTGCAAGCACCTTGCCTGTTAGTGATATGCAGAACTGTCTAATCAAACTTTTCCTTAACTCTTTTGAAAATTTTTTTGGTTTCAGGTTTGCTTACTGCAAATAAGCAAAGCTTTAGTATAGTGATTGCCAATGCTAATGGTACATTGGTGAATACTGAGGATGAAAATTGCTGTTTTCGTTTACGAGTACCCGCCTAAAATAGTTGGTGGACTGGGTACCTATGCAGCGGAAATAACCAGAAAGTTTGTTTTGGACGATCACGACGTAACCGTTTTTACCATGAATGATGATGCAGGTTCTTTGCCTACTAGAGAAATTTGGCGTGGAATAGAAATTCATCGTCCATTGCACATTGACATTTCAGACTCGCTTCCAGACGTGATAGCTGAAGACATTAAAAAATGGGGCAGAGGATTACATTTTTTCGGCAAACTAATGGTTTATAATTATTTGTCAGCGGCTAAACTGATCAACGAGTTAATAAAGAAAGAAGGCATGAAATACGACATTGTTGTTGCGCATGATTGGCTTTCCGCTATGGGCGGGATCACAGTTAAAAGAGAAACTGGTTTGCCTTTAGCTTTCCATGTTCACTCAACTGAGAAAGGTCGAACCTTAGGAAATGGCTCAGACGTAGTTAGTAACATAGAATTGCGGGCGGGCAAAATGGCTGATATGGTTGTAACAGTATCGTACGCCATGAAAGATGAGCTTATACAGCTTGGTTTTCCAAGAGAAAAAATTCAAGTAAGCTACAACGGTGTTGACCCACAAAAATACAATCCTGAAAACGTTTCTTCCGAGGACATTAAGCGAATCCGAAGCAAATATGGCATAAAAGATAATGAGCTAATGATTCTTTTCCTTGGCAGGCTTGTAGGCGTCAAAGGCGTTGATAAACTCATAATGGCGATTCCGCATATTCTAACCAAGATTCCTAATGCAAGACTTGTAGTTGTAGGTGTAGGCGACCTTCAAGAATACTTAACAAACCTTACTAGAACCATGCGGCTTGGCGAGTACGTTAAATTCTGCTTTGATTTCATCCCAGAGGAAGAACGAATACTACATTATGCCGCATGCGACATAGCGGTTTTCCCCAGTCACTATGAACCATTTGGTATTGTAGCTCTTGAAGCGATGAGCATGGAGAAGCCAGTTGTAGTTGGCGCCGCTGGCGTCAGCGGAATGCGTGAAATCGTAATTTGCTGCGGTGAAGAACAATGCGGTTACCACGTAGATCCAAATAACCCGTCTGATATTGCATGGGGAGTAATCAGCGCTTTAGAAGACCCTGAAAGGCGGAAGGTGCTTGGCAAAAATGGCAGGAAGCGTGTTATAGCCGAGTTCACTTGGAGCAGAATCGCCGAAAAAACCATCGAACTTTACGAAACAATAGTGAAACGCTGATAAAAACGCTAGGTGAATGATTGATTGTTGACTTTGATTTAAAGTGCAGAGTCGCAAGAGAAGCCGCTACTTTACTTTATTTTGGCGCTGAAAAAGAATACAAACAAGCTAAAGAAAAAGCTGCAAAAACTTTGGGCGCTCACTTTTTGCCTTCTAACCTTGAAGTTGCTCTTGAACTGGACAAAATAGCTGAAGAAAACGAAGGCGCAAAAAGAAAAGAGCGTCTGATTCAAATGCGAACGGAAGCCCTAAAGATAATGAAGCTTCTTGATGCTTATTGTCCTGTTTTAATCGGGAGCGTTTGGCGGGGAACGATAAGGCAGGGAAGCGACATTGACATTGCCGTTTATACGGATGAGCCAGAAGAAATCGTAAAAACCCTCAAAGCTGAGAGAGTTAAAATTTTAAAAACGGCTTGGACTACCGTAAACAAGCGTGGAATAACTTTAGCGTCATTCCATATATACGCTGAGACTTCAGCTAAACATGGATTCGAGATTGTTGCTCGAAGCTCTGAGGAAGCAGGGAAAAAGAGAAAATGCGAGGTTTTCGGTGATGAAATGAAGGGTTTAAAGGTTCAGGAACTTGAAAAAGTTTTAAAAACTAACTCAACCCAACAATTCCTACCATCATAATTCCTGCTAAATCTTGTTTTCCATCAAAAAAGCACATAAAGAACATATTTGATATTTATTTTTAATTAACTGATGAAAAATGGCAACGGATAAAAAATCGCTCAAGAAAATGTTTCCACACCTCTACAAGGAACTTGAAACAGGAGACGTCAAGGTACCAATTAACGCCGTACGAAAAAACCCGCAAGAAGTTGAAGAGGCTGAGGCTGAAGAAGAGGAATTTGAGCCTACGGTTTTGCCTGATAAGTTGCGCCATTTTAATCCTTGTGCCGTGGATTTTATCCGCCGATGTGACACAGAAGCGCAAGCGGAAGAAATAATTGCTTACCTGAAGAAGAAAGGAGAAATAACCAAAGAGTATGCTGAAGAACTGCGGTGTCAGCTTAAACGTGAAGGCGTAAGAAGCTTTGGTCCCAAAAAAGAAGATAACTATTACTTTAGAGAAGGCGGAATTTACTAAACGTTTAAGCTTGGAAACCAAAAGATCGTGGCCAATTCAAGCAATTGATGCTAAAGCTATGCAACATTAATTGCTTTAAGACAATAATGCTACAACTTTTTTCAAGCGCTAGACTTGCTGCTTGTTTATTGGTTTGCCTGTATTTTTGTCGGAAAATTAATTAAGTTAGAGTCTGTACAAGAACCTAACAAAAAATAGGTGATAGTTAATGGCTATAAAAGTAGGAATTAACGGATTCGGAAGAATCGGAAGGCTTCTTTACCGCGCAGCACTTGAACGCAACGCAAAAATTGATTTCGTAGCAATCAACGATCTTGCAGACGCGAAAACAAATGCTCATCTCCTCAAATATGACTCAATTCACGGGCGCTTCCCCGGCACAGTTGAAGTCATCGGGAATGACATGGTCGTCAACGGAAAAACTCTCAAATGTCTCAGCGTAAAAGACCCAGTAGCACTGCCATGGAAAGACCTTGGAGTTTACTTAGCAGTAGAATCCACTGGCTTGTTTACCAACCGTGAAGGTGCAAGTAAACATTTTCAAGCAGGAGCAAAGAAAGTCCTCATTTCAGCGCCAGCAGAAAACCCAGATGCAACCTTTGTGTTAGGCGTAAATGATGAGTCGTATGACCCAGAAAAACACAATATTTTAAGCAATGCTTCATGTACAACAAACTGCCTGGCACCAATCAGCAAGGTATTAGTCGACAACTTTGGCTTAGAAAAAGGCTTAATGACAACATGCCACAGCTACACAAACGACCAAAAAGTCCAAGACCTTGTCCACAAAGACCCACGCAGAGCAAGAGCAGCAGCAATCAACATCATCCCAACAAGCACTGGTGCAGCAAAAGCAATCGGCTTAGTTTTGCCAAGTTGCGCTGGAAAAATGAATGGCTATTCCCTGCGTGTGCCTACAGCAGACGTGTCCATTGTTGACTTAACCGCTATATTAGGCAAAGAAGTCACCAGAGACGAAATTAATGCAGCTATGAAGAAAGCCGCAGAAGGTCCCCTTAAAGGCATCTTACAGTACACTGAAGACCCAATCGTTTCAACCGACGTACTACACAGCACTTACTCAGCAGTCCTAGATGCACAATTAACCATGGTTTTAGGCGAAAAGAGCAACTTCGTTAAAGTCTTCGCATGGTACGATAACGAATGGGGCTTTAGCAACCGCATGGTTGAATTCATCGAAATGATCGGCAAAAAAGCAGGCTTTTAAGCAATCAAACAAGCTTAAATCCTTCCTATCTTTTTCTTTTCTAACTAAACAGAAAGAAGCGAATTAACATGGCGAAATACAAAACCTTGGATGATTTTGATGTAAAGAACAAAGTTGTTCTTGTCAGAGTAGATTTCAACTCAGAAATAGATCCTGCAACTAAGAAAGTTACAAGCGACGTACGCATAAAAGCGCATGCTGAATCGACGCTTAAGGAGCTGGCTGAAAAAGGCGCCAAAACCGTTGTCCTAGCACATCAAGGACGCAAAGGAGACCCAGACTACACATCACTAAAACAACACGCGGAAATACTGCAAAAAATACTCAAGTGCCCAGTAAAATACGTCGATGATGTCTTTGGTGAAAAAGCAAAAAACGCCATCAAAAACCTGCAAGCCGGAGAAATCCTAGTTCTTGAAAACGTACGCTCCTGGGATGGAGAAACGAAAAGTGGCACACCAGAACAACAAAGCAAAACTGAACTTGTCCAAAACCTCGCACCACTCGCGGATTTATTCGTTAACGATGCTTTCGCCGCTGCACACCGTGGACACGTTTCAATGGTTGGCTTCACCGCAGTATTGCCAAGTGCTGCAGGGCGCATAATGGAACGTGAGCTGAAAAGTTTAAGCAAAGCATTGGAGAAACCTGAGAAGCCTTCAGTGTACGTTATGGGTGGAGCAAAAGCCGATGATAGCCTTGAAATCAGCAAGTATGTTCTGGGCAACGGCATAGCAGATTATGTGATTGTTGGCGGTGTAACTTCGCAGTTGTTCCTTGCAGCTAAGGGCGTTGATTTGGGCAAGAAGACAATGGATTTTCTTGCAAAGAAAGAGTTAACAGGCTTAATTCCAGGCATTAAAGCGTTAATGGAGCAGTATGGCGATAAGGTTGTCGTGCCAGTTGATCTTGCCTTAGACGTTAATGGTAAACGCAAAGAAATCCCCGTGAGTAAGCTGCCGACTGAATACTCAATTTTTGACATAGGCGCAAAAACCGTCGAGAACTATTCAAAAATCATTTCAAACGCTAAATCCATCGTTGTCAGCGGACCAATGGGAGTTTACGAGAACAAAGAATTCAACTACGGCACCAAAAAAGTCTTCGAAGCCATAGCAAACAGCAAAGCCTTCAGCTTAGCAGGCGGCGGAAACACCATCGCAGCCATACAAGAATATAACCTGAGCAAAAAAATCGGTTACATAAGCACAGCGGGCGGAGCACTAATCGAATTCTTAATGGGCAAAAAACTGCCAGGCGTTGTGGCGCTAGAAACAGCTACTAAGACTAAGAAAATCTAACTTTCTTTTTCTTTATTTTTTATTGCTTTATTTGCTTATTGAAATAATTTCGGTAAGACTTTCGCTGATTGATTGGAGATCTTTTGCAATAAAGTCTGGTTTTTGCAGGCTATCCAATAGGTCTTTTAGGGTGTTAAACTGTGACGCAACAAAGACCGTTTTTAGTCCTGCTTGTTTAGCGCCTTTAATGTCCTCGATTGGGCTGTCGCCTATGTAAACTGCTTCTTTTGCTTGGACTAGCAGCTTATTTAGCGCGTCTTGG
Organism: Bathyarchaeia archaeon; assembly: GCA_050010515.1. Lineage (GTDB taxonomy): Archaea > Thermoproteota > Bathyarchaeia > Bathyarchaeales > Bathycorpusculaceae > Bathycorpusculum. The sequence continues at coordinate 61,952 of JBEKKX010000003.1, forward strand.
AATATGTGGCTGCTTGGTTTGCGCCAGCCGTTTTCCTCCGAAATCACAACCGCATTGAAGAACGTGTTCATTCCAAGTTTTCTTAGGCTTGAGTAGATGACTGGTGCATGGGTGAAGTTTGAGATTAACGCTACTTTGCACTGTTCTTTGGCTTGTTTGATTAGTTTTTTTGCGCCTGCCCGTAGCTCAAGCATGTCTACGTAGTCTTTGAAGAAAACGTTTAGGGCAGCTTTAATTCGGTAATCATCCGCCGTCGCCTTAAAGCCTAGATTGCAAAGTGCTTCTGCCACCCAAACTGCGTTGGTTACTTCTCTTAGCTGTTCATAGCGTATTTTGCGGTATTTCTCGTGCGCTTGTATGTAGGCTTCCAAAAACTTGTCTTTGGCAACATCAAAACCTTCATTCGCCAATGCTGCGTGGAGTTTCTCTCTTGAGGCTTCCATGGTGTAGTTTCCGCAGTTGACCAGTGTGCCAACGTAATCAAATATTACTGCTTTAATGCATGCCATGTTTAGGGTTCTCTCTTTTTCGCTAAGATATTGTTGTCGGCTACTTGTTGGATTTTTTTGCCAACAGCGGTGTTAAGCAACTTCTCTACGTCACCGATAGCGGCTTCAACCTGTAGGTCAAAGGGAATTTCTCCTAGAAACTTTAACTCTAACTTTCCTGTTTCCTCTGCGATGTCTTTTGCCTTGTCCATTTTCATGTTTTCGATGACGCCGATAATTGGCATTTTTAAGTCGCATAGAAGAATTACTTGTTTTTTTACGGTTTCAAAAGCCAAAAGTGAAGGCGTTGTAACGATTAGGAACTCTATGCGTTTAATCAGCCTTACCAAATCAAGAACTGCGTCGCCGATGCCTGGCGGCATGTCAATTACGAGAAAATCAAGCGTACCCCACTGCGTAACTGCTAAGAGCTCGATTAAAGCGTTTGAAACATCCGCTCCGCGCAGTGGTGCTGGTTTATCGCCTACAAAGTAAACAAGCGACATGTATTCTAAGCCGCGAACTATTGGCGGAATTAAGCCTTTTTCCTCTTTCAGCTGCACATTTTCAGCGCCGAGGATTATGTGGGTTGATGGGCTGGTGAAGTCTAAGTCGAATAAGCCTACTTTGCAGCCGTTATGTGCCAAGGTTAATGCGAGCGTGGTTGCAACCATGCTTTTTCCAACCCCGCCTTTGCCGCTTGAAACGGCGATAATTCTGCTTATTCGGCTTAAACGCTCGTTTATCACGCTTGTTCTTGGGTCAACCACGATTATCTGGCTCCTTTTATGTTCTCAAGCCAAACCCCACGTCCGCTGACGATTTCAAAGTCAGGACTGCCACATTTTGGACACTTAATGTAACTGTGAGCTACCTCGGGAACGAAATGGATGGCTTCAGCAGTTTCTTTATCCATTTTTTTACTGTTAAACTGCCAAGTGGTTCCGCAAACCCTACATTTTAGCGTTGTTTTGGCTTTTAGGATGCGGAATTTAGCGTTCTTAAAAATCGGCGGCTTCATCTGCGAAATAGCAAAACGCAAAATGCCAGCCTCAACTTGCTGGAGCTCACCAACCCTAATGGTGACCTCTGTAACTTCCTTCAACTTCTCCTTCTCAGCAACCTCTTTCGCGGATGCTATGATTGCTTCAGCTAAAGCCCACTCATGCATAAACTCTCATTACTTAGCTGACATTTAAAAAGAATATTGCCGACAAGATGAATTTCAAATAAAAATATTGCCTTTCATGTGAATTGCCGAACCAAAAAAAGGGGTGAATTTCAACTTTAGAAATATGATTCTGAATGCCAAGCCATGAAGAGCGCTGTTTGCGAAAGTAAAGAGTATCTTTGTTCTCGGTAGCACCGCTATTTTTTATTGAAGATAAGTCTTAAATCTGAAAAGCGTAGAATAAAAAGCCACCTTTCGCTTGTTGGAAACAAGAGGCAAAAGGCACATAACGAAAAAAGTTAAATCTGCTTTGAATACTAATGTGAGATTGAATTTAGTGGCTAATAGGAAATAGAGGAACCCATTAATTGCAGAAGAAAAAAATCTTAACGGTTGTTTTAGCAGTGGCAGTAATTATTGCAGCCATTGTTGGCTATGAATTCCTTGTAGTTAATTCGCTTTCAGGTTATACCAAAGTCTCCCTTACGTATGCTCAGACCTATTCTATAAAATTTGGCAGTACTGTCTATTACGTAACTTATGATGATGTTCTTAATGGAATTCCCGCAACAATGCCTATTTTTCAAGTGACGGCTCAGACGCTTAATAATAACTCAAGCCAGAGTTTCGGAGCAAGTCAAGGAGGTAGACCCAGTTTCGCAGGGCTTCAAATGGTCGTGGGCAGCGTAAATTCCAACCAAATGATTCTATATGTCAAGTCTGCCATCTCAAACTCTAAGCCAATAATTTCTCCTGCTACATAATAAAAGGCAAAAAAGCGCATAAAGCAAAAACTCAAAACTATTCAGAAAAATCTTGAAATAACCATCTTTTACTGTCTGGGTAATGATTTTTCCAATTTTCTCTTAATTGTAAGAACTTGAGCGCTGAACGGTTAGGGCTATTATCGAGTACATTCAAGGTTTATGGTCTAATTAGTAGCCAGTCCCGTAAAAAGCTTTGTTAACTAAACGTTCAATAACACACATGTATGTATTCTTCAACCAACGTTTCACTTGACATAAAAGGCGATAGCGATTAAAATTAATTAAGGATTTAAGGGGACTAAGCATTAGTATCAATACTGACAGTATGCTTACTTAACAGTATCACTTGGGTGCCTATTTGGATCCTCCTGATGCTCCTAATATAATAGGCTTTTTCAACAAAGTCACCAGTGTTTCTCTTGACTAGAGCCCCAAAGCTGGCTGCGTTTTAAGCTCTAAAACAAAAAATCAACCCAAAACAACCCCTGCACAAAACCGCCTACCGATAGACCTACCCTAATATTTGTAGCAAAAAACCACCACTAAAAGCAAGCAAACGCAACCATACCTTAAAAACAGGCGCTGGATGCCAAATTTTATATTTTCAAGAGGACAGATAACCATGAGACCCATATGCCCTCAGACAAATTCACGATTGAAACAACGCTTGACCAGCAGAAAGCGAAGGAAGCGGTCATCCAAACCCTTGATAACAGGGGCTACAGGGTTGAAGGGGATTTTGACTCAAGGATAGTTGCTAAACACTCATTCTCAACCACATATTATCCCCATGAAGTTGAAATAATTCTTGATTCGCAGCCTGGAAAAACAATTATCTCAGCGTCAATTAACCACCGCGCAAGTCAAATGTACCTCAAACGGTTATCTGAAGAGCTCGTTAAGATCCTTCCACCTTTACCAGCAAGAGTCTTTAATCCCATGGAAAGGCCAACAAGCCAGGATGAACTCAGTTATCAAGTCAAAATGTTGAATCGCAACTTCAACACTGGAGAGCAAGTTATCTGGAGCCACACGATCGACAAAGGTGTCCTCAGCAAGGAAATAGCTGAAAGATGGATAATCACAAACATGAGGGCTATCAGGCAGTTTCCAGTAACGAAAGATAACCCGCAAGAAAAATTTGTAGCCATAGGATGGCTAGACCTCTCAGATTCCGTAGTCATGAATCAATTTCGCAAGTCAAAAGGAAACCGTGTTGGCTCCTTCGCTGGCGTATACAGCACTGGTGCATTCGTTGGGACAGCTACAGGTATTACTTCCAGCACAAGTATGAGTTATGGAGACATTGTATTCCTTTGCAACGACAAAGAAGTATTCCGATTCCAAGGTATAAGCGACCCAAATGAAGTCAACTACCTGATAAAAACCCTTAAAAAAGAATCCACAAAACAATAGAGAGAGTAAAGAAAACAAGAAACAGCCCAACCTTAAGACCCCTTAACATAGCTAAGCCAAAGCTAATATCTTATATTAATCGCAAAATGAAATTTGGATCATTTACGTTTCCACATTAAGAGCTTCAGCACAGGCAACGGCTAGCTTTAAATCTTGTTTATTGCTTACTTTTTTTATATTTTAAGATATAACTGGTGGTTTCGGTGGAGAAACAAATTAAAATTCTGGCATTCGCTGGAAGCCTAAGAAAAGGCTCATACAACAAAGCCTTAGTCCGCGCTGCAGTGGAGGTTGCACCTGAAAACGTTGCGATGGAAGTTTTCGATTTAGAAGGCATTCCACCCTTCAACCAAGACAACGAGTACAACGCGCCATCGAAGGTTAAAGAGTTCAAGGAAAAAATCAGGAACGCAGACGCGCTTTTGATTGCCACACCCGAATACAACTTTTCAATCCCCGGCGTCTTGAAGAACGCGTTTGATTGGGCTTCAAGACCCTACGAAGATGACGCATTGAGAAATAAACCAGTCGCCATCATGAGTGCATCAACTGGAAGATTCGGTGGAGCCAGAGCACAATACATCCTGCGCCAATCGTTTATTTTCCAAAACATGTATACAGTTAACCAGCCCGAAGTCATGCTATCCAACGCCGCTGACAGCGTTGACGTAAACGGCAGATTAACCAATGAGCAAACAAGAATGCTGATCAAGCAACTGATTGAAGCATTGGTTGCATTGACTAACAAGCTAAACTGTAAGTCATAATAATTTTCATTAGCCTTTTTTCATCGTTGACTTAGCGAAGCCTTAAAATGGTTAAAGACCACGTTAGGGATTAGGCGCTAAACTTTGAAAGTCATAGCTGACCTGCACATTCATGGACGTTACAGTAGGGCAACAAGCGAGCAAATGTGCATAACTGAAATCGCTCGCTACTCAAAAATTAAAGGCTTAAACCTTGTAGGCACAGGCGACTTCACCCATCCCCAATGGCTCAAAGAAATCAAAGAAACCTTAACGCCTGAACCAGATACGGGTCTCTTTAAGTTAACGGGCAACGCGGAGTCCCCAGTTCGTTTTATGCTCACGACTGAAGTGTGCACTATCTTCGATTATAAGGGCGAATCCAAAAAAGTTCACCACGTGATTCTAACGCCGAGCATGGAGACAGCTACGCAAATTAATGAGGCGCTTAAACGCTTTGGCGATTTATCCTCCGACGGCAGACCCATCCTAGACATGACTGCTCCACAGCTTGTCGAGCAAGTAATGGCTATTTCAAGCGGCAACATGATTTTTCCAGCACACGCTTGGACTCCGTGGTTTAGTGTTTTCGGAGCCTTTAGTGGCTTTGACAGCATGGAAGACTGTTACCAAGACATGACAAAGCATATTCACGCCTTAGAAACTGGTTTAAGCAGCGACTCACCAATGAACTGGCGCCTCAGCAAGCTTGACAGATTTGCACTTCTTTCCAACAGTGACTGCCATAGTTTTTGGCCATGGCGCATCGGCAGAGAAGCCAACGTTTTCCAACTCCAAAAATTCACTTACCAAGAAGTTACAGACGCAATAAAAAGCAATGATCCAGCAAGATTCAAGTTTACTATTCAAGTTGACCCTGCTTATGGCAAGTATCATTGGACTGGACACCGCAACTGCAAAGTATCCCTCTCACCCCAAGAAGCCATAAAATTTGGCAATGTTTGTCCAGTTTGCCGCAGAAAACTAACCAAAGGCGTAGAGCAACGAGTTGAAGAACTTGCAGACCGACCCATAAACTTCAAACGTGAAGGCACACCAGGGTTTATGCGGTTGCTTCCACTCTCCGAAATAATCGCGGCAGCGTTAGGAACTGATTCGCCTTCGACGCAGGCCGTTTGGAAAAACTATAATTTGCTTGTTGAAAAATTCGGGGACGAGTACACTGTGCTGATTGATACGCCAATGGAAGCTCTGGTTAAAGTGGTGGATGCGCCGATTGCCGAAGCCGTCGTTAAAGTAAGAAACGGCAAAGTCAAGGTCACGCCAGGATATGATGGTGTTTATGGGCAACTTGTTTTAGGTGTTGATGCTCCAGCAGTTAAACCTAAGCCCGCACATGGAACCGTTAAGCAGTTGAATATTGCTGATTTCTGGTAACTCACTTAAACTTTACAAAACTCTTGCTTTAAGATAGGGCGATATAGAGGCGAGCTGCTAAAGTTATGATTGCTTTCAAATTTATTAGTCAGATTAACATGTTTATGTTTGTGGTTTGATGGCTAAGATTACATGTTTGGATGAGGACGACCGTAAACTCCTTATTGAAACTAAGCACAAACTTGACGAAGCGACTAAGCTAATGGGTGAGCTTATGGAAACGATTGAGATTTTGAGCGACCCAAAAATGATGAAAGATATTCAGCAGGGGCTTGCAGACATTAAGGCTGGAAGAGTCAAGATGTTACGAACGCTTCTAAAAGAAGAAGCCCGTTGAAGTAATTATCAAAGCTTTTTTCCCTCAAGTCAGAACTTTAAACTATCCTAAAACAAAATGATTTAATTCCCTCAAATAATTCTAGTTAAAACGTTTAGCTATACAAAGGATAGATTACTCTTGAAAGACCTTCTAACTAAAATCAATAACACAGCCACCCAAAAGTATGGAGCCCAGTACGCTGAAGCCCGAGCACAAAAACTGTTTAAAACAATGCTGACGCTCAAAGAGAAGCGCGTTGAAGCAGCGAAGCAGGGCATTGAAAACGGCGTTGCTTTGCGTGTGCTTGTAAATGGCGCGTGGGGCTTCGCTTCTGTTGGCTCATTTGACGGCGAAATTTTGGAAAGTGCTGTTTCAGATGCCTGCAAAATGGCTAAAATGGCAAGTTCACGGTTGAAAACGCCGATTAAGCTTGCCGAAGCTAAAGTGGTTAATGACCGCGTCGAGGCAAAACCGAAAAAGAACCCGGCAGATATTTTGATGGAGGATAAAATTAAAACTGCTTTGGCTGTAAACAAGACGAGTTTGGGTTTTGATAAGCGAGTGAAAAGTTGCACTATAGATTACTTTGATTTAACTGGAACCAGCTATTTTGTGAACAGCGATGGCACAAGCATTGAGCAGGATAAAATGTATGTTTGGGCAAGAATAACTGCTTCAGCTTTAAACAAGGGTGTTTTCACTTTTAGTCGTGAAGAAATAGGCTCTACAGCAGGCTACGAAGTATTCGACGAGCAAACTCCCGAAGCTTTAGGCGAAAAAGTTGCGAAACGCGCGATTGAACAGTTAAGTGCTAAATCGCTTAAAGGCGGAACATTCCCGGTTGTTTTAGGTCCAAACGTGGTGGGCGTTTTTGTTCACGAAGCGTTTGGGCATTTAGCTGAAGCTGATTTAGCTCTTTCGGGCGGTGTTTTAGCAAGTAACATGGGGAAAAAAATCGGTTCAAACTTGGTAACGTTTTATGATGATGGCACAATCGAGGGATCTTTTGGCGCTTTCAAATATGACGATGAAGGAGTCCAAACCCAGAAAACGCTGCTTATAAAAGACGGAGTAGTCGCTGGTTTGATGCATAACCGGCAAACAGCGCAAAGATTCAATGCTGAACCAACGGGTAATGCGAGGGCTGAAGATTTCCGTGTGGAACCAATCATCCGTATGCGCTGCACTTACATGGCGCCAAGAGACCATTCTTTTGAAGAATTAATCGAAAAAGTAAAGCAAGGATATTACTTTAAGAGTTTTAGGGGTGGGCAAGCTAACCTTGACGGCACCTTCCAAGTTGGCATCCAAGAAGGCTACGAAATAATCAACGGAGAAATAGGCGCACCAGTACGCGACGCATCAATAAGCGGCAATACCCTTGAAACCTTGCATAAGATTGATGCTGTAGGGAAAGATTTCATGTTAGACCCGGGAAGGTGCGGGAAAGGCCAAACAGCCTTCATTTGTGATGGTGGACCGCATATTAGAATTAAAGAGGTGGTTGTTGGTGGCAGTGCTTAAAAAAGATACCATGGTAAGTTTAGCGGAAAACGCGGTAAATGAAGCCTTGAAAAGTGGAGCCTCTGAAGCTGAAGCGTACGTTTACGAGGGGCAAGCAACAAACATCGGCATTGAACTGGGACAAATCAGCAAAACCAACAGGATAATTGACCGAGGCGTAGGCATCCGCGTGGTCGCTAACAAAGCAGTAGGTTTTGCTTATACAAACATCCTTGATGACCAAAAAGCAGTTGAAAGCGTGATTCTTAGGGCTTTAAATGCTGCAAAAGCAAGCAAATCTGACGCAGATTGGAAGGGACTTCCGCAAAAGAAACCTTACGCTTCATTGGAAAAAACTTTTGATGATAAAATTGTTGAGCTTGGGTCAGAGGAGCTGGTTAATCTAGCTTCAACCATGTTGGACTCTGCTGGGCAAGTTGATAAACGCGCTTTCCCCATCGAGGGTGGAATAGGCAGCGCTTACATCTCTAACGCCATCGCTAACTCAAACGGAATCTCAGGTTTCGATAAGGGAACGGTAATTGAATGCAGTTTAGCGACGTTGGCCAAGGAAGGCAATGCAGTCACGCCAGTTTGTTTTGAATTCAACGCTTCAAGAAACTATGATATTGATCCAGTTTGGGTTGGAAAAGAAGCAGCGAAACTGGCTGTTTCAGCACTAAAAACTAAGTCAGTTGAAACCAAATCCACCAAGCTTATAATGACGCAGTTTGCATTGCAGGACCTCTTCGCTTACACGCTAGTTAACGCGGTTAGAGCCGATAGTGTTCAGAGGAATCAATCTCCGTTTAAAGGAAAAATCGGAGAAAAAGTCGCTTCAGAAAACCTTACAATTTACGACGACGGCTTATTCCCCGGCGGGCTCCGCACGATGGCTTTTGACGGCGAAGGAGTGCCTCATCAGAAGACAGCGGTCATAGAAAAAGGGGTTTTGCAAAATTTCCTGTATGATAACTATTCGGCAAAAAAAGAAGCAAAAGAGAGCACAGGGAACGCGGCAAGAGCAGGTTACCTGTCAACACCCAGTATCGACACCACAAACTTCCACGTTATGCCAGGAAACAAAACATCCGAACAAATGCTAAGCGAAGTAGATGACGGCTTAATAATCTATTACCTACAAGGCGCTCACAGCAGTAATCCTGTCAGCGGCGAATTCTCAGTTGTTGCAACTCCAGCTTGGAAAATCAAAAAAGGCGAAATAGTCCATTGCAGCCGAGGCGTAATGTTGGCAGGCAACATTTTTGAGGTACTGAAAAACGTGAGTTTGGTCGGTAGCAATGAGCGGCAGATGGGGCAGTTGATTTCTCCGTGGATTCAAGTTGAAAATGTGCGAGTGATTGGAAAATAGCGTTGAGGTCAAGTTTTTTTTTGATTGCATAGTGAGAGAGGTACATCTCGCTTATAGGGCAATTAAGCCCAAAAACTCTTTGAGCACTCGCCTAAAACGCCCTCGTATATAAGCTTGGTTTGCTGAGCGATTTTTTCCCAATCGTATTTTTCTTGAACTTTTCTGTAGGCGTTTTCTCTGAGATATTTTCGGTAGTTGTCATCAAGCAAAACCTTTGTTATCCCCCACGCTAAGGAATCAGGGTTATTCGGGTAAACTTTTACTCCTGTCACGTCATGCTCAATGATTTCCGACAAACCGCCAGTGTCAGATGCAACTACTGGGCTTTTCGCTGCCATAGCTTCCAATGCGACGATTCCGAACGGTTCAAAAAGCGACGGCACAACGGACACATCAGCGCATTTTTGAAGTTTAAGCAAAGTTTGTTCATCCAGAAAGCCTTCGAAAAGAACTTTATGCTCAAGTCTCATGCTGCGGACAATGTTTAACAGTTGCTCTTTCATGTAGCCGCTACCGACAATTATGAATTTAGCGTTAACTTTCTCCAAAATTTTGGGAGCGGCGTTAACTAATACGTGGATGCCTTTTTCGTAAACTAAGCGTCCTACAAAGAGCACTATTTTTTCTTCAGGCAAAGCAAACTTGCTTCGGAAATCCTTTAAATCACTGTCGATATCGTTATAACAAAGCGTGTTTACGCCATTAGGAACCATAACTAACTTATTGCTTGGAAGCCCGAAAGCCCATTTAACGTGTGAAATCATGTATTCACTGCAGCAGATTACTCTCCAGGCTTCGTATGTTAGCCAAGCTTCAGTTTCATGAATCATTTTTTCAGTGCCAGTATGCAATCCATCTCTTCTACCTATCTCGGTTGAATGCATGGTTACCAGAAGGGGCTTTCGGAAAACATGTTTAAGTCCTATTCCGGCGTTTGCCACAAGCCAGTCATGAGCGTGAAAAACATCTATTTTGTTTTCGATTTTTCTTGTTAATGCAGCTGTTTCCTTTTGCATGTTCAAGTTCATTAGATAAACCCATGTGGCGAAATCCGGCGCTGGATTCTTGTAAGAGTCAATGCGGTAAACTTCTACGCCATCAATTACTTCATGCGAGGGTGCACCTGGAAAATCGCAGGTTACCACATAAACCTTCACACCTTGCTTTGCTAAACTTTTTGATAAAAAGTAAACGTGCGGTGAAATTCCTCCGATTACTCTTGGCGGGAACTCCCAGCTGAGCATCATAACAGCTAAATCGTCTTTCATTTGCTCTTTAAGCCTCCAGCCACGTTATTGTATAGTTTGAGGATTTCTTTTATCCAAGAATTTGAGGTTGGTGAGATAACTGCTATTTTTTCTTTGGGCACCTTGTAAATTCTAATGACCTCGTCACGCATCCACTCTGATTTAACGTTGATTTTTTCTGCCTCATAAAAACCTAACCATTCGATACTTTTAATCGCCATGCTATACGGTGTATTTACAGTTTGAGACCGATGATCCTCTAAACTTTCAACAGAATAAACAAACGGTATGCCAAGTCCGTTTTTCAATGTGACTGCTGCTGGAATAAAATGCCAGTCGTAAACATCCATGAGGTCAATTTGTTTGTTGGCTTGATAGTAAATGTTGGCTGCGGCTCTTTCAACTTCCTGGTTTAGTGTTAAAACCCACGTTAAAACTCCAATATGAGTTCGAACAGGATTTGATACTCGGACTGTTTGTACTCCTGTCGGTTCTCGGGTTGAACCGGTTATAGAATCGTCATAAGTTACAACGTTGACTTCCGCATTATTGGTGGCGAGTTGGGTTGATAAGGCTTTTACGTATTCTGAGAGTTTGCCTACCACTCTTGGTGGATACTCCCATGAAAAAATAATGAGACGCATGATTCCACTACGTGAAAAGCGAGCAGACCTTAATTATTCCTCTTCCAGTAAGATAGTACCTTTTTTTTCCTTCATTATCAACGAAGCTTTCAGCGAAGCCTTCTGACTTGTACCTATCCAAAATGCTCTCAATCTCGTTTGGGTCTTTCTGCATAAGCATAGCTACGTCGTCGCCTCTTCTTGCCAAATCAGCGGCTGTAGCGCATAAGTTATGCAGTGTTTGCAAAACTTTGTCTGGATATGGAAGTTCGTCTCTCATTTTTAACAGCACCGTACCGTCAATAAATAAGACGGCATTTCTTATAAACGCATGCGCGATAGTTTCTTAGAAAAGCTGGGTTGCATCCTGCATTTGCTTAATTAGGGCAATATAGCGTTTTTCTGCAAAATTAACTATTGTTTCTCTTAGTTTTTCCCCGTTTTCTTTTGAACCCTTTATTTCTTTGAGTTTGGATGCTAATTTTTGGTCTCTAAGCGAGTTTTGTGCCCAGCTTTCAAAGTCGCCGTTGCAAACGTGGAACTCGATGGCTTTTGAGTTAACTTCTTTGAGTGCTTTAATGAAACCTTTCAAGCTCCAAACCATGATTCCGGTGTAATGTTCCTTTCCAACACCTGTGTAGAACAGAAAAGGCTCATTCGCCGTTAAAATTGCCATCCTAAGCCTAGCTTCAAAATCGTTTAGCAATGTTTGCGCTGCCACGAAAGCATCCATGGGCGATTCGAATGGGCTAAAGTAAGAGTGGACTTCTCCCGGTCCGCCGCCTGCAGTGAACATATAGTATAAGTGGTCGCTTGTTTGGAAGTCACGCCACAGCTTGAGAAATTCGCTGTCATCTGCCTCTTTTATGAATGGCTCCAATCGTCGCAATGTGGTATAGTATGCCCATTGCATAACGTTGCCAAGCCACCCAGTTTGGTCTCTTTGGATATCTGCCCAGGAAACGGTGCCTCCTGCTTCCGGCACATCAATTTCTCCTGCTGACCTATGTCTATCTACCACTTCGGAAGGCGTAGCCATCTGCAAATGCTCAAACCTCAAAATCTCATCAGGAAGGTGCTGTAGGAAACTGTGGATGCCTGTTTCTGGCCAATGGTGTTCGCCGAAGGTTTCGTAGTCAGGGAAAATATTGATGCATTCGCCCGGTGTGCCTGCTAACCAACCTGCGTATTTATCCGCGGTTAGGGGCCATTCAGGCCACCACCTTGCTGAAAACCGAAAGCCAATATCGTCTGTTAATTTGTAGTTGCGGAGTAAAACGCGAATTTTTTTAGCGCCTTTTGAAGTGTAAATGTAGTTTGGGGATTTTTCGCCAAGAATTTTCTCCACGCCTTCAGTGTAGATGCCCTTGTAGCCTATGGATTCAACCGTTTTAGCTATGGTGTTATTGTAGAGAAGTTCAGTGTTCTCGAAAATGTTCGGTGTGTAACCTAGTAAATCTTTTACGGTTTGCCTGTGCATTTTTGCCTGTTCAATGAACTCTTCTTTGTCAGGATAAAGACTGGCGATTGAGTGATAGTAGGTTTGGTTTAGGAATTCCACGCGTCCAGTGGCGGCAAGTTGCTTGAAAGTTTCAAGGAGGTCTTGGTCAAACATTTCGCATTGCTCAAGGAACACTCCTGAAACGCTGAATGAGACTTTAACCTGCTTGCGCTCATGCTTGTGCTTATCTATCGAGTCAAGCAGTATCTGGTTTGAAGGAAAATAGCATTTGCGTGCAGCACGCTTGAAAATTTCCCTGTCAACCTCATTATCAAAATAGTAATTGAACAGTTCTTCTTTTTTCAAGCGCCTGAAAACTTTGCCTTCCCAAAACAAGCTCCGCCTTAGCCTATGCGGCTGATGAACCTCGAAAGTGAACACAACATCCGTCATAACTCTTCGCCTTAAACACACAATATCATAAGATACATTTATTTTTAATTTGCCATTTCTTTAACGGCGAAACGGCTGCATGCCCCGGTACAATAATGAGACTATTTCAACCATACCTGACGAAATAGAAAAAAGAAAAAAATCAAAGAATTGCTATTTTTTCTTCTCTTCTTTCTCTTTTGGCTTCGAACCGATTTCAACGCATAAAATGTTTACCTGATAGTTTTTGTCGCCAACCTGCATTTTGCCCTGAGCATGATAGCCTCTGCTTCCAGTCTTAAAATTCTTCTCACCACTCAAGATGAAAGTCTGTTTTGCACCTTTAAGTTGAATTGTTGCCATATCTACATCGCTCATTTCAAAGTCACCAATGAAAATTAGACAGTGCTTTGTGCCTTTTCACCTTTTCGCTTTCACAATACTAATTTTTAGCTATGACCGGTTATTTTGCTTTTTTTCTTGAGCGGTGAAAATCTACCAAACAAAAAGTAGACCTCTATCTACACTTTTGATGTAATTTTCAAGCAATAGTGCGCCTACCCTACCCTCTTTTTAAGCCTAATTTTCATAGCTAAAAGTGTCTACTCCACCTCTTGTATATCTTTTAAAAAACACTAAGACATATTCAAAGCAAAAATGGTGTGGTCGCCAAGATTCGAGCAGGAGTTTCCACTAACTAATTTTTGCTGGTCTGCTTTATCGCAAAAAGCATCTTGAGGGTTATGGGAAATGCTTTTTAGTATGACTGCATTTAAGTTTGACTATGAATAAGTCGTCTCACATTCGAGTCAAACGGAAAGGGCAGGTTACTATTCCACTGGAGTTCAGGTCAAAGCTTGGCATAGAGGAGGGAGCCCTTCTGGAAATTAAAGAAGAAGAAGGCACAATTGTACTCAAACCTACCCCTCGATTGAAGGCAGGCAAAGTTGTGGGTGAAGAAGAGTATAAAAAAATTATCCGTGAACTTGATGAAGGCCGGAGAAACTGGCGTTGACAAGCGTAGCTGATACACGTCTTCTGCTTACCCTAGAGTTTCCGCCAAACGAGGATCTTGCGGCAAAGGCAGAGGATTTTGTTGAAAAAGAAACCGCAAGGCAGCTACTTGCGCCCTCCATTGTTATAACTGAATTCATTAAATATGCCGGAGCAAGAATTGGTGAAGATGCAGCTAGGACAAGGATAAGGCTACTCAAAGAGAAGGGATTAAGAATAATACCCATAGATGAAAAAGACGCACTAACTGCAGGAAGCCTTCTTCTTGCGCACCGAAACGTGCCCATTGCCGACGCCTTAATCGCTTCCTTTGTAAAAAACGGAGCAGCAGAATACGTGATTACAGATGACTTGCACTTTAAGACATTAGGTGTTAAAACTAAATGGATATACTAGTAAGCGGCAAACTGCACAAGAGGAGTTGGTGCGGTCGCCGGGATTTGAACCCGGGATCATTAGCTTGGAAGGCTAATGTCCTAAACCAGACTAGACGACGACCGCGCAAGATAAGTCCATATTCTTAGGCTTAATTTAAGTTTATCTGGGTTTAACATTATTTAGTTAAAGCTAGTTTGCTATTAGAAGCCTGTTAAATTGAGAATTTGTTAAAAAAAAATAGCGATTTTGCCGTTGAAATCTTGGTTCTGTAATAGAATAGTATATCTTGGTCTAGGCATGACTTTTAGATATAAAATTTTAAATTGATTAGGTATCGAAAATGAGTTCAAGAAAGGAAGCGCGTAAAGTTCCTAACAGCCGCATTAAAATATTAACTAAAGACGCGAAGCAAATGGTTAATGGACCCTATTACTGCCCAAAATGCCGAAAGGAATTGTTGCAGATTTTGGCGAATGTAAACAAGAAAGAAGTTTACGCCGTTTGCAAATGTGGTCTTGAATGGCAATTGACGTATGCTCCTGTTTTTCAACCTATAGATTACTATAATAAGTTTAGGGATTTGTGGAAAAAGCAAAGCTACGGCGTAATCAAGCAAAAATAGGCTTTTGTCACTACTTACACCATTATTTTTGAGTTACTGTTCTGCCCAACTAGCCCTATCTGAGCAAAAACTTTACCAAAACAAATTAGCTATAAGGAGGAACCATCCGTAGATAGAAAAAGGAGTCAAAACGTTGACTGAAGAAAAACTTGAATTCACTCGCTCGCTGCTTGTTTTAGGAAATCTGGGGCTTCTTGCATGGGTTTTTCTAGCGTTTTTTGGCATACTGTTTTACAATCAGATTTACGGTTGGGCATACCTGCTTTTAGAAGCCATTGCAATCTATCTTATTCTGCGCAGGCTCGGTTGCAGCAGCTGCTACAAATGCAAAACTTGCACAAGCGGCTTTGGAAGACTCGCAGGCGCATTCTTTGGAAAAGGATACGTCAAGAAAGAAAGCGTTGGAAACAGGCTGGGGCTAATAGCTTTTATTTATTTTCTTCTTTTTCCGCTTCCAGCAACAACTCTATTTTTTTCGCTTTCAGAGGCTTTCTCATACCTAAAATTGTTAGTGCTGGTTTGCCTTTTGGCAATAGCTGCCTACAGCTTAACTACTTGGTACAACCGTTCAACAGTTCACCAAAAATAATGATTTGGGAGAAGTTTTAAACGGTTGACTGTTACATTGTTATCGCCATTGAAGATGTATAAATGAGCAGACCGATGCTTAACCGTAAACTAGTCAGACTATTAATTATCTTTACGTTAGCGTTTATTGTTTCTTCACCAATAATTCGTCCTTTTGGAGTTGTTACTGCTCAAAGCCCCGATAAAAGCCAGTATTACAACACAGAGTTTGCCTGGGATTATGGAGGATATCACTGGGATTGGAACCTGACCATTCCAGTGGCTCTTTATGATGCCTATATAGCAATTCCAGATTCAGTCCGAACACAAATTGGACTTGCAGACTTTGGCTATTTCACTACAACTCAGGATAATTACATGCAAACCCTTGCTGAAAAACTTAATAACACCGCAACGCAGCTTGGATACAGCTCATGCGATGAAGTAAACTTTGTTTTAGCTTTCGTACAGAGCATACCTTACAAGTTGGACAATGCCAGCACAAGTTATCAAGATTATCCAAGGTTCCCCGTTGAAACTTTAGTGGATGATGTTGGAGACTGCAAATCCCATTCTATACTTTTTGCGACATTAATGCTCATTATGGGTTACGGTACAGTTTTCATTAACCCTCCAGACCATTTAGCGGTTGGCGTACTGGGAAATAACCTTCAAGGCACCTGTTGGACCTACAATAACCAAACTTACTATTACTGCGAAACCACAGGAACCGGGTTTACAATTGGCGAGCTTCCCCAGCAATTCACAGGTCAAACCGCTTATATCTACCCGATAGATGAGAGCGAACAATATGTTCCAAATTTACAGGCAACTTCATCAACTGAGCCCAATCCAATTATTTCTTCTAATACGCCAACACCAACCTATCAACCTAACCCAGTAACTTCGCCTTCGCCCACTATCGCTGGACCGACAATCCAACCAGTTTTACCCATGTCACTCAACTTAATCTCTGACGAACCTATTTTATTAATACTAATTATCCTTGCAATAGTAATTTCGATAACTATTACCATTAAAACAGCAAAGAGATCCAAGCCAAAGTTACTCCTTAACCAAACACTTTCTCCAGAACCAAGCAGTCCCAATGTGGCAGACGCCAATTTAGAAAGCAACAAATTCTGCATTCATTGTGGCTCAAGCAACAAATCGTTTGCTTTATACTGCGAGAAATGCGGTAAAAAAATAGCTTAAACCGCAAATTCTACTTTTTAATTGCATTCCCAGCTGGTTCACGGCTCAACAATGAATTGAGGGGTTCCTCTGCAAACCTGTCTATCCCAGCCTGCGAATAAACGACAATCACAATTTCTAAAAGGATAATAACTAAAAGGAAGATGGCGAGAGCCTTTGTTAGATTCACAAGAGCTTGCCCTACTTGGAAATCCACGCTGCCATTAACGGTTGCCAGCCAACTCCAGAAACTGGGCTTCTGAGTAACCATAAATGCGTCTAAATCAAACGTTATCCACAGGCATAAACCAACCAACACAGCAGCTAAGGCGCAGCCGACTACTGTGAGGTTTTTCCAGTCTGAACTCAAGCGGGAAGAGCAGGTTACTTGTGTTCCAGAATCAACTGAAGCAAAATTGATGGCTATTGTTTTCTTGGCTGTTCTTGGCGACATCCCCCATAGTGACCCCTGCTTAACCAACATTTGCTTGGGCGGTTCTTCAGAGATTATCTTGCAGCCTTTCAATAAGAGAACAGCTTTTAAATCTGCATACGCTTTATCGATTCCTAAGCTGACAGTTCGTTTAAGCAACCATGGCACCACTATGATTTGAGTATTTAGTTGCTATTTTGGACCTAAAAAGCTTCTTCTAATGCCGCGCCCTAGCCTTAAAACCTCTAATCTGTCTACGCGCCATGTTGCGCTGCCTTTCAAGATTCTTAATCCTAGCATAAAGCTTCGAAACCTTGGTCTTAGACGGCACCTTAGACCTTGGCAGATGAACAGGCACAGGAGTGAATGACTTAGTAATTTCAAGTTTGCGCCGTCCAGACTTCTTGAATGGAACATTACGCACTTTCTTGAAGGTAACATAGCCTTCTTTGAGGTTTACTTCCTGAACTTCCCAGCCTGCATTCAGCCAAGCCTTAGCATGACTACTAGATGATGAGTTACTCCACCAAGCGTCATCTCTGAAAGCGCTTATTGGAAGGTTACTGCCAATTAAACCGTCTATTCTCGCAAAGGAAAGCTTTACCAACCCAGTGAAAGCAGCTCTAAACTTCAAATGGCTCTCAAGCCCATCATACTTAGATACTGACCGTGGCGAAACCACTCGCCTAGCACAATGCAAGCACAACATTGCATTTGGATCGCCAGTGGCAACATCAGGCACCATGCAGTCACGGCAAAACAGTTTCTTGCAACGTTGACACTTACGCATGTAAGCTACTCGGAGAACTCTTCCGCAGATTCCGCATTCATCCTTCAACGATTGATCAACTTTTGCTAAGCGAACTGAAAAGTCGCTTAAAGTGCACTCCTCATTTTAGGCATATTAATTTTCACTTATTGCAAAACCGTTTTGACCCGAATTATTGCCTTTATGTGTTAACTGCCGTAGTGTACCCTTGATTTCTTCCCATATTAATCTAATCAGCTCTCTCGCTTGCGCATCAATAGTCAGCAACAAACCCACGTAAAGTGCAAAGCCCGCAACGGCTTTAGCTATTGTAAAAAGCAGTGTTGAGGGAGTGGGAAGCAGGAAAAGTACAACTCCCATAAAGATGGAAGCGAGAACGTATTTGGCTATGCTTTTCCAAGCAACAGGTAACCTAATTGAACGACGCCAAAGCCAGTATAGTCCAATAAAGGTTGAAAGCTGGACGATAGTGAGTATTGCTATAACGTCAACTGCCGCTTGCGGTGTTCCAGCCACCCGCAGTTGCGTCAGAACGTAATACACCAAGGGTAAAGCAATTGCTGCCTGAATGTATCCAACACTGAAAACTGCGAAGATTTTGCTTCCGACAAGTTTGCGAAGTGAAATTTTTCCTTCCGCGTCGAACCCTTCTCTGCCCATAACGAGTGAAGAGTAAAACGAAGTTATCACACCCACTAATGTATTAATCGTTAATGCAATGAGAACTGGCCAAGCAACACTGTAAGATACCTTTAACACGGCTAAGAACGAGGTAGACATAACCATCGTTATGGTGGATAATGGAATCGCCAACATTAACACTGTTCTTAACGATGTTCCCACTTGTTCGTCTGGGCAAGTTTTAGCCAGCAGTTTAGGATACATCGCGAACGCCAAAGAAGAAGAATAGCCCACTATGGTCGTAAAACTTAAAGCTGCTTGGTAGTAGGCTCTGTCTGTTGCTCCACCATAGATGAAAAGCAAGATAAGGGCGAACGAGACTAATTGCCCGCCAATAGCGTTATAGGCAATTGCTGTTGAACCCTTAAGCCATTCTTTTAGGTAGCTCCAGTTTATTTTTTGCTTAAATTCGTCGGCTAAAAGTCGCACATAATATAATATTTGAACTAAGAGGGAAATAACTAGGCTTAATATTGCACCAAGGAATATCTGCCTTAAACCAAGTATCAAAACTAAAGCAACACTCACTTTCACTACTTCCTCAATCAAAAAACCATACCCGATTGCCTGGGGTTTCATAGAGGTCAAAACGCTTTCAAAAATTGAAATCATATAAGTATTCAAAATATACAAGCCTGTAATGAAGTAAATTAGCAAGTAGACTTCTGTTCCAATTGCTCTTGAAATCAGAACAATTGCAGGAAGATAAATAACGACTGAAATGAGAGCTATTAACAATTGCGCTAAAACGCCAGTTTTAACAGTTCCCTCCTTACCTCTTGCCACAAACCGAGTTGCCCAGAAAGGTAACAGGCCACTGAAAAGCAAAAAGTACCCAGTGTAATCAAAAATGTTTGTCCAAATACCAAATTGGCTTGTGGTCATGTTTCTGGTAAGCAAAAGCGTAAAAACAAGACCAGTAATTATGCCTATTACTTGAGACGTAAAAATAATAAATCCACTGTACTGAAGCCTTATTTGATTTTTGCTCAAGTGATGCTTTCCTGCTTTTATCGATTTAAGGTATAGTGCATTATTAAACTTCTAGATATACGATTTCCCAAATCAACCTAAAAAAAGCAAGATTTTACAAAAAAAAGAACTGAAAAAAGACGGACGGCTAAATCTACCCTTTTACTACTGCGAGTGGAACAAGCCTTGCAACTTTAGTGGCAATTCCAACCTTGTCGCTGACGTCGGCAACCACATCCACATTCTTATACGCAGCGTCGGCTTCCTCAGCCAAAACAGAAATGCTTGCGGCACGAACAACAATGCCCCGCTTCTCCAAAGCCGCTTTTACGTCTCCACCCCAATACTGCCGTTTTGCTGCTGATCGGCTCATCATCCTGCCCGCGCCATGGGCTGTTGAACCAAAAGTTAAATCCATAGCTTTCTTTGAACCCACCAGAACCCATGAGCTTGTGCCCATGCTGCCTGGAATAAGCACCGGTTGCCCTTCACTGCGGAAATCAGCTGGAACATCAGGGTGCCCTGCTGGAAAAGCGCGTGTTGCTCCTTTGCGGTGAACCCAAACTTTCTTTTCTCCGCCATCAATCTTGTGTGTTTCTATCTTGGCAATGTTGTGTGCTACATCGTAAACGAGTTTTAAACCAAATTTTTCAGGCGGCTCATGGAAAACTTGCTGAAAACTTTGCCTGACCCAATGCATGATTGCATGTCTATTAGAAAAAGCATAGTTGACAGCGCAAGCCATGGCTTGGAAGTAATCACCTGCTTCATTGCTGCTTCCAGGTGCACATGCTAATTCGCGGTCAGGTAACGTTATCCTATACTTTTGCACTGCATGCTCCATAACTCTCAGATAATCGGAGCAGACTTGGTGACCATAGCCTCTTGAACCGCAATGAATCATGACTGTAACTTGTCCTTCTTGCGTAATTCCAAAAGCCTTAGCTGTCTTAGGATTATAGATTTTATCTACCTTTTGTATTTCTAAGAAGTGGTTTCCCGAACCCAAGGTGCCAATCTGGGTTAATCCTCTGCTCTTAGCGGTCGATGAGACCTTATCTGGGTCTGCATTAGCCATGCAACCGCTTTCTTCACAGTGCTCTGCGTCCTCAGACCAACCAAACCCGCGTTTAATAAGCCACGGCACCCCCTCAACTACTAAACGGTCTAAGTCAGCAGCGGAAACGGTTAAGTCTTTTCGTCGGCTTCCAAGCCCAGAGGGGACATTACGGAAAATGGTTTCAGTTAATGGTGCAAGTTTGGGTCGGATCTCTTTTTCTGTAAGCGTTGTTGCTAAGAGGCGGACACCACAATTGATATCATAGCCTACGCCGCCAGGGCTGATGACGCCTTCATCATAGTCGGTTGCGGCAACGCCGCCTATTGGAAAACCGTAACCTTCATGCCCATCGGGCAATGTTATTGCATACTTATAAATTCCAGGCAATTGTGTTACGTTTGTGCACTGCCAAAGAGTGCGATCAGTCTTCATCTTCTCTAAGAGAGCTTCGTTTGCAAAAACCATGCCTGGAACTCTCATGGCTGACTTGTATTTTGGGATACGCCAAGCGTATTCGTTTATTTTCTCAAGGGGAATTTCTTCTGGCGCCTTTCTGCTTTCACTTTCGCCCAAAACTTTTCACCTTAAAAACAAAGTGGAATGATACTATAAAACGTTTATGAACCCTCATTAGTCTGAATTTGTTTGGCATAGTCGATAAAGCCTTGAACGCTGTTTCCAAGAGCGGTCTTAGAGTAAATTCGATGCGATTTTAAGTAATCCGCCAGTTGATGCATAACCTTGTCCTCAGCAACTATTCTATCACGTATCTCCTCTAAACTTTGGTTTTTCCTGACGCCTTCTTCCGCGATTTTTGCCCATAATTGAAGCTGCACCTTGTAATCTTTCAGGCATTGAACTCCATTTGAGACTTTTCCGAAATGACTATAATACAAAACTGTCGGCTTAAGGCTGATTAATTTATCTAAGGAAGCTAATGCCGCGTCAAGATGGAAGGGAGGCGGCGTAGTGGGCATTACCACGTCGAACTCTGGGAAATACGTGCCAGCAGCATCCCCAGGGAAAACTCCGCCGTTTAACGATTCGAGAAAGCTAAGGTTGTGTGAGGCGTGGCCGAGCGTTTCAATAACCGTCAGTTTTGCGCCATCATCTAAGTCAAAGGAGCCCTCAGTGACAGGAATTATTCGTTCTTTTGGAACAGGTTCAGGCTTACCGAAAATTTCGCTTACATACCCAAGAACCGCTTGAGCAGATGACCAAAGCTGTTCAGGATTAATCAGATGCGGCATTCCCCTCGGGTGAACGAGGACTTTTGCGTTAGGCAGAAACTTTAGCAATGTGCCGGCGCCGCCACCGTGATCTAAATGAACATGCGTAATTGCAACGTATTCAACATCTTCAAATCTGATGTTGCGTTCTTTTAAGCCAGAAACAAGATTGGGTACTGAAGAAGTTGGACCCGACTCCACAAGGATAGTTTTAGTGCATTTTATTATGTAGCTGCAAATGAGGTTTTTGAATCCTCCAGTTTCTAACTCGATTAGAAACAGGTTTTTCCCGATTTCTTTTGTGTGCAAAGCTTCACCTTTGGTTAGGTTTGATAAGTGCTGTTATGCCATAAACGTTTCCTTGAAATTAAAGTGCACCACATAAAATTAAATCCCCATACCCTGACAACAAAGGAATTTTATGATAAGAACTCCGTTGATAAGCAGGAGATAACCATTCTTATCAAAAAAGTTAAAGTGGACTGATGGACAATACCAAAGCATGGAAGAAGTAGACTGGTCATCTCTGCATAAGATTCTCAGCGATACCACAAGAAGAAGCATACTGGAGTTATTGGCAGAGAAAGAAGCGCTTAGCTATACCGAAATCATGGCTCTCTTGCACGTGACAAACACAGGAAGACTTAACTACCATCTGAAGGCACTGGGCACCCTAATATCTAAGGATGACCAAGGAAAATACCACCTTACCGAAAGAGGAAAACTTTCCGTCAACTTACTCCAAACCTTCCCCGAGAGAGCAACAGTGGATAGAAAGAAGCATCTATCAGGATTAAAAATTGCAGCAGCCGTAGTTCTGTTACTCGTAGGAATTCTTTTAATCAGCTCTGCCGCGGGTCTTTTCCTCTTTTCCTTGCAGTCTCCGACAACCGCCAACACGATCAGGAGCGGCGGTGTTTTAAATCAGCTTATACCCCAAAACACGACTGTCTCTCTCTTATCGTGGGATGTTCAAACTAACGCCTCACAGTTAAACATTAGTTGGAGCGCCTCAAGCCCCGTGTTCATTTATGTCATGAATACAACGCAACACGACTCGCTGCTGCTTCAACATACTATAAACGGTCAGGCACTAGCAGCTCTGGAGAATTTCACTGGGATTCCATCATCGTGGGTAAGTCAATATGACCTCCAGACTGGAAGCGTCTCCCTGAGCCTGCCCCAAGGTCAATATTACTTCCTCGCAAGTTCGAGTACGGAGGCAATCTTGAATTCGTTCACGCTGACGCAGCAACAGGCAACTGGTGGTTCTGCTCCATCACCCTTAGAGTACCTGCTGGTACTGTTCCCCCTTGCACTTGGAACCTTTATGATCGTCCTTGCGCTTTTAATCCTCACACGGCGTGTATGGCGTTAGCCTGGTTGAAGGACAGCAGTAAGGCAGGATAGTAATTTGGGGCATAAAATTTAATTATCCATTACTGTTCTATGGAAGAGGCTGACAGGTGACAAAAGTAAATTGAAAGCAATTATCTTCGGAGCACCAGGCTCTGGAAAAGGCACCTACGCTTCAAGGCTTCAAGCAAAACTTGGCGTTGAAGTCATCGCAATGGGAGACATTTTCCGTGAGTTAATGAAGGAAGACTCGGAATTAGGCAGGAAAGTTAAGGTTTATGTGGAAAAGGGGCTTCTTGTCCCAGACGAAGTTGTTGTAGAAGTATTAAAGCAACGCTTAAGCAAAATTCCGAAAGGAAAAGGCTTTATTTTGGATGGTTACCCACGAACGCTTGAACAAGCCAAAATCTTAGAGTCTATTACTAAAATTGACGTCATACTGTTGCTGAATGTTCCTGACTGGATTATTATTGAACGACTATCTTCACGCCGAATATGCCGTGACTGCGGAACCGTTTACAATATTCGATTCTTAAAACCAAAAGTTGAAGGCATCTGTGACAAATGCACAGGGCCCTTATACCAACGGTCAGATGACAACCCTGAAGTTATAAAGAAACGACTGCAGGTCTACCAGGAACAGACAAGGCCGCTCTTAGAGTACTTCAAGGAGAAAAAAGTGCCATTCGCCACTTCAAGCACCACAAGCCTTGACCAACCGCCAGAACCAATAGTTGACAAGATAGTGGCAGAAATAAAGAAACTAAAGCTAGCCTAAATATCCAAAATGAACTCTAACACCACTTGGTCTCTTTCCCTTATTATTACCATTCTATGGTAAGTTACTGCCTTAACACCGACCCTCTGCGGATGCTTATGGGGGTCAAATTTTTCGCCCCAAATTTTCGCTTTGAATTTGAAGTTTTCATCTGTTTCTTCCCAGTTTGTTATCTGGAATTTTGAGTAAAGCATATTTTCCGTTTCAAATTTTACAAGCAACGCTTCAAGCCAATTATAAAGCAGCGCGTATTGGTCTTCAGCTTCAACATCTAATGTGTCCTCTTGCATCTGGGTGATTTTATCAGTGTCTGTCATAACTTCAAACATTGCAAGCGCGGAGTTTTCGTAGGCTTCCTCCATTGTTTTGCCATGCGCTCGAATGTAAACGTCAGCGGTATGTTCTAAAAACTCGAATTTTCCAGCAAATTTCTCCACCGTACTCATAAGTTAAGCCACAATAGGATAAGAAGAATGTTTGTTTAAAAATGCTTTCGCTCATGAAGCATACCGCAAGAAGAAAGTTTAGAAGTATTTTGAAATTCTTTGTATTGCAGCAACAGTAAGTTTAGCCGAGTTCTCTATGTCTTTTAAGCATAGCATACCTACTGGGCTGTGAATGTACCGTGTAGGTATGGATATGTTGCCGCTTGGAATGCCCTGCCTGGTTATGGAAATTCTTGCGGCGTCAGTTGAGCCCATTAATCCTGTTTCAAGTTGGAAGGGGATTTTTTCTTCTTCCGCCGTGTCTATAAGCCAGCGTAAAATCTTGGGGTGAGTAATCAAACCAGAATCGGAAATTGTGAGCGCTGGACCTTCACCCATCTTGACGGTTGAGTCAAATTCTCTTACGCCAGGAACGTCACCGGCTATAGTTACGTCGAGTGCTATTGCTAAATCGGGGTCAACACCGAAAGCCGCTGTTGCTGCACCTCGTAAGCCTACTTCTTCCTGAACAGTGCCTACGGCACAAACTGTGCAATCAGTTTTTTCCATTAATTTGAGGGCTTCAACCATTGTGACACAGCCAGCTCGGTTATCAAAAGCTTTGCCAATAACAACATCCCTGCCTAACGGAACATATTTTATGTCAAAGCCTACTGAATCGCCGACTGCAACGCCTAATGCCATAGCGTCTTCTCTACTTTTGGCTCCGATGTCGATGAAAAGCTCATCGAAAGCCGTGACTTTTTTTCGCTCCTCTTCTTTCTGGATGTGAGGTGGTTTTGAGCCGATTATGCCAGGGAAGGTACCTTTTCTTGAGAAAACTGTGACTTTTTGAGCGGGTAAGATGCGGTCGTCTATTCCGCCCATTTTAGTGAATTGCAAAAAGCCGTCTTTAGTGATAGTTTTCACCATTAATCCGACTTCATCCATGTGAGCAGCAAGCATGATTTTTGGGGCAGCAGATTTGCCTTTTTTGATGGCTATTACGTTTTCAAGTTTATCAACAACTATTTCGTCTGCGTAGGGCTTCATGAGTTGAATCATTAATTCTCTGACTTCTTTTTCTCTGCCTGTTACTCCGCAGGCGTTTGAGAGTTGTTCTAGAGTTTCGTTTAGCGTCATTACCTTGCCTTCTTTAAGGTTGTTAACTATAAGACTAAGTTATTAAACAATTGTGGTCACTTAAACTGTTTTAGGCTTTGCAGTGCACAATTTAGCTCGATGGATAAAAAATTAAAAAAGATTTGTTTATTTTTGATTTACTGTCGGCAATGCTTCTTGTTGTTTCTTAACTTCCATGTAATCGATTAGCAACATTATGTTTTGTATCATTAAGAAAATACCCACTGCGATGACTAGAACCTTCTTCAAACACTATCACTATCGCACCGAAGATAACAAATAGCTGCTAAAACTGGTTTGGAAACGGTTATGCCTATTTTTTTCAAGCTTTTTTCAACAACATCCGTCAAATATTATTTCTTATATTAGAATTCTCTTAAAAAATCATACTATTAAAATCATTTGAAACGGTAATCTTAAAAATCCAACCCGCATAATCAGTTATAGAGTGAACAAAATTGGAACAACAACAATTCAAAAAAATCGGAATTTTTAAGTGCGGCAACATTGGGACATCACCAAATCTTGAACTTCTGCTCGACGAATTGGCTGATCGAAAAGACATCAAAGTTCGAACAGTCACTACAGGATCAAAAATGAACCTCGAAGACGTTGAAGAAGCGTTCCCCAAAATTTTAGAATTCAACCCAGATGTTTTGGTCACAATATCGCCTAATACGGCCTTGCCGGGACCCGCAAAGGCTAGAGAGCAAATTTCAAAAAGCGGTCGGCCAGGCATTGTGATCTCCGATTCTCCAGCAAAACGGGCAAAAGCAGAAATGGAAAGTCAAGGATTGGGCTACATAATCATCACCGGTGACCCTTTAATCGGAGCTAGAAAAGAATTCTTGGATCCTATTGAGATGGCGATATTTAACTCAAACGTCAACAAAATACTTGCGATCACCGGCGTTTACAGGATAGTTCAACAAGAAATTGACAAAGTGATTTATTCGCTTGAAACTGGCCAGAATCCAACTCTGCCCAGATTGGTAATAGACATGAATGCCATACGAGACAATTCACCTTTCAACAATCCGTATGCAAAAGCGAAAGCAATGGCTGCTTACGGCATGGCAGAGAAAATTGCAGAGATAGACACTCAAGCATGCTTCATGGAGAAAGAGAGCGAAAAGTACATCCCCTTAGTCGCCTGCGCGCATGAGATAGCCCAAGCAGCTGCGAGATTAGCTGAAGAAGCCCGTGAAATCGAGAAATACAATGACACTTTGCTTAGGAAACCTCACTCGAAAGACGGCAGGCAGAAAGTCAAGACCAGACTGATGCTCTCGCCGACTTTTCCCGAAGAATTCTATGAAAAAAGCGGTTTACAGTAGTCAAACTGTATATACTGTATATATTCGCATATAAGGTATTTCGACTAAGTATATATTTTTCACTGCTATTCATGTAAGACCAACAATAAGGAGGCAAAAAATATGAATGTACTTGAAGTAAAGCCGCTGGAAAACAAGAACTTAACTGTAATGATACAAGAGAAAGAATACAATGAGCCTTTTCAGCTTTTCGAAAAATCTTCATCCGCAAAGCCAAATGTTCTCCAAGCGCTTCTCAAACCATCAATCGGCTTCTACAAATTTGTCGAGAATCTGGTTGCCAAAGTAAATATAGACTTCGTCACGGAAGAGCTAGGCAATCGATCTCAAAAAGAATTCTTCGAAGATAACATCTTAGCCAACGTGTTCCAAAAAAGCAGCATTCCTTTCTTCCCCGTTGACATTGACAGCGACGCCAAAACCTATCTTGAATCTGCTTTTGACGAAAAAACAGCATTGAGAGACAAAATAATCAATAGCATAGAAAACCTAAACAAACAAAAAAACAGCGATTCCACAGAGAGAGACTACCTCGTTGCATACGGACAGAGTTTACAATCCGAAATAGAGGAACAAGAACGCGAAGTCAATTTCTCAATAAGAGAAAGCTGGATCGTCATGGGTATTATGGAGCACGCAAGAGAAATCAAGAACAAAGACGAGATAACATGCCTGTACATTTGCAGCCCGGAACACGTTACGGGAATTAAGCAAATGCTAGAATCGGTCAACGCCAATGTCGAAATCGCGAAACTCTCCAAAAGGATAATCTCAAGTCAGGTTGAAACTCCCTCTTCACAGGAAATAGAAAACTGGCTCCAATCAATGCAGATCCAGGTTAAGCCCGTTATCGGCAAAGCAGCTGAAAACGCACCTTACCTGCTGTTCTACCTCGACACCGACGTTAAAGCGAGTCCATTTGACATATGCATGGCCTACGATGCCGGATACAACGCTGTCGTTCCTTACGAGAACATCATTCCAGAAGACGCCAAAAGTATAGTGCTAGATGCTTTACTCTCCAGAGGACCAAAGGCCGTTAAGCACACGTGCTTTCTGATCGGAGGGAAAAACGCTGAAAGAGCCGAACAAGTCTTTGAAGTCATGAAAGATTCGATGTTTCCCCCATTCAAAGCAAGTATAATCGTGGACCCTGCTGGTGCATATACAACTGCCGCTGCAATGGTAGCAAAAGCTGAAAATGCGCTTGAGACAAGCAAGCTTGGCGAATTGAAAACCAAAACTGTCGCTATCCTCGGCACAGGTGCTGTAGGACAAATAGCTGCGGTTCTCTTGGCTAAAATTGGATGTAATGTAATGATTGTCAGCCTTAATCCGAAACGCGTTGACGGAAAAGAACACGCTGAAGGCATAGCTAAACTTCTAGCCAAAGATCACGGCGTTCAAGTCGAAGGCATCTTCGCTCCAACCCCAGCTTCGAAAATTGAAATCATAAAGAAAGCCGATGTAGTGATATGCGCAGGAGTAAGAGGCGTTCGCATCATAGACAAAGAAATGCTGAATGAAGTCAAAACCATGAAGGTCCTAATTGACATAAACGCAGTACCACCATTCGGAGTCGAAGGAATAGAATTAAAAGATGACATGCGAGAAATGCTGCCTGGAATCTTCACAATCGGAGCACTCACAGTTGGAGATCTAAAACACAAACTTGAAAAAGAGATTCTACGCGACGCACGATCCAACGGAAAAGAAGTATACAACTACAACATTGATCTGCCACTTGCACGAAAACTGTTGCAGAAAGAACTATTCCCCGCCAAGTTGACGCTGACTTTGAGCTATCCACCCTCAAAAAATCCTAAGCAGATACACTAAACGCGCGATTTATCGCGATCTCAGCTATGTTTGCGGCACAGTCCGCAATTCTTTTTATGTCGTCTCTGACGGAGCAGATTGCACAAACCAATTGCTCATTTTTTTGTTTTTCTGCGAATGCTTTAGCGGCTATTTCCTGATCCAACTTCGCTATTTCTTGACGTTGCCTAAGTATCTCAACTGATTTCGAGACATCCTTCGAAAAGAAAGTGTCTACCGCCTTCACGTATAAATTCACAGCTTCATTTCCTGCAATGAACATTAGCTCCAACACGTTCTCCGGAATGCTCTGTTGAATCCCGTCTAGCATTATTACGTGCCGCGCTACGTCCGCTGAATTGTCTGCCACGTCCCGCATCATGTAAACCAGGGTCTGATAATCCATACATTCCAACGGGTCGATACGAAACTCATTTGCCAAAACGGAGTCTTGGGCAGCATTGCGGAGCACTCGGATAAGGAAATAGGCAAAATGGTACACATCATCGTCAAGAGAGAAAACAGCTTTTGCCAATGCTATGTCTTTGTTTTTCAGCGATTTAATCGCATCCTCCCCGATTGACTGAGAAATCAGATGCATCCTCTGTACAGTTTGCTTTAGATCCGCCTTAGTTTCGTCCATTAAGGTTTGAACGAAAACACCCTTAGCGTTAGACTCCATAATTCTCATGTATAACATTCCCGCGGTCTTGCGGATTGCCTTTATCTGCGGGACAGAAAAAACTTTTTCTGAGATAAGGGTGACTCCGCTGTATCCGTTTAGGTAGCAGCCCACTATCTTCATCGTAATCTGCAACTCGTCTTCATTTGGGTCAATGCGAAGCGTTGTCTCTTTTGTCTCTGTCTTTTTCTTCGCGCCAGGATAAATAACCAAAGAGCGGTCGCGTTGAATAGCAAATGAGACAACATCACCTTTATTCAATTCGTTTAGCTGCATCCAATTTTTGGGAAGAGAAATTACCAAAGAAGATCTGCCAAGTGACATAACCCTTCGTTCCATACTGTCCCTCAACCTACGTATATACGCGCCTTAATTCATATAAACTAAGCATATATGAATACACATAAGTATTAACCCTAGCTAACCGAGACTGCGTGAAAACTCGGGGTTGATTTCAGAAAATTGCTTGTTTTATGTGCAAAAAGCTGGGTCTGGACATAGTCTAAACATGTAAAGCAAGATTTCTTGAAGCAAATTTGACTTTTCACACGGTCTCAACAAGCTGGCGCGCGTTTCAAGAGCTACTTGAAAACGCTTTCAATTCTGTTACAAGCTTCTTCTATCTTTTCTTTCTGTTGAGTCAGGGCAAATCGAACATGATTTTCTCCGCATTCACCAAAACCAACCCCTGGCGTAACAACCACACCAACATTCAGCAGTCTGGTCGTGAACTCCATCGAATCGGAGTTGCAGTTTAGCCAAAGGTAGAAGGTGGCTTTTGGTTTGTCGCATTTGAAGCCCAATGAGCACAATCGTTCAATGAGCACGTCGCGCCTCTCTCGGTAAACTTGGTTGTTTTTTTTCAAGAAATCCGGCGGTTCATTGTTCTTGTAGCTTTGAAGGGCCTTGACCGCTACTTTTTGAATGTAAACTGGCGGTCCGGAATCGATTTGTGACTTGACCTTGGTTAATCCAGAGACGAGTTGCTTGTTTCCAACGGCGAAGGCAATGCGGTCGCCTGTCATGCTGAAAGTTTTTGATAGCGAGTGAAATTCGATGGCGACGTCTATGGCGCCATCAACCTCCAGTATGCTGGGTGCGCAGTAGCCATCGTAGGTGACTTCTGAGTAGGCGTTGTCGTAGCAGAGGATGATGTGGTTGTCTTTAGCGAAGTCTACTGCTTTTTTAAGGAATCCCTTGTCAACGGTGGCTGCCGTTGGGTTGTTGGGGTAATTGAGAAACATCATCTTCGCATTCTTGACGTTTACCGCTTCAAAATCTGGCGTGAAGCCGTTTTCCTCAAGCAACGGCAACGGCACCGCTGTGCCATCGCAGAGGATTGTGCTACCGTTAGCGTAGACTGGGTAAGCCGGGTCAGGAACTAACACTCGGTCGCCTGGGTTTATGAAGGCTCGAGCAATGTTTGCTATGCCTTCCTTGGAGCCTAAAAGCGCAACCACTTGGTCTTGCTGCAGGTCAACGTTGAATCGTTTCTTGTACCAGCCTGCAACTGCGTCTCGGAAGTCGGGTTCGCCTTGGCTGAAAGAGTAATTGTGATTCTTCGGGTTCGCGACTTCTTCCTTGAGCGCTTCAATGACAAATCTTGGGGGCGGAAGGTCTGGATCACCTATGCTCAGTGAAATTAAATCTATGCCTTGCGATTTTTTTTCCTTAATAATTTTTTCAATTTCAGCAAACAGATAAGGTGGTAACCGTTTTATTCTATCAGCATATTCAAACGTCATGTTTATACCTCTTTGAATAGCGTGCCCTCAAAAACTTTTTCAGCTGCCCCGCTCAAAAACAAGCTTTTAGCCACTTCAACCTGCAAATCACCGCCCAGCACGTGAACAGTAACTTTGCTGTCTACTTTTCCAAGCTTGTTTGCAGCAGCCACAGCAGCGCAGCTTCCTGTACCGCACGCTAAGGTTTCGCCGCAGCCCCTTTCCCAAACACGAAGCTTCAACTCGTAGGGGTTTAGGACTTGAACGAAGCCGACATTGGTTCTTTTCGGAAAAGCCTTATGGTTCCCAATTTTTCGACCGATTTGTTCAACTGGGAAATCGTCTACTTTGTCAACGAATATTAAGCAGTGCGGATTGCCCATTGAAAGGCAAGTTACCTTGTAGACCTCACCGTCAACGTCTAAGTTCTCATTGATGCATGTGCCTTGTCCGACCATGGGAAGGGAGCTTCTTTCCCAGTTTGGCGAGCCCATGTCCACCTTGACAGCGCTAACTTCCCCCTGTTGCAGAGTTAACCAGACATTCTTTATTCCAGACAGAGTCTCAACCGAAAACTCGTTCTTCTTAACAACGCCATTTTCATAGCAGTACTTGGCAAAGCACCTTATCCCGTTGCCGCACATTTCTGCTTCGCTACCGTCAGCGTTGTAAATCCGCATCTTAACATCACCCACTTTAGAGTTAGAAACCAGCAAAAGACCATCTGCTCCAACTGAAAGGTGCCGCTCACAAAGCCTCTTAGCTAATTCTGCAGCTTGCTTACCGCTAATTTTCTCTTCTCTGTTGTCGATCACTATGTAGTCGTTGCCTAAACCATGCATCTTCCAGAAACGCATCAAGGACACTCTGCCATCCGCTGACTCGACGTTAAATTATCAAGTTGCTCTCGTTCCCTAATCATCACGGGCTTGCCTTGCCTAATCATGACTTCTGCAGCTCGCGGCCTTGCGTTGTATTGTGAACTCATGCTAAAGCCGTATGCTCCAGCGTTCAAAACCGCCAGTAAATCACCTTCATTAACCAGCGGCAACGCTCGGTCTTTGGCTAAGGCGTCCCCTGACTCGCAGATTGGACCTACCACATCATAAGTTTCCTTATCCACCGCTGAAAGCTTGTTTGCGACTAGTATTGGATGGTAGGAACCATACATCGTTGGCCGTACCAGCGTGTTGAAGCCTGCATCGACACCGACGAATTTTTTTGTAGGCGTAACTTTGACAGTGTTAACGGTTGTTAGAAGGATGCTTGCGTCGCACACTAAATATCTGCCTGGTTCAACGCACAAAAACGGTTTACCGAGACCATATTCAGCAACCTTACCCTTGAACGGCGCCACCACTTTCGAGACGAACGCTGCCAAATCGAACTCTTGGTCCTCTGGCTTGTAAGGAACACCAAAACCGCCGCCGATATCGATGAATTCAAACTCGATGCCTACCTCATCATGAACCCGCTTAGCTATACTCAACAGTTTCTCAACCGCCAAAACGTAAGGTTCTACGTCAAGAATGCCCGAGCCAATGTGCATATGAATGCCAAATCGTTCGACCCTTGCCTTCTTAGCAGTCGCATAAGCCTTTAGAGCGTCTTCTTCCGTTAAACCGAACTTTGAGTCTGGACCAGCAGTTATACAGTGACTGTGATGGCCTGCGCCGATTTCTGGGTTAACACGAACCGACAATGTCGGCGGCACAGCAATCTTTAGCAGCCTATCTAGCTCTGATTGAGAATCCACGTTTACCGTAATGTTGGCGTCTACTAGAACTTTTAACTCGTCATTTCTTACGCTGGTTCCGGTGAACATTATGCGGTCTTGTGTGTATCCGCTGAGTAAGCCCATGAACACTTCGCCGGGGCTGACAGTGTCTAAGTATGCTCCTTGTGACTGGAGAATTTTTAGCACTGTAAGGTTGGAGTTGGCTTTTGCAGCATAATAGACCCGTACGTACTTGTAATTGCGGATTAAAGCGTCATGAAGTCGGTTATAATTATCTCTGATGCGTTTCTCGCTTACGACGTACAAGGGTGTATCGTATTTTTCAGCTAACTCTTTAACTGAAAAGCCATCGAAGAACAAGTTGCCTTTTCGGTTTTCTAAGGGTTCCCGAAGTTTTCTTTTAACCATCTTGTTTACACCAGACTCAAGGTGTTATTGTTTGAGCGGTAGTTAAGCTAAACCTTTAGCTACAAAGAGCTCAGCGCTTAGAATGCCTGCGCCTGCACCACCCCGAACGGTATTGTGTCCAAGACACATGTACTTGAAAGTCATAATTGGGTCCTTGCGGATTCTGCCAACTACAACGCTCATGCCGCAGCCTGTATCTCGGTCGAAGCGTGGCTGAGGCCTGTTTTTCTCATGTCGAACCACGATTGGATTTTCTGGAGCAGAGGGCAATTTGAGCTTTTGCGGTTCGCCGCTAAAGTTGGCAAAGGCAGCTTCTATTTCTTCTATCGAGGGGTCCTCTGCGAGCTTGATGAAGACTGATTCTAAATGTCCATCCTTTACGTGGACTCGGTTGCAGCTTGCGCTAAGCTTGAAATCAGCGTTCTGGACAGCTTTGCCGTTGAAGGTGCCAAGTATCTTTAGGGTTTCCGCTTCCATTTTCTCTTCTTCGCCTGAGATAAAGGGAACCACATTATCGATTATGTCTAATGATGCAACACCCGGGTATCCTGCTCCGCTAAGCGCCTGCATGGTGGAGACAATAATTTGTTTTAAGCCAAATTTCATCAAAGGCTTTAGCGTAATTGCAAGTTGGATGGTGCTACAGTTAGGATCCGTCGTTATGAAGCCTTTCCAGCCTCGTGACTTCTGTTGAATCTTAATTAAATCTGTATGATCAGGGTTAATCTCTGGAATGATTAAAGGAACATCTTTTTCCATGCGGTGCGCGCTTGCCTTGCTGAAAACCGGATAAAGCGCTGCAAATTCGGCTTCAACTGGACCTGCCAAGTCTCCTGGAAGAGACGAAAACACCAAGTCCACGTCGCCTGACTTCTCCACTGACTCAACATCAGCGTTTGCTACGGGCATTTCAGCGATCTCTTTAGGCAAGTTTGACTCCATAACCCAGTTGCAAGCATCCCCATATTTTTTGCCTGCTGACCGCTCTGAAGCAGCAAGCACCTCAATTTGGAACCATGGGTGCCCCTGTAAGAGTTGAATGTACCGTTGTCCAACGGCTCCGGTTGCGCCTAATATGGCTACTTTACGCTTAGACGACATTTTCTATTGCTTCCTTTGCTCTTTTGATTTGGCTTTCCTCGATAAAAACGTTAATGGTTGCCTTACTCGTTGTAACCTCAATGATATTAATTCCAGCTTGGCTTAAAGCAGTGGAGATCTTTGCTATGCCACCAGGTGAATCAATGAAGATAGGATTGCTAATTTGGACCATGGCAACGTTTTCCCTATGAGTTATCGCCTTGGAGCCTTTTATGCCATGAAGTTTGTTTAGGACTTGAGTGACGCCGCTGTCTGCGGTGAAGATTGTTACTGATTTTCTTCCAGAGCTGACACCGTAAACTGGTTTTTTGCTAAGCACTGAGAAAATGTCTCTGATATTTTCTGCGTTAACGTTGCAAACTACGCTTATGGCAATCAAACCTTCTTGTGTTAAGATTTCAGCCGAATTCTGGTTGAAAGATCCTGTGATTTCTGTGCCGCCACAAGCAAGGTTGCCTGAGGCAAAGTCTACTATTCTGAGGGCTTGATTTGGTAGTTTATATTTGAGGGCTTCAGCCTTGACGATTTTTGCCCCGCCTTGTGCCAAATCAAACATTTCGTGAATTTCCAACTTATTGAGTAGTCTTGCGTCTGAAACTACTTTTGGGTCTGCTGAGAGTACTCCGCTTGTCTCCTTCACCAGGATGATTTCGTCTGCGGATATACAGTTGGCTAGTAATAGCGCTGTTGTATCGCTTCCGCCTCTTCCCAGAGTAGTGACTCTACCCTGCGAGTCCTTTCCAAGGAAACCACACACAACAGGGATAACAGTACCTAGTAGGGGTTTGACGAATTGCTCGGTTAAAGATGCAGTTTTTTCCAAAATGGGTTTAGCGTGGAGAAAGTTTGAGTCGGTTATGATGGGCCAGTTCTCGTATGCTGGGTCGAATAGTTTAGCGTTTAAGCCTTGAGCTCTTAGTGCTGCGCAAAAGATTCGGGCACTTGTTCGTTCACCTATAGATATTATCTCTGCCCACTCAGCGTCGGGAACGCCTATTTGAGAAACCGTTTGGATTAGGCTATCAGTCATTTTGCTCATAGCTGAAACTACAACAACAATTTCTTTGAAAGGCGCTTCTGCTATAAGCCGCGCTGCTTGTTGGATTTTCTCACCTGACGATAGGTCAGCGCCTCCGAACTTGATAACAACCCTGATAGCCAACATGCTTCACCGCTAAGATAAGCCAAGAACGTCGGCCATGCTGAAGACTTTAGGCTGATTCTGCTTGTTTAACCATTCTGCTGCGTAAACTGCGCCTTGAGCAAAAACGTTACGTGAGAAAGCAGTGTGCTCTATGCGCAGCATCTCGTATGGTCCTGCTACGATTAAGTCATGGATTCCTGGGACGCCTCCTGCTCTTAAAGCTGTGATTTCAAGTTCGCCAAGCTGCCGTGGGCTTATGCCTTCTCTTCCATAAACGACTGTTGTATAACCGCGGGTATTAGCGACAATTTCACCCAGCTTCTTAGCAGTACCGCTTGGCGCATCCTTTTTGCCAGTATGATGGATTTCGTTTATGCTAAAGTCGTATTCCTTCGGAAACGCTTGCAATGCTTCTGCCAGCTTGAACAGTATGTTAACTCCAACGGAATAATTCGGTGAAAACACTGCTGGAACTTTGCCTGACATGGCGTTTACTACTTGGCCGTTTTGCTCTGGAGTGAAACCTGTAGTGCCAAGGATTATGCGTTTTCCAAGGTTAGCAACGATGGGTATGTTAATCACTTCAGCAGCGGGCATTGTGAAACTAACGTAAACATCAGCGTCACGTAATGCTTCACTTATTCTGTCGGAACCCAGAATTTTTGTATCGGAATTGGTTATGCCAAGTTCTCGCAAGGTTTTGCTTATGCAAGGATTATTTGGAGCCTCGATTGCACCAACTATTTGATGCCCTTTTGAGGCAGCTTCATTGATGATAGCGTTGCCCATTCTGCCTGCGGCGCCTGCTACGCATATTTTAAGCATAGAAGAGCCCCTCTAGGTACCTTTCATTATATAACCTCTCTTTCAAGTCTACGTTGAAGTAGTCTGCTAGGGGCTGAAGAATTTCAGGGTTATTCTCGTACACTTTTCTGGCGTTTGTGAGGACTACTTCTAAGCCGTTGCGGGTCATTTTGCCCAGAGGTTGCCTGCATGGACCAGACGGCATGCCTAACACGTTCATTAACGTCTTGTAAGCTAAGGGATTTCGGGCTTTGCATGCTACTGTGCCGTAAGGTGTTTGCTCTTGTGTTTTCACGGTGACTATGCTGAAGAGCGGTTGCAGTGCTTGGGCGATTCTGGTGGCTTCTTCTTGGTTACCGTCAAGAATGTAGTGTGTCATGTCAGCTACTGCGCGAGGTGTAACGTTTGTTGTGACTGAGATTACGCCGCTTGCATTAATATCGGGTGAAGTCATCATTGCTAATGTTTTGTCGTCGTCTCCTGAGAGGATGTCGAAGTCTTCGCCGCAAAGTTTGCGCGTTAGCTCCATGTTTTTCAAATCTCCAGTGGCTTCCTTTACGCAGCGGACGTTTGGGTATTGTTGGTGGAGAACTGCTAGGTCCTGTGGGTAAAGCTGGGTTCCTGTCCTGCCTGGAATAATGTATGGGATTACTTGGACTTCAGGGAACTGCTTTGCGATTGGTTCAATGTATTCCCTGCGTATTTCCAGTGAGCTTGGCCCGTTATAGTATGGGTCTACGAGCAGAACGCATTTTATGCCTAAGTGCTGGGCGTGTTCTGTGCCCTCGATGGCTTCCTGCGTTGAGTTGCTTCCTGTTCCAGCTATAGTTAAGACTTTTGTACCTGCGCATTCGTGGATTTTTTCGATTACCTTGTTGTGTTCATTCCAGTCTAAGGTGGGGCTTTCGCCGGTTGTGCCGACGGCGAGTATACCTTTTACACCTTCTTTTATTTGGAAATCTACCAGTTGACGTAAGCCTTCGTAATCGACTTGGCGATCACGAGTCATGGGGGTTATTAGCGCAGTGTAACAGCCACTTAATTTTACCATTTTTAATTCCTCATTATAGGTGATGAACAAATCATTAGCAGCATATTTAAGCGTTACGTTTTCCTTATTTTTTCTACTAAAAACGGAAATATGTCGTCATGATAATTCTAATTTAATCACTTATTTTAACATAATCGTAAACGTAAAATGGCTAAAAAATGCTTAACTCTCTAACGGCGCAATATAATAAGCGGTAAAAACGCCATCATAACCATCGTAAAGCCCTCGCAGATAAGCAAGAGCATCATCAATAACCACAGCAGAAGGAATAACCAGCCTGTAATTATCTGACCGCACAACTTCGCTAAGTCTTCCCGTTTCCCTCTTAATAATCCTCATTCGCAGAACCTTCCGCCCTGATAGATAAACAGCAACCTCGCCGCGGTGTGGATTGCCCTTTCTGATCTCAATAGCTTTTTTGCTTGAGGTTAACCATTCGAATACTTCTTTCTTTGTACGGAAAAGGGGCAAGTTGAGCACCTAAATTTTAGATTAAAACGGCCGAAAGATAAGCTTTCAGTAAAAAAGCGGATAACGAAATTAATAAAATATGAAAAAATGGGTTGGAACTGAAAAGGACTTGTGGTTTTAACCTTTGCCTTTCTCTTCTTTACCGAAGTACTTGGTCCACTTTAGTTTACGTGCATCTCGTTTGAATTGCAGTGAGCTTTTTTTGCATTTGCCAGAATCATACCATAAAATTGATCCGTCGTTTTTAACGAACATCATGCCTGTACCAGCTGGAAAATCAGCACCGCAGAACGAACATTTTCTTGATTTTGGCATGACAATTTCTCCTCAATAGTTTATCTTGTAATTTTCTTTGCTTCTCTTTCTGTTTCCCGCAGCATCAGAATATCTTGAATGCGGACTGGTCCTTTAACGTTGCGTGTTATGATTCTGCCTTTATCTTTTCCTTCCATGATGCGCACTCGAACCTGTGTAATTTCGCCAGTGACACCTGTACGGCCTATGACTTGGATAACTTCTGATGGAATAAGCTCTTCCGCTGCTTCTTTACTCATTACTGAGATCCTCGTTTAACCTGGTCAATCCGAGTAACGATTTCTTTGATTAATCCTACGGCTTCTCCTTCCTTGAGAATACATGCTGCTGCGCATGGAACGTCTATGCCTATTGCGTTGCCTATTTTTTCTTTATTTGGAACGAACACGTAGGGGATTTTTCTTTCTTCGCAGAGGAGCGGTAAATGCGCCACCACTTCTGGCGGATCAACATCTTCAGCTATTACGACAAGTTTTGCTTGAGATCGCTCAACAGCTTTTGTTGCCTCGTTTGTTCCTTTCCTAACTACTCCTGATTTAGAAGCAATCGTTAGGGCTTCATAGGCTGCATCTACGATTTCTTTCGGTACTTCATATTTTACATAGAATGGTTTAGACATATTAGCCTCACCCTTTTAAGGCACAGTCTTATCCACACTTCTTATTTAAGAAGCTTTCGACTATAAAATGCCAGTGTTCTATCTAGAAATAGCCTTACACTTTCTCTTTGAGGTATATTTCCGCTGGAGTTAAATAGTCTATTCCTTCATGAGGCCTTACGTAATTGTAGTAGCGTATGAAGCTCCAATGCTCC
>JBEKKX010000004.1:0-85198 GCA_050010515.1 Bathyarchaeia archaeon
GGATAACTAACGTTAAAAGGAATCAAATAAAAGTTCCGACTTAAAAAAGGAAGATTTAGGCTTTTGGCTTAGCTGGCGGTGTCTGCACTGGCTCTGGAGCTGGTGCACCTATAGCGTCTCTAAGGAAAGCCTTGAAAGGACCCAGCTTCCCACCATAGTTACCCGACGAAATCTTAACAACGCCAGGCACGCCGATTGCAGCGGTTACACCCTCTTTCATGCCCTTTTTGACAGCGTCCAATGACAAGCCGTTCATAACAATTTCATAAACACAAGTCACGCCTTCTGGAACAACGGTATCAGGCACAAGATCACGCAAGGTTGGGCAGTAAGGATGGTTAGTTGAAGCCTTCAGTTTGTATTTAAGTGAACCAGCTTTGCTTCCTGCACGACAAACTCCACCTGGAAACTGCATGATTACGTCAGGAGCATTTGCGCGGATTGCGTCTGCTGCTGCTTCAGCAGCGGCGAGGCCCGCTTGCTGGGTTTCTGCGAAAATCATAAAGTTGCCGCCTGCAACTGCTTCCATAGCGCCAAAACCGTTTTCAACGATGAAGTTGCCTTCCATAACGGGGATTTTCCAACATTTTCTTCCTCCAACCATGGCTTTTTTCTGGAAACCATCGCCGAAGTATCGTAGGCTGTTGCCAACATCTAATGTTCGTTTGCCAACTAACCCGTTGAAAGCTGCGGTTGTAGGACAAGTCAGGGTGCATTGGCCAATACGCTGCATGAGCTGGTGCTTGAGTTCAAAGCGGTCACGATTATAAATTTGAATAAGTATTCCAGGTCGTTTGTCAGGTGTCTGGTCTGCTGGAACAGTTCGTTCGATTGCTGCTTCCGCAGTCGCTTCAATTACGCTTGTGGCAAAACCCGTAGTTAAACTTGCCGCGATTTGTGCCCATTTTTCGTTTTGAGCGGTAATTAAAACTCTTCCTACCCAAAGCGGGAACATTTCTGCAAAGGTATCTTGAACCTTCACGACGTTTCCGCTGGGCGATTTTACAAGAAAGATTTTTTCTTTATCGTCATAGCTTTGGATTTCAAGCGCTTTAGTGTTTGATGACATGAAAGAGACCTTGCAGTTCACTTAGGAATTGTATAATTTAAGAGTTTTCATGATGACTAAGGGTTTTCTCGTTTTAAAGGCGCGCTGGTTTATCCCGAAATTGAAAAGCTTATTTTGAGAAGAGGGGTTTCGTATCAAATGAGTTTAGTCCAAGCTTAGGAGTTAAGCAGCGTCTGCTGACACAAGCAAGTTACCAAGATTGATCGGGGAGCTTGCCATCTGGCAACCTGATCAGCTTCGATGAGGATAAAAATTGGGGAATGTTCTTTAATGTGGATGAATGCAAAGTAGGTCTTGTCTACGATTGCTAATGTTGGAGGTTAGATTATTAGGAAAAAGAAAGCGTTGTTCGCTACACTCTGGTTATACACTTTTCTTTTTTGGTTGTATATTGTTGCAAGAATAGTCATCGATCACGTTCGGTTAGACAGCTTGTTCCTTAATTATGTACCGTTTTTCACGTTTATCGGACTGGGAATTATTGCTTTTGTTTTGAGCATGATATTCATGTATATGTTTCTCACTGAGAATTAGAATTAATGGGCGTCAACGTAGATCATGAGGTAATAGCCAAGTTTACGGGCGAAGTCGGGAAGCATGGGGATACCTATCGGGTTCTTGAATTTCTTTCTATCAAATTTAAGGGTGTTTTGCCTGGTCACTTAAGTGCTAAAATAAGTATGTACACTGCGCACACTGAACAGAGAAGCAGCAGAAAACACCAAAAGACCAGACAAAACAGTCTCCTCAACATTTTTCAAATAATAAAGGGACAAGGCAGCGCGCGACCATGCCATTATAAAAATGGATTTTTGATTAGAGTTTGCTTTTTCGCGGTATGTATCTGATGCTTTGGAACCGCCCATCTTTAATCCAAAACAGCCCATTATGCTGTCTCCGACTTTCATGATGACCATTGTTTCTCCCACATTTGAGGCATTCTACTCTTGGTTTTCCACAGTAATTATCACTTTCTAATCTGAACGCAGCGCAAAATTAGATTAGGAACGGAGTTGGGTATAATTTTGAAAAACCGTTTAATAAGCGTGTGTTTACAGTTTTTGCGGGTGATGTGAAGAAGAAGGATTTTGGCATAGCTACTGTAGTTGCAGTGTTGTTCTTGGCGTTGGCGCCGTCATGTTCGCGTTCGCAAACTCCCAGAATAAAATGTCAAAACTAATAATGGGCAGCAATAGGATGCGAAATGCAATTTTTCTAATAGGACAACATTATATTCTCATGAATGCTACGGTATATTACCGAACAATTTCATATTGCACGCACTAAGCCGAGGACAGAACGCAGCACTCAACGTATTAGAAAGATTCCCGTTCAGCAGCGCAAACCTCATCAACACCATGATGGGGGATGAAACAACCAACGCAACGGGCACACAAGCAAATGCGGTGCTGCTCTTCAACAATTAACTCAGTAGCTAAAACATCCTATCTTTTCCTAAAAAATCTCTGCTCAGAGGAATTGTAGCAAATGTACACTATTTCTCGTCGCCGAAAAGGTAAAAGCCATATGAAGGCTCAAAACGTACTGGCAACTGCTGGAAGCGTGGAAAAAAATCGTGATTTCGCAGTAATGCTCAGAATCTTAGATGAGAAATGCCAGAAGTGCACCCCACTAACTCCGCTTGAATGCATCTCACGCTGCAAAACCTGGAAGTTGAAGAACGAGCTTAGAAGACTCCACAAGACCATGGAAAACCCAGACTTCATGAAAGACCTGATGAACGTACTGAAAAACGACACGCGCCTGCACATTCTTATGACGATTGCTAAAGGCCACTATACAGTGCGCAAGATTCAACAAGACCTCAGAAAGATGGGCCACTCACACAGTCAAGACACCATAGTTGAAGAGTACTTGCATCCATTGCTAGAAGTTGGGCTTGCCGTCGAGGCTCAAGACCGGTACTACGCGACAACGTTCGGTGGCAGACTCACAGAATTGATCGAAGGTTCAGCTAACATAGTGAACTTTCTGCCGGCTCATTCCGAGTGCTACGAAGAAACTGTACTCAAAGCATTGCTCAGCGGACCCAAAACCTTTGAAGACATAAACGGGCTTGTCTCCCAAAAGATCGTCTCGCGAATCCTAAGGAGACTGAAAGCGGTGAACCTCGTAGAAACACCCAAAGAAAGAGATTACATATTCTTCTTCAGATCAAAACGCGACCCTGCAAAGGAAACGGTTTCCTCCACCGAGAGCAAGGTTTACAGCGACATACCTGACAACGGAATTTCTGCCCAGAAACTCGCCGAAAAAACAGGATTTACCACGAGGACAACCTACAAGTACCTGAGAGGACTGAAGGGAAAGAAGCTAGTGTTCACGAGAAAAATGCCTAAAACCTATTTCCTGACTGCTAAAGGCGAAAAGTTGGCTTCGCTTCTGGATGAACTCTA
Source organism: Bathyarchaeia archaeon (assembly GCA_050010515.1). Lineage (GTDB taxonomy): Archaea > Thermoproteota > Bathyarchaeia > Bathyarchaeales > Bathycorpusculaceae > Bathycorpusculum. The sequence continues at coordinate 3,487 of JBEKKX010000004.1, forward strand.
CACTCTGGTTGAGGAAACTCTGAGCTCTTCTGAACAAGTCTTCAAAGGCAACGAAAACATAGCCCCACAGGTTTCCGATGTATCTTAAGTTTCCTCGTCAAAGGAGACCAGCTATCTGTACGGCTAAAAAACTCGCTACCTCGGAGACCCTAAAGGCGTGTATCCTGACCTTCAATAGAAGCTGGAAGCCCCAATATAAAAAATCTGTGTTTGCAAAGATCATCAGCCGATAGAGAGACTATGAATTCACTATTTTGTGTAACCAAAGCAATTAGACCTTGGGCTCCAATTTCACGTGTCCTACGTTATTTTTTCGCTGGCATCATCCTTTCGGTCATTTTGATGAACTGGCTAGATGGCTTAGCTGTTCCAGCCGTGCTTTTATCTATGGCATCGGCAATTCCCTGTATTTTCTCTATCGGAACTGAGGCGAACATTATATTCTTGTCCCATCTCACCATCCTCCTTGCGCTTATATCACCGGCAGTAACGTTGAAGTTACCTGACACAACCGGGTAGGTTATGCTGCTCCAGCAAAGCGATCCCTTCATCTCAAATGACGGGGTCTTGCCATCCCAGAACTGAGCCAGCGTAATAAGTCTTGATACCTGTTCTGCATTTACAAGGAAGATGATTAAATCAGGCATGAAAATGTTTTTGCTAACTGGATATAGATAGACCTTGCTGGCAATACCGAGAGGTGGTTTAGCAATCTTCTCCGATTCAATGAACGACCTCGTCGCCGTCTTAACATCGCACCACAGCTTCTCCCCTTCAACAAGCAGCTTAAGCGGTACTTCTCTTCTTTCAGTAAGCCCAATAATGCTCTTTCCTCCGGGGCAAGAGCAGGTCTCCTTGGAGAGCATTATCACTTTGCCGCCAGCAGCCTCTAGAATGCCATCACACACGGTATATTGGCCCTCAGCCAGCTTGGCTATAGGGGACTCATCGGTGTATTTCACTCCAACTGCTTCCATTTCTATACCCAGCGCCTCTCTTATTTTTTCAGCAGACTCCACCCTTAAACCTCCTTCAGAGATGACAAAGAAAACCTCACTTAATATGGTACACTTATGGCATCGCTTATTAAAATTATTGACTATTATGTTATTCCTCCCAGTGCAGGTATTTTTTGGTAAGCTGTATTTTGCTTATTTTTATGGTTCCACTTTGATTATTTGTGGGATTTTGCCTGCAGTACCCACTTGACCTTTATAGATTATGAGTACGCCTTCCACACCTTCAATCGATAATCCTTTGCCGATTCCCGCTTTAATCGCGGCTTCTGCGTTTTCGCCTTTAACAACGTTGCCTACTGCTGTGGCTACTGCATCGGCTAAGGAGGCGTTTTTGCAGAAAACCGTTGCTGCCTCCGCATCACCAAAACTTAACGCGTGGCTAAATCGTCCTGAACTGGTGGCGATGCCGATTGGGAATTCTGTTAGCCGAAAGCCGAACCGTTTTGATAGGGGCTCGTCTCCAGCGGCAACTGCCACGTCAACGGGCGTGTTTGATATTGCTGAGATTTCTCCGCCGTCTTCCACAACAGCTACTTCACAGCCTTCACGGGTCATGTCGTTTACTGCTAAGTCCGCTATGACTCCAGCGACGGCTGCCATGGGTCCAACGCCTGCTTTTTCTGCAGCTAAAGCCATCAGTTTAGCCACAAGAGGTTTTTCTGGTGCAGGGATTGGTTTTAGCGTGTACAAGAATTTGGGGTTTGCTCTGATGTAAATTTCGAGTTCTTGCCTGTTGCGTTTGATTGATTCTATGGCTGCGTGGATGGCTTGCTGTTTATCTGAAATTATTGTGCATTGTGTTTCTTTTAGGGTGAAGTTTTCTTTGAACAGGTTTCTGGTCAACTTTTATTTTTTCCTGTTATTCGCTGGTTGCTCAGAGTTAGTTTGTTTAACTGATTTTATTGCTCTGGCTGGGCACGCGTCTACGCAGATGCTGCAGGTGCTGCCAACGCATTTTTCCTTATCGAACTCTACTGATAAATCTTTATCTATGCTTATGGCTTCCACAGGGCAAAGAGCCACACAGGAGCCGCAACTAAAACATTTCTCTGCATCAACTTCGATAAGTTTTGGTACAGTAACACTAACGCCTCTTTTTCGGAAGGCATTTATTATTTTTTCTTGTGCCTCATCTGGAACTTCAGCAAGTATTTCGCCGCCCTTCGAGTTTATGTGGGCTACTAAAATGGCGATTGGCACTTTGTACTCGAGAATTACTTGGCTAGTTATTGGTTGAGGTACTTGTTCTTCAGAGAACCTTAAGAGAAGTCTCACCATGCGTTTTACCGTCCTAACAGTTTAGACACATCTTCAGAGGTAACTATGCCCAGCACTTTCTTGTCTATATCAATCACAGGCAGCGCTGAAATATTATGCTGAGCCATCCGTTTAGAAGCAATCTCCAACGGTTCATCAGGTTTGGCAGTCACCACGTTATGCGTTTCTATATCGGCTAACGCTTTTTTGCCTTCAGCCATAGCTCGAGTGATATCCCACGAAGTAACTATTCCCCGCAGCTTCCCAGCGCCATCAACAACAACGATGTGGTTAACCGATTTAGTAACAATCCGCTCGGCAATAGCACGTATCTCCTCGTTCTCGGTACATGTGACCGCTGGATGCATAACGCTGACGACGAATGGGATTTCCTGAGTCTGCCTCATAGGCTTAAACACGCTGTCAGTGGGCAACCGCTCAACAGGCGAAGTTAAGAAAAACGTGCCTTCCTCAATCCAAGACTTCAGTGTCTGTGAGACTTTCTTAGCCATCTTTAGGCTAGACAAGGAGCTGACCCTGACTTTCTTATCATTAATCATTATTGAGCCAGACTTTAGCTCTTTATAGCTCACTTGCCTTAGCTTCGGGCGGTCTCTACGCGGTACGCTGTAATCGACCACGTCTGTCATGATTTCGCTGTCACGAATCGCTGTCTTCTTCGCTAAGCCTTCATTCAAGATCGGAATGGGAACGCCTAAACCAACATACATTGAAGTGCCATACCGCGTGAAGGAAGCGCCCTGCAAGAATTCAGGTGACATCTTCTTGGCATCCCCTTTCACCATCAAGGTGCCGTTTAGGTTTTTGGGGCTATGCTGCGTTCCCTCACCAATAACGTAGCCCTGCGCTCCGCCAAGGAAAATCCTTGTGCCCATGCCAATTGTTTCGTAATCTGGGTCGTTCATGAGCGGGTTTAATTCGCCTGCCCCAGAAAACGTGGCGTTTCGCAGTCTGGGCAAGAGTTTGCTCATGTAAGTGTAAATGGTTTCGTCGCTTGTGTTAACTGCGCAGTTGTAGCGTTGGTAGCAGTTGCGGAAGTTCAGGAGGTAAAACTGGTTTAAATCGTCCTTTGTTATGTTTGTTTTAAGCTGAGTTCTTGGGTAACAGTCAGTCCCGTAAGCTGTGGCGCGGAGTTCAACCTCTTTGCCTGCTACAAGGTCTTGGATTACGTGTCCGCCGCCATATTCGAAGGGGTGCTTTTCTGACATGTTAGTTGCTCCAATAAACAGGTCTACCGCTGCGCCAGGATGGCAAACTTCAACATCGTTAATCCATGCGTGCTCAATTTTAATCGGCGGGTCTGAGTGCCCAAGGTTAATAACGGCGCCTGATGAACACATAGCGCCAAAAGTTCCTGTTGTAACCACATCAACCTCTTTAAAGGCAACTTCGACGCCGCTGCTTTCAACTAGTTTTTTCATTTCTTCAGCGGTTAAAACTTGAACATTGCCTTTGCAGATTTTCTCGTTAATCTCTTCTACGCTGCGAGTTTTAGTCGGTTTGGACAATTAGCCTTACCTTAATGCCAATCGAAAAGGTATCGCACGTTAATATTTTTTGCGCAACTATTCATTGGTTTACCAGAGTTTCCAGGGCAAGTCATCCATGTATTCGTTTAATGAACGGATTGAGGTGCCATTTTGGCCCCTCTGCTTTAACACTTCCACCAACGCAGCTGCCAACTGCAAGTTCGTAATCACTGGCACGTTAAATTCTACTGCTTTGCGCCGGATGATGTAGCCGTCAGTTAAAATGTCTGAGAAACTATTCTGCCTATTAGCTATGGGCACGTTAATCACTAAGTCGATTTTGCGTTCTTGCAAATAATCCAAAATGTTAGGGTTAGCTTCAGCTTCCTTAACCTTATGGAGCATAGTAGCATTAACGCCCGCTTCGTTGAGCACTTTAGCGGTGTGTGCAGTTGCGTAGATTTTGACGCCCATATCAGCAAAAGCTTTAGCTATCGGCACAACCCGTTTTTTACGTTCTTCATCGCCACCAACACTTATGAATACTGCACCGTCATTTGGTGGAATGTTGAATTCTGCAGACTGCAATGCCTTGAAGAAGGCGTCTGAGAAGTTTTCGCCTAAACATGCCACCTCACCAGTGCTGAGCATTTCAACTCCGAGAACTGGGTCAGCACCGCTTAAGCGCATAAAGCTGAACTGTGGCACCTTAACACCAACGTGAGGTGCAACAGTCATTGGTGACAGTTTAATGCCGTCAATTTTTTTGCCTAGCATGGCCAAAGTGGCGAGGTCAATGAGGTTTATTCCGCGTGTTTTGCTGACAAACGGCATTGAACGTGATGCCCGCAAATTGCATTCAATGACATTAACTACGTCATCTTTAACAAGGTATTGGATATTGTAAGGTCCGTGAATTTTGAGAGCTTTAACTATTCTTAGTGTGCAATCCTCAATTTTCTTCTGAACCTCAACCTTTAATGCTTGAGGCGGGATGGTCATGGTTGCGTCGCCGCTGTGGACGCCAGCGTTTTCAACATGCTCCATTATAGCGCCAATTAAAACAGTTTCGCCGTCAGAAACGCCGTCTACCTCAACTTCTTTAGCACGATTTATGAATTTGCTAATAACTACCGGGTGATCACGTGAAACCTTCGCCGCTAACTTGAGAAAATTCTCCAGTGACTCCTCATTGTAAGCTACACGCATCGCTGAACCAGACAGCACGTAGCTGGGTCGCACAATAACTGGATAACCGATTTTCTCTGCAAACCGTTTTGCCTCGCTAATTGATAGAAGTTTACTCCAGCTTGGCTGAGAAATTTGGAGTTGGTCTAGAAGCGCGCTGAATTTTGAGCGGTCCTCAGCCAAATCCACGTTTTCAGCAGAAGTACCCAGCAGTTTTACTCCAGCATTAGAGAGGCCCATTGCTAAATTGTTTGGAATTTGACCGCCGACACTGGTGATGACGCCAAGCGGGTTCTCTTTCTCATAAATGTCCAAGATGCGTTCGTTTGTGAGTTCTTCAAAGTACAGTTTATCTGAAACGTCGTAGTCTGTGGAGACTGTTTCTGGGTTGTAGTTAACCATTATTGCTTCTTGAATGCCGTTCTTCTTGAGCGCCCAAATTGTGTTGACGCCGCACCAGTCAAACTCTACGCTTGAGCCTATTCTGAAGACGCCTGCGCCTAACACGATAACTTTGCTTTTGTTGCTTGTTAATTCAATGTCGTCTTCGTCTCCACCGTAAGTCAGGTAGAGATAGTTTGTTTTCGCTGGCCATTCAGCTGCCAACGTATCTATCTGCTTAACTACTGGCAGAATGTTTGCGCTTTTTCTAAATGTTCTAATTGTAGATTCATCGGTGCATTGACACTTGGCGATTTGCTCATCTGAGAAGCCTATGCGTTTGGCTTCACGAATGACTTCCGCTGCCGAGCCCTCTGCAAGGTTTAGCTGCCGCAGATCTGCTTCCATGTTAATAATATTTTGAATCTTGTGCAGGAAGAATGGGTCAACACCGCTTAAGCGGTAGATTTCCGCGATGGGTATGCCCATTTTTAACGCTTTAACAATCGTGTAGAGCCTTTCGTCAGTCGGGTTCGCAAGCACATCACGTATTCTCTCTTCAGGCTCAGGCTCTGAATCTTCAGGGTTGCAAACTAAACCTATCTTGCCAGTGTCCAACATGCGCACGGCTTTCTGCAACGCCTCTTCAAAGCAGCGTCCAATAGCCATCACTTCCCCAACTGAACGCATCTGCGGACCAATGTGGCGGTCGGCGTTTTTGAATTTCTGTAGGTCCCAGCGTGGAATTTTCACGGTTATGTAGTCTAAGGCTGGTTCAAAGCATGCTGTGGTGACTTCTGTTACTTTGTTTATGAGCTCTGGAAGCAAATAGCCCAAGGTTAGTTTTGTTGCTATGTAAGCTAAGGGGTAACCGGTTACTTTGCTTGCGAGAGCCGAACTTCGGGACATGCGTGAATTAACTTCGATTACACGGTACTCTTCTGATTTCGCATTCAATGCCCATTGGATGTTGCATTCGCCAACAATGCCTAAGCTGCGTATAGCATTTATTGAAGTTGACCGAATAAGGTGATATTCACGATTTGATAGGGTTTGCGAGGGAGCTACAACTATTGAGTCTCCGGTGTGGACACCCATAGGGTCGAAGTTTTCCATGTTGCAGACGGTTAAGCAGTTGTCTGCGTAGTCGCGCATGACTTCATATTCGACCTCTTTCCAGTGTCCAACGTACTCTTCAATGAGGATTTGGCTTATTCGGCTTTGGGCTAAACCACGGGTTGCTATGTCCTTTAATTCTTCAGGGTTGTGAGCTACGCCTGCACCTTTGCCGCCAAGAGTATACGCAACCCTAATCATGATTGGATAACCAATCTCGTCAGCAACTTCCAAAGTTTGCTTGACACTTGTTGCGGACTTGCTTTTTAATGGAGGCACACCTGCTTTGAGCATTGCTTGCCGGAAACGTTCACGGTCGCCCGTATCCTCTATCGCATGAACTGGTGTACCTAAAACCTTAACATTGTACTTTTGCAGGATGCCTTTTTTCTCAAGTTCCAAACCGCAGTTTAATGCGGTTTGTCCACCGAAGCCCAACAGGATGCCGTCGGGGCGTTCTTTTTCAATAACTTTCTCGACATATTCAGGTGTGACTGGAAGAAGATACACTTTTCCCGACAACCGCGGGTCAGTCTGAATAGTGGCAATGTTAGGATTAACCAAGACGCTTTCTATGCCTTCTTCACGCAGAGCTTTAAGGCATTGGCTTCCCGAGTAATCAAATTCGGCTGCTTCACCGATTTTTATGGCGCCGCTGCCAAGAACCAGCACTTTCTTTATCCAGTCAAACTTTGGCACGCTTAAGTAACCTCCAACATCTTTGCAAACTTATCAAACAGCAATTCAGTATCGTATGGTCCTGGCGAGGCTTCCGGGTGCCATTGTACAGCAAAGACTGGTTTGTTTTTGTGTTTGATGCCTTCAGTGGTTTTGTCGTTGGCGTTTATGAACCAAGTTTCCAACGGCGTTCTCTTCAGGGATTCTATGTCTACAGCGTAACCGTGATTTTGAGTTGTAATATAGCAACGTCTGCTGTTGAGGTCTAGGGCTGGTTGGTTTTGGGCTCGGTGACCAAACTTTAACTTATAAGTATCTCCGCCCAACGCCAGCGCCAGTATTTGGGCGCCAAGGCAAATGCCCATAAATGGAACCTTATCAACCACTTCGCGGACACACTCGATTGTTTTCACGCATTTCTTAGGGTCTCCTGGACCGTTGCTTAAGAAAACACCGTCAGGATTGTAAGCCATGACTTCGCTGGCTGAAGTGTCATAGGGCACGCGTACAACGTTTATGCCTCGTTTAAGCAGGTTTCGGATGATGCTGTATTTGGCTCCGCAGTCAAGTAGGACAACGGTTTTTTTGCCTCCAACATTGTATTGGACTGGCATTTTCACTGAAACTTCCTTAACCAAATCAGTCAAGTTAGGGTCAGCAATGTCTTTGCCGTTCTTTAAGAGAGCATCCAAATTAGGCTCTTCATTGGCGTCGAAAACCTGCAAAATCCCCAGCATGACACCGTGGGTTCTAAGTTTCTTTGTTAAGCGTCTGGTGTCAACGCCGTATATTCCTGGGACGCCTTCGTCTAATAGCCACTTGTCTAGGGTTCTTGTTGACGCCCAATGATACGGTTCATGGCATAACTCGTGAATTACTAAGCCTTGTACTTGAATGTGGTCTGACTCGAAATAGAGCGGAAGGCCTAGGTTTAATTCGTTTGATGGAACGCCATAGTTGCCTACAAGCGGGTAAGTCAGGGTTAAAACTTGACCTTTATACGATGGATCAGTAAGCGCTTCTGGATAACCAACCATTTGAGTTGAGAATACTACTTCGCCTGAGATTTTTCCTGTTGCTCCAAAACCGTTACCGATAAATGACGTTCCGTCTTCAAGAAGCAGAATCGCTTTTTTATTTTTGTTGAACGTGCTATGTTGTGGGACCAAAGCCCTATTCTACCTATAAGTTTGGATTTTTAAGTCTTACGTTTAATGGAGAGTTTGAAAGAGAGTAAGATTCTACGATGGAGTTGAGGGTGCCTTCTGCGTTTGCAAGGTTCTGTTTGAGTTTAGATATGTTGTTTTTGGAACTTACCATGTTCTTTTTTCGTGCTGTGATGGCTCTTTCAACCTTGACGGGTGAAGGACCGCCTTGTACTTTATATGTTTCGATTATTTTGCGTGGATTTGTGCATTCAACCATGTCCTGTTTCTTAACCATTAATTTGATTCCAACCGCTTGCTGAGCTACCTTTTGCAGGAGTTCAGGCGTCGCATCCACTAAAGTTTGCTTTGAATCAATCAGCGACTTGACAAGAGCGCCAACTATCTTGTGCGAGGTTCGGAAAGCAACATTGTATTTGCGCACAAGCATGTTAGCAAATTCCGTTGCGCCTACAAAGCCTGCTCCAGCTTTACTTTCAACGTTTGTTGACACTTTCAAGTTAGGCACAAGCTGTGAGAATATGCTCAGTGAGCTGGCTAAGTTGTCTATTGAAGCCCAAAGTTTCGGCGTTACCTCTTGGAAATCAAGATTATACGTTGTTGGTAGACTCTTTAGGGCAGCAGCCGAAGCCACAAAATCGCCGAGCGCATAGCTGGCTCTTGCACGGATAACTTCAAGCACTTCTGGATTCTTTTTTTGCGGCATGATGCTGCTTGTTGATGTAAAATCGTCTGGCAACTCGACTGTGCCGAACTCTGATGAGCTCCAAATTATCAGATCCTCAGCTAAGCGGCTTAAATTCACTGCAAGCAACGTTAGTGCGGCTTGGGTTTCAAGTATGAAGTCTCGGCTGCCAACAGCATCAATCGAATTCTCCAACACTGCGTTGAAGCCTAAGAGTTCAGCAGTTCTTTTACGGTTTATTGGGAAACTTGTTGTTGCTAATGCTCCAGAACCGAGAGGGCACAGGTTAACCCGTTCATAAGCGCCCCGAAGTCTCTCTAAATCACGCTCTAACCCTTGAACATGTGATAGCAAGTAGTGTGCAAATGTGACGGGCTGCGCAGCTTGCAGGTGAGTATATTCCAAAATAACCGTGTCGAGGTGTTTGCTGGCTGTGTCTAGGAGGCTTTCCTGCATCTTCAAAACCTTAAGCATCAATTCAACGAGTTCATTTCGGAGTTGCATGCGGATGGCGGTTGTGACTTGGTCGTTTCTGCTTTTTGCGATGTGCAGGTTGCCGCCGACTTCAGGTCCAGTTTCTTGGAGAACTGCTTCTTCAACTGCCATATGAACGTCTTCAGCAGAAGGGTCAAGCTTAACGTTGGACAACCTGGAAAGAGCTTTTAGGATTTTTGCTCCATCTTGCCGCTGTATTATTTTCTGCTCCATCAGCATGACAACGTGGGCTTTGTTGATGTCAACTACAGCCATGGCTAAGCGCTCATCATCTTTTCGTGAAGAAGTAAACTTAGCAACATCTTCACGCACAGACGTTAGCCGTCCGCCATGCAGTATCTTTGACACTTACTCGCCCTCCAGCTTACTCACCATTTACTCCGGCTTTCTTGGTTTTCTCAGCCGCTTTTTTGCCTGACTTTTTAAGAGCATTGTACATTCTTGTCTGGAGTCCCCACAGTTCAATGAAGCCTTTAGAGTAGGACTGGTTGAACGTAGTTTTGATGTTGTAATTAGCTAGGTTTTTGTCGTAGAGCGACATTGGCGATGAGCGTCCGATAACTTGCAAACTGCCCTTATAGAGTTTAAGTTTGACTTCTCCAGTGACGTTTTCTTGGGACTTGTTGATGAAAGCATCAAGGTCATCTTTGAGCGGATCAACCCATAAGCCAGCGTAAGCTAAAAATACCCACTGAGCATCGATTTGCTGCTTGAACAGGACTTCATGCCGTGTCATCACCATCTTTTCAAGGTCCTTGTGAGCTTCCAAAATGGCTGTGGCAGCTGGGCACTCATAAACTTCCCTAGATTTTATGCCGACTAGGCGGTCTTCAATATGGTCTATTCGTCCAACGCCATGTTTGCCAGCGATTTTATTCATCGTTTCTATAAGTTCAAGTGGCTTCATGCTTTCATTGTTAACGGCCACTGGCACACCACCCTCAAATTTTAAGGTGACCAGTTCTGGCGTGTTTGGTGCCTTTTCAGCTGAAACCGTCCATTCGTAAGCGTCTTCAGGCGGCGCTTGGCTTGCGTCTTCAAGCAGCCCGCATTCGATTGCTCTTCCCCAAACGCTGGCGTCTATGCTGTACTTTTTAGCTGCATCGGAGACGGGGATGCCTTTGGTTTTTGCGTAAGCGATTTCTTCTTCGCGTGTCATGCCCCACTCGCGTACGGGCGCGATTATTTTTTTGTCTGGTGCTAAGGAGCCAAGTGTCACGTCAAAGCGTACTTGGTCGTTGCCTCTTCCTGTGCAGCCGTGCGCTAGGGCTGTGGCGCCTTCTTTTTCGGCAACTTCAACCATCTTTGACGCGATCAGTGGTCGTGAAAGGCTTGTGCTTATCGGATACTTCCCCTCGTACAGAGCGTTGGCTTTTATGGCGGGGAAAATGTAGTCTTTTGCAAATTCGTCTTTTGCATCGATTGAAAAATGTTTGAGAACTCCGAGTTTTTTGGCTTTTTCCTCAGCCGCTTTGAGGTCTTCTTGTTGGCCAACATCTACGGTTACGGTTATTACTTGTGCGTTGTATTTTTCTTGGAGGTACTTGATTAATACGGATGTGTCTAATCCGCCTGAATATGCTAACACGATTTTTTCTGTTATTTTTTTGCTCCCCCATTTTTTGCTGTGAATTATTCCCCTAACCTTCAATGCTGTATTTTTAAACATTGTGACTTTTTTGTTACTTAATAAAATTTAAATGTGCCATTTGATACAATCAGTAGCTATTATGACAATAGCTCAAAATGTAAGAAATCACCTGCGAAACAAACCATACCTGCTGGAAGCTCTAGAAAAAGGCATAGTAAACCTAAGCGAGTTATCAAGACAAATACAAAAAGATTTGAAAACCGATGACGTAAGTGCCATAAAAGCCGCCTTACGCCGCTATTCAGGAGAACTGCGAAAGCACAAGCAGAAAAGAGAAGAAAAAGTACTCCAACTCCTGAAACGAAGCGGCATAGCCGTTTATGACCGAAAATCCGTCATGATAACTGGTAAAGAAATTAACTCGAAAACTGGTATGAAAGTGGATTTAATGGATAAATTCGTTTACCTGCTTGATAGAAGCGATTTGCCTGAACGCATAAGTGCTCTCGTTAAACATGATAACTGCACCATGATCGTTGTCCATTCACCTGAGGAACTGGAGGTAACGCCGGGGGTTGTCGCGTTCCTGGCCACATTGCTGGCAGAACAGAACGTGAACATTGTTGAGTTCATTTCCTGTTGGACGGAAACTATAATTGTGGTTGAGAAAAAAGACAGCCTAAAAACCTATGAGGTTTTGTCTAGTATGGTAGGTTAAGAAGTGCATGGGAACAACAAAATTAATAATGCCACAGGTGATATTTCAGCTACAGCTTGCGTTACCATGCCATGAAAAGGCGTTTATCCAATGAAGATGAAATCATGACACATCAAGAATGCATAAACTGCAAAGCAAAATATGATATTGATGAGATTATTTATTTCTGCGAGAAATGCGGAGACATCCTTGAAATAAAATTCGACTTTAAAGAGTTAGCCGAAACCCTCAAAAGCAGCGACTGGAAAACAAAGCCCTTATCCGTTTGGCGATACCGCGACTTCATGCCCATCCACGAAGCCGCACATATAGTCACGCTAAACGAAGGCGGCACGGGGCTGCACCGTTCCCAACGCTTAGGCGACGAACTAGGACTAAAACAACTGTACGTTAAGAATGAGGGCGAAAACCCCACAGGCAGCTTTAAAGACCGAGGCATGACCGTGGGCGTCACAAAAGCCGTTGAGCTCGGCGCGAGGCATGTAATCTGCGCTTCAACAGGCAACACTTCCGCAAGCTTAGCCGCTTACGCAGCAAGGGCAGGAATCAACTGCACTGTTCTTATTCCTTCTGGTAAGATTGCTTATGGAAAATTGGCGCAAGCGATGATTCACGGCGCCAAAGTTTTGCAGGTCCGCGGCAACTTTGATCAAGCCTTAGAATTCGTGCTTAAACTGGCTGAGAAGCACAAAAGTATTTACCTTCTTAATTCGATTAACCCGTTTCGTATTGAAGGACAGAAATCTTTGGGTTATGAAATTTGCGAGCAACTAAACAATGAGGCACTTGACAGAATCATTGTGCCCGTTGGCAACGCTGGGAACATAAGCGCCATCTGGAAAGGCTTAACCGAATTCCACAAACTCGGCTTCATAAAAACACTGCCAAAAATGACAGGCATACAAGCCGCTGGCTCCGCACCCATAGCGCAAGCAATCAAAACTAATAGCAACCAAATCATCCCCGTCGAGAAACCTGAAACCGTCGCCACAGCCATCCGAATCGGCGCTCCAGTAAGCTGGAAAAAAGCCGTAAACGCCATCCGCGAATCACATGGAACCGCTGAAACCGTTACCGATGAGGAAATTTTGGATGCCCAGAAATTGCTTGCACGAATTGAGGGCATTTTTGTGGAGCCTGCGAGTGCATCTTCCATTGCTGGGCTGATGAAGCTTGTTAAGAACGGCGTTATCGGCAAGGATGAGCGAGTAGTCTGCGTAACCACGGGCCACGGGCTCAAGGATCCGGACACGGCAATCAAGCAATGTGAAAAACCAATAGAAGTTGATGCTGACATATTTGCTATAGAGCAGGCTTTGGGTTTAAAAGCGCAAAGAGCACCTATTCTCGCAAGGTGAGACATGAAGATGAGGATTATCCTGATTGGCTACGGCGTGGTGGGGCAGGGCTTAACCAGTATTCTGCAGCGTAGGCACGCTGAAACCGTCAAGGATTACGGTTTTAACCCAAAAATCGTTGCTGTCGTCGATAAAGATGGTGCAGCCATAAACCCAAGAGGCTTAAGCCTAGCGAAGTTGGAAGCGCTGAAGAAAAAGGGTTCAGTGTCAGAAGACACAGAGTTTGGTCACCCTAAAATGTCTGCGTTGGACGTTATTGAGTCGGTTGAAGCTGAAGTGGTGGTTGAAGCCACACCCACCAACGTGAAGAACGGTGAACCAGCATTATCGCACATTACTAAAGCATTCAAAACGGGAAAGCACGTGGTCACCACCAACAAAGGACCACTAGCCTTAGCCATGCCTGCCCTGACAGAGTTAGCTGATTATAACCAGGTTTATCTGCGGTTCAGCGGTACCGTCGGCGGTGGAACACCCATGTTGGAGTTTGCCAAGAAGTGTCTTGCAGGCGACAAAATACTTGCTATACGAGGTATACTAAACGGCACAACCAACTACATTCTGACAGAAATGGCTGAAAAACACGTAACCTTTCAGCAAGCACTTTCAAGTGCCCAGAAGCTGGGTTATGCCGAAACTGATCCTTCTATGGATGTTGACGGGTTAGATACAGCCTGCAAAGTAGTTATCATGGCGAACTGGATAATGAACAAGAAATTAACGCTAAAAAACGTGGACATAAAGGGAATTCGTGACGTGTCCTTGCAGGCGCTTGATGAAGCTGCTAAGAGAGGTAATACAATCAAGCTTATCGGATCAATCGACGGCGACAAACCAACCGTCAAACCAATGGAAATAGCAAAAAATAACCCATTATGCGTAAGCGGGGTTCTTAACGCAGTAACTTTCGTTTCAGAATTTGCTGGCGAAGAGACAATTGTCGGTCGAGGGGCAGGTGGAATGGAGACTGCCAGTGCAGTTTTAAGAGACCTCTTAGATATAAGACATAAGTTAGCAAATCGACTGCTAAGCAATAATTCGGAGAAGTAAAAATGAAGAAAATAGTGATGAAGTTCGGTGGGACCAGCGTAGCCACAGGCGAAAACATTCGTCATGTAGCCGATTTAGTTACCCTAAATGCTAAAAATGATTGCAGAGTTGCTGTAGTGGTTTCGGCGTTAGCAGGTGTCACAAATGAGCTCCTAGAGATTGCTGAGCAGGCCAAAAAAAGCGATGAAAAACACATTCAAGCGTTCACTAAAGAGCTGTTGGGTAATCATTTGGCAGCGATTTCAACGGCTATAACCAGCAAGCAAATACAAAAGGAAGTAACGCAAATCACTGAGAAGACCATCGCTGAGCTGGAGAAGGTTCTAACAGGCATATGCTATGTTGGCGAGCTTACGCCGAAATCTAAAGATTACGTTTTATCCTTTGGCGAACGGTTATCTACACCCATCGTTTGGGGCGCCATAAAAGACCTCAAGTTCGAAACGCAATTCTTCACAGGCAAAGAAGCAGGCATAGTGACGGACTCCAACTTTGGCGAAGCAGACCCGCTCATGAACTTCACCACCCACCTAATCCGCGAAAGGCTCGCGCCACTGATTGAGAAAGGCGTGATCCCAGTTGTAACAGGATACATTGCTGCTAACCAAGATGGAATAGTGACCACGGTCGGGCGCGGCGGGTCCGATTATACAGCCACGATTTTAGGTGTTGCATTAGGCGTTGATGAAGTCTGGATATGGACAGATGTGGATGGCATAATGACTACTGATCCAAAAATAGTTCCCTCAGCCAAAATGTTACCACAACTCAGCTATCAAGAAGCCGCAGAAATGGCGATTTTTGGTGCAAAAGCCATGCATCCACGCGCTTTAGAACCAGTAATCAAAGAAAACATCCCAGTGAGGATACGCAACATTTTCCACCCAGAAAATCCTGGCACATTAATAACCAAAGAACCCTACGCTAAAGCAACGGAAGTTGTGAAAGCCGTAGCAATGATAAAAGAGGTTGCCATGCTAAACGTTAATGGCGCAGGAATGGTGGGCGCGCCTGGAAGTTACGCTAAAGTGTTTGATGTTTTAGGCAAAAACAACATTAACGTTATGATGATTTCCACCGCTGCTTCGGAAGCTAACATCTCAATGATTATCCGCCGAGAGCTTTTAGGCAGGGCTATTAGCAACCTTGAAATTGCACTGTTAGACAGAGGCGGCTTAGTCAGCGAAGTTTCAGCTGAAGACGACGTTGCCGTAATAGCTGTTATGGGCGCCAACATGAAAGGAACCTTAGGCGTAGCCTCAAAAATCTTCACCACAGTCGCCAAAAAAGGCATAAACATCCGCATGATTGCACAAGGCAGCTCAGAACTAAACATCTCATTCGTTGTCAAAGAAAAAGACGGCACAGCGGTAGTTCGAGCCATCCACAAAGAATTCAACCTAGACAAGATTTAGATTTCATAGCCATAAAGTGCCCGAAGTTCAATTAACAGCGAGTTTTTCGGATGACTAAGTTACCCATCTATCTCTTCATTTTTCTATTTAGTTATTGGTCGCCTCAAGCATCAGAAAACCGCGCAAGACTTTATGGACAAATTGAACAGGCTTGAAGGAGTCATGATACCTAAGCACGAAAATGAATTTCTGCGGAAAGCTTCCAATTAATCAACGATTGATCTTCAAAGGAAATCTTTTGATCTCCGAGTCATTTTCTTTTGCTCACCATAAGAAACGATGATTTTGTCACCAATTCTCAAAAATGAAAACGAGTAAGCTTGCCAAAGCTAGCTTTTTGCAGAAAGCTCGGCTGTTCTTGGCACTGCGGTGTCTGATTATAAAACCAGAATTATGAAAATAACCAAGACAATGACTGCGACAGTGAGTATCTTATTTGTCGTTTCTAATCTTCTAACCGTTTTTTCCAAGGAATTTTCCATTTTTCATTCCTCCATTCAACTGAGCAATTTTCCATTCTTCAGCATCAAATAAATAACAAAACGATCAGGATCACTGATAAACCAACGATCGCGTAGCTCAATAACTCGTTTCTTCTCAAAGCTTTTTGGAGCCGTGTTGACAATTGCGAATCATAATTTCCGCCTGACCATGAAGTAGAACCAGAACTCGAAGATGAGTCAGATGAATTCGGTTGAGACTGAAACGGTGTAGACGTCTGAGGCTGTGAAGAAACTAAAGAAGCTCCACATTTACCACAAGCAATTGCGCCGTCAGGAACGGTCGCACCACAATAAGGACATACAGGCATGCAAATCAACCTCCATTCCAAATCAATTTACATTAACACGGATAACGTGCTAACATCATTACTTTTAACGGTAATATATAAACGATACTTCCTATTTTACCCTTCTTCGTTCAAAATTCTTAAGATTCTTAAGAAAGCCGAAAAATGAAAATTGAATAACGGGAAATAGGCTTCCTTGGCAGACCTTAAGGCGTGATATAGCCTGATTTTTGGTTAAAACTTGAAAACTGAAGCTTGATTTATGATATTTCGATATTTCCTCTTTCTGCTTCCATGAATCAGCTTGGCATGTGGATAGCTAAGCGTTTGGTTATTATTTTTTTGCCTTTTTTGATGGCCAAGAGGCAAACATATTTCATGCTTGAATTGTCCTTGGAATAAATACAGTCTCACTCCTAACACCCGTGATGATTCAAAATTTAATGTTTCTCTTGTTTTACCCCGAGCTGTTCAAGCATCACCATGAGGCTGTTAGTCGGTGGAAGGCATGTTTGGTTTTGGCAGACGTATGCAGTTGCTTTGCCTTCGATTTGCTGGTAGCTTAAGCCTGCTTTGCTGGGGTGCTTAAGCGCAAGAACAGTGGATGGTAGATAATGGCTCCTTAGCGCATTCAGCATATCAAGCGTGTCTTTTTCTTTTAAGTCGCCCACCAAAACTACGGTGGAAGATGACCCGATCAGAAAGTCAAGTGCGGAAAGGAAGAACGTGTACGCTTCAGGCGCGCCCTCTATTTCTTGTGCGAATGTTTTGGTCATTTGGACTACCATCGTGTCGTATGTGGGTTCGTCTGCTAAGCGGCTTAGCCATAGCAGATTCCGTAGCGCCACTGAGTTGCCCGAGGGAGTCGCGCCGTCGTACAGTTGCTTGATTTTTGGCATGGCGGCTTCGCTGTTTTTTGTTTGGTAGAAACCTCCGTTTTTATCGTCCCATAACTTAGTCACCATAGTCTTCGTTAAAGCGGATGCGGCTTGGAGATACCTGTCTTCGAAGGTTGCCTCGTAGAGCTCGATTAGCCCGTATACGAAGAAGGCGTAGTCGTCTAGGAAGCCTTCCACGGCTGTTTCGCCTTTTGCGTAGCGGTGATAGAGCCCGCCATCTCTGCCGCGCATTTGGTTTAGGATGAAGTCAGCAGTTTTCTTTGCAGTTTCAATGTACTTCGCTTCGTTGAGAACGCTGCCGGCTTTTGCCAGGGCTGCGATCATTAAGCCGTTCCAGTCAGTTAACACTTTATCATCTATTGCTGGAGACACCCGTTTTTTTCTTGCCTCAAAAAGCGCTTCTCTTATGCTGTACAGGCGGTCGATGAGTTCTTGCAGAGTTAAGCCTTTGTATGGTGCAAGTTCCTCTAAGAGTTCGGCGATGTGGAGTATGTTTTTGCCGTTTGGGTGCCCAGAAGCCTCAATAAAGTTGCCTTCTGGCTTTAGCCCGTAAATGTGGACTGCCAATTCAGCGTCGGCAGGAGGCAGCGTGTCGAGCACTTCGTCTATGGTCCAGAGGTAGAATTTGCCTTCTTCGCCTTCTGTGTCCGCATCCTGCGCTGAGTAAAATCCTCCTTGGGGCGCCGCTAAATCGCGCAGGGTGTAGTCCAGGGTTTCTTTGGCAGCGAGTGCATAGCGTCTAGCGCCTGTTGCCTGAAAAGCTTCTGTGTAAGCTATTGCTATTAGTGCTTGGTCGTAGAGCATTTTTTCAAAGTGAGGAACCAACCATTTTTTGTCGGTGCTGTATCGGTGGAAACCGAAGCCTAGCTGGTCGTATATGCCGCCTAGGCGCATTTGCGTTAGCGTTTTTTCAACCATGGCTAGAGCGTTTTTTTGGTCTGTTTTCGCATAATAGTGTAGTAGGAATAGGAGCGTGTGGGACCTTGGAAATTTGGGTGCTGTACCGAAGCCGCCGTTTTCGTTGTCAAAGTCCAGTGTTAAGCGATCGTAGGCGTCTTGGAGGGCTTCTTTGCCGAGTTCTTTTTGAGGTGTTCTTTTTTCCATTGCTTCTATGCGGCTCTTTATGTCTGCTCCCACAATTTCTAATTGCGAGCGCTGCATTTTCCATATTTGCATGACTTGAGGAACAAGATCCAACATGCCAACTAATCCGGCTCGGCTATGTTTTGGTATGTAGCTTGCGGCGAAAAACGGGTTAAGCTTGGGCGTCATGAGTATGTTGAGTGGCCAGCCGCAGTTTCTGCCCATAGCTTGACAAACAGCCATGTATGCAGCGTCTAAGTCGGGCCTTTCTTCACGGTCAACCTTAACGCAGACAAACGATTGGTTTAGCAGGGCAGCGACTTCCTGATCGCTGAAGCATTCCTCTTCCATGACGTGGCACCAGTGGCAACTGGCGTAACCTATGCTGACGAAAATCGGTTTGTCTTCAGCTTTAGCTTTATCTATGGCTTCTTGACCCCACGGAAACCAGTCTACTGGGTTGTAAGCGTGCTGGAGAAGATAGAGGCTTTTTTCATTAATCAACCTGTTTGGCTTGTTTACTTGATTTGGCTGCAAAAACTATACCTTCCTGTTACAGTTATTTACTGTGCGCGTTTTTATTAAAGTGTTCGAGTGAGAAAAATCCAGTCTCATGAGGTTTTGAATCTGTACAAATGCTCTTAATTGCTGCTTCATAACAGATAAATCAATTCTAGACTGACATATTCATGATTGCTATGAGCAACAATTCGGAAATTCCCTGCTCTGCCTGTCATAAGTGGGATGCAAAGGCAAAAAGTTTCTCCTGTAAACCCAACGAATGCAGAAAGCTTTCTGAATGGCTTTTTGATCACGCTCAAATGGAACCTGCGGAAAACATGCAATTTGCCATAGCCCCAATTCAATACGTAGTTTAAAAATTTCCGGTAATCGCTTCTCTTTTACTATTGTTTTTATTTTTTTGTTAAGGTTTCTGGGTCAATTGGATTGAGTTTTCCGTTTTTGCCTATGACATATAATTGAAAGTCGTATTCTTTGCAGTAGTTTTTAAAATCTCTGTATTGTGTTCTGTTGCCTTCAAAATCTTTTTCATTCACTACTTCACAAATTCGTTTTAAGCAACCTTTATGTGCCAAAACATCCGGAATAACACCGCCGATCTCGGAAGGTTTTTCCCAGCCTTGGGTGTTCGCCTTTACCAGCCAGTTGTCTTTTTTGAGGTCTTCAGCAATAGTTCTTACGCATTCGTCATGAGTGTTTGGTTCTTCAGATTTTTTCTTTGTCACTGTCTACACCTATTGATTGTTGTTGTAAGTGTTTATTTAAAGATTTAAACAGCCAACTTGCCTTTTTCTGAATTAAGCTGCAAAAAGGGATCTTCCTACTTCCATAATGAGCCTGCTGTTTGTTAAACTGTAATGGCAAGAAAATTCAAGGGCCGACTAAATTTTGTTCTGGTTGTTTTAGGTTAATTTTGGGGCAGGGCTTGAATGTTTGCAGGTTGAGTTTAGATTTGTCTCTATGCGTCACTGGGCGTCACTACGCGTCAAGGGGCCTCAAAGAATCCTACATGCCGATAAAGAGAAGCAGTCTGGAGAAAAATAATTTATCAATAAACATTATTCGGTTTCAGGATAAGTCAGTGCGCTTATTAATTTGTTTCTGGGATTATTATGATGAGGAAAGTTGTCGCTTCTGGATAAAAAACTCGTGGTCGTGGGGGCGGGCGCCATTGGGTCAAGCGTGGCTGGGTGGATCGCGCCTCACTATGAAGGGTTATGGTTGTTAGCTCGAGGCGAAAGCACAGCAGCAATTAAAAGCCAAGGGTTGAAATTTTACCTTAAAGGTGAAGAGGCTAAGGCTGTTCCTATCTCAGTCAAGGTCATCGAGTCTTTAAGTGAAATCTCCCTTCCTGACATAATAATTGTCGCCGTGAAAAACTATGACCTTGACGCGACGGCGCGGATGTTGCGGGAACAGCTTGGGTCTCATCAGCCAATCATTGTGGCGCTGCAGAATGGTGTGGAAAATCAGCGGGTTCTTCCCAAATATTTTACGAAGGTCATTTATGGCGTGGTGTGTTTCAATGCGTGGCGGGATGGTCCGGGAAAGGTGGGACACCAGAAGCATGGATATATAATTCTGGGCACTCCTGCGAATGATTTACAGTCTGAGCAGCGGGAGGTTGCAGCTATTCTTCGGCTTGGATTGGATTGTTCGCTCACGGACCGTTTGGAAGATGCGGTTCACTGTAAGTTGGCGGTTAACCTTACGAATGTTTTGACCACTCTTGTCGGTTTCCCGAACGTCCCTGACAGGTCCTTCAGTGAGATTGCACAAATGTCGGCAAGAATTATTTGGGAAGGGATTCAGGTTCTTCAGGCAGCGGGGTTCAAGGAGCATAAGCTTGGCAGTATCCCTTCTTGGAATACGATTAGAATGAGCGTTAGGCTTCCAGCATCAGTCATCAAAGTTTTTTACAGATTCACTGTGCGGGAAGAACTCGGCATGAATAGCACGGCGCAGGACATTTTCGCGGGGAAAGCCACTACTGAACTTGAATCTCTAAATGGGTACATGTTGAGTCTTGCCCAGAAAGTGGGAGTGCAAATGCCCATCAACCAGACCATTTATGAAATCGCGAAGGAACGGTTTGGTCCGGATTTCGAGCCGATGGCGGAGAAGGAGTTGTGGACTGCGATTCAAAATCTACTTAAACGGTAAGGCAGCGTCTGATCACTTGTATTGCGAGGGCTCCGAATATTAAGTAACTTGCTATCAAGTAGCCGAGTATGTCGCCGGTGCACAGTGATGTTAATAGCGTCTTCACTTCTTATCTATTGCAGATTACAATCATCATTGGCATAATCGAATTCAGGCAAAGTGTTCAATTCACGCTTAACGTCTTTGGAGAACTCTTTTGATCTATCGTTTCCTGGGTATGTCGAATTCGAATCTTGCGCCTTTTCCAAGGTCGCCTGTCTCTTTGACTGCCCATCCGTAGATGTCGCAGGTTCTTTTTATCAGGTATAGGCCAAAGCCGGTGCCGTGTCCGAAGCCTTTTACGAACAAGTGCGTTTTGGCTTCTTCATCTATGCCTCCGCCGTCGTCTTCGTAGATGATTCTTTCGGATCCGTCTTTTTCTTTGCGGTGGTAGACTTTTATCTGGGTTAGGTTTTTGCCGTATTTGAGCGAGTTGTCGATTAGGTTGTGGAACACGGTTGTCAGCATAGAGTCAGCAAGTATGTTGAAGCCTCTGCATTCGTTAGTTATTTTGGCGCCTTTGAGTTCGCTGAAGAGAGAGGCTGCTTGGTCAATCGCTTTTCCCACGTCTGTCAGGGTGCGTTGCTCGCTTCCTAGTGATTCGTAGTTTTTGGCGAACTCGAGTATGCAGGTAATGTTTGTGACTGCTAGGCTAATCTGGTTTAGATATTGGTTTATTTTCGGGTCGCTGCCTGCGTGCTTCTTGACTAGGTAGGCATTTCCTTCGATGGTCATCAGTTTGTTGCGGACGTCGTGCCGGGTGAAGCTTCCGATTACGCTGAGCTTTTCGTTAAGCATTTCTGAGTGCTTGAGTGCTGCTTCAATCTTCTCCTCTGCGGCGACTTCGTTCGTCATGTCTTTGTAAACAGTCACGCTTCCGATTCTTTTGTCACCGACCGAAACGGAGGCTAAAGAGACAAACACCTGCAGCGTCGAACCGTCTTTGCGTTTTCTCTTTGATTGAAAACTCACTGCGTGGCTACCGCTTTTTTCGATGTTGTTCTGCATTTCCTGTTTTAGTTCTTCGGGAACAAGAATATCTATCAGGTTTTTGCCTCGGACCTCCTCTGGCGTGAACCCGAAGACTTCAGTGAATTTGGGGTTAATGCTGATAACGCAGAAGTTTTCGTCAGAGTATGCAACCGCTTGGGGGTTTGAATTAAACAAGGCCTTGAATTCTTCCCGACTTTCCCTGAGCTCTTTTTCTCTTTGTTTTTTCTCAGTTATGTCCACGCAGATTTCTGAGGCTGCTGTGATGTTTCCGTTTTTGTTTCTGATTGGGGAAGCGACGATTTCAACCCAGTAAGGTCGGCCTTCGAGTGTTGTGGAGAAGTATTCGTGTGAATCTACTTCAGTTTTTCCGGCGAAGATTTTTGCGACGCCGCAGTCTGAGCAGGGTGCGTTCAGAGTGTTCAGGACAGTGTAGCACAGTTTTCCAATTGAATCTCCCTTGTACTCACGGATAAAGTTGTTCGCGTATATTATGTGATAGTCTTTGCTGATGATTACAAAGCCCGCGCCGATGCTTTGAGTCAGCGCCTCAAGCATGTCTCGGTCTTCTCGGACTTTTTCTTCCATTTTCTTGCGCTCGGTGATGTCTTCAAGTTCCATTATGAAAAGAGAGATTTTGCCGTCTTTATCTCGTAATGCGCTTGCGTTGAGCTTTCCGTAAATTATGCTTCCGTCTTTTCTTATGTAACGTTTCTCTAAGCTGAAGGTAGGGATTCTTCCTGCTTTCAGATTTTCCACTTTGGCGACATTTTCTGAGAGGTCGTCAGGATGGGTGATTTCACTGAAAGTTAGGTTTCGTAGTTCGTCTTGCGTGTATCCGAGTATTTTGCAGAATGTGGCGTTTGCGGTCTCAAAAAGTTTGCTGGCGGAATGTGAAGCGGCAATCCCGATTGGAGCGTTCATGATTACGGCTTCTAATTGTTTCTCGCTGTAGTTGAGAGCGGACTTCGCCTGTTTCTTTTCAACGCTCTGACGGATGTAATGGGTCAGTTCGCCGTAAACCGTCTCGGGGTTTCCCTGTTTGTTTACGTACCCGTCTGCTCCGAGATTTAGCGCTTTGATGACTATTTCCTCTCTGCCTTTTCCAGTTAACAGTATGAATGGAATTTCTGTTTTTTGTTCTCTGAGTTCCATGAGGAAATCTAGCCCGTTTTTAATGGGCATTTCGTAATCTGATACGATTGCGTCGTACGATGCGGATTCCATTTTAGTGCAGGCTTCCTCGACAGATTCGGCAGTGTCAACTTCGAAACTGCTTTCCAACGATAGGATCTGCTTAGAAACCTCTAGGAAAGAGGCATCATCGTCAACATATAGGATGTGCAGGCGTTTTTGTTTGACTTCACCTAAGTTAAGTTCTATTTGGGGTAACGGAATAACTGAGGGGGAAATCTCTTTGTGCTTCGCTGGTGCTTTTTCCATAAATCAAGAGTCACTATGAAGAGACTATAAGGATTATTAAGCCGCAATTCTGATTACTAATCATTTTCCAAACAATCGTGCATTTTATTGATCAAGAATGACATCTGTTCTCGTTTTGACCTCTCAGACAGTGGCAAGGCATCGTCAGTTTTTGTGTCTGCGGGGCTATCCAAAGCAACCGAACCATCAACAACGCAGGCTTCTTGTCCACAGTGCTCCTTTATCTTGTGAGTTTTGCGTTATTTTCCAGAATGATAGGCCGCTAGCGCTGCTCTTTGTTTGGGGTTAAGCTAATATAGTCTGTGAGGGTTACTTGGGGGCAGTGTGGTAGTTTCCGTATATAACCTACCTTAAAAAACCCGGGTTGAATGAAATGAGATTAAATACTAAAAAATTAGCAGTTGTTACTGTTTTTGCCGCTTTGTATGCGGTTGGAGTTATTTTTTTGGCGCCGATAAGTTTTGGAGTCTTTCAAGTAAGGGTAGCTGATGCGCTGTTGCCGCTGTCGATGATTTTTGGGCTCCCAAGTGCGCTGGGCCTTAGTTTGGGCTGCATAGTTTCTAACGTTTATGGCGGGCTTGGAATAATTGATATTGTTGGCGGTGCAGCTGCAAATCTTGTTGCTTGCACTTTGGCTTGGTATATTGGTCGTAAAGGAAGGGGTGCTCAGCGGTTTCTGGGAACTGTTGCAGAAACAGTAGCTGTTGCTTTGATTGTTGGAGGATACCTCTCACTGATATTTCAGGTTCCACTTGAAATCAGTCTCTTAGGAGTACTTATTGGCGAAACGATAGCGATAAACCTTATAGGCTTCCCCATAGAAGAAGCGATAAGACGGAGCAAAATTTTTAGAAAATACAGCTAGAAGCTTAATTGTTCGAGAGAGAAGGGGATTTTGTTCTGTTTGTTTTGGGTTGCTTTTTGTAAAAAGTTATTTAAACGTTTTAATAATCTGAAACATAAAAAAATAGCGCTTGCGGATTATCGTTTCATTTTATGATACCTTATTTCTTAAACAGAAATGAAGATTATCAAGCAACATACCTGCGTTAAGCAAGTAAAATTTGTCGCGCATACATCGTGCCTGTGTTGTGTTGTGGGTTGATATGAATTTGAAATTCACAAAGATTAACTTTAGCAAAAAAGACATTTCGGTTATAAGACGTCTTTAAGCGCTGAGAAGTGTGATGTTGGTTTGTCTGGAGATTTAGCTCAGAGTCCGTTGATAGAGGTTTCTGGGGTTTCTAAGCGATTTGGTTCTTTTTTGGCTTTGGACAATTTGAGTTTGCGTGTAATGCCTGGGGAGGTTTTTGGTTTGTTGGGTCCAAATGGCGCTGGGAAGACCACGACCATCAAAGTCATAATGGGATTGGTGGTGCCGTCTTCTGGTAAGATAAGTGTTTGCGGCTTTGACCCCCTTAGCGGCTCAGTTGAGGTGAAGGCGAGAATTGGTTATGTGGCTGAGAATCCCATTGTATATGAGAGTTTGTCTCCGAGGGATTTTTTTGAGTTTGTTGTGTCAATGCGGAGAATTGATCAGGTTGCTGCTAATCGGATGGTGTCTCGGTTGGCGGATGCTTTTGATTTGGCGCAATATTTTGATTCGCCGATAGCGACTTTGTCGATGGGGCTTAAGCAGAAGGTGGCTTTGATTGCTTCGTTTATCCATCAGCCGCCTATTTTGCTTTTGGATGAGCCTTTGAATGGATTGGACGCTAGGAGTAGTCGAATTGTGAAGGATTTGGTGTCTTTGCACGCCCAAAGGGGTGGGGCAGTTTTGTTTTCTACGCACATAATGGAGATTGCCGAGCACGTCTGTACGAGGATTGGAATTATTGATCATGGTAAGGTGATTGCTGAGGGAACGCTTGAGCAGTTGAGGAGTAAAACTGAGGGCAAGAGCTCCTCTTTGGAGGAGGTTTTTTTGAAGTTGACTAATGAGGAAGCTGCGGTTGCTGATACAGCGAGGATGCTTAGGGAGGCATTCCTTGGGAATGAAACTCACTGAAGCTTGGCGCTTAAGCAAACTGCCGTATAGAGAAGTGGTGTACAGGTCATTAGCGCAGGAAAGGGGTCGTATGTGGTGGGGGGCTTTTGGAAGAAATCCCTCTGACAGAGACGCATATGAAGACGTTGAGTTAAGCAAAAGAGCGTTACGGATCGCTAAGTTTGACAAACTGGTAGTTGCGGTGTTTAATCTTATAGTTTCGGTGGTTCCTTTTGCGTCGCTTTTACTGGGTTCTACAGCGCTGGGTTTGACCAGTTCGGTTTCTCTGAGTTTAATCATTACGTTTGGGTTTATGACTTTGTACGCAATTCAGACACTTTCTTCTTTTGTTAGCGCGGAGTCCTCAGCGTTGCTTTCTACTCTGCCCATTACCTCAAATGACTTTTCATTAGTGACGCTGTTTTCTTTTGTTAGGTCTGTAGATTACCTAGTGGTTGGTTCTGTTTTGAGTCAGGTTGTTTTAGTGGCTTACCTCACATTGTCCCCTGTAGCTACTGCGCTGATGTTTGGTGCTTCTTTGATGAATTCGGTTTTTGCTGTCGCCGTTGCACTTTGGTTTTCGAGAGTTTTCCACAAGAACTACTTGCGTGGCGGAAGATCGAAGCGTACCACCCTATTTCGGGGTTTTTTCGTCTTGGTTTGGGGATGCTTGCTTCTGGGGGTAGGTTTACTTTTGAGCATGCCTTATTATGTTCTTCCTGTTTTGGACAAGGCGTTGCTTAGCGTTAACACTTTATCTGGTATTCTGCTTAGTTTTGTCTATCCGTTCTCGGCTGGCCTAGCCATCGCAAAATTGTCTGGTTCCAGTGTGCCCCTCGTTACTGTGTTTGGGGCATCGGTTGCTATGGCAGCTTATGCATTAGCAGCTTGGTTTTCGGCTAAGTGGAGTTTAGGCACGGTGAAGCGCATTTCTATAGGTGCGGGTGTGAGAATTGACAGATTGAGAGCCGTGGATTTCCAGATTAAGGCGCGCGGTCCTTTGCGAGGCTACGTCACGAAAGATTTACGGGTCACTTCGAGGAACCCAGCCACTGCATTCTTTTTTGCGCTTCCTGTTTTTGAGACGGTGATTGTGGCGTTTCTGGCGACGAATTATGAGGTGCTTAGGGCTTCAACGGTAATTGTGGCTACTTCTATGGGTGCTATTTTTACTCTGTTAGTTCCTCTTGCTCTTGTGAGTTCTGAGGGGAAGGAGATTGAATATGCTAAGACTTTGCCGATTACTCCCCAAAGAATGGTGTCTTCTAAAGCTCTAATAACGATGGCGACCTACGTTCCAGTACCTTTTGCCCTGGTTTGCCTTGCATTGCTCAAGCCGTTGACCTCATGGTTTACGATTTTGATACCGTTTTTCATGGTAATTTCGGTAGTTTCTGCAAGCATCTTTGAGATCATGCTTTTTCTGCGCTCTGTTGGCAGAAGTAAAATAGCGGGGATAGTTAATGATGCGGAAAAGATCTTTGCAGGGCTTCTCACGATTCTTGTGCCGGAAGCTGCTTACGTGGTGGCTTACCTCATCTTATTTAACCATGCATTTGCAGCTCTGACGATGGGTGGAGTTACACTTGCAGAACTGTGGATAGCTCTTTACGTGCTTGGGCGTAAATAAGAATTTGCGGACCATGTTATTTCTATGCAGGTTTTATTGGGCTGTTTGAGTGAGAAAATTCAGGGTTAGTTAAATTTTTGTTCAAGACAAAGATGTTGCTTGAGCTAATGCAAAGAAACGCTTCAGTAAACGTTAAATTTTGGTTAAGGGTGTCATTTTCTGTTAGGTGAAAATGTAATGCCGCAAGTTGAAAAGGCGCAGGGGCCTAAAGGAGCAAAAAAAACGGACCTTAATACTGTTTTGGATGTCGCGAAAAAGCGGGCGGAGGAGCTGGGAATCAAGTCGGTCATTGTGGCTTCCACCAAAGGAGAGACCGGGGTTAAGGCGGCAGAGATGTTTAGAGGCTATAATGTTGTGGTGGTAACGCATAGCACGGGCTTTAGCGGGGTGGACGTTCAGGAATTGACACCAGAGAATCGGGAACGCATTCTAAAGGCTGGCGGCAAAATCTTGACAACCACACACGCATTTGGGGGCTTAGGTCGGGCAGTCAGGAGAAAGTTTAGCACTTACCAATCTGACGAGATCGTTGCGAACACGCTGCGCGTTTTTGGTCAAGGAACCAAGGTGGCGATTGAAATTGCGTTGATGGCGGCTGATTCAGGACTTGTAAGTGTTAAAGAGGACGTGATTTCCATAGGCGGATCGGGCCATGGAGCTGACACAGCTCTTGTGCTTCAGCCAGCCAACGTTCAGGATTTCTTTGATGTGAAAGTACGCGAGATCATTTGTAAACCTTGGCTGTGAAAACCTACCGAGGCTTTTGAGCCCGCGGTTTTGAATAAAGAGCGGGTTCAGCCTTAAAGCATGCCTAGTTTTAAACAGAGAAGCGGCTGCGTTTAGATTGTTTTTACTGGAAATATCCACACAAGTCTGTTATTCCCTGTAAAATCCCGTTGATCCTTCGGGTAAGGTCGCCCAACCAATTTAGCCTCTCCACGGTATTTATATAAGGGTTGCTTTCACGGGTTCTGTGAAGTCTTCGTTTGGTAAGTTTTATTGGGAAAATTCGTTTGGTAAGATTCTGTTAGGTTTCTACAACCCCTTTGCCCGTTGACCTTCTTTTGTGTTTAACTACGGTGTGCGCTGAGTTGACTATGTATATTTTGAATCAAGATTGGTTTTGAGAAAATGAAACATAATCCTCAAGCAATCACAAGTGCCATGCAACTTTACTTCTCAGGTGAAAGCCTAAGAAACACTCAAAAGTCACTTAAGCTTTTAGGAGTTGAAGTTTCATATAGAACCGTTCTTAACTGGATAAAGAAATATGTTAGCCTCATGAAAAACTATGTTGAAACCATCACTCCAAACGTAGGTGACACTTGGAGAGCAGACGAACTATGGATAAAAGTCAAAGGTGACATGAAGTATTTGTTTGCTATGATGGATGATGAAACACGCTTTTGGATAGCTCAAGAAGTGGCAGAGACTAAATTCACTCATGATGCAAGGAAACTTTTGCAGATGTCTAAACAGTGGATGGGAAATAAACCCATGACTTTCATAACCGATGGGCTTCCAGCTTATCATGATGCTTACAAAAGGGAGTTTTGGACACAGAAGAAAGAAACTCGAACCGAACATGTCAGACACATTACGATAAGAGGCGACAAGAACAATAACAAGATGGAAAGAATGAACGGCGAGATTAGAGACCGAGAAAAGACCATGAGAGAACTAAAAACCAAAGACACCACAATCCTTCAAGGCTACCAACTATTCCACAACTACATTAGACCTCACGAAGCACTAGACGGCAAAACTCCAAGCGAAGCATGTGGCATAACGATTGAAGGGCAAAACAAATGGAAAATGCTGATACAAAACGCAAGCAAAAAAGAGATGGAAGAAAGTTAATCGAGAACTATGTGAAGCAATATCCTTGTGCATTTAATTCTTTTAGGTAATCTTCAGTAGAAAAAGGGCAATTAATCAAATCTATAAATTTCTTCTTTTCTAATTTTAACTGTAAGGACATTTTGTTAATCAGATAGTCATTAATCTCATTGCTTCCATGGCTTAATTTCGTATGGATTGAAGTTTTCTTGCCTTTGACATAAAGAATTAGATAAGTATGATCGCCCTCGGACTGGAAAAAGCCTTTCTTTCTCAAACCATTGAGAATTTCTCTTGCCTTAAGAATGGTCATTGGTGCAAAGCACCTATTGTTTTATGTGACTTAGAATCCTTTTCTTAAGTTCTTTAGCATCCTTTGTCAATTTGCTATCGGCTTCCTTGCCATACTCATTCCAAATAAACAAAATTTCTTCTTCAAAATCTTTGATACAATCTTCCAACTTAGGCGACATAGTAACTACATCTAACTCTTCGTTTCGACAAGAGTAACAATTATCACTAAAAGAGATACTAGCGACAAAAGGCTCAGCAAACGACAATTTTTTGCCATTAATATCAATATGATCTAATGTAATAAAGTCAACAGATGGCAATTTAGACTTTTCAGTCGGTTGCAAGGTCTTTTTAGTCCATGCCATTGAAGAATTTATGGGTGTCATTGAAAGAGCAGATGAACCTAACGAAAAATCCAAAATGTCAAATACTTCAATAATGGACTGTGTATCTTCGTGCGATACTCGCAGTTTTGGCGTGATAGCATTCTGTCTTCCACCCCAAACTTGAGTAGAAGCGTAGTCTAATTGCGTAGCGAAATTCATTTTGCTGCCACCAGACTCAAGTTTCCATTCTTGAAAATCTTTAGGTTCCATTTTGAGCCAACAGCATATAGAACTTTATCAGTCTTAAAAATCAACGATAATTCATTGAAGGCAATCTGTTTTCCAACAAAATTCTCTCTTATGGCAGAAGGAATGCGAGCAATTATTTCTGGTTTGTTTTCTACATAATAGCCAAAATTAACTTGATAAGCTAAATCGCCTGTAGCCATTTCTGATATAACATTAACACCAGTGACTGTGAGTATTTTGTTTACGACACATTCAGGCATAGCCAGTTTCTCCTATTTCATTCAGAAACATTATGTCTTAATTGTTTTCCAACTAATTATAGTTGTTCCTTCAAAATAAATAGTTCGAATATGTAATTTTGTTATACTCTCCACCAAACGGTTTTTCACATGAACCCAAAACCAAACGGAGACTTCACAGAACCCTTTCACGTAACCTTTGGATTGGCAGCTTGGTACTTTGCAATTAACTTTTCTATACAAAGTTGGCGTAAGTTTAATTGTTTAGAAGTTTGATTAGTCGTTATGCCGCGTTTGTGGTTTGACAAGGGCACGCTCCTGTTGAAGGGGGAGGTTGGAACTCCATATGGTAAATGGGACAGCCGAAGCGGTTGTTACCGACTTAAGGCTAGCCACTACAAGGACGCCTTGGGATATTTTAAAGAAAGCAGAATCCACTACGAAGATGATGTTCCAAATCTGCCTCCTCTCGAACAAGTAAAGAGCAACGTGGAACTGAGAACTTACCAAAACAAGGCCTTAGACAACTGGCAACGTGCAGGCAACAGAGGAGTACTAGTTTTGCCCACAGCAGCCGGAAAAACCTTCATTGCACTCAAAGCAATTGATCTCCTCAGAACACAGACATTGATAATCGTTCCCACTTTGGATCTAATTGACCAGTGGAGAAAACGAGTGAGAGAATGCCTCGGCGTGGAAGCCGGCGTCGTAGGCGGAGGCGAAAACATCATACGGATGGTGACGGTCTCAACCTATGATTCAGCTTACTCCCAAGCGGCACAGTTAGGAAACAGATTTATGTTCTTGGTTTTTGATGAGGTGCATCATTTAGCTTCCCCGGGGTACATGCAAATCGGAGAAATGTACATTGCACCCTACCGCATGGGCTTAACCGCCACCTACGAAAGAAGCGACCAGAGACATGCACTTCTTCCACTGATTGTAGGCGACCCAGTTTACTCTATCGACATTGAAGAACTCGCAGGAAAACACCTCTCACCCTACACGTACGAGAAAGTATCAGTCGAACTGACCCCTGAAGAACAACAAACCTACGAAACAGAGATGAGCGTCTTTAAAAACTATCTTAACCAGAGACGAATCGTCCTGAAAAGCGCAGCTGACTTTCAAAGGTTCATAATGACCACTGGCAGAGACCCACATGCCCGAGAAGCACTTCTCGCTCGAAACCGCGCCCTAAGAGTTGCAGTCAACTCCGAGGCAAAACTCAACCAGTTAGCCCAAAGACTTGAAACGTACAAAGACGAGAAAATTCTGATTTTCACACTCTACAACGACTTAGTCTATACGATTAGTAAGCGTTTTCTGATTCCAGCCGTCACGTATCAGACCCCAAGGGAGGAGCGCCGCGAAATATTGGCCAACTTCGGAAACGGCAAGTACAAAGTCATAGTTACTTCTCAGGTTCTCGACGAGGGCATGGATGTTCCAGACGCGTCAGTCGGCTTAATACTAGGCGGAACCGGAAGCACCCGAGAGTACGTGCAACGACTAGGGCGGCTCCTCAGAAAGAAAGAAGGCAAAACCGCCAAACTAGTAGAAATCATCTCCAAGGAAACCGTGGAAGTCGGCATCAGCCGCAGGCGACGCCTAAAAACTGGAGAGGCATCATAGTTGCTTCCAAGTAACCTGCTGGTGGTGTGGAAGAGAAAAGGCGAGATCCTGCCCCGCTACGCCAAACTCTCCAATGACAATCTCGAAGTTGCAGGCGTCCTCATCGAAGCATACAAGAAACATATTGGAGAAAAGAAGAAAGCCCTCAAAACCGTAGTCACTGACCTTGAGAACAGAGGACACGAGTATCGCTTCGTTAGGGCGTTAGCTTTGCTGCTTGACCGAAAAGGCACATTCACCTGCAACAGCAAAATCAACCCCATTGACTTAAGAAGAAAAATCTTTCAAGCAACAGAAAAAGTTGGTTTACCCATAACTCCAGAAAAGCGACAAAGAATAATCGATGCCGTCGCTTCAGAAATGGGGCTGACAACGGAAAACTTTGAGGAGTATCTGTACGCTGACTTAGATGACGAGTTAATTCTTGAAAAGTTTGCTCCTCCCTCAGCATATGAGCTGCTTGAACAGTACAATCTTAGCCTGTCACAGACGCTTCTATTTGACTCCACAGAACTAAGCTTCACGGCATCTGGCAACTGGCAGAGCCTGTTTTATTTTGTGAAAAAACTGGGTCTTATCTATGAGGTGTTCCGCGATAATGGTTTGTGGGTGAAAATAGACGGACCAGCCAGCCTCTTCAAGCTCACAAAAAGGTATGGAATTAGCATAGCTAAGCTTCTTCCCATAATCGTCGCCAATCCCGAATGGACCGTCAACGCAAAGATACTGTGGAAGTACACAAACGAAATCTGCAACTTCAAAATCGAAAGCCAAAAGCATGGCACGCTGTTTAAGAAGCCTAATTTGCCACCTGCAACCTACGACAGTGCCGCTGAAGAGAGCTTTGCTTTACAGTTTCAAGCTGTAAAGTCCGGTTGGACTTTGAAAAGAGAACCGGAACCTGTTCCCGCGGGAACCCAGGTGATAATACCCGATTTTTCCCTTGAAAGAGCCGGCGTCAAAATCTACCTAGAGATTGTTGGGTTCTGGACTGAAGAATACTTACTGCGAAAAGCAGAAAAGCTAAAGCAAGTAGAAGTCAAGATGCTTCTGCTAGTTGATGAAGCTTTGGCATGTGAGAAACTCGCTGCACTGGAGAAGCGACCGCAATTGAACTTCATTTATTATCACGACAAAATCCCCCTCGCATCAATTCTGCGTTACTTAGAAGCCGCTTTCGAAGGAGTCAAAGCTAGAGAGATCAAATTCTTAGAGAACCTCCCAGTTAAATTTACAGAGCCAGTTATCTCCTACGACGAATTTGCAGCTAGAATCGGCATTTCCACAGAAGCCGCCAAAGCGGTTCTAACAGTTAATCCTCCTCCAGGCTACGTGGCAATGCCCAACATTCTAGTAAGTAAAGAAAAGCTGATTCAAATAAACAATCAAATCGAAGAATGCCTAAAGCAATCAGGAAAGCTACCTCTTACCCAAGCAATAAGGCTAATTGAAGCTGAAGGAGTAAGTGACGCATCTTGCGCCTTAACTCAACTCGGCTATAAAATTACCTGGCATGGAATAAACAGCGAACAAGCTGAAGTCTCCAAGCCTTCAACGATGGGGGAGTAGGCAGTCCAGTAGCTTACCTGTCCGCTACTGAGAACTGGAAAATTCCAACCCAAAGAAAATTCTGCTAGAAGCTCAGACGACCTTAGCAATTATGAACATAGTGGAGGCTCATAATGTTTACGTGCATGCAAATGTAGTTCTTTGGTGTTTTCAAAATTTGAGCCACACCACGGGCATTCAAAATCATCTTTCATAATACCATCAAACATACTAAAACTATTTTGTTTTTAAACTTGTGTGGGTGGCTAGTGTATACAACAATTCTTCAAACAAAAGAATAAAACAGCAAAATTAAGAAAACAAAGCTTCCAGTGCAGTTCACACCCTTATTTGAACACGCAATCAAGAAAAACGTTCTGATTTCTCATGTAGAGCAAGACGAAAAGAAGATCAAAAATGCGCTCAAAAAATTCATGCACCGAGAAGACAAATGTAGAGTGGCAGCTCTTCATATTTTTCTTATTATCATGTAGACTATCCCAGAAGCCAGCAGCAGAGCCGTCCATATCCACTGTTGCAGCGGCAAAAACACCATTAAACCTAAACAGGAGATGAGCCCCGCAATCGAAATCATTCTTGGATAGAGATTTTTCTCAGGTTGCAACTTCAAAGCGATAATGTTGGTCACGGCGTAGTAGATCAAAAATCGTCAAGCTTGTTAGCGTAGCAACCTGTACCAAGCTTCCAGTTAAAACTAGTGCAAGCACTATTGCTGAAGTCACAATGACCGAGTTAACCGGATTCACATCCCTCATTTGAGAGGGAAACTTTGGAAAGTCATTGTTACGCGCCATCGCAAACACAGTTCGAGACGACGAAAACAAATCAATTAACAACACCCAAACCTAACTTCCGCTTCCTTCCATGAGTTCAACTCCATCAATAGCACAGCAACTAAACAAAAATCGCATAAAAATGAAAACCTTAATAACTAAAAAAGCACTTATCAAGAAACTACTTCAAGTCGAAGGGAAGATAATTTGAAAAAGATAATAACTATGGTAATTATAGCAGCTTTAGTTTTAGCTGCGTTTAGTATGTTGTCTACGCAAAGTGTGAAAGCGGCCACATCTGAAGCCAGTGTTCTTACTTACAGCTGGTATACTGCTCCTTCAAACACTGTCCTAGCATCAGCACCTGGCGATTTTATCGTCGTCGGTGAAGTTGAGAATGTGGGTTCAAACATCATAGAAAACGTAACTCTTCAAGGCACCGCTCTCAGCTCCGCCGGAACGGCGTTGGCCACAACCACCACTCAAGCATTCGTGTACCATACGCTTCCTGGGCAGAAGGCTCCTTTCTACCTGGACTTTACTGCTGCAAGTAGCACCACAGACAACCTAAGCTGGATCTCTTCAGTCAGCTCTGTCCAAGTTATAGTTACTTCCGTTACTGATACAACTGCCAGACAATATTCAGGTGTGATGATTCCAGCTGAAGGTGGCAGCTCTGCTTACACCCCCGGTAATGGCAGCTACATTGTTATAGGAACCATTGTGAACAATGGAACTCAAATGGATCAATATCCCTGGGTTGTTGCAACATTTTATAACAGTACTGGAGCAGTTATAGGTATGAATTTCACAGTTGAGCTAACTAGCTCTCTTGCCCCTACTGACGCCTTAAGGTTTTTTGCAACACCCACAGATGACACATCTCAATTGACAAGTGAAATAGCCAGCTACTCATTAATGGTTGATTCCTTAACCATGTCGAGTTCTACTTCAACACCTACTTCTTCGCCCACCTCCTCACCTTCAAAATCAACGCCACAACTGCCAATATTGCCCATAGCAGTCGCAGTAGTCGTCATTGTAGTCGTCATCGCCGCTCTGATGTTACTTAGAAAACGCCAAAAGATACCTCCACCGCCCCCGCCGCCACCCCCACCACCAACTCCCTAACAGCCTCCGAACTCAATCTTTTTTCTCCTCAGTTATATTCCTGAACAAGACACCCATACCAAGCATGAGAGCATACATAGTAACATTTTCTGCAGAACTGTAGATCCGTAAGTGGGTTAGCTTTGTGTGCTCTACTACCTACCCGGGTAGTATAGTTATATACGTTTTGACGGTACATTTTGACGGTACAGTTGGGCTGGCAGTAAAGTTTGAGTGGTTTCTTGGCTTGGATTGCTCAGGCTTCTGCAGGTAAACATTCTTAGGTGTCGTTGAAGGCTTTCAAGCCGCCTTAAGTTGGCTTGCAAATCTACTTAGCAAGTAAAAGCGTTAGACCCAAGCAGGTGCCAGACACTTTCGGAACTACTGCAAAAAACCAACAAATCTAGGTTGCCTGTTGATTTCCATTCTTATTATTATGCAGTTCCGATAATCTGAGAAGCGTCTCCTTGTAGACCTGAATGGCGTTCAAGTACTCGCTTATGTCAATGTGCTCATCCAAAGTGTGATCAAGATGCGAATCGCCTGGACCATAAGTAACTATTGGCAAGTTCATGGCTCTGCCAAGAATGTTCATGTCGCCCGTGCCTGTTTTGCGCAGAAGCATTGCAGGTTTGTTCAGCACTTTCCTAACCGACGAAGACAGCACATGCACTATTGGTGAAGCCTTGTCAACTTCGAAAGGCTCAACAGTGTCAAGAACGGTTGCTTTCACTGTAACCTTTGGATTAGCAGCTTGGTACTTTGCAATTATCTTCTCTATCTGCTCAAAAACCTGAGCCGTGGTAAACTGTATTGGCACTCGGACGTCAAGATTCATCTCAGCCTCAAAGGGAACAACAGAAGTTGCTCTGCCACCCGCAACTTTAACCAAACACGCCGTAACAGCATTAAATGGGCTTTCCGAAGGATCCAACGAGGGATAAGAAGAAGCGTTTTTGATTAGTCCCCAAACCTCATACGCTTTCTCCAAGGCATTATCGTAAAGCCAAGGCGTAGACGAATGCCCCGTCTCAGTTTTGCAAACGATTTTGAGCTGGATTTGGCCTTTGTAGCCAATGGTTACGTTCTCAACGCCGCTGGGTTCACCGAAAACAGCGTAGTCAGCCTTAATTCCCTGAGTTATCAGATGCTTCACACCGCGGCTGGTAGCTTCCTCTTCCACAACGCTGGCAACCAAAATTTTACCCTTAAACCCAAGCTCCTTAGCAGCCGAGACTGCAGCCATAATCATTGCGGCAAGCGGACCCTTCGCGTCCACGGCGCCTCGAGCGTAAATTTTGCCTTCTTCAATCCGAAGCGGCAGATGCCCGGCTACCGTATCCATATGCCCGCATAATAAGATAACTGGTTCGCCCTCGCCGACAACGCCGATTACATTTCCAATGGCGTCTTTGCCAACCTCAAAACCCATCCGCTTCATTTCATAAGCTAAGAAGTTGGCTGCGTCCTCTTCTTTTCCTGAAGGGCTGTAAATGCCCAGAAGGTTAGTTAGGAACCGTACTGCTTGCTCGCTCATTTTCCTCTTCCCCAAAAACCTCATCTAGAACCGAGACTGCCCGATCGATCTGTTCTTTCTCAATCACCAAAGGCGGCAACAGTCGAACCACGGTTCTTCCAGCATCCAGCACCAAAACACCTTTTTCCGCCGCTTTGAGAATTACGTTGTGAACGTCGTAGCGCAGTTCCATACCAAGCATTAAGCCTAAGCCGCGAACTTCCTTGATGATTTTATGCTTAGCCTGCAAACCTTCCAGCTGAGCCTTCAAATACTTGCCCATAACGGCTGCTCGGTCAGTGAGTTTTTCTTCTACAAGCGCATCTATGGCGGCGCATCCTGCGGCACAAACCAGCGGGCTTCCACTGAAAGTGGTTGAGTGCTCACCGATTTTGAGCGCTGACATAATGTTCTCCTTGGCAACGGTTATACCGATGGGTAAGCCGCCTGCAAACGGCTTCGCCAAACACATAACATCAGGCGTAACACCCCAGTTTTGGCACCCGAACAGTTTGCCCGTGCGCCCAAAACTGGTTTGCACTTCATCAAAAATTAACAAAACATTCTTTTCATCGCAGATTTGCCGCACTGCCTGCAAGTAACCGTCAGGTGGAACGCGAACGCCGCCTTCACCGCGGATTGGCTCCATCAAGACTGCGGCTGTTTTCTCAGTTATCGTTTCACGAATTTTATCGGCGTTGTCAGGGGCTACATGCTTGAACTCGGGAACCAGCGGCATGAAAGGCTCTCTGTATTTCTTGTCCCATGTTGCTGATAATGCGCCCATAGTTTTGCCATGAAAAGCGCCCATTAAAGCAATTATTTCTGGTTTGTCCGTGTATTTGCGGGCGAGTTTTATAGCGCACTCGACGGATTCAGCTCCACTGTTTGAAAGGAACGCTTTATCCAAGCCTTTCGGCGTTATCTGCACAAGTTTTTGTATGAATTCGGCTCGTTTGTCGTTGTAGTAGCCGCTGTGACAGGTAATAAGTTGCTCTGCCTGAGCTTGAATGGCTGCTACAACTTTTGGGTGACAATGCCCCAGCAACGCTACACCGTAGCTGCTTGAGCAATCCAAGTATTCTTTTCCGTTTATGTCCCAGACAAGCGCACCTTTGCCTCTTGTTAGTACGATTGGTTTTTTGGAGAAAACATTTGCCATGAACCGATTTTCAATATCCATTATGTCTTTGTCATTCACTGGTTATCACTGTACCAACCTTATGATTCAACGCCAAGCTAATCGGCTGATTTCCCGTGCCCGCGGTAACTAAGACTTCCTTGACGCCCTGGTTTAAAGCTTCCAGCGCAGCGTGGACTTTGGTGCTCATGCCTTGCCCAATGCTTGACATGACCTCTTTAACCTCAGTTGCGTTAATTTTTGGAACGCACTCGCCCTTGAGCATTAAGCCCGGCACGTCGGTGAGCAGGATTAAGCGATCTGCTTTAAGTGCGCCCGCGATGATGGCGGCTGTTCGGTCGCCGTCCACGTTGAGGGGTTCAAAATCTTGGCTAAGCGCTATAGGTGTCACAATTGGCACGTAGCCTTTTTCAAGCAGGAGATTTAGCAGTTCAGAGTTAACTTGGGTTATTTTTCCTGTATATCCGCCGTCTATAACTTTTTTTCTGCCCCGTTCGTCGATGTGGATGAGTTTGGTTTTTCGTTCAGCTTTCAAGGTTGCCGCATCTAAGCCAGTTATGCCTACAGCTTGGATGCCTTGGCTTTGCAATGCTAAAACGATTTGCTTGTTGATTTTGCCTGCCATAACCATAGTGTAAATTTCAATTGTTTCTTTGTCGGTGTAGCGGCTTCTGAACCCTTCTGGCGAAATTATGAATTTTTGTTCTTTGCCCAGTTTAGAGGCGATTTCGGTGACTTCTACGCCTCCGCCGTGCACAAGGATGACCTTGTTGTCTTTGGCTACGTCTTTTAGGTCGGCGACTAAATCTTGGGATGCGCCCTCTTTGAGTATGCTTCCGCCCATCTTTATTACAAGCAGCATAGCTATCACATCGGATGGAAACCAGTACTCTTCAGCCCAGTTGTCTCATCTATGCCCAAGAGTATGTTCATGCATTGTACGCCTTGACCTGCTGCACCTTTGGTCATGTTGTCGAGGGCTGAGAAAAGCAAAAGCCGATTTGCATGCTCATCTATCTCAAAGCCGACGTCACAGTAGTTTGTGCCCAGGGTCACTTTCGGGTCAGGCAACTGATAGGGTCCTTTCTGATATTTTACCAAACGTATGAACGGTTCACTGCCGTATTGCCCGCGGAGAGCTTTCCAAATGTCCTTGCTGGTTATGGGTTGTTTGGGGAAAGTGTAGATAGTGGCGAGGATACCGCGCACCATGTTTACAGTATGCGGAGTGAACGAGATTTTTACGGGTTCATTAGTTAACGCGTTAAGTTCCTGCTCTACCTCAGCGATGTGGCGGTGACCAACAACCTTGTAGGGTCGCACTCCGCTAAACCGCTCCGGATGATGCGAGGAGATGGAGGGTTTGCTGCCGCCGCCGGAAGAACCAACTTTTAGGTCCACTACGATTTTGTCGTTGTCAACAAGTCCAGCTTTCACTATAGGTGCCAAGCCCAAAATGGCGGATGTTGCCATGCACCCTGGACAAGCAACGAGCTTAGTGTTTTTTATTTCTTCTCGATGAAGCTCGGGCAAGCCGTATGCTGCTTCTTTGAGCATTTCTGGGTGGGCATGTTTCCAGCCATAGTAGGTTTCGTAGTCGGCTGGGTTTTTGAGGCGGAAGTCAGCGCTCATGTCGATTACTTTTAAGCCTGCCTCTAAGAGTTTAGGAACTAAATTAACTGAGCCACCGTGGGGGGTTGCCGTGAAGATCAAGTCGCAGTTTTTCTGCAACTCAGCCATATCTTGGGGCACAAATTTTAGCTGTGTCAATCCCCGCAAGTTCGGATGCACGTTGAAAACGTATTCTCCTACGCTTTGGCGTGAAGTAACCATAGTTACCTCTGCTTGCGGATGAAGAAGCAGCAGTCGCAGGAGCTCGCTGCCAACGTATCCTGAACCGCCAATTATTCCGATTCTCAACATCTTTTTTTCCTCGTTACTTGGTTAATGGTCTATTAGGCTTTGCGCACTCTTCAAGAGAGGAACCGCCACATTATAGCCTGTTGCAAGCCGAGTGTTCTCCCAAAACTCTGGGCAAGAATTCGACTCATGAAACATCAATGCACTCTTATTATTTTCTACGCTTTCTTCAATTATCTTTTTAATATTTTCGTAATGCTCGCTATCTCTGTAGCCTTGGAACGCTTTTTCTAGTTTACTGTTCCATGCTTGAAAGTCAGTTAGGCGACTGTCATCCTGCTTAATCCTTTGGACAGGTGTGAACGCTTTGGCTGCCTTATCGAGTTCAGCTTTGAGGTAAGCATCATCAACCTGTTTGTTTTCTTTAACGTTTACCATGGCGTCTAAAGCGAAAATCCACGCTTCACTGCCTTTTCCAAGGGTTTTGCCGCATTTCACCGCAAGTTCCTGAATGCTTTTGGGTAGTTTGGCGCCGAAAACTAAGTTGCCCAAGAAAGTGTTTGTTCTGAAATCCTTAAAGCCGGCTCTTGCCATCGCGGTAGGATAGCAAACCGGTTGTTTACCTTTCTCTTTATGAACTATTATTCTTAAATCGTAAAACCACTTCTGAATTAGTTCCTGCGCAACTACGCCAACAGGGTTAATTATTGAGGGCTTTGTTTCTTGGATGTTGGTTATGAGTTCTTCTTGGTTTTTTGATAGCATGATCATTTTGCCGTGAGTTCCTGCGTCGGCTTTGATGACTATGCCTTCTGTGAGGGGGATTTCTTGTTGGAATAGTTCTGCTATGTCTTTTTCGTTGTGAATTTCCTTGCCATTTTTCATAGTGTCGGTTGAGTCGCATGGAACGTAGACCGTTTTGGGAATTGGGATACCTTCTTTCCAGAAGTTGAGCAATGTGCGTAGTTTGCTGTAGCAGAGGAATTCGATTTGAGAGCTGTTGAGAGATTTTTTGCCAAGTTGTTCCATGATGTATGAGGCTTGGAGGCGACGATTTTTGCTTTGCGCGCGGTTAAGCACGACAACGGTGTCTTTGATTATGTTTGTGTAGTCTTTGCCTTTGGTTTTAGCGCTAAAGCCGTCTTTGGAGATTGATAAAGAGATTTTTCGGAATGGCAGAAAAGTCAAATCAATGCCTAATTGTTGGGCGGTTAGTTTTATGCCGTTTTCGTCGTTTTCTGACCGCTCATATAGGAGTGCTATGCTCATCGCTTTTCTGCTTCCACCAAAAAAATTAATCAAAAAACTGATTTAAATAATGAAGGCTGGGTAGTGATACTGCTTATTCGCCCCAGTCTTCGCCTTCAATGGTTAATTCTTGAAGGTCTACGCATCCGCCTTTTACTTGTTTAACTTCAAGTTCAAGTCCGCAGCCTGGACAGCTCAGGATTTCTCCTTTTTCTGTGTCTGCTGGAACATCAATTTCTGCGTCGCAGTCAGGGCATTTTGCCTTATTTAGGGCCTTCATTTCTTGAGGGTTTATATTTACTGGTTTAATCATTTTATTCGTCACTTTTTTATATTCGGAAATGTCTTTTTCAATAAAGTCGGGTTTCTTTTAAACATTTTGACTTATTTGTTACAACTCAGACTGCTAATGTTCCATTTGGTGCAAATATTTAGCATGAAAAAAGAGCTTTAGGAACAGGAAAACGTACAATAAACACGTAAACACAACGAAATCCGCACTCACTCAAATGTCAAGAATAGAAATCGTTAAATTTTTCCTAAGGCAATAACCTTCAGGCGACAGGAAATGGACGAGAAAAACAAAGAAATAATCAAACTCCTAAAAGATGACTCAAGAGCAGGCTACGGCGAAATAGGCGCAAAAGTAGGCTTATCTGAAGGCGCTGTAAGGAAAAGAATCAAAACACTTGGTGACGAAGGAGTCATACGCAAATTCACGGTTAAAATCGGTGTTGCAGAAGGCGCCCAAGCCATAACTTTACTCACAGCCAACCCTGCCTATCCAACACAGGAAGTTTCAAAAAAAATCCAAACAATCCCAAATGTTGAAACAATCTATGAAGTAACAGGCGAATACGACATTGTTGCAGTTATCAGTGGTATGAACGTGACGGAAGTTAACGAGTGCATAGAAAAAATCCGCTTGGTAGAAGGCATAATGAAAACCAATACGATGATTGTCCTACGCAGCTCCTGACCTTCTCCCATCCAGGTCCGCTCCAAAATGTTTGGCAGAACACAATCTAGCTAATAGAAGGACAACAGGGTTTATTCGGGTTTTTTGTTAGAGCGACTTGTTTTAAGGTCTCTATTTCGCCTTGTTAGCGTTTAGAGTCTTTAAAGTTGTTGAATTGTAGATGTGTTGAACAGACGGGCAGTAATAAGCTAAAATCAATAATATTTATTAATAGTCACGACACCGTGTTCATTGGTCAAAGAAAAATGGTTGAAAAATTACAAGAAAGCGCACAGTCTTTAAAATGCTTAAACAACATAGAAATCGAAGCTTTTAGACTTTATGAAGCGTTATCCAAGAAAATCAATCCTCCTGAAAGCAGCTTTATTTTATGTTTAGCATATGACAGCCTAAAATGCGCAAAAATCATTCAGGGAATACTTGATTATATTGACCTGCCTGAAACAGAAAACATTAACTGCAAAAAGAACCTGTTAGAAATAGCGAACAATATTTCCAAGTTTACCAAAAAACTATTCAAAACTAACAACCTAAATTACGAACTTTCATGCGAAATACTAAAAGAATTAACTAACCTAGAGGATCAACTCAGCGAAGTCTACACCAATTACCTGCAATCCCCTGCACTTAAAAATATAGCCGATGAATTTTCAAAGTTAGCATTAAACTTAAGCAATTTCAAGAAAATCTTTGAAACCTTCGCAGAGCAAAAACAAAAACACCGAGAAACCCTCATCGAAATCATATATTGCTTCGAAGCAAAAGAATCAGAAAGACTCACCACCATGGCACCAACATTCAAATATAAAAACCCTGACTCATGGATCCACGAATCAACAATTCATGACTTCACAGATACACAAGCCAAAGAAAACATTTGAAATACCTTCCGATCAACCTCCTCAACCTAACTAAGGCAGTTATCAGGCATAGCAACTGCAATATTGCGGAAAAATATTGACATCTCAAGAAAAGTTATTTTTCAACCAATAACTCTTTGACCCCCCGCTCAATTTCATCTCTGATTTCTCGCACCTTATCTAGCGCGCATGCGTGTTCCTTA
This sequence comes from Bathyarchaeia archaeon, assembly GCA_050010515.1. Taxonomy (GTDB): domain Archaea; phylum Thermoproteota; class Bathyarchaeia; order Bathyarchaeales; family Bathycorpusculaceae; genus Bathycorpusculum. Next base: position 46,481 of record JBEKKX010000004.1, read on the forward strand.
AATGGTTTAAAATGGTTAAAAGTCATATTTCTTCGTTTAAGTCTCATTTTAAAGCATGAACCCTGAACGGAACTGCCCAATGAGTAAGGTAGCAAAAAGGCGAATCATCACCATTTTTCACCAATTTCGGAACAACCATGCACGCTAAAAATTGTTCTTAAGTATGTATTTAGCTCTCGTTTTTTGTCTTAAGGGTATTTGTTTTTGCTCAACCTACCTACCCGGTCTACTAGATGCTTCTAATATGCCCCAAATATGATTCAACATAGATGTGCATAGAACGAAGACCACGCATTTTACATGCAGAACAGTGCTTTTCAACATAGAAAAATCTGTTTTTTGATGTAAAAAGCATTAAAAAAGAAAAAACAAGAGCTAAACATGCACTTGCTTAAAACTTTATTTTCTCAATTCTCTCTACAGCGCTAACTGTTCCAACATAAGCAATATCAGTTAACCCAACAAAAAAACCTGTTTCTACAACGCCGGGAATCATCTTCAACTTTACCTCCAACTCTGCCGGTTTAGCTATCTCACCAAAATAAGAATCCAAAATGACATTTCCATTATCAGTTATCACCGGACCAAGCTTTCCTTTTCCTTCGCGCAAAACAGGCTTTCCACCCGCATCAATAATTTTTCGTTTGGCCAGTGAAATTGCAAAAGGCAAAACTTCTATCGGCACAGACTGGTTATTTTCACCTAGCACTTTCACTTTTTTCTTCTCATCAGCAATGATAATGTTAAGTTTAGAGGCAGCGGCAACAATCTTTTCTCTCGCCAAAGCCGCACCCATACCCTTGATTAAAAATAATTCAGGAGTTATCTGGTCTGCCCCGTCAATGGTCACGTCTATTTGCGGATGTTCGTCCAAAGTTGTAATCGGAATACGACATTCAACCGCTAACAAGAAGGCTTGATAAGAAGTAGGAATACCCATAACACGCAGTTTTTCACGTTTTATTCTTTCGCCTATTGCTTCTATGGCAAACACGGCAGTACTTCCGCTTCCTAAACCAACAATAAAGCCGTCCTTAACATGTTTAACCGCTTCTAAGGCTGCTTTCTGTTTTGCCGCTTGAATTGGGTCAAGATTAGCTTTCAATTTCCATCTGCCCCAGTTTATCTAAAACCTTCTCAACTTCACTTCTAATCGACTCAATCCTTTTCTCAGCTTCAGTTTTAGCATCAGGCTTTTCTTCTGGAAGTTTCCGCTTCTTTTTCTGCTTTTCTTCACCTGCTTCCTCCTCTTCTTCTTCCTCACCCTCAATTTTTTCTATCTGCGAAACTGGCATTTGAGTCGGTAATTTTACAGGTATCTCTCTTATCGGTTTAACATCAATCTTCGTTCTAAGCTCTTCAACTTTCGAGGTTAATTCTCCGAAGCGTTCACTGAAAAGCTTCATTAAATCTTCCTGCATCCCCTCAAGATCATGCAACGCAACTATTGTTTCATCTTTTGAAATGGATTCTTTAATAGAATTCATTCTAGCCTTGTAGCTTGCGGCAAGCTTTTCTCTCTCTGCCTCCGAGATTTTTCCCTCTGCTTGCGCTTCATATAAGCGGCGAATTGCATCGCTCAAAATCTCTCTTTCTAAATCGAGCATCCGCAGTTCATCTTTTGCGTTAGAAGCTGTTGTTGTTTGGACGCTTTTGGAGATTCTGAAGGGTGAACCTGCATATTCAAGGAGTGAATCCTTATCTGTTTTTTGAGGTTTTTTCTGCCGGGGTTTATTTCCCAGTTTTCTCATGGCAAAAATCACTATTCCGCAGGCGATGATTATCACTACCGCTACCGCAGTGACTGTTACTGGGTCATCGTACCAAGCCATGCCAAACTGTCCTCGATATCTTGATTGCGCACCATGTATATATAAATTATATAATACAAGTGTCCCATACGGTTTTCCAACTTCAATTTTGAAAACCTCAGTATGCCGTTTTTACTTTTTTCAAGTGCGCTCTTTAAAGTATTTGAAGCATATTGGAGGCATCTAGTAGATCCCGGTAGGCTTGAGCATAACAAGTTTCTATGGTTATCGAAAATTGGGAAGGCGGGGTAGGGTATCAATTTAGCTAGTGAATTTCTCAAGCAAAATTGAATCCAGTGGACAGGGTCTACTCCTCTATTTGGGATGCCTGCTGTCAATTATTCCGCGATAATGTTCAGCCCCCAAAAAGTCAATTTAATGGGCGTACATCTGCCCCCGACAGGATAATTTATCTTTAGCAAGTTACCATTTTCTCTTCAAGTAGCACACATTCGTGAGTTTAGAGCGAAATGGTTACTATAGAGAAACCTAGGCTTGTAGTTTTCGACGTTGAAGGAGTTCTTATTCCGAAAAACCGCTTCTTTTTCGAAGTAGGAAAAAGCTTAGGCTTAATTAAGCTGATCAAGCTCCTTTTTTACGGTTTTCTCTATGAAGCAGGCATTTTAAAGTTAGAATCGGTGCTGAGGTATATTTTTAAAGAATCAAAAGGCGTTAAACTTGAAACTTTAACTTTAATTTTTGAAAAAATTCCTTCAACACCTTTTTTGCAAAACATTTTTTCTCAAATAAAAATGAGAAACTGCAAAATTGCCTTGATTAGTTCTGGGTTGCCAACAGTTATTGTTAAAAAATTGGCTGACGCTGTAGGTGCAGACTACGCCTATGGCATTGAAGTTGAAACCAAAGATGGCAAGTTGACCGGTAAAATCTGGGGTGACGCTATTGAGCCGGAGGGGAAACTGAAAATTTTATCGCAAATTTTAACTGCTGAAGGCTTACGTTTAAGCGATTGCATCGTTGTCGCTGATGACAGAAACAACAACTGCATCTTTTTATCTGGAATGTTGAAAATTGGTTTTAATCCCGATTTTGTTTTAAGAGTTAAAGCTGACAGGGTAGTGAATGGCACACTTTCTGCAATCTTGCCCATTATTGATGGGAAACCACATAAACGTTCTTTTCCGTCAACAAACGATTTTCTAAGAGAAGATATTCATGCTTCCGGATTTTTTATGCCAGTTATCGCCACTTTAATAGGTGTTCCCACAGTAGGCGTTTTAATTTTCACGATAGCATTGATATATTCTATATCGGAACTTTGGCGTTTAGAAGGAAGAGAATTTTCATTCATTTCGGCGATTACACGCCATGCTGCCTCACAATCAGAATTGAATGGCTTTGCAGCAGCGCCATTGTACTTTGCTTTTGGTATTTTGTTTACTTTGCTTGTGTTTCCTCATCCTGCAAGTTATGCCGCCATCGCTATGTTTTGCTTAGGCGATAGCGTAGCCTCCCTTTTTGGCGGTTTTATTTCAACGTCTTTACCATTTAACAAAGGGAAAACTTGGGAAGGTTCGCTAGCTGGTTTCTTTTTTGCGTTTTTAGCTGGCACGTTTTTTGTTTCGCCGTTATTAGCTTTTATTGGGGCAGCAATCGCTATGACCATTGAAGTTCTTCCTCTGCCAGTGAATGATAATGTGCTAGTGCCAGTGATTACAGGAGCAGTGTTGACCCTGCTTATCTAAAGGGATTACCGCCTTAAGATAATCCTTAACAAAATATTTCTTGCCTCTTTTGATTTAACTGGTCTGACTTCGATTGGATCTGGATTACTAAAGTGCCTTTGCCCCATTTTCTGGTCATTTTGCCATTAATTTGTTCAACTTTGGGGTAGCATTTGCTGTCGTTTAGTTTTTCTTGCCATGTTTTCTTTGCTGGCATAATATAACCAAAAGTTGTTTAGTTAGATAGTTTTATGAATCTTTTCTAAAAGTTTATTTCTTGTTTTGAGAACTGGCAAGGTAAATTTTTTGTTGGTGGCTTAGCTTCTTTATTTCCCTTTCACGTTTAATCGCGTTGCTTCTTGAATCAAACAGTTCAACGTAAGCTAGCCTTTGGGGTTTGTGTGCTTTTGTGTATTTTGCGCCTTTGCCGTTTTGATGCAGTTTTGTTCTTGCATCTAAGTCCTTGGTGTAGCCTGTGTAGAAACTTCCATCACTGCATAGTAAAATGTAAACGTAAAATGACAATTGGCTCTATTGCTCCTCAGTTTGTGGTGGCAGGTAATCGTAAACGATGCCTTTTTGCATGGCTCTTTTGAGGTAAGCTTCAGGGTCGATTTCCTGGACTTTTGCTCGGTCAACATCGATTATGTAGATTTCATGTATGCGTGCATTTCTTATTTCTTCAATGGTGACTGGCGGTTTATGGTAGTATGCATCACAGAGCTTTTTTATCTGCATTATTTCTGGGTCTGTTCGGTTTCTTGGAGGTTTAGCCAGCGGACGGGGAAAAGGCAGAATATAGTGGGGTGGTACGCCTAACGCGAATTTTCCTGCGAAACTACTGTACCTTATTATCTTGCTTGCCAGCCTTGCAGTAGTGTAAGTTAATGGCGCCAAAGCATTTTCAGGAGGAATATAACCAGTTTCTACTTCAACGATTAGGTTTCCATAGCCTTTTATGGCGTACAAATCACAGGTTAAAATTTCGTTTAACGGATATTCAAGTTGAACTTCGTAGCCTTTTTGAATTAGGTATTTGGCGCAAACAAGCTCCATCACGGAATGGTTGATTTTTAAAATGTTTTCTTTTTGCAGTTTTACCAGCCAGTCTTTTAGCATGTTTAGTTTGTTTTCCGTTTCTTTTTCAGAATCCTTTGTCAACCTTGATACTAGGACCGTTAAATCTTGCTCGAACTTTTGCCTGTTACTCATTTGCTGTTTCCTTGCCAATTAGTCTGGCAACCAATACCTATTGATTTTAGAATATATAAAGCCAGAAAACGTTAAGCGACCAACTAGTCTTAGAACAGTTGTCAACATTAACTAATCGGCTTAGTGAGTCTCTCGCGATGTATCAACATTGGTATTCTTTGCGGTTTAATTAACGGCTGGCTGTACTTTGCTGGTTGCTTTAGGCTTAGACTCAACTTGGCACCTTTTTACCTGTAGAAGTAGTCAGTAAATAGTAGTCCCCTCCCCTCCCACGGTTTGTCGCGTTTGTTTTGGGTTAATTTTTTGGTTTAGGGTTTGTAAAGGTATTCGTTTTGATTTCAGTTTAAATTTTTTCAGGAATTCAATGAAAAATAAATTGGAAAGCTGGGTTGATTTGAACCCGCCCCACGTGGAGACATCACCCGAAGAGTCGAGTTTTTCTCGCTCGCGCGCACTCTTGATTGGTCAGTTTTTTCACTTTTCTATTATGCATACGCCTTTGCCTGGCTTTGTGGCGAAAGCTGTTGCCTCGCAACCAGCAGACTTGAATCCTTCCTTCATGGCTACTGCAACCTTAGCTGCAACATTCTGTTTCTTGTTAACTACCGCTATCATCGCAGGTCCTGCGCCACTTATAGTTACTCCGCATGCACCAGCGTTTAACGCGTTTTCTTTGACCTTCAGGTATCCTGGGATTAGGAAAGCTCTGGCTGGCTCAATTATGGAGTCATGCATTGACTTTCCAATAAGTTCTACGTCGCCTGTAGCGAAGCCGCTTGCCATGGCGGCAGCTTGTCCGATGTTATAAATGAGTTTTTCTAAGGGAACCGTTCGGGGCACGACTAAACGGGCTTTCTCAGTCTTGTTGGTTGGTGTATTAATATGCGGGAAAGCCACGCAGCATTCCATGTCTGAGGGCGCTTTTAAGCAAATGATTTCCATTGGATTGTACGATTTTACTATGACGAAGTCTCCGAAGACGGCGGCTGAAACGTTGTCCGCGTGTTCATATCCAGCGGAGGCAACTTCGCCCTTGGCGGCAAACTGAACTAACTGTTCGTTGCTCAGGTTGAGGTTAAACATGTGATTCAAGCCATACGCCACGGCTGCGGCTGAAGCTGCGCTGCTGCCTAAGCCTTTGCTCGGCCAAATGCCCTTTTCAATCGTTATACTGAGACCTGTTTTCAGCGAGAACTCCTGTAACATTAGGTTTGCGACAACGCCTGCTGTATTCTTCTCAGGCACTGCAGAGATGGTTTCTGCTGAGAAGCCGAAAACTTGGATTTTCACACCCGCTGTTGTCTGAACCATTGTGACTTTATCGCTTGGCTTTTCCAAGGCTAATCCGAAGACGTCGAAGCCTGACCCAATATTAGCGCTTGTGGCAGGCGCTTTCACGATGATCTCGTTAAGCGGCATTATTTCATCTCAGCCTGGAAGCCTTTTCTTGAAAAAACGTTCATATGCATTGGTTGATTTACCTCCCGATTAGTTTGCTCGAAACAATAATTTCAATATTCCCGCGAGGAATTGACAGAAGCCAGTATTTAGTCATGATTTTAGATAGTCGATTTAGCTTAAAAAGACTACTAGCAAAACTGATATCCTAACAGAAACAAGACGGCTTAGAAGGTAAACAAATGAAGCTTATATCACCTGAAAGACAACGCATAGAGAAAATTTTCAAAACGCATATGGAACTCTGATATGTCACCCTTCAACATCTGAATAACTAACCATTTAAACGCTTAACAGTTACCTAGAGTGCGGATGATTAAGGTTTTAAGGTAGATAAAACAAGCCTTGTAGAGTTAACATCAACCTCAACAATCTTGCAATTTTTAAACTCTTTACCTTCACCCAAAATATTCTTAACTGTAACGTTATCGCCTTCAACTTTAACGTAAATTACATCCTTGAATTGCACTTTTCCATTGAGGATTACGTTAAATTCACACATACTTCTTCACAGATATGGAAAAAGAGACGGCGGGTTATAAGTGCTTTTATCAACACACCTAATTATTCAGGGAAAATCTGCTCTGTAGCCGTCTTTATCCTCCCTTCTTGGAAAGAAGGTTGTAGGTTGGCTTCGACAAGTTAATTATTAACAAAAAGTTGTAAACAAATGAGACTGACACCGTAAACTTTTTATTTGTACAATGGTTACTTTTAAGGAACATGGAATTTCAAGAGGAATTAAGATGAGGGATCGTCACCTCAATAGCTGGAATCGTCGGGTACTTATTCTTTGATTTTTCCAGGGAACCCTCTGAAACATCCATTGGAAAATTTTCAAATCAATCTTTCTTTGGACGAGAGTATAGTTATCAAAAAGGAGAAGCAATGAAATGACCAAAATGTCTGGGGCAAAAGTGCTCTTAGAATCCCTTGAACAACAAAACGTGGACGTTATATTCGGCATCTTAGGTGGAGCAATACTGCCTGTCTACGATGCATTATGCGGCAACACGAAAATCAGGCACATACTCAGCAGACACGAGCAAGGAGCAGCTCACGCAGCCGAAGGCTATGCCAGAGCCAGCGGGCGAGTAGGAGTATGCATGGCAACATCAGGGCCAGGAGCTACAAACCTAGTCACAGGAATAGCAAACGCATACATGGATTCCTCACCAATAATAGCTATAACAGGTCAGGTTCCAACAACAGGCGTTAACACTTCCTACATGATTGGCAAAGACGCCTTCCAAGAAGCAGACATCATCGGCATCACAACGCCAATTACTAAACACAATTATCAGCCACGAACAATCGCTGAAATCCAACCAATGGTTAACGCAGCATTCTACATAGCTTCCTCAGGCAGACCAGGACCAGTCCTAATCGACTTACCGAAAAACGTGCAAGCTGAAACCGCCGATGTAGAGACAGGAATCATAGACAAAATTGAAGCCCGAGGCTACAACCCCACGATCAATCCAGATTTAGCAAAAATCAGCGAAGCAGCTAATCTACTTGCAAAAGCTGAGAAACCAATTATACTGGCGGGAGGCGGAGTCATAATCTCCAACGCTTCAGATGAACTCATGGAAATGTCAGATTTGCTAATAGCACCAGTAGCCACAACTTTGATGGGCAAAGGCGCATTCCCTGAATGCCATCCCTTATCAGTTGGAAGCATCGGAATGCATGGAAACCCAGCAGCAAACAAGCTGATGGGTGAAGCTGACGTGCTGTTGGCTGTTGGAACAAGATTCTCTGACCGCGCCACAGCAAACTTGGACACTTTCTGCTCCAACGCCAAAAAGATTCACATAGACATTGACGCTGCAGAAATTGGAAAAAACATCGAAGTCAACGTGCCCATAGTTGGCGACGCCAAAACCTCTATGAAACTATTGCATGCTGCCTTAACGAAGAAACTGCGCAAAAACGAAAGTAGCACTTGGACAAAACGAGTTAAAGAAGCCAAAGAACAACTAAGCCCACTGCTGAAAGAGATGCCCAAAGACTTGTTACCAAAAGCGTTATTGACGGAGCTTAGAAGATTACTGCCTGAAAATACCATAGTCACCACAGAAGTCGGTCAAAACCAAATGTGGTCAGTTCTATACTTTAAAGCATTAAAGCCGAGAACGTTCATTAGCTCAGGGGGGTTGGGAACAATGGGTTTCGGTTTTCCAGCAGCGCTAGGAGCGAAAGTTGCCTGTCCAGACAGGCCTGTAGTGGACATAGCGGGCGACGGCAGTTTCTTAATGACCGAACAAGAACTCGCGTGCTCTATAACGGAGAACATCCCTGTCACAGTCATAGTGCTGAACAATTCGGTGTTAGGGATGGTTGCGCAGTGGCAAAGAATGCTCTACAAACGCCGCTATATGGCAGTTAACTTGGGAAATACACCTGACTTTGTGAAGCTGGCAGAGGCTTACGGAGCACAAGGCTTCCGAGTAAGATCAATGGAAGAATTCCAAAAAGCCGTAAAAACCGCGCTAAACAGTAAAGTTACAACTGTAATCGACGTGCCTATCAGCTCAGAGCAGGACGTTGTGCCATTTGTGCCTCCAGGCTGCGGTTTACCACAACAGAGGGGTGACTACTAAATGGAAGATGAAAAAACAAAAATAATCTCCGTACTTGTCGAAAATAAGCCAGGTGTACTTCACAGTGTAGCTAACCTGTTTCGACGGAGAAACTTTAACATTGAAAGCATCACCGTCGGCCCCACTGAAAAGAAAGACTTAGCACGCATGACAATAACAGTCAACGAAGATGAAAAAACAATCGACCAAGTCATCAAGCAACTGGCAAAGCTCATTGATATACTTAAAGTCGAGGAGCTAGAGCATGGAAACTTTGTCATGCGGGAACTGGCTTTGATAAAAGTTAGTGTGTCAAGCCCCAAAGAACGCTCCGACATCATAAACTGCGTAGAAGTCTTCAGAGGCCGAATCATAGACGTTTCAACCGACAGCTTAACCGTAGAAATCACAGGAACACCAGACAAAATTGACGCGTTCCTAAATCTGATGAAAACAAATGGCGTCATTGAACTTGCAAGAACAGGTATAACCGCACTGGCACGAGGAGCAAAATCAATAAGAATCGACGAATAAATCGTCTCTCCGAACGGAAACCCTTAACTTTCCGTTTTTCAAAAATCAGAAACCTCCACGGTAAATTAATCAAAAATAAATAGTTAATTGTGACAGAAGAGAACAGGTATGAACATTACAGAAAAAATATTGGCTAAAGCCTCAGGAAAACAAGTCGTGCACTCAGGAGAAATTGTGGACGCAAACGTAGACATGATAATGGTGCATGATTTAACTGGACCTTTAGCCGTTGAAGCCTTCAAAAAAATAGGAGTAGAAAAAGTTTGGGATAACCAAAAAGTAGTGGTGATTCTGGACCACCAGGTGCCGGCTGAGTCTGTTAAAGCGGCAGAACTGCACAAGACCATGCGCCAATTCGCCAAAGACCAAAAACTACGCATATACGACATAGGCAGAGGCGGAATCTGCCACCAAGTCATGCCTGAGAAAGGGCATGTGGTTCCTGGAACAGTAATCGTAGGTGCTGATTCCCACACTTGCACCTACGGAGCCTTCGGCGCTTTCGCAACAGGAATAGGCTCAACTGAGGCAGCAGCAGTCTTTGCTACTGGAAAGATTTGGCTGAAAGTGCCAGAAGCGATTAAAGTAAACGTAACTGGGCAATTTCAAAAGTACGTTACACCAAAAGACTTAATCCTATCAATAATTGGACGCGTGAGAGTTGATGGTGCCATATATAAAAGCGTTGAATTCACTGGTCCAACAATAAAAAGCATGAGTATAGCGGGGAGAATGACGCTGTGCAATATGGCTGTGGAAATGGGCGCCAAAAACGGCATCATCGAACCTGACGAAACAACTCGCAAGTTCCTAGAAGGCAGAACCAGCAAAGTATTGCCCAACTTTGAATCATTGAAAAGTGATAAAGACGCAGTTTACGAGCGGACAGTGGAATTTGATGTCTCAAAGATGGAGCCACAAGTTGCTTGTCCATCATCGGTTGATAACGTTAAGCCAGTTTCAGAAGTAGGCAACGTTCCAATTGAGCAGGCGTTTATTGGTTCATGCACCAACGGCAGAATTGAAGATTTACGCTTAGCCGCTCAAGTCCTAAAGGGCAAACGTGTAAAAGACAATGTTAGGGCAATTGTGATTCCAGCTTCACAAGAAGTTTACAAGCAAGCGTTAAACGAAGGCTTACTGGAAATCTTCACTGATGCAGGTGCAATAGTTTGTGGTTCGGCGTGCGGTCCATGCTTAGGCGGTCACATTGGATTATTAGCGGCAGATGAAGTTTGCGTAAGCACTTCAAATAGGAACTTTATCGGAAGAATGGGCAGCACTCAAGCCAGTGTATACTTGGCTTCGCCAGCAACGGTAGCTGCTTCAGCCGTCACAGGCAAAATCACTGACCCGAGAAAACTGGAGGCAAAAGCATGAATATGAAAATCAAAGGTCCAGCGATAAAATTCGGAAACAACATTGACACAGACGTTATTCTGCCAGGGCAATACTTGGTATTGGTTGACCCTTACGAGTTAGCAAAACATGCCCTAGAAAGCTTAGACCCAAAGTTTCCTGAAAAGGCAAAAAAAGGCGTCATTGTAGTAGGCGGCAAAAACTTCGGATGCGGCTCAAGCCGAGAACAAGCGCCATTAGCTCTAAAGTACGCAGGCGTAAAATGCGTGTTAGCAGAATCTTTCGCGCGGATTTTCTTCCGAAACGCCATTAACATCGGCTTACCAGTAATCGAATGCGAAGGCATATCGGCTGTTGTTGAAACAGGTGACGAAATAGCCGTGGACATTGAAGCTGGCAAGATAGAAAACATTTCAAAAGGCAAAAGCTTTCAAGTAGACAAGCTGCCACCATTCATAATTGAAATATTAGCAGATGGTGGATTAATCGAAAACCTGAGAAGGAGAATTAACAAAAAATGACAGAATACAAAATATCCCTAATCCCAGGCGACGGCATAGGACCAGAATTAACCGAAGCTACTCTAAAAGTCCTAGACTCAGCACAGAAAAAATTCGGATTAAATCTCCAAATTATTGAGGCTGAAGCGGGCGACGCAACCTTAGCCAAAAGAGGCGCCGCACTACCCGAAGACACAGTGCAAAAAATCAAAGAATCCCACGCTTGCCTAAAGGGACCTGTAGGCGAAAGCGCAGCCGACGTCATAGTTAAACTCAGGTTAATGTTTGATTTGTACGCCAATTTGCGTCCATTGAAGGCTTATCCTAACGTGCCTGTCGCTCGACCCGACATTGATATGATGTTTGTTAGGGAGAACACTGAGGATGTTTACAAAGGCTTAGAATTCACCATAGGCAACGACACAACTCTGTGCCTAAGAGTAATTACCCGAAAGAATTGCGAGCGCATAGCCAAAAAAGCCTTCGAAATTGCGCGTTTGCGAAATGGCAAAAAGAAAGTAACTGCCATACACAAAGCCAACGTTATGCGTGTAACCGACGGATTATTCGCCAGCATATGCCGCGAAACAGCAAAACAATACCCAGACATCGCCTTCAACGAGCTATATGTTGATGCAGCATCGATGCGTCTGATAAAAGAGCCTCAAGAATTCGATGTATTTTGCACCTGCAACATGTTTGGCGATATCTTATCAGACGAAGCAGCCCAACTTATCGGCGGGTTAGGTATGGCTCCAGGCGCAAACATAGGCGACAACTTTGCACTCTTCGAACCCATACACGGTTCAGCACCAAACAGAGCAGGAAAACATACTGCTAACCCAATCTCAATGATACTAGCTGCAAAAATGATGCTGGACTGGCTTGGCGAAAAATACAATGATAAAAAATGCATCAAGGCAGGCATGGCAATAGAGAATGGGGTAATATACGCGTTACGTAACGGTCAAACTGTTCCAGACTGCGGCGGCAACACCACGACCGTGGGAATGGCAGAAGCCATTGCTGCAGCCCTAACAGTGAAAACTGGTTGAAAAAATGAACAATAAAACCTCAAAAAGTATCCGTATTTTTGACACTACCCTAAGAGATGGTGAACAAACACCCGGCGTATCTTTAACCGCCGACGACAAGATTGAGATTGCACGCCAACTGAGCAAGCTAGGCGTCGACGTTATCGAAGCAGGTTTTCCAAGCTCCTCAGAAGGCGAAAAAAAAGTTGTCAAAGAGATTGCAAAAGCTGGGTTAGAACCAGAAATCTGCGCTTTGTCCAGAGCAACAAAAGGCGATATTGATGCAGCAATCGATTGTGACGTTGACCTAATTCATGTTTTTATTCCTACGTCGCCTGTGCAAATGAAGTACGCCGTGAACTTAACACCTGAACAAGTGCTGTCTTCAACCGTGGAATCTATTGAGTACGTTAAGAAGCATGGTTTCAAATGCGAGTTTTCGCCAATGGATGCCACGCGCTCAGAAATGCCCTTCTTAAAACACGTTTGCCAAGCAGCAGAGAAAGCAGGAATGGACACTCTAAACGTTCCTGATACCGTGGGCATAATGATTCCTAAAACAACCATCAAACTCATTGAGAAACTAAAAAATGTAGTTAACGTTCCCATTAGCACGCATTGCCATGATGATTTTGGCTTGGCAGTTGCAAACTCCTTAGCCGCTGTTGAAGCTGGGGCTGCTCAGGTGCACGTTGCTGTCAACGGGTTAGGTGAGCGTGCGGGCAACGCTTCGCTTGAAGAAGTGGTTATGGCTTTGCATCTGATTTACAAGTACAAGACAGGCGTAAACACACGGTTATTATACGGCACATCCAGACTGGTTTCGTCGTTAACCGGCATAACTGTGCAAGCTAACAAAGCAATTGTGGGCGAAAACGCTTTTGCACATGAGTCAGGCATTCATACTCGTGGCGTAACAGAGAAGCCATTAACTTTTGAGCCCATAGACCCAGAGTTGGTCGGGCGCACAAGAAAATTAGTTGCAGGAAAACTAGCTGGAACACGCGGCATCAAAGCTGAACTGGAAGAGATAGGGATCCACCCAAGCGAAGAGCAAATAAAAGAAATTGTCCAACGCGTCAAAGAACTAGGCGACAAGGGCAAGATGGTGACGGACGCTGATTTATTTGCGTTAACCTCTGCAGTCATGGGCGAAGTGATAGGTGAAGAAAAAATCGTTGACTTATGCGACCTAGCCGTCGTAACAGGCATCAAAGTAATTCCAACCGCTTCAGTACGGCTAACTTTGGACGGAAAAGAGTACATTGCAGCAGAAACAGGCGTAGGCCCAGTTGACGCTGTTTTAAAAGCCATCCAAAAACTAACTAATAACCTGGAAAATATACGGCTCAGCGAATACCGACTTGAAGCAATCACAGGTGGCTCAAACGCCGTAGCAGAAGTAGTCATAAAAGTCGAGGACGAAAAAGGCAACATTGTTTCAGCACGTGCAGCAAGAGAAGACATCGTAATGGCTAGTGTTGAAGCAATGATAAACGGTATAAACAAGTGCTTGCTTAAGAGTCGTAAGCAGGGAAACAAAAAGTGAAAGTAGCCTTCCAAGGCGAACGAGGCGCTTACAGCGAAAATGCAGTCTTCCAGTTCTTCGGAGCCGACGCACAGGTTAAACCCTGCAAGGACTTCAAGGACGTTTTTGACAGCGTATGCGCTCAGGAAACCCAGCACGGCGTCGTCCCCGTTGAAAACAGCTTGGAGGGCAGTGTGACTCAGAACTATGACCTTTTCCTGAAGTATGATTTGAAAGTGTGCGGCGAAGTCATCGTCAAAGTCGAACACTGTCTCATCGCAAACCCCAATACTGCTTTGGCGGACATCAAAGTTGTTTACTCACATCCGCAAGCGCTGGCACAGTGCCGAATTTTCTTAGAGGAGTTTGGACGCGAACTCATACCGACATATGACACAGCTGGCAGCGTCAAGATGCTCAAGGAAAAAGGCTTAAACAACGCTGCGGCGATTGCAAGCGAAAGAGCAGCCAACATCTACGGTATGCACATCCTCGCCAAAGACATCGCGGACAACCCTGAGAACTACACACGGTTCTTCGTCCTGTCCACAGAGGATTCGCCTGCAACGGGTAAAGACAAAACCAGCATAATCTTCTCAGCCGCCCACAAGCCAGGCTCACTCTACCATGCACTAGGCGAGTTCGCCAAAAGAGACATTAACCTCACCAAAATTGAATCCCGACCCACCAAAGAAACACCGTGGGAATACAACTTCTACTTGGATTTTGAAGGGCACCGCATTGAGAAGCGATGTGCTGAAGCCTTGAACGCGCTGGAGAAGTATGCAGTGTTCATCAAGATTTTAGGCTCATATCCTAAAGCTAAATCGTCACAATAAGCTTAAATGGATGATTGTAACATACTTGTTACATATGGAACAAAAAGATTACAAACTTGAGGTAATAAATTTTCTTGTACAAGAGCGAGGGCATGTGCGAGGAATAGCAAGTAAACTTGGTACAAATCACATGCTTATTGCAAGAAAAATAAATGAGCTGTCAAACGAAAACGTCGTTGATTTTGTTCAGGAAGGAAAAAACAAGACTTACTTTCTTAAAAAAACGGCAGAGGCAAGAGCATCCATTTTTATGGCAGAAAATTACAAATTGCTTCAAACCTTAGAGAAGTATCCACGTTTGCGGAACGTAATCGAAAAAATCCAAAGAGACCGAAAAATGTGTTTAGTGCTCCTTTTCGGGTCGTATGCGAAAGGCACTGCGTTAAAAGACAGTGACATTGACATTTATGTAGAAAGTAGAGACCCGAATCTCAGAAAAAACTTGAAACTGCTCGACTCAAAATTAAGCGTGAAAATAGGGGACTATGATAGAGCATCACCACTGATAAAGGAAATTGAAAAGAACCATGTAGCATTAAAAGGGGTTGAGTATTTCTATGAAAAAAATCAGTTTTTTGAGTAAACTCAAAAGAGAAGGTAAACTACAGCTAGTTCCACCAAGCGAAACGATAAAAGATTCCTACTTGAAAAAATCTGAAAGCAATCTTGCCTCCGCGAAAATCCTTCTAGAAAATGAGCGGCTTGAGGAATCCGTTTCTCTAGCATACTACAGCATGTACAATATGCTAACTGCGATTCTCTTTCAGGTCGGGATAAAATGCGAGAACCATACAGCAAGTATAATTTTGCTTAATGCTCTTTTCGGTATAGACAACAACAGCATATCTTCCGCAAAGGAAGAGAGAATTGACAAGCAATATTACGTAGATTTTAACGTAACGAGGAAAGACACTGTCGAATTGATAGAGACCGCAGAAGAGTTCAACAAGAACCTTTTCGATTTCTCATCAAAAATGAATAGTCAGAAAATAAAGGATTACAGAGAGCGGTTTCTGCAGTTAGTTTGAAATTAAGCACCGTTCATTTCTGATAATGAACATCACGCCTTATTGTGCTGCCCTCTTAAAGGGTTTTCTTCTTCATTAAGTTAAGTCCAACCACTTGTTGAGCAAGCACGCGGTGTTCATCAAGATTTTAGGCTCATAGTCTTAAGCCAAAACGTCACAATAAGCTTGAACCGAAGCATTTAGTCATCTTTGCAAGCGAATCGAATTATCGTTGGACCACGTTCCTAAAGAAATTCTCGATAACTTTGTGCCCTTCAGGGCGTGATTCACTTTTTACGTTTATTCGCTCGGGATGAAATTGAACGCCGTAAAATGGTTTACTTTTGTGTTTAACGGCTTCTACTTCGCATGAAGCAGAATCTGCAAGTAACACCATGCCAGCCTGGTCAAGACTTTCTTTTAAGACATAATCGTAGTGTGACTCAGATAGCGGTATCGTGTCCTGTTTGGCAAAGCCTGCAAATATTTCGTCAACGTCAACTACCCGAACTTTTTCAAACTGGTCAAAAACTGGTTGAGGAAGTGACCCTACTTTAGCGTCAAATGCCCAACAAAGCAGTTGATGACCATAGCAAATACCCAGTATGGGTAAGTTACAGGTTTTTATCAAATTAACAACTCCTTCGAACATATGTCTGTCTGAAGGATTGACTATTCTAGCTGCAGACCCACTTATGACAACACAGTCTACGTCCTTCTCAACGTGGTAGCCCTCATCGATACCTCTGAATTGGATAACGGTGTAATCACTAAATTTTCTAACGGCTTCAAGTAAAGCCTCGTTTGTCGTGGCTTTCAGAGAACAGTTCACAAGCAACGATTTAGTCATCTGAAGTCCTTATTCCTCTGTTGCTTCAAGCATTCGGTACATGGCTTCATAGGATTTGGCGAAGTCGGGATCAACCTTAAGGAGTTTCGCTTTGAGCTGCGCCATCCTGTCGACTATTGCCTGCGGGTTTTTCTGCTTGATTAAATCAAGCCACTCCTGTGCTTTGGCGATGTAGAGGTCTTCGATTTTTCCCATTTCTGGCAGGTTCATCTGCAGGTTAGCGTACAGGTCGGGAGTTTCAAGCGCGGTCGCTTCCGCCAAGGTGAACAGCATACGGTAAGTCGTACCTGCAACTTGCTTCGTTTCTGAGAAATCCTTTTGTCCCAAGAGAGTTTCACAGGCGACGAGACCCAAGAAGTGGGGCAGTCCAAGAACTATGGACATGAGTTCGTCATGTTTTTTAGGGGTCATAATGAAGACGCGGGCTTCTTCTTCTTCCAGCCAACTCTTGAAATCCTCAGCAAATTTCTCCTCGGCTGCGTTCGTCGGAGTTAGCACATAGGCTTTGTGTTTGACGCCCTTGCTGCCTGGCCCGAAAACTGGATGCGTGCCCAAGACCAAGCCGTGTTTGATGTTCTCATGCATAACTTTGACGGGGAACTCCTTGATGGAGCAGATGTCCATAACAGCCTGCCCATCATGTACGCTGGAACCTATTTTTTTGACAACCTCTTCGAAGCTGCTAATGGAAACGCATATCATAATTCTGTCTGCCGCTTTGACAGCTTCTGTGAAATCAGCGGTGGTTTTAACGCCAAACTCCTTGCCCAGTCGTGATAGCTTTTCCTTTTTCCTGTCCGCTAAGATTACGTTATCACCTTTCTCCTTGCAGAACTTCGCGAACCAGACACCCATTTTTCCCGCGCCGAGAATCGCGGTTTTCATTCCAAAGCCTCATATATTATATCGAGACCAGTTTTGATTTCGTCTCTGGGCGCCGTTAAGGAAATGCGGAAGTGTTCTTTGTAATCGCCGAACGAGGTGCCTGGAGCCACTGCCACACCCTTGTCAAGCAAGTCTAAGGTGAATTTTTCGGAGTTTAAGCCTGGATGCTTGGGGAAAACGTAGAATGGCGCTTCGGGTTTTGTGAATGAGAGCCCTGCTTTGGCTAAGGTTTTGGTTGCCATTTTTGCTCGTTCTTGGTATTCTTCTTTTATTTTTGTGGAGAGTTGCTTTTGCATTTCCAGCGCTTTTAATGCGGCTTCCTGTATGAATACTGGGACGTTGTTTATGGTGATTTGGTTGAGTTTAGTTATGTTGTCGACGAGCTGTTTGTTCGCTATGATGTAGCCGATTCGCCAGCCTGTCATGGTGAATGTTTTGGAGAAGCCGTTGGATAGAATATGGTTGTGGTTGCCGTTATACTCTAGAATGCTTTTTGCTTTAACGAAACTGATTGTGCCATAAACCTCATCGGACAGTATTGTAACGCCCTTCCTGTTGGCTATTTCCACTATGCCGTCAAGTGTTTCAGCATCCATGACTTTGCTTGTTGGATTATTAGGATTGTTGAGGATTATCATGCGTGTGTTCTTGTCAATCATCGCTTCAAGCTTGCCTAAATCTACTTTCCAGCCGTCTTCCATCTCTGTCCTTAACAGTTTAGTTTGAGCACCAAGGCTCTTAGCGATTAAATCGTAAGCTGTCCAGTAAGGCGTCGGGATAATTACGTTTCCTCCAGCCTTCATCATGAGATACATGGTGGCGAATATGCCCCATTTTGAACCAAGCGTAATAACCACATTTTCAGCTTTAACTCCATGGAGTTCAGCGAGCCTTTCTCTAAGGTTGGTCTCGCCGTAAGAGGAAGAATATTTTGTTTTACCCGCCTTCATCGCTGCGTATGCCGCTTCAATTATCTCGTTGGGCGTAGCTAAGTCTGGGTCGCCTAGGTTTAAGCGTATTATCTTTTTTCCTTCACTTTCGAGCCTTATGGCTTTCTCGTTTATTTCATAGAGCACAGGATTAACTCTCCGTTAAGAGATCTTTCTACTCTTGAACAGCACTGCACATATTAACTATTTCGCGGTAAACTGCTTCAACTTGAAAGGGATCAAGATGAAATTCAACCGCTTTTTCTTTAACACGTTTGTAGATTTCATTTTCTCTGAAAGTATCCCTTATTTGCATCCCTTTCTTTTTCTTAGCTAAGCCGATAGCCTTGCATATTTTGGCTCTTTCATTTAGGGCATTTAGAATTTGTTCGTCAACTTTATCTACTTTTTTTCTGAGCTGTTGGATTTCATCCATTATTTCTGTCTCTCCAAGACTTTCGGTATAAAGCCCGCGCGAATCATGTGGTCAGCTAAGGTTATGGCGACCGCAGATTCTACGGCTGGCACGGCTTTTGGGACAACACAGGGGTCATGCCTACCCTTAATGCTAATACGCGCGTCTTCCATCGTAGACAGATTAACGGTCTTCTGTTCTTTGCCAATGGAAGGTGTTGGTTTTATTGCTACCTGCATCATGATCGGCATGCCAGTGGATATTCCGCCCAAGATTCCGCCTGCATTATCCGTTGCGGTTGCAACTTTTCCGTTCTGCATAATGTAGGGGTCGTTGCTTTCTGAGCCCTTTAACTCTGCAACTCTAAACCCCAAGCCGAACTCTACGCCTTTTACAGCGGGAACATTAAACAACGCTTTTGCTAAATCAGCATCAAGTGAATCAAACAGTGGCTCGCCAACGCCTACTGGAACGTTTAGGGCAATGCATTCAACTATTCCGCCAAGACTATCGCCTTCTTTTCTAGCGTCAACTATGGCTTTCTCCATGCGTTCTGCACAGGCTAAGTCTGGACACCGGGTAGCCGCTGTGTACCTGTTCTTGCGGATTTCCTGGGCACTAAACTTTTTATCACTTTTAACTTTGCCAACTGCTCTGGTATAAGCTAAAACGTCAACGTCGAATCTGCTTAGCAATTTTTTAGCTATTGCTCCAGCCATGATGAGTGCGACTGTGAGTCTGCCTGAGAAGCGTCCGCCGCCTCGGTAATCGTTAAAGCCACCATACTTTACACGTGCAGGGTAATCGGCGTGTCCTGGTCTTGGCAGGTCCTTGATTGCTTCGTAATCGCTTGAGTCAACCTCCTTATTCTCAACCATCAAAGCGATTGGAGCACCAGTTGTAAAACCGTTAAAAACCCCTGAAAGAATTTGGGCAATGTCTTTTTCGAGTCTTCCAGAAACGATTTTCGGCTCTGCTGGAATGCGCCTATCCAGTTCCACTTGGATGTCTGCTTCAGAAAGAGGTAATCCAGCTGGACAACCGTCCACGACTGCGCCGACGTGTTTGCCGTGGCTTTCGCCGAAAGTGGTTACTGTGAATTCTTTACCTATCGAATTTCCCGCCAACAATTTCAGCTCCTATTTGTCTTAAATGAGTGAAGAACTGCGGATAAGACTTTCTAACGCACTCAGCGTTTTGAACAGTGGTTTGCCCTTCCGCGCCTAGGGCTGCAACCGCGCAAGCCATCGCAATACGGTGGTCATTATGAGGGTCAATTACTGCACCATGCAAGGTACATGGGCCTGTTACGGTTAGGCTGCTGGAATTTGCTTCTAATTGTGCACCCATTTTCCCCAATTCGGCACTAATTGATGATAATCTATCTGATTCTTTAAGCCTGAGTCTTTGAGCGCCGGTTATTTTTGAAGAGTCCTTCGCATAACATGCAAGAACAGCACAGACTGGGAATAGGTCAGGGATGTTCTTTGCATCAACAGTCAAAGCCTCAAGCGGACTGCCGGTTCCATCTATTTCGACACTGTTCTCGCACACTTTTCCGGCGACACCCATCTGCTTGAGTATACCCAGAATCGCTTTGTCGCCTTGAGCGCTCTCATTATCAAGATCATTTACTTGCACTTTTGAGTTTGTTATGGCTGCGGCTGCAAGAAGAAATGCGG
Source organism: Bathyarchaeia archaeon (assembly GCA_050010515.1). GTDB lineage: Archaea > Thermoproteota > Bathyarchaeia > Bathyarchaeales > Bathycorpusculaceae > Bathycorpusculum. The sequence continues at coordinate 66,794 of JBEKKX010000004.1, forward strand.
CTGAAGAGAAGTCGCCCGGTACCCTGCGGTCACAGGGCTTGTATGTTTGATTGGCTGGAATAACAATGCGCTTGAAGTTATCATAAATTTCTACCCTAACGCCATGCGTCTCAAGAACATCGGTGGTCATTTTAACGTAATCAGCCGACTCCAAAGGCGTTGTAAGAAGGATTTCTGTGTCGACTTTTGCCATTGGACAGGCAAACATTAAACCTGAGATAAACTGGGAACTGACGTTGCCGGCAATAGAGGTTTTGCCTCCAAGAATGCCGCCTCCTTCAACAAATACGGCATCTTTCGTTTTTTCTTTTCCGTTTTCTTGGATGTGGATTTTTTTGGTGCGAGCTTTGGCACCGAGTTCATCAAGGCTTTTAAGCAAAGGCTCGATAGGTCTGCGTTCAAGAGAACCTTTGAAAACCAAGATTGACGGGTCAGGCGCCAAGGCAGCTATGGGTATCATGAAACGCAGTGTAGCTCCAGATTCACCGCAGTCAATCGGCGCTTTAGCATTTTGAAGAGGTGTTGAACCCTTAATGTTCCAGCAATGTTCCTCAAATTTCGTTTCTGCGCCCAACGCTGTGATAGCACGTAAAGTTGCTTCTGTATCATCGGACAGCAGAGGGTTTGACACTTTTCCCTCGCCATTTGAGAGAGCCGCGGCTATGAGCATTCGCTGAGTATAAGACTTTGATGGAGGAGCACAAACTTCGCCGCTTAGTCGCTCGGTTTTTTTGACGATTACATCTACCATCGGCTAGAGCACCTTAGCTTTCTCGCGGTTCAAGCGCGCCTCTAAGACTTTGCCATCATACTTCTGTAAAGCGGCTTTCACTGAATCAATTTTGTCCTTAGACGTGACTGCTGTTACCGCTGGTCCTTTGCCGCATAATCCAGCTGCTACTGCTCCAGCAGCTAGCGCATCAATCGCAATTGAAGTGTTGTATCCTGAGGCTGAGGAGTAAATCAAGCCGTTAAGCGTCAATGCCTCCCAAACCTTTCCCTCCAAAGCTTCCTTGTACGCAACTTCGACAAGTGGTTTCACCGTTTGCAGCCTGCGCACGTTAGAGTCGGCTGTGTACGCTTTTTCAGGCGGTACATGGAACAGCACCGTTAAGTCTTCAGCCAACGGGAACTGCTTAACTATTTCTCGGCTCAAGTTGTCAGTAATTACGATGCCGCCGAAGTATGAAGCGCAAGCGTCATCGAAAGCGCCTGTTACAGTCACTTTTGCGTCGAAAGCAGCATCTACGCCCAAATTGACGAGTTCCAAGTCGTCAAGCGTTTTGTCTAACGCCGCTGTGGCTGCTAGGGCTACTGCGTTTGCGGCTGCACTGCTGCTTTTTAATCCTTTGGCGATGGGAATGTTTGACCAAGTTTTTACTTTGGCTCCAAAACTATTATCCAAACTGAACAGCTTGAGAACCCTCATCACGGTTTTTTCCATTAAGGCGGTATTTTCTTTGGGATCAGAAGTTATTTCTGCTTTGATAACATGAGGTTCATCTGTTAATTTTACTTCTGCTTTAGTCCACAAATCAACTCCGAATGCCGCACCTTTGCCGAATGCCATTGCGTTAACGATTGTTGCCGCGCCATGAGCTATAGCCGTAGCTTTTCCAGTCAACCTTCTACACCGTCCGCATGTGATTAAGCGCTGCCTTCCTCATAACTTCAACCGGCGCCTTGCAACCGGTCCAGATTTCAAAGGATGCAGTGCCTTGATAAATTAACATTTCAACCCCACTTACTACTTTGGCTCCTGCAGCTTTAGCGTCCTTCGCTAACTTGGTTTCAATTGGATTGTACACTATGTCCATTACTGCCAAGTCAGGTTTGAGCCATTCGGGTGCTACAGGGGTTTGGTTGGCGTTTGGTTTCATTCCGACTGAAGTGGCGTTAATGAGCACATCGGCATCAGCAAGGTTATCTTTGACTGCATTTGGCGAAAACTCGCCTGCGCTGATTTTTTTCTTGAACTTTTGTTTTAAGAGGTCAGCTAACTCGGCGGCTGGTTTAGGTGTACGATTCAAAATTACCAGTTCATCAGCTTCCTGCGCAAGAATGTATGCTATGGCTCTTGCGGCGCCGCCTGCTCCAAGCAACAGCACCTTTTTGCCTCTTGGCTCAACGCCGTTCTCTCTTAGAGCTTTTAGGGCTCCGATGCCGTCAGTGTTAAAGCCAAAGAGTCTTCCATCCTTGTTAAGGATAGTATTTACTGAGCCTATGGTTTTAGAAGCTTGGTCAATTTCATCTAAGCAGTTGATGACTGTGCTTTTGTGTGGCATGGTTACGTTTAACCCGTGAATGGTCAAGGCTCGCATTCCGCTTATGGCGTTTCCGACTTCAGCCGGTTTTACTTTGAACGCTAAAAATACGTAGTCCAGTTTCAAAGCTTCAAACGCTGCATTATGCATGATTGGGCTTAGCGTGTGCTCTATTGGGTCACCGATTACTCCGCAAACTCGTGTTTTTCCTGAAATAACCATCTTATTTATGCCCCCAGGAGGTCGTAAGTAGCCTTCATTTCTTGAACAGTCATTTGCCCTGCCGCGGTTTCGCTACCCTGCTCAAGCGAAGCGAATGTGAAGAATGCACCAAACATTGGTGAGAGAAGCCTGGAAATCTTGCCTTGCTCACCCATGCAGAAACAGACAAGTTTAGCCTTGCTTGACATGGAAGAAACAAAATTCAGCACTGACAGGTTATCTTCGATTTTCTTTGCAGTTGTCACTATTTTGCAGACGATGGCTCCACTGGCAATTTCTTGCTTCAGAACCGTTTCCATTTCATAAACGCTTAATGCGCCGTCGAATTTGTGGTAGGAAACGATTGGTTTAGCGCCCAATAGCTTGAGTTTGCCGATTGTTTCTTTATGTTTTGGGCTTGACAGGTCAACGTCAACATATCCGAAGCCGTTCTTGGCAGCGTTCAGTAATGTTTGTTGCCGTTCCGTTTCTGTTCCAGCAAAAAAGCCTTTTTCACTCGAGAGCTTGTTTGTTGCGATCAACGGAATTTTTGTGCTTTTAACAAGTTCTGATAGGTTTCTGGACGCTTCAAGGCAGTCTAGCCTAACTTCTATGAGGTTTGCTTGGGCTTTTTCTGCCCTCTCGATGAGACTTAACGCTTCAAGATTATTTTTTGGGAGAATCGAGACGCAGATTCTCGCTGTCACTTTTCTATCACCGTTTCTTCAGGCACGGATACGCCGAAGTGTCGGCCTCCTTTCGCGGCTATGTGCACTAGAACTTCATCGTTTGGTTTTAGTTCTGTTACTGGTTTTGAAGCTTTCGGCGTTACTAGTCGTATGGTTTCCGCGTTTTGAAGTATAATCTTGATTTTTGTGTCGCCAACTTGGGCTTCGATTAGGATTAGGGGGCGAAACTCGATTTTTGACCGCCCCACGTTTGTTATTCGGGCTTTTCCTTCCCTATTAATGATTAAAACTTCGTCGCCCGCTTTCAACTCGGACAGATACCGAGTACCCTGCAGAGAAGTTAACGTGTAGTTTGACGCTGCCCCAGCGTTTACCCGAAAAGGCCTAGAATTTACGTAGGGGTTTTCATTTACTTCAGCCTCTACAAGAAAGAAGCCTGCAGATTGGCATCCAACCAGCATTCCTTCGCCCAGAACCATTAAGTCAACAGTGTCCACGCAGACTCTGGCTCCACTGCTAATAGGCTTTGTAGATACAATTTTAGCCGTTGTTAACGTTAATTTTGGGGTTTGCTCTTTAACCATTTTGGCTGTTTTTTTAAGCTCGTTGGGGTTTGAGGTTTTGAGCAGCACACCATCGGTTCCCAGTTCTAAGGCTTCAAGAACCAGTTTTGCGTCTTCAGCAGTGCCTACCTCAGCGATTAGTTTGCTTTTGCCTCTTGCCTTTGCAATTAGATTTTCAAGCGGAATTACCCGCCAATCAAGGCAATTAATGATAACGTAGTCAACCCCGAGTTCTGCCGCTTTAACGGCTGTGTTTTCATCTTCTTTTCCCTTTATATTGATTTTGATGGCGGTTTTTTTGCCCTCACTTTTGTCTTGGAAGATTTTTTTCTCGTTTAGTTCGGTTAGGAAGATTATGTTTAATTTGTCAGGGAAGGTACTGATTTCAGTATTTTGGATAATACCATCAGCGAATTCCTCAGATAGGCGAAGTAAAGTTTCTTTTTCTTTCGGTGAAGCAGCTTGGTCTATTTCTACCCATAGTTCTTTCAAGCTTTTTCACCGAGAATTTTAAGCGCTTGCTCCACGCTAGCGCCGTCATGAACGATTGCTGAGAGCGCTTTAACTATTAAGGTTGGGTTCTCGTTTTGGAACACGTTTCGTCCAATGGAGAGTCCTGCGGCGCCAGCTTTTATTGAGTCATGGGTGGTTTGGAGGATTTCTTGGGATGTTTTGCATTTTGGTCCTCCTGCTATTATGACTGGAACGGGGCAGCTTTCGACGACTGTTTTGAAGGTGTCTATGTTGCCTGTGAAGTTTGCTTTAATTATGTCTGCGCCTAGTTCAGCGCCGATTCTTGCAGCGTGGGCTACCACGTCAGGTGCATGTTCGTTTTGTATTTTTGGTCCACGAGGGTACATCATTGCGAGTAGTGGCATGCCGTATATGTCGCATTCGTCGGCTACTTTGCCCAAGTTGCTTAGCATTTTGTCCTCGTCTTGTGCACCAACGTTCACGTGCACAGAGACCGCGTCTGCACCTAAGCGTATAGCTTCTTGGACGGAGCATACTTGGACTTTACTGTTTATGTTTGGGCTTAGGTCTGACATGCCTGATAACTGTACTATTAAACCTACGTTTCCAGTATCAACATGCTTAGCTATGCCCTTGTGGACTAGTACGGCGTCAACTCCCCCCTTGAGGAGTTGGTTGATAATTTGTTGCATGTTAACTATTCCTTGGATTGGTCCGATTGTTACGCCGTGGTCCATGGGTACGATTACTGTGCGGTTGTCTTTTTGCATGATTCTTTTTATTCGTCGTGTTTTTCCTTCGTTCATGTTCTATCACCTTTTGCTTATTTGGGACTCCTTAATGAGTTTTTAATTAACTTCAAGGCTTTTTCACGTTCATTCCAATCTACAAAGAGCAGAATGCTTGATGTTATGGTTAGAATGCCTGAAATGTTTATGCCATTCAATCTGAGGTCTTCGCTGATTTTTCCTATTATGCCGTGGGTCTCTTCTAAGCCGACACCGCTTGTTTTTATGAAGACTAGGTCTTTTTTGACTGCCATCGCTATGGTTTCTTTGTTGCTCTTTGTTATTTCATGGATATCGTTGAAGAGCGCGTCTAAGTTTTTTTCTTGAGAAGCGTATAGTATGATTGAGTTTGTGTTCATTGACATGCCGAGAAGCAGGGAGTGCTGTTTGGTTTTTTCCACCATTTCTTGGATGATTTGGGGATTTGCAGAGATGCCGTTTCCGATTACTGTTATCTCGGCGACTGGAAAGGGATGTGCCATTTCCGCGTCCAGTTCACTTGCTAATGCACCTGTGATTACTGTGCCCTCTTTAGTCAAGTTGCTGTGCGCGTGGTTGATTACTCGGACGTTGATGTTTTTTGGTTTGTACTTTAAGGCTTTGCTGTGAATAAATTTGGCGCCTGAATCAGCTAAGCCTACTAAAGTGTTAACGTCGATTTCTCTTAGGCGTTCTGGGTTGGAGACAGTCTTGGGATCACCTGACATTATGCCGTCTGCATCGGTGACTAAGACGATTTCATCAGCGTTTAATGCTTCAGCTAGAATAAACGCGGTTGTGTCGCTGCCGCCTCTTCCGAGAGTGGTGATTTTGCCATCTTTAGTTTTTCCGAGGAAGCCAGCGACTACTGGTATTATGCCCTTTTCCATAATCGGCAGTATACATTCACGAATATTTTTTTCGCTATCTTTCAGGATTGGATTCGCATTTTGGAATGCTGAGTCGGTTATTATTGGCCAGTTGTTGTCTATTGGGTCGAAGTAGCAGGATTCTGCGCCGTTAGTTTTTAGCGCAGCGGCGAATATTCTTATGCTGGTTCTTTCGCCCATTGAGAGGATGTCGTCTAAGTCTTTTTTTTCCAGTTTTCCGTTGGAAGCGTTTTTCGCTGTTGCCATGAGGACATCAGTTGTTTTGCCCATAGCGGAAACTACAACGGCGATACGCGTGCCTTTTTTTGCTTCGTTTACGACGGCAACAACCGCTTTTAACAGTCTTTCGTGATCCGATAGGCTGGAGCCACCGAATTTAACCACAATTTTTTTGTTATTTTCCATTTGTTACACCCATTTTGCGCCCAGAACTTTTTTTAAAATTTTCAGTTCTGAGCTTAGTAAAAATAATAATAAAAGTAGTAGCCGAAGCTAAGGAACTGTGATGTACTGTTTTCTTTCTTGCTTTTGCAATTAGACATTGTAGCTTCGAACCTTGCTGAATGAAACATTATCCAGAAAATATAAGCATTTCGGCGTTTCAGAAATTTACTACAGTTTAACCGATAACTCCTAATCTTGCCCGATGGATAAAGTATAGTCTTTATCAAGTCGACCGTGCATAAGAACCTGAAGAAGGTATCCCAGTGAAAGCGCAAACACAAAACGACTGGCAAGAAATCCTCAGCCAATGCAAAAACAAAGTACACACCAGCATTAAACCATTCCTAGCAACCATCAGGGAACCACAACCTAACTTAGGCACGGGCGCTGGCGGAGACGCTATAAAACCAGTGGATTTGGCTGCAGAAACAGTAATCATTGAAACTCTAAAGCAGCATGACGTTTCTTTCACTTTGATTAGTGAGGAGTCAGGGGTGAAAAAATTCGGTGCAACGCCTGATGAGTGTTATGTTACGGTTGACCCGATTGACGGAACCACAAATTTGATGCATGGTTTACCCTTTTATGCATGTTCTATCGCTGTTTCGAGACAGCCTATGCTCACCGATGTTTATGCTGGGCTGGTTGCTGACCTTGTCCATGATGTAACTTATACTGCTTTTGAGGGCAAAGGCGCATATCGAGAAGGCAAAAAAATAGAAACATCAAAAACTGCTTCTTTGGATGAGGCAGTTGTAGGCTTAGACCTAAACACCTACAAAGTCAAAGAAGTCGCGCCCAAATTAACCGCTCTGATTGAGAAAACAAAGCATATCCGCCACTTTGGCGCTAACGCACTTGAACTCTGCTATGTAGCAAATGGTTTAACAGACGCTTTTGTTGACCTTCGCGGGAAACTCCGCACGACAGACGTAGCCGCCGGCTTCCTCATAGTCAAAGAAGCGGGTGGAACAGTGACATCGCCAGATAATCAAGCGTTAAACGTTGAATTGGATCCTAAACAAACCTTGAGCTTCATAGCTTCGGGTAACACGCAAATTCACAAGAAAATCGTGAGCTTGGTTAAATCTGCATGTTAAATTTGCTTTGGCCCCACCCTGCAGCCCTCATAAAAAACGGAAAAACTAAAACTCTTCTTATCGCTGACCCGCACCTCGGCTGGGAAATGGCGCTTCAAGAAAAAGGCATCCATATTCCAAGCCAAACGCCGAAGATTCTTAACAAGTTAACGGCGATAATTACAAAATACAAGCCAGAACAGCTGGTTATCCTTGGCGACGTAAAATACACAGTGGTTTCCAGCGAACTGGGTGAATGGCATGATATCCCAGATTTTTTCGCCAAATTACTGGGCTACGTTGGCGACATTGCTATTGTACGTGGTAACCATGACGCTAACATTGAACCACTCTTGCCGGAAAACGTCCAGCTTCTGCCTGCAACAGGAGAAGTAATCGGTGATGTGGGTGTTTTTCATGGTCACAAGTGGCCTTCTCCAGCCTTGTTAGGGTGCAAAACGTTGGTTATGGGGCATTTGCATCCAGTTGTGGTCTTCCGCGACCCAATAGGCTTTAAAATTACAAGGCAAGTGTGGATGAAAGCAAACTGTGACGCTGAAGCTTTAGCGAAGATTCTGTTGCAAAAACACAACGTAAAAATCGAAGGTACCGTTGCTGAAACACTCAAGAAGCACTATAATATCAGGCTGAAGGCGAAGGAAATTTTCATAATGCCAAGCTTCAACGATTTCCTAGGCGGCAGACCAGTAAACGAAACAAGACCCAGAAAAGAAATTGGTAGTGGAGCATTGATTGGGCCAGTTTTGCGCTCGGAAGCCGTGGATGTGGATAATTCTGAGCTTTACCTTTTGGACGGAACCTACTTAGGAACATTAAATCAGCTGAGAAGCCTATGATTTAGTTAGGGGTTGCTAGTTAACTCTTATATTTACGGCATGTTATAAGCATAACATAGTCTGACATAGTTTGAGGGAGGAAAAAAAAATGAAACTTGTAACAGTCCTGTTACCAGAAGCTTATCTGGAAGGTTTAGATGAATTAGTTCGAGCTAACATGTATCCAAGCAGAAGCAGTGTAATTAGGTCTTCAGTACGCGACCTACTAAAGAAAGAGCTCTGGGAAAACAAACGTCAAAGATAAAAAAACCGCCTAAGCACGCTTTAATAAAGCATAAAGTTTGCTTGCTGCCTTGGCTGGGTCCTCTGCCTGAGTGATTTCTCGCCCAACGATGAGGTAGTTGGCACCTGCTTTAAGCGCTGTTTCTGCGGTTCCGCCTTGTGCGCCTACGCCGGGCGAGTAGATGGGGACTTTTTCCCCAAGAATCTGCTTTATTTCCGCTATTTTTTGCGGGTAAGTTGCTCCGACCACCACTCCGTCAGCGCCCCACTTCAAGGCTTTTTTAGCAAAAGAAACATACTGCAGCGTTTTTCCTCCTGTTTCAGCGTCGATTATTGTTTGGCCGTAGCCTTCACTGGCTCCTTTATGGCTCATATAACAGAGAAGTATGACGCCCCGCCCAAGCCGCTGGGAAACTTCAAAGAGCGGTTTTAAGCCTTCGTCCCAGCCTACAAACGGGTTAGCGATTAGTGCGTCAAAACCAGCCGCATAATAATAATCAGCTATCACCTGATTAGTGGCGCCTATGTCGTTTACTTTAGCATCCATAATCGCCAGCAAACCTTGCCCACGAATTTGCTCCACAAGCTGATTCACACCATCAAACATTCCCAATGGAAGCACAAGATGATGGTTTATCTTAACCGCACAAATATACGGATGAACAGCTCGGAGAATTTTTTGAGCTTTACCTATCAGTCTGTCGCGGTTTTCTGGAGTTTCAAAAGGCAAATCCAAAGCTAACACTATTGGTGAATTTTTGCTCTTGGCTGCTTCTTGCATTTTTTCTTTGAACGACAAGATTATGCCTCTTGCTCTATAGTGTTGACTGCTGGGCTATTTCATTTTTTCGTATACTTTCAACATACAAAAGACACAAAACTATGTTGAAAAGTGCAGACGTTGGGTCTATGCAGTTCTATGTTGAATCATATTTGAAGCATAGTAGAAGCATATAGTAGACCGGGAGGGTAGTCTGTGCGCACACACATCCCCAAAGCAAAAAGCTACATTAAAGCTGAAATTTTTAAGATAAGCTTAATTTTCAGCTTCAAATAGGCATATAACGATAAGTGCAAGCTTACTCCAATAAACTGCACTGCTCGCAAGGAGAAGAAAACAAATGCAAAAAACCGTTACAGAAAAAATAATTAGCCAACACTTAGCTGAAGAACGAATGGAGCCCGGCGAAGAAACCGCATTAAAAATAGACCACACCCTCACTCAAGATTCCACAGGCACCTTAACTTACCTTGAGTTTGAAGCCATTGGAGTCGCCCATGTTAAAACGCAGCTGAGCCTAAGCTTTGTTGACCACAACATGCTCCAAAACGACTTCAGAAACGCAGATGACCACCGCTACTTGCAAGGAGTCGCAGCCAAATACGGCATCGTTTTTTCTCGTCCAGGCAACGGCATCTGCCACCAGCTCTACCTTGAACGTTTTGCTCAGCCAGGCCTGACGCTTCTGGGAAGTGACAGCCACACTCCAACCGCTGGTGGCATGGGAATGATTGCCATTGGCGCTGGAGGACTCGATGTTGCGGCAGCCATGGCTGGAGAGCCCTTCTATTTGGAAATGCCCAGCATCTTAGGAGTAAAATTATCTGGGACGCTTTTGCCTTTTGTTTCAGCCAAAGACGTTATTCTGCAAGTACTAAAAGAGTTAACAGTGAAGGGCGGAGTAAACAAGGTTCTGGAATATTTTGGCTCAGGAGTTAAAACGTTGAGCGTTCCTGAACGAGGAACCATAGCGAATATGGGCACGGAAACAGGAGCCACGACATCAATTTTCCCATCTGACGAAGCCACAAGAGCTTTCTTGCGTGGACAGGGTAGAGAAAACCAGTGGACAGAGCTTAAAGCAGATGAGGACGCAGAATATAATGAGAATCTTAACGTTGACCTTGGCGGGGTTGAACCGTTAATAGCGTTGCCTCACAGTCCAGACAACGTTAAACCAGTAAGTGAAGTCGAGGGAACCCCAGTAGACCAGGTATGTATAGGAAGCTGCACAAACTCGTCACTCAGAGACTTAAAAATTGTCTCCGCCATGTTAAAGGGTAAAAAAATCAGCGAAAACGTCAGCCTCACCATTTCAGCTGGTTCCAGGCAAGCTTTAGAGAACCTAGCAGTTACAGGTGAGCTTGAGCCCTTGATTCAGTCAGGCGCCAGAATACTTGAAAACGCCTGCGGTCCATGTATTGGAATTGGGCAGGCTCCGACAAGTGAGGGCGTGTCACTTAGAACGTTTAACCGCAACTTTAAAGGCCGCTCTGGAACACAGGATGCAAAGGTTTACTTGGTTAGTCCAGAAACAGCAGTCGCATCAGCCATTACTGGTAAAATAACTGACCCGCGGAAACTCGGCAAATATCCTGAGATTAATTTACCTGAAAAGTTTGTGTTAAGCGATAACATGTTCATTTACCCCCAAATGAAGGCAACATCCTGCGTCGTTATGGGTCCCAACATTAAACCCTTACCATCATTCAAGCCGATACCCGACCGATTAAGCGGTGAAGTGTTGCTAAAGCTCGGCGATAACGTTTCAACCGACGACATTTTGCCAGGCGGCACAGAAATCATGTCATTGAGAAGCAACATTCCCGAAATAAGCAAATACACTTTTTGCCGTGTTGACAAAACTTTTGCGTCCCGTGCCATCGAGAAAAACGGCGGGTTCATTGTCGGCGGCGAAAATTATGGTCAAGGCTCCTCACGTGAACATGCTGCGTTGGCGCCTAAATACCTGGGCGTAAAAGTGGTTGTAGCCAAATCTTTCGCTAGGATACATATGGCTAACTTGGTTAATTTCGGAATTCTGCCCGTAACCTTCAAAGATAAAAAGGATTATTCAGGTTTCTCGCAGGGTGACGCGTTGGATTTGGATGTTAAAGACTTTAACGAGTGCCTACTTGTGAAGAACCTGACTAAGGGCACAAAAGTAGATGTTGCCTTAAGCCTCAGCGAATTGGAATGGAGCATTGTTAAAGCAGGCGGAAAACTAGCCGCTATAAAGGCAAAACAAAACATAAAACAGCTTTAATTTAAAATTAGTTTTTACTTAAGGCTGAATTATTTCGCGAACTTAATCTTAATACATGCCATTAAGCTTAGCTTAGAAGCCTCTCTTATCTCGCACCATCATTAAAAAGAAAGCGGTTAAACACCCCAAACCGTTGAACTAGTAAGTTGCCAAGTGATAAGTATGTTATATTGCGGGTTGTTGTATTCTTGAACGTTGTCTAAGTAATCAAGCATGCCTGTTTGTTTATCGAAATAGACTTCGATTAAGTTAACTTGCGTTGTACTACCTGTTGGGTCGTTAGTATTGGTAAATTCGTTTTCTAAGTGCCAGTAATTTGTTGTTCTATCACCAGTAGAAAATGATTGACTGCCGGTGCTGTTAACGATGAGTGCAGTATCCTTTTCCTTGGGGTAAAGCAGGTTAGTTACCTTAAGGTTTGAAGGATAAATAGCCCAGAAGTCGCCACTATAGTTACCTGTCACCAAATTGATCCAGTCTGAGTTCTTAATTGCTGTTCCATTTGTGAATTGCCATATTGTATTAAACGAGACTACGGAGCCGTTGACTCCTGTTATGATGACTTCGTAGTAGTTTGTTTCGTTATATTCCGAGAGATAGGCTGGAGTTGCTGCGTCTGAACTAAATAAAATTGAGTCGCCCGTTAGTTTGTAAGTGAACGTGTCACCAACATTGACACCAACCTTGATGTTTGCTCCGGACTTAGAAATCTGTGTTGCATAGACTATTGCAGCGGTTGCAGCACATAGTATAACCACGAGAAAGATGGCAATATACATTTTCTTATGTGCGGGCTTCTTACTCATAAGTTTATTATTGCAGTATTCGGGTATTTAGTTGTTTTCCATAAAGGGCGTTACAAAAAAGGCATGGACTTAATTGCAGAAAAATGAATTATTTATTTATCATGAAAGAATTTAGCTTAGTTATTAGGAAAATTTAAGAGAAAGCAAGAGCACTGTTTTATAAAAAAATTCGGTGAAAAATTTGATTTGTCACAATTGTGGTGCTCAAATTCCAGATGATGCAGCGTTCTGTGAAAAATGTGGAACAAGCACAACATTAACTACACCTAAAGCAGCTGTGGCTTCGGCTTCGCCTGTTATTGCGCCTTCTGGAGTAGCATCCTTGAAATGCCCAAGTTGCGGTGCGCCTCTCGCGCCCAAGTTTGGAGAGATGGTTATAACCTGCGAGTACTGCGGCAGCGCAGTTACTCTGGGAACCCAAGGTTGGACCAATATACAGAAGCAGACCATGCTTCTTTTGAAGGTCGCCACCGTTGACCAGGTGAATTCAATAATTACGCCTATGATGGACAAGGGTCTTCTGCACAGACACCTTCACGAAGACTCCACGCAGGAGGAAATGAGCCTCACGTACGTGCCTTACTGGATTGTGAGCGTCTCTGCCCGCACAAGCATCACCGCTACAGATGAAACGGCCCAAATTGCACAGACTGCTACAACTGCCGCGTTGATGGGCGTAATATTCGGCGGCATGGGTGGAGGTTTTGGAGGAGGTGGAGGAAGACGGGGCGGTTTTGGAGGCAGACGCGCTTTTGAAGGAGAATTTGGAGTAAGCAACCCGTTTGCAGGTATTCTCGGGTTGAAACGGATAAGAATAATGGCTTTCGGAATGGGAATGGGAATGGGGGGCGGAATGAAAAAGACCGAGCAAATGGACGCGAACTACAACTTCCCCGTAATTGCGCTAAAGGCTCTCACGGACTATCAGCCGCGGGATTATCAATTCAATCTCGAGGGTAGAGCGCTGTTTGACATTTCCAAGTTACCCAAGGACGTTAAGATCCTTAACGGAGACATTAGTGAAGACGTTGCCAAATCCCAGGCAAAGACCCTGGTTGATCAGCTTCAATCACAAAAGGCACACGCGAAATATCACATGATCCAGTCGATAAACACCGAGTCGGACGTTGGGGACGTGGAGCTGCTTCACGCTCCGGTGTGGTTCGCGAAGTACGACCACAAGGGGAACAAAATCGTGTTGGTCATTGATGCCAACTCTGGCAGAGTGATCAACAGCTTCGGCCTCTGAGAGCGGCAACACGCTTCTAGGCTTACGCGCTCGTCTCTTTTTTCCTGTGAATACACACGTGATACCCAAAATCCCAAAAAAGCAATAATGATTCCTGACGTTGTGGTTAACCTTGTGACTGAATTTGGAACATAAGTGGCTCTGGTAAAGGATTAGCGATTATGCCTAAACCACACAACAACGATTGCAGTTACTAGTATATCCAGAGCCTTCAGCCATTCAAACCGTATTTCGACCATGTGTTTTTGAGGCTGCCTTAGTGGAGTTACAGACGGCGAAGCGCTAAGGGACTAGCCAACCGAACTATAAGCAAAGAAGAAAGAGCAGCAGAGCCTAATCAAGCTTTTTTGGTGAAGAAGAAAACGCCGTAACGCTTGTACGGCTGCATCTGCTTAAGTTTGAAATTGCCCGCTTCAATTTCTGCCTTTAACGCTTCGGGATTTTGAACTGGTGCGCCGGGAAAGATGCCTTTCTTTATGACCTCCACAATTATCAGCTTACTTTCGGGCTTGAGTATCCTGTTGAACTCTTTTAAAACGGCTTCACTTTCACCGACTTCATGGTAAACTGTTACGAGAAGAATAATGTCAACTGAGCTGTCCTCTAGTTGAATGTTTGTGCCGTTACTTTGCAAAAACTGAATGTTCATAACTCCTGCTTTCTCGGCTTTGTTTTGGGCTTTCTTAAGCATCTCGGATGAAAGGTCAACCGCCACCGCCCTTTTGGCTTTTTTTGCGAGTTCTATGGTGTAATAGCCTGGTCCACACCCGAAATCTACCGCTACGTCGTTTGGGTTTATGGCAAGTTTTTCTATGAGTTCGGAAGGCGGCTGAATCAACCGTCTTATCGGATTATCTAAAAAGAAGGCGCCTGACGCTGAATACGGGTGTCCTTTATGTGACATGTTTACGATTCTCCGGTAAAGCATTTTTTCTTTGGAATTGCTTGTTTCTTCAAGAATATATGCTTTAAATTAGGCAACGAGAAGTATGAATTATTAGCTCATGCGTTTTGCAATTATTCGTATATGCAACCTCAAGCTAATCTTTGACGCCTGATAGGATGCATAACCAAAAGAAATTAATGCATAAAAGTATTATTACCCAAACTTGATAATTGCATAGTAAAACACGGCGTGAAGCTTTGTGAAAACAAATAGAGGTAAAGTCTCAACTGGAATTGCCATAATTTTCATTATCTTTATTCTTTCTTTGACTTGCCCTAATACACAAGCGCAAACTAACATATCCTTTACGCCTGCAGACAAATTCTGTACTCCAGAAAATAATGGCAGTATCGGTTTTGCAGTAAATGGCACCTATTCCAACGCAACAGTTGAAAATGACACCTGGACTTTTACAAATCTATATCTAACCGGATCGCAGCCTCTTGAAAACTTTGAGATTTCAACTCAAGACTCTAATGTAACAATTTTCTCTTACCGAACATTCAACAATACCGCGTTTCAGGACGTACAATTGAGATATGTCGTTGAAGGTAAGGGTAAACAGGTTTTAAACCTTGGTCTTGGCTCCGAAGAAGAGGGATGGGAATGGAGTGTTGCTTTCAATGGCATTTTCATTGGTGAAGGTAATTGTTGGAATATTTTGCGTGATGGAACATTAATCGTGACTGGCGCAACTGGCAACGTAAGCATAATAAACTTGGACTACGGAAATAGTGCGCCTAGTTCAAACTTGCCTTTCTACCAGCAGCATTCAGTAGCCATCATAATAGCAGTAGCGGTTGCTGCCGCAGTCATTGTCGCCGTCGTGATTAAAGTAAATAGCAGAAAGAATTCGAGTGAAAGTGAGTTGGTGAAAAATGCTTAAGCTAATCAGCAAAAGCTTGCATTAAGTAAATAAACAATAGGAAGCACAAAGATGCCGTGGGAGAACCCCAGTAACATCGTACTACCAATATACGCCGTAATAGTACTGGTTGGAATCTACCTTATCTTTAAATTGGCTAAAGATAAAACTAGTAAAGTCAGTTCACTAAGAATATTTATTCAAATAGCCGCCGTCTTTGCCGTTTTTATGGGGCTTATATTAGGTCCCTTCGATATACCATTATTTCAACCCTTGGGGCCTTCGCCACGCAGCCTGTTATTAGGGGGTAATCTTTTGGGGAACCAGTTTCCAGACGGTCTCTCTGTTCCTATTTTAGCATGTTACTACCCTAATGGGCGAACAGTTACTTGCCCTATTTGGCAACTTCAAGCTTACATTTTCCCATTTTGGAACTATACAAGAGGCTATCAGGTTTTATACTCTACCTCAGGTTTGGAAAAGATAGGCATAGTTATAGGCTTAATGGCTTTGGCATCGATTATTTTGGGAAGGTTTTTCTGCGGTTGGCTATGTCCCTTCGGACTTTACATGGACGTGTTAACACGAATTCGCAAAGCTTCACGGTTGCGGCATTTGCACTTTTCCGAAAAAACAAATACTGCACTTGCACAATCACGGTATATCATTATTGCGGTTTTTTTGATTCTTAGCGTTATCTTTGCTTCATACGCCATTTTTGGCCATCAACTTATTCCGGGCACTACCCCCGGAGGCCCTGAAGGAACCGAAGCTGGAAACGTGGGCTTCCTAAACGAGCCTTTTTGCCAAGTTTGTCCAATGAGACCGCTTTGTGTGTTCATAGAGTGCGCTTTAGGCTCAATGAAGTGGTCATACGTCTCCAAAATCGCCTATGGACCACTGTGGACATTAGGCAGTTATGTTACATCCGTAGACTTAGCCGTCTTAATTGCGATGACGGTTTTAGCTTTAGCTTATAGACGGTTCTGGTGCAGAATCTGCCCGCTAGGCGGGTTAACTGCGTTATTCAGCACTTTCACCCCTTTCAAACAAATCGCCATGACGCGTTTGCATAAGAACGAGCAAAAATGCACTAAGTGCGGAGTTTGCAAACGTGTTTGCCCAACTCAAGCAACAGATGTGTACGAGAAGAAAGGGGGCGATGTAACTGAATCCAGATGTATACTTTGCGCACGATGCGTTGAAGCATGCCCCTATGAAGACGCATTGGAATTAAAGTTTGCAGAAAAAACAATGATGAAATCAAGAAACTGGTTGGAACAACAATAAATTAGTAGAATTAGTAGCGTCTTGCTTGATTTCCAAGCCGTTTCTTTCTTGTCATTTTGATTATTATAGTTTGATTATTGCATTTATTAATTCGGCAATTCCAAGCACTATTAGTATTCCTGCGCCTCCTATTGAAATCCATTTCCGCAATAAGGGTGCCTTGTTAAGAAGCCAACCGGTAGCTCCTCCCAGCAGTAGCATCGGAGACAAGGCGGTTCCTAAACCAAACAAGACAGCTAAACCCACACTGCCGATTGGAGTTGAGAAAGGTAACGAATAAATTAAAAGCGCCACCAACGGTGGACAAAGGATTAGTCCTCTGCTTAAACCAAGCGAAAAAGCGCCAAAATCAAACCCAAACCTGCCTGTCTTTCCCTGTGCAACCGAGGTTTTGCTATTTGGTAAATTGCACTCGCACGGTGACCTTAACTTTAGAAGAACGCTAACGCCAATAATCATAGTCACAATGCTGAAGGTAATTGAAGAATAAATTTGAAACGGCGAAATTGCGGTATTAGACAAAGCCAACCTGAACAAACCGCTAAATAAACCGACTAAACATCCAATTAAGGCGTAAGCTGCTATCCGTCCAGAATTAAAAATCAAAGTGACAACAGTGCCTCTGCGGAAACCCGCACCGATACCTGCAATGTAACTTGCGATGTAAGGTACACACGCTGCGGTGCAAACAGCTAATCCATATAATAAGCCGCCAGCAAACGCTCCGAGAAACGGATTAGAAACTTCAGGTATCAACGACATGAAGAGCCCCCATGGAATATTTAATGAAAGCAAGTAATACGGAGATGTCATTTAAATCTTACATAATTTGATACTGGCGCCTAATATTTTTTGAAGAAGACCAGAGGATTTGAACCTCTAGCAAGAGATGTCATCACCAATTGAGCAGTTTTTTCCCCAGCGAGTTTCCCTCTTTTTCTGTCTACATTTTGGAAAAAAAACGTGCGTGCCCTTTTCCGTATTCGATGTTTTTTTGGCAAGTGAATGGGCGCTCTGCTGACTTCTCGAAAAAGGCTTGCTTTTCAATAAGAGAAAAAAGGTGTTGTGAAGGTTATTGGAGTCTGTTTCTTGGCTTTGGCTTGTGCGAGTTTACTTAGAGAGGAATCTCCATGACAGAACTATTCCGATTGCAGATAATATTACCGCGAATCCTATCACAACCGCGAAGTCAAGCCATAGACCATTCATGCCTGCCGCTCCAATCAACACCTGTCTTATTCCGTCGACTGCGTAGCTTACGGGGTTAACTTTTACGACGTCTTGAAGCCAAGCTGGCATTATTTTTACCGGAAACAATGCGTTACTTGCGAATAGCAGTGGGAGGTTGAGCAGGTTTATGATTGCCATTTGTGTTTGCCAATCACCTGATCTTAGCGCGAGCACCGTGAACAACGCAGATAACCCGACGGCCATAAGGAAGATGATGAGGAATGCAGCAGCGATTCCTTGAGGGGTGAAATGTGCCGTATCCATCCCGAGAGCTACTGCAACCACTAGAACTATGGCTGCTTGTATCAGAGATCTACCGACACTATTTAGGATTTTGCCCATCACAATTGATCCGCGTGCAACTGGTGTACTCAGAGCTTTGTTTAGGAAACCGAATCTACGGTCGAAGACTACTGACATTCCGCTGAACGCGGAAGTGAAGAGGACGATGAAAGCAAGCATTCCGCATGACAAGAATGAGAAGTAGCTTGTTGTTCCGAAAAAGCTCTTCAAAATTATGTC
>JBEKKX010000005.1:0-78697 GCA_050010515.1 Bathyarchaeia archaeon
AATAGCCTTTAGCAAGCTTTTGCATTTCTTTTCTCCTTAAAAGTGTTCCAGAGCCTCAGCAAACCCTAAATGTTCTAATATGTCGCCACTCCGTCATTGTCTTTTTTTCCATATGTCCATAACCAGCATACAAGACTTGTTTGAAAAGTAGATAACTCAGCTCCAGTCAGTTGACTCTTCTAAAGTTTTCTGTTTCTTGTCGGTTAGTCGGTAGTCGGATGACTTACTGCGAGTTGGTAGTCGGATGACTTACTGTGACTCTTTATAAGTAGTTTTGAACGATACCCGCTGTATAAATAAAATTGAAGGAAAGGAAAAAACAAATGAAAACGCTAAGAAATAAGATTGCAGCTATTACGATTTCTATATTCTTTATACTTTCAATGACAGCTTCACTGGCACTAATACCAACTACTAGTGCACATACGCCTCCATGGCAGATTACAACCTACTGTTATGTCGAAGCAAATCCTAACCCGGTAGGAGTCGGTCAAACTGTATACATTCTCGTTTGGATCGATAACGCGTGCCCAACAGCGGATGGCAAGTATGGTGATAGGTGGACTGATATGACAGTGACAGTTACGGCTCCCAATGGAGCCATAACAACACTTGGACCGTTAACTTCCCAAGCTACGGGAGGAGCATCTACCACATTTGTTCCTACCGTAGTCGGCAACTACACTTTTGTGGGTCACTTCCCTCAACAAATCGTAAACAATAATAATCCCGCCCCCGGTTATGTGTCGTCGTTTGCCTCTATGATCAACGATACTATGTTAGCTAGCAACAGCAGCCCAACGACGATAACCGTACAGTCGGCGGCGATACCACTAACAGCTTATCCGACGCTTCCGCTTCCAACCGAATACTGGACTCGCCCGATAAATTCAATGAACAGGGGATGGTACGTGATCGGCGGAAATTGGCTTGGTGAGGCTTTTAGTGGTGCCGGTTCTAGTGCCGGGAACTATGATCCATACACCCAAGCACCCAGCACTGCTCACATATTGTGGACGTATCCCCTAGCATGGGGAGGTCAAATTGGAGGACAATTTGGCAGCAACAGCTTAAGCATCTTTGCAACGGGAACGGCATACGAAGGCAAATTCGGGTATTCCACCGGCTCGCCGGTAGTCATGAACGGGATACTTTACACGACTTACTGGCCAGGGTCGGTCCAAAATCCAGACGGTATGGATGCTATAAGTCTAAAAACCGGACAACTCTTATGGAATATGCCATTTGAAACGAATGGTGTACAAGACGAGCAACAATGCCTGTTTTGTGGTATGATACTCAATTTCTATTCAGATAACCAGTATGGGGCCCATGCATACCTATTTTCGAGGACGGAAGCATTCACAGCTCAAAATACGGAACCAGAATCACCTAGCTTCTCGATGTATGACGCTGCTACAGGAATGTATATACTGACCATCACCGGCTCATCAGCTGCTGGTACACTTGTAGCCGACGCAAACGGGAATATTCTAAGTTTCACCGCTGCCAACGGTCTGTTGCGTATGTGGAACATGACACAATGCATCGCTGCGGGAGAAATAAAGTATAATACCATTTCGGCTATTAACGCTAATGAAATGTGGCGGCCTCCTCAAAATGCGACGATAGCCTGGGCGCCAGGGTACCAGTGGAGTGCGCCCATTGCCACCACTTTGGCCGGCAACCCCATCAGTCTAAGCATTACTAAAGTTGACTATTCTGACGGCGTAGTACTTTTAACTCAAACAGCACCGACAGTCTCAGGTGGGGCCAATGAGGGTTGGCGAATTGACGCCGCTTACAGCGCAACGAATGGGACTCTGCTTTGGGGTCCGACAAACCGAACGGAACCAGCATTTAGCACCGAGCCTATAACTGCCGCGGGAGACGGAGTCTACACCCAAATGAATCAAGAGGCGCTGACTTGGAGTACCTATAGCATATATACAGGACAGTTGCTATGGACAGCAGCGCCCTGGACAAACTACTATGATTATTATGATCGAGGTTCGGCTATCGGCGGGGGATACGAATACTGCTGGGCCTTTGGCGGACAAGTAGCATGCTATAATTGCACAACAGGTGCTGAAATTTGGAACTGGAACACTGGAAGCTCCGGGTACGACACTCCCTACGGTATATGGCCTATTTATAATTCTGGACTTATTGCGGACGGAATGATTTACATCGGATCAAGTCATGAATACACACCACCCTTCTATGAGGGCGCACGGGTATACTGCCTAAACGCTACCACAGGACAGGAAATGTGGAGCATATTGGACTTTGTCGGTTCCAAAGGCGATTCGGTTATCGGAGACGGTGTTTATGTGGTGCCCAATACCTATGACATGCAGATATACGCTTTCAGCATGGGACCCAGCGAAACTACTGTTACCGCACCCAACATTGGCGTCACAACCGCTACACCAGTAACGATAACGGGCACAGTGATGGACACCTCTCCAGGCTCACAGCAAACTGCAGTAGCAGCAGACTTCCCCCACGGTCTACCATGCGTATCTGACGCGAGCCAGAGCCAGTTTATGGAAGCCGTTTACGAGCAGCAGCAGATGCCAACCAACCTAACAGGAGTCCCAGTCACGATATCCGTCACTGACTCTAACCACAACACTTATCCCATAGGCACCACCACAACTGACCCACTAACTGGCACCTTCGGCCTAACATGGACACCGATCATTCTAGGCAACTACACAGTTACTGCAACATTTGCAGGTTCAGGATCATACTATGGATCTTATGCTACAACATACTTCTATGCTGGCGCGCCACCGGCAACACCAGCGCCAACCGCTGCACCTGTAACAGGCCTAGCAACAATGTCAGCCCTAACTTATGGAATCGTTGCTGCAATAATCGTAATAATCATAATCGGCGCTATACTGGCAATGCTAATGCTCAGAAAACGACCATAAAAACCTCGCAACCAAAAAATCCATTTCCCCCTTTTTTAGTTTCAAAAAGCAATGGAGAAAAAGGATAAGGGCTGAGAAGGCTCTGGTCAAATTCACAAGAAACAATAGCCTTTAGCAAGCTTTTGCGTTTCTTTTCTCCTTAAAAGTTTCCAGAGCCTCAGCAAACCCTAAATGCTCTAAAATGCCGCCAATCCCTCATTGTCTTTTTTTTGGAAACATAGTTTAGTTTTTCCGAGTGGCAACTGGAGGGGAATTGAACCCTCGCCAAGATGCAGACATCGTCCGCACAAACCCTTTTTTTCTTTCCGTACGCTCTCCCCTGCGCTGATATGTCGTCTCAGCACTCGCCTTTTAAAGCGCTTTAGCCCTAGCTTCTCCATGCCCGAATTGTCCAGACCTTGCGATGCTTGCGGCAAAACGGTTCGGCGGCTTGACAAAAGACTAGACTATAAAGAAAAAACTGGAGAGATAGGTTTTTATGTTCCGCTTAAATCTCTAAGGGTCACCAACATATATTAAATGGCAAAAGAATGGATTGATGGACCAAAATGGTAAGAAAAGCAAGAATACGCCTCACAAGCACAGATTACGGCAAACTTGAAGAGGTATGCGGAGAACTGAAAAGTATAGCTCAAAAAACAGGCGTAAAAATCAACGGTCCAGTACCATTGCCCACAAAACGACTGCGAGTGCCAGTTCTAAAAGCGCCATCAGGTGAAGGAACGGCAACATGGGACAGGTGGGAAATGCGCATTCACAAACGATTAATCGACATTGACTCGGAAGAGCGAGTTATGCGTAGAATCATGCGCATCCGTGTACCAGAAGAAGTCCACGTGACAATCGAACTCATCTAAACTCAAGACAGTTTTTTAGCAACCGACCTTTAGGCTTTCAAAAAAAATCTCGTTTTTTTAAAAGATAATGATGACCGTAATTATTGTGAGAACAAGCGCTGGAATGAAAGCTAAAGCCCAAAGTTTCTTGTTAAAACTGAAAATTTTGTAGCCATCCAAAATTCCGAATGGAATCAGATTAAAGATTGCCATGAAAGCGTTGATGTAAGCGGCAAAAAACAGCATGCCAACATACAAACTTGACGGTAAAGCAAACGCTAATCCAAGAAGTGCACTTGAGAAAATGATGTTAGTGAGTGGCCCAGCAAGGGAAATCTTGACTATCTCGTCTCCATTAGGTGTACCAGCAATCATCATTGCACCGGGTGAAATCATTTTGAAAGGCAGAAATACGCAAACTAATGTTAAGACTGCTCCCCAAGTTGTTAAGCGGAATTCAGCCCATAGACCATTTTTTTGAGCCGTGATTTTATGCGCGAATTCATGCACCAAAAAAGACGCTGTCAAAATAGCCGCGAAAACAGCCATGATATCCCATCCCCAACTACTAAATGCATACAATCCGATGGAGAAACCAATGCCGATGACGAGCAGGGTTGCAACAATTATGTGTTTAAGTTCTTTAGGACTAGAGGAGACATGCCTCTCACGCCTCGGTTGCTGACCGAGATTATAGCTGTATTGATAGGAATTGTACGATTGAGGGGTAATCACTTGTTCTCGTCTTTGTGAACGAGCAAAATCAATTCTTGGGCATGCATGGTTCTCTGGCAAACGGTGAACACTACAAAACTGTCCACCACAAAATGGACAGCGAAACGGAAGAAGAGTTTCTTGATTGCATACTTGGCATTTCATCTAATTAAGGCGCCTTTCACATTAACATACACATAGTGGTTTAAATTTTTCCCTTTCAAAAACAAAAAAACAAACTATTTTTACTATGCAATCTTCATTCGACGATGGAGTCGTATATTGCCAATAGTCTTATATATTTCTTGTATACATTTTACTCTCTCTGTATACGAGGCGGAAATATGACGACCGAGGTCTTATCTGTAAGGGTTAAGAAAAGCTTGAAAGATGAAGCTGAGAAGCTAGGAGTTGACTTAAAAGCGGCGGTGGAGGAGCTTCTTGAGGAGCTCGTGGCTGAGAAGAAGGCAAAAGCGCAACAAATCGCCAAAGAACTTAGCGACCTGATGGACGTTAAACCTGAGGAGTGGGTAAATGACGTCAGAGCGACAAGGCACGAGATGTAAGTATCTCATTGATACTTCCGCACTTTATCCGATACTGGTTTCTGGGGTTGCGTTCAACGCTGAGGAATGTGCAGTGAGTTCCCTGACGGAATATGAGATTGGGAACGTCCTCTGGAGGGAGAACCAGCAGAAGAAACTCAAGGACTCCAGAAGAATAGCAACGATTTTTTCTGAAGCAATTCGCCCTCTAAGAAAGATGGAGATTGATTCGATAGCCAATGTCTTGGCAGTTGCCATAGAAAGACGTCTTACTTTTTACGATGCCTCATATGCGTACTTGGCTGAAAAGGAAAATATGAGATTAGTCACGCAGGACACAGATTTGTTAAAGAAGTGCAAGGTCGCAATTTCAATAAAGGAAATGGAGTAGGTCAAGGACTCCTACTTGAAGGCAGGAGTTTGAAATGGCAATGTGCAAGAACGCTTAAAATAGGTAAACTACTAATCAAAAGCTAAAGGGGAAGACAAAGGGAGTCATAGCCACTTGAAGCCGTTCAGCTTCGTTCATGCTTCAGACTTGCATTTAGGCTACGCACAGTACGGTCTTGAAGCTAGAAGGCAAGACTTCGACAACGCATTCAAAGAAGTAGTGGATAAAACAATCGAGTTAAAACCTGACTTTATGATTATCGCGGGTGATTTGTTTCATCAAGCGAGACCATCAAACGTTACCCTGGAGAACACTATTCGAAGTTTTAAGCGGCTAAAAGACGCCAACATCCCAGTTTTAACGGTTGACGGCTCACACGATTCCGCGCCAAACACGGTAACGGGTACAATCCTATACCCATTGGACAGCGCAGGATTAATCCACCATTTGCCAAGGCACAGCGGCGCATGCTGGCGCAAACCAGACTGCTGCTACGTCTATGGCATACCAAACTTTCACAATAAGCATAAGACTCAAGAGGCTCTCCCAAAGTTCATGGCGGAAAACTCTCCAACGCCCGATAGCAAGGTCTGCAACATTTTCGTTTTCCACGCCGCGGTGGATTTGCCAAGCGTTAAGCCACCATACATTGAAGCTGAAGTTTCGCCCGAGCAATTGCCAAGCGGCTTTGACTATTATGCTGCTGGTCACGTGCATGAACGGTACCTGGACAAGTTCAAAACAGGCGTTCTAGCATATAGTGGCTGTACTGAAACAGCCGATTACAGAGAAGCGAAGTACCAGAAAGGCTTCTTTCATGTTAAAGTAAACGAGAAAGGTGAAGTAAACCCTGAGTTCAATGAAATTACGTCAAATCGTAAATTCGTTGTTTTTGAGCAAGAATTCACTGGTATGGCATCAGGGAAAATAACTGAATTAGCCACTCAACTTGTAAAAGACGCTGATTCGGAAGGAGCAATTATAATTCCTGTTTTGAAAGGCACTTTACCAGCTGAAGCAAGCCGAGCAGAAATCGACATAGGCAAAATTCGAAGTGCTGGCGAGAAAGCTTTGCTTGTTCACCCAATCGTGCTGCTAAAAGAAACCGCTGTTTCCGACGAAATTGTACGGTCCATTTTTGAGAGTGAATTTAAAGATTTGAAGACCAAAGCTTTTGAGTATTTTCTGCAGATTTTCTCCGAACGTTATAGCCGCGAGGAAGCTGACAAAATTGCACGTTCAGCACTCAGCCTTATAGAACCCTTAACAAGAAAACAAGACGAGAAAGTCAAGCAAACCATTGAGGAGCTGGCAAAATGAAAATTGAAATAGTTCAGCTAGAAAATATCCGCAGCCACATTAAATCCACCGTGCCATTTACACGGGGCTTTAACTGTCTTGTTGGTGGTTTAGGCTGCGGAAAATCCAGCGTCTTATACGCGGTTGACTTCGCCTTGTTCGGTGACTCAATAGGCAGAAGTTTTGAATATCTGCTGCGTGAGGGCGCGGATTCAGGGAAGGTCACTGTACAGTTCACACAAAGCGGAAGCACCTACAAGCTTATACGCGGATTAAAAAGAAAAGGCAAAAGCATTACTCAAAATTTTGAAGAACTCAAACTCTATGAGGATGAGAAGCTTGTTGCCAGCATGAAAACCGACGCCATCACTGAACAGTTTAAAGCTATCACAGGTTTAGAAAAGGACCTTTACCGAGAAATAGTTTGGTTTAGGCAGGAACACCTCAAAGAGCTACTTGATGCTGCGCCGCGTGACAGGCAAAGACGTTTGGATGAATTGTTCGGTTTGTCCGACTATGAGGTTGCTTGGAGTAATATTGCTCAGTATCAGCGGGACTATGAGACTGAAAAGCGGGTTTACGAGAAGGACCCAGATGTTACTGGGTTAGAAAAGCTAAGTAACGAATACAATAGGGCAAGTGAAGAATACGCGCTTTTAGAAATGGATCTTGAGAACTCAACGCAAAAGTTAACGGTTGCCAAGAAAGCGTTGGATGGCGCAGATTCAAAACTGAAAAGGCTAGAAGAGAAAAGGCAAGTTATTGAAGATCTTAAGCGAAAAGAAGCAAGACTCCATGCCGATATTGTTAATATGGCTAACACTTTGGCTTCGCTAACTCAGCGTATTGAAGGCAAAAAAACAATCTTGGATAATTTGCGTCAGCGCCAAAGCTCAATTGATGCTCAAGGTAAAGTGTGCTTAGGTAAACTTGAGCAAGCAGGTTTGTCAACTAATCAGCCTGTTGAAGCACTGCATTCTTCTTTGGCAGCGTTTGATGATAAAATCAGCAGTTTAAAGGCTGATCAAGAAGCGACATCGAGGAACCTGCAAACAGACAAGAAAAGAATTGTTTCTTTATCACAAGAAAGTAAATGCCCGCTTTGCGTGCAGCCATTAGAGGGCGAATACAAAAGCAATCTGCTTTCAAGAATCCAACAAGAAAATTTTGAACGGGAAAAAACCATTAATCAATTAAAAATTGAAATTGATAACCTCCAGAAAACAAGAGCTGTAGCTTCTGAAGCTTACTCGATCTTGCAAACTTGTATGACAAGAGCTGAAGAGCTAAAAAACCGCTTAAGTGAAGAAGAAAATAACCTTAATAATCTATCAAGCGAATTTGAGGAGAAGCAGAAGCTTGAAGCTGATTTGCGTTTGCAGCTTGAGCAGGTTCAGTTTGAAATCAGCAGATTTGATTTATCAGAGCTTGATGCTGCCCGAGCGCAGCGTGAACAGGCTTTTCGACAATATTACATGTTAGACTCCGATTTGTGCACTAAAGAAAACCGCAAAAAAGATCTTTTTAAACGCTTAGATGAAATTAAAGAGCGGATTAATCTTGCGCAGGAAAAGCTTGAGCGCATGGAGAAAATCCGTAGAACCGTTGAAGTTTTAGGTGCCATTCGTGACGCTTACCGCAGTATTCAGCCTAAGCTTCGAAGTGAGTTTGTGAAGGTTTTGCGCAATTATATTCAGCAAGTGCTTGATGGCTTAGTCGGCGGAGAAGGACCCATGCTTAACGTTGTTATTGATGAAACTTACACGCCTTACGTGAAAAGCGAAATGGGCGTTGACCGTGAAGTCTCTAACCTTTCGGGGGGAGAACGTACGCTTTTGGCTTTTGCTTACCGCTTAGGTTTAGGACAGTTGATTATGCAGTCGCGGACTGGTCACGGCTTAAGTATACTTGTGCTTGATGAACCCACCGAGAACTTAGGAAGCGAAGATGGCAGCATAGAACGGTTAGCTGAAGCCATAAGTCGATTTAAAGCAATTGAACAAATCATTGCGGTTACGCATAGTGAAGCATTTGCTGGTAAAGCTGAGCACGTAGTTATTTTGGAAAAAGAGGCTGGAGTTAGCAAAATCTCAATTGAACGATAAAATGCTATAGTGCACGAAAAAATTCTATGCCTCCATTTAAGGGTAAGCGACTTTGGAAAAGCCATCTTTGCAAATTTAGTCCTTTTAAGCGAGAGAGGGCTGGCAGAAGTTATTTTAATCCCAGCAAGACGTCTTTTCCTTGAGTGAACTAAGGTTTGGCGATTGTGAGTTGTATCGGCGTGGTCTGTATTCCGTACGTTGGACCAGTTTGGCCAACTATGTAGTAGGTTCCTGGCGAGACTGAGTCTCCTTCAACTTGGACGTTGAAATTGCATGTCTGCAACCAAGTGAAGTTGGCCGAAAAGCTCTCTCCAGCGGAAAGCGGCACGATGGCTATGAATTGAGCTATGGCTCTGAAATTTGACCACTGGTACACCACATTGTTTGTGCCGTTGTAAACTTGAAAATCAAAATCCAATCCTGTGTGCTCAAAGTTTATTGTCTGATTGCTGATGTTGGTGATGGTCAAAGTTAGGTTGACAGGTTCGCCTAAACTGTAAGAGGTTTTGTCGAGGGTCATGGTGAGTTCGAGATTGCCATTTCCTCCCGACGCCACGGACTGATTGGAGTATTGGATTGTCACAGGAGTAACGAAATTGAACGTGGATCCATTTTGCAGAGTGCCTGTGATCTCCATCGGGTAGGGTTGGTTTGTTTCAAATCCGGCGCCAATCAGTGTGTCTGTCTGAGATGCGTCTTGATTGGGCAAAAGCGGGTTGCTTGAAGAAACGCCGCCGAAAACGTACGTGTAGTTGTGCCCAGATAAGAACAATACCGCTTGAAGGCTAACCACTGGGTTGGTTGCGTTGTTTTGCAGGATGACTTCAATTGTCGGTCCACCCGGGTTATAGGGTTGAAGAATACTGACTGAAACTACGGTTAGAGCGCCTGCATTTACAGGAGCGGACGTTGCAGCCGGCGTAGGAGCCGGCGTAGGAGCTGGCGATGTGCTCGGGGTCGGCGTAGGGGTCAAAGGGTTACTATTCTTTGGCAGTTCTTTCTGTGCAGCATAGTAGGCGCCGACTGCTCCAACTAAAAGTATGACCAATAACAAGACAACCTGTGCCTTCGCCACGGCTCTTTCCAATAGACTCTTCCCTCCTATACTGTCTATAGACGCAGCGAGAATTAAAAATCAACTGGTCTGCAGGCAACTAGCATGGCGCGTAGTCGTATATGGATATTCTTGGAGTAATTAACATGTCACGTGGATTAATGCGACCATTTTTCTATGCTCTTGGTTTATTTTTTCGGTTATTTCTTGTGTTGGCAGAATAACGGTTTCATATTTTTTCAGGATCAAAATAGCTTCCGGTGTAATGGGAAGCGCTGCTTGATGACCGGTTCCGATGTAGACGACATCGGGCTTTTCTTCCGAAAGAAAATCTAGTTCACGTTCTGAAAGAGGAGTATGACCATAGAGGGGCTTCAAATCCTTGGATTTTTTCTTCTTCCTCGTCGTAACTGTCCCATCAGCATGAAGGATAATGTCCTTTTCATATTTGACCCCATGCACTTCCACCCAGCCAAACTCGGATTTCACTGTCACAAACCCATGTTCCTATAGATTGCGCCATATTTTTGGTTATCGTCAGAACAAATCTTGGCGCGCATATTGTCCTTTGTCTAAAAAATGGCTCAGACTGGACTTCCCTCCAGTAACACAATAAGGGTTTTTCGTAAACTCCCTAGCATAAGCGGTATAACCCTAATCTGACGCCGCCTCCATTGTAAGGAGCAGAAAGTGATGAGACATGGACGCTAAATCGTCTGCACAAAACAACATGGTATTGTCCGCGGTTGGCTAGAGGCGCACAATCGCCGATATGAAAGCGCTCGACTATTTTGATGAAAGCATAGAAGTTGTGGAACCCACGCGGTCTTTCGACCACAGACTTAGCAAAAGAAATGGCGCTAAAAAGGCTCAGTTAAGCGCCTCTTCAATATTTTCACTCGTTCGCTGGATTGCTTTAAATCATTAAGCAACTCTTCAAAACGTCTAATCTTGAAATTTATTATTTCATGAAGTTCGTTTCCAGTCGTTGGCAAGTTGTAGTTTGTGAGGCTTACGTTTGCTTTTCTTGCCGATTCTATCATCCACTCCTCAAGTCTAGGGTAGAGAACTATAAGCCGGTTATGCCCTTGGTTATGGTGCAAGATTTCAATTCCGTCGCTATCCGAGTAGCTAAGTACTTGAAAACGTTGTAAGTAAAAAGTAGGTTGAATGCTTGAAGGGTCTTTGTCAATAAGCCCCACAGAATCTTTTTGTTTTAGTAATTTCCGCAGTAGTTCATATTTGCCTTGATGATGCATAATCCTTCTTTGTGGCACTGAAGTTAGCGAGCTAACCAACGCAACATCTGGATCACACTCAACCCTATACATGCTCTTCAATCCCGATGAACGGCGTCCGATACGGCTTCATCTTGGTTGGCCAGTTTTTCGAGATTCAAGAACACGTCTGATCCCATTTCAAGTATTTCATTCTTCTTTTCGTCGCTCAACGGAACCAGTTTCGTTTGGTAATCCTTCAATTCGGTGACGAAGATGGCTATGTCATCTTTGTTGGCCTTTTCTAAAATTGAGGTAAGGAGGTACGGGTTGTGTGTGGCTATGAAATATTGATTGTTTTGTTCGCTGAGGGCTATTCGTTCGGCGAGGTATTTTGTGTAGTAGGGGAAAGCATGGGCTTCAGGTTCTTCGAATGTAATCACTGAGTCTCGGTTAGATTGGATTGCAGTCATGTAAAAGACCAGCCTCTGAAGGGTTTCTGAAGAAATTGAATATGGAAAAGAAACTAATACTTCCTCAAATTCTTTAACTACGTCAATCCTGCCCTCTTCGGGTCTCAGGTTTATTCTATACCCAAACTTTTCAAAAATATCCTTAACTATCTGCTTACTATGCTTATTCGTCAGTATTATTGACAACAAATTATTTCCACAAGGTGGCTGAAGAAATTCTGATCGTGGGTTTGCGAATTGCTTTAAGTGTTGAAATCTGTAAAATTTGAAATATTTCAACCTTTTTTCTTCAACAAATGACATCACTTGAGTATAATTAGCAGAGAAAACTTCCCTCCGGCTGGCACTGGCAGGATCAGCTTGAAAATAAGTTCCAAAGAATCCGCCATCCCTAAATTCAATCATGAGATTTCCAAAACCAAAGTCGACAGTTATTGGCTGATCCAACGAATGATCATAGAAAAAATCTCTCATATTTTCAAAGCGCACAAAATCAGCGAGATTATTATGATTTCCATGTCCCATGAAGGAAGCTAAGCCAATTGCTTCAAGCAAATTTGATTTCCCACTATTAGGCTGTCCGATAAACAAGTTAATTTTTCTGCACTCAACGTTAACTTCCCTTATGGATTTGAAATTCTTAATGCTGAGCTTACGAATTTGCATTTTAACCACAGTCCACTAATAGGACAGTTGTTTTTATTTGTTCTTCGGTGCAATAGAGCAAATTAAAATCCTGAACACGGCAATAACATGTTAAAATGGCGTGGGTTGTGGGATTTGAACCCACGCGGTCCTTGTTTTAAGCGGATAGATGCCCGCACTTTTGACGTAGTTTTAATCTCAATAGTGTACCCCCTCTTCCCGCCTTTGGGGAGCTTGGGCGCGCACAAGCCTCGGGGGTAGCCAAAAGCTAAATATTAAATTTTATTAATCAACGGCAAGGGGCAAGGTGCATCCAGTGTTGAAAACTCAGTGGCCTTTTCGAGCACAGACTTTGCAGGTCTGCCCCCTACTAGGCTAGGCTAAATGTTACCATTACAATATTGGATTAAAATGAAATATTTATATGGTTTGTAATGGTAATAAGTTTTATGCGAACGATCAAAAGAAGAAAAGGCAAAGCAGAGTATTTCTATCTGCAGCATTCCTTCCGAAAAGACGGAAAAGTCGTTACAAAAGAACTCTATCTTGGAAAAAAAATCCCCGACAACATTGAAGAAATAAAAGCTAAACTCATGCATGAATCCCATAAGGCATTGGTCGAAAAACTAGAAAAGATAAGAAGCAATTTTCAGAAAGAATGGAAAAAAGTTCCCCAGTCAGCCAAAGAAAAAGACCTGCAGGAGATAGCCATAGCCTTTACCTATAACACCAACGCCATTGAAGGATCCGCCATAACGCTTGAGGAAACCAGGTTAATACTAGAAGACAAAGTAGCTCCAAACAAGCCAATCCGAGACATACGGGAAACTGAATCTCACGCAGCCACATTCCTGCAAATGCTGCGAACAAAAGAAAAAATTTCAGACAAGCTCCTGTTGAAATGGCATGAAGAAATCTTCAGAGAAACAAAACCTGACATCGCAGGAACCTTTAGAAATTATCCGGTCAGAGTTGGTTCTTACTTAGCGCCAGATTGGCAGAACGTCGAAAATCTAATGAAACAACTTATAGCATTCATAAACGAATCAAACCTTAATTCCGTTGAACTTGCGGCTAGAGCTCACTATATGTTCGAGAAAATTCATCCCTTCGGCGACGGCAACGGCAGAATTGGCAGATTCTTAATGAATTACATCTTATGGGAAAGAGGTTATCCTATGCTCATAATAGAATACAAGAAAAGAAAATCCTACTACAAAGCCCTGCAGCGACCCGAAGAAGGCTTCGTAAACTACCTTATCAGAAGATACTTGTCGGTGCATAAACAGCACTTCCTATAAAAAAATGCTAATTATTATTGGCGCGGGATGTGGGATTTGAACCCACGCGGCCTTTCGACCACAGACTTAGCAGGCTTACGGTAGTCCCAGAAAAGCTGCTTCCCTAAAGTGGCTGTCAAAAGTGAATGCTTCAGAAATCGAAAGTTCACGCATCAAAACAAAGCTCGTGCAGTCCGTAAAACTCCAAGATTTATGGTTTGATTTCTGAAAAATGTTGAGAGCTTTTTCGAAAAGATTTTCATCTATCCATAAAATATGTACACTACTGCTTTTTTTGATTTTATCCATGAACGTTGTTGCAGACGTTAAATCTCTTCTTGACCGCAGAAGAGTAAGAGTTTCATCTAGCACATAATCGGTGGTTATGGAGATTCCGTACTTTCCACTGGCAATCAGAGAAAGGAATTTACAGGCTTTTTCGTGGTTTACATCATCTTCTACTTCTACGGCATACCAAGCGCTGGTATCAACGAAGATCAAGTGTTTTCCCCGTAAAGGAACTTATCGTGTTCCTCTGAACCTGCGTCTTTTTTTCCTGTTTTCTTGGAACTGGGACCACATGTAAAGATGGGATCGTTTGGGTTAACGTTGCCTTGCACGGTAGCTCTAATTGCTTGGCGAAGAACCGCTTTAATGCTCATTGAATTCTTTTTAGCATATTCTTCCAACAGCTTATGTTCAGCTTCGCTTAATGTTGTCTGTACAACTTTCATCTTACATCATGCATGTAACATGCTAAATGAAAGATTTAAGATTTTCTTTAAAGAGGTTACAAATATGGCGCGGGATGTTAGGTTTACATTCACGTTTAAATTTCACACGAAAAAGTTGGAAATATTAGGAAGCAATGGTGTTCGCCTGATATTTTTTATGGAAGCATTTTTTCCCTTCTAATTAGCCTGCTTGACAAAATCAACAACACAATTGACAGCCCACCAGCAACCACAGCAATAGACAAGTCAACTAGGAAGGCGATAAAAAATGGTAAAAACGAAATATAAAACGTGGGAATGATAACCACGGCGCCGATCGTCAAAGCAAGAGGACTATTGGCGCCCACTCTCTGCTTTTGTAATGAACTGAAAGCCATCATAGAAACTGTAGCTAAAGAAACGGCAGAGAAACCAAGCGCGGCGGTGAGAGCTAACAGCACTAGAGCAAAAAGTGTTGTCCCTGCAATAACGCTTGAGACGACATTGGCGGCGAATTCGGCAATAAAAAGAGTTAGTGCAAGGAATAACGCGGTTTTTAAGTAGCTTTTAAAGATGTCGCTTTGATTCCAGCCGAGTGAAAGTAGATATTCCAAAACTCCGTTGTTTTTGTCATAGACGTAAAGCAGAATAATAGATGTGGTGAATATAAGAATTCCAAGAGCCATAAACGGAACAGCAATAAGAAAAAGTGCTTCAGGCGCACCTTTAGCAAGAAAGGTAATGGCGTCTGCTATGAAGGTTCCAAAGGAAGCAAAGAAAATCCCCATTCCAGAATATATTTTGCTCAAATTGAGGCTTCGTTTAGCGAAAATCAATGTATTATTTGGCAACTTGCTGTGGCTCCTTTTGTGTTTTTTCCACTTTTTCATTTGGTGACTCAAAAAGCTCTTGCAACGGATTATCTAGCTGACGCATTTCAGTTACCAAAACACCACTTTCAACTAACTTTTTCAACGCGAGCCCTGCTTCCTCGGGGCTAGATACGTTCAAAACAAAATAGTCACCCTCTTGATGGGCATCTACAATTCTTGATATGTCTGTTGAGGCTTTAATGCCTACTCGGTACTGTTTGGGTTTAATGTTTGAGATTTTATCAAACAATGTAACTGAACCATTTTTGATTAAAATCAGGTAAGTTCCAATGTCAGTTGCTTCGTAGAGGTTATGGGAAGAGTAAAGAATCATTTTGTCTTTACTTAATTTTAAGATGATATCTCGAATTTCTTTTGAGATTGCTGGGTCTAAATTCGCGGTGGGTTCGTCCAGTAAGTACAACTCGCTTTCGTGAAGAAACACCTTTGCGATTGCAGCTCTCTTTTTTTGTCCCTGTGAGAGGTCAGAAAATCTCTTATTTTTCAGTTGGCCAAGGTCCAGCAGATCAATCACGTCGTCTGGGTCTCCGCCTTCTATGTCAGAGTAAAACTTTAGTGCGTTATACACGGTCATTTCTTCGGGCATTGCGTTGTACTGCGAGAGATAGCTCATTCTTGTTCTCGTCTTGCTTGATGTGGTTGTGTTTTGGTCGTCGAGAAGGATTTTACCGCTGTATGGCTCTAGTATGCCGGCGATTGTTCTAAACAAAGTTGTTTTGCCCGCGCCGTTTGGCCCTAAAACAACGTATATTGAGGGCTCTTGCAGTTTAAAGGTGATATTATGCAAGACGGCTTGCTTGTTGTAGCCGGAAGTTACATTGTTCAATTCCAAAGCATGCACAGTAATTTACCGCTATTGTCTTTATATTCTAAATACTGAGAAGCATGAAACTAATTAGTGTTGTTCAACGTCAAACATTGATATAACGGCAACATTTGCGGTTGAAAAAGTCTCGCCTTATGAACAAATGATTTCAATGTTCTGTGGCATGTGCAAACTAAGCGCTAAGCCTTTTTATGCGATAAAGTTAGAGACATTTGTTAATTTTTTAGCGTTTATTGCACCCTATTTTTATAAATAAGCAACAAACAAGCTCCATTTGGCAAAAGGAGTAAAGCGCGGGATGTGGGATTTGAACCCACGCGGCCTTTCGACCACAGACTTAGCAGGCCTGCCCCCTACCAGGCTAGGGCAATCCCGCACAGGCAACAATTATAATTTTGGAACTGCCAAAGTCTATGTTATATTGTAGAGTGTGGCGCTCGGATATTTTTGCTTTCTGTATCCTGAAAACTGCAAATCACACCATTTAAAGCATTAACAGGATGACGCTCTCTGATGCTGGGCTCGCTCACCCTGGGGGAGGGGTATACTTTTTAACTGTTAAAACACTAAACAAAAAGAGCTGCCCTTCTTTTCAGGAGCCTTTTCTTCAACAGAAACAGTATCAATCAACCTATAACAAAGTCTCTTTTTTACTGTGATTTTGAAGTTTAAGTGTCAATAACGCTTTTTATTAGCGCCGAACAATCAATCTGCATTAAAGGAGGAAGAGAAGTGACTGCGCCTACGCTTAGCGACACAATGAAACATACATGCGACAATCTTAGGCAGGGCGCAACCAAACAAGTCACCGATTACGAGCAGCGATTCTCAATCCTGAAAGACGCTTATGATGGTTTGCTTGTGAACCTGATCAAGTCAGGCTTCAACCCGAAGGAGGCTTTGGAAACGGCTAAAGAGTTCTTCGGTTCTGACAAGGTTCGTTTTGCGGGTATTGACGGCACAATGTATTCGAGGCCGCTGTTTGATATGGTTATTTTTTTCGGCGGCGCTTACGCAGCCACGGGCACCATAAAATTCATAGAAACAGCGGAGCCTCAAGTCGAATATGACGCTAAAACTATTCAGCAGAACATAGGCATATCCAGCGTTGTTCCAATCTACGTAAACGAAATCACAGATGTTGACCACTCGTTTGCAGCTCAAGACCAGCCAGGCGAGGTTGACCCGTCAAAGCCAGCTATAGATGAAGAAATAGCCAACAACTCGCTAATAGCTAACGCGATTATGACTTTTTCAGAGTACTATTTAGCCTACAAGCTTGCTGTTGACCCAGAACAGAACATTAGGATACTTTTAATGGATAGAAGCTTATCCACGGAACGCGCAAGCCTCCTGTACGAAACTAGGAAAACGGATTTTTGGGATGCGAAAAGCACGCTCGTCGGCTATGTTAGCGATGGAAGGCAGTTTGATAGGAACGATTTAGCCATAGCACGCCATCACGTTTGGAATAAGGCTTTGGGTTTGCCTGCTCCACGGGCAGATTACCTGCGTCACGCTATAACTTGCCTAGCTAAAGAAAACAAAACTTTAACCCAAATGCAAATCTGCGAAGCCTTAGGGATAACGGATGATAAACGTAAAAGAAGGGTCGAAAAAGCCTTATCAAGCTTAGTTAAAAAACGCATCCTAACAGAAGTCGAGGGCATCTACACTTTAAACCAGCAGTACATTGATAATTGGGAACGCACAAAAACTTTAACCATCGAAGTTGGCGACCAACTCTTTTCAACAAAAACCCCCACACCAGAAACACCCAGCAGCATGAAAATAATCAAAAACGGCAAAGAGCACTGGCTAACCACCCTGGATATTGCCTTTTTGACGCTTTTCACTTTGCAAATGCTCATGGAGGAGTGTTGGAGAAAATGCATCCTTCTCGTAGGCATCACTAAGGACACCTCCGCCAGGGATTTCAAGCGCCAACTTGTTCCAATAATGCAAAACGAAGGCTTACTGAAAGCATCAGTGGAAAATGAGGCGTTGGCTGCGCTTCCAAACACTGACCGCATGATTCTTCAATCAGCAAGCGTTTTTAACCCAGAGAAACTGGTGCCGCCTTGGAGCCTGATAGAGTATGATTCAGCTTTTAGAACCATGAAGCCTGATGTGAACAGAGGGCAAGGCTATGTTTCGGGTCTTATTAAGAATAAGATTGGTTTAGAGAAGGCTTTTTTGAAGACTTATGTGCAGCTTAGCCAAGCAAAATCTGACCTGCTACTGAGGAGTAACGTGTTATTGATTGACCGTTTAGCTTACGCTGAGTTTGACCTAAAGCCTGAGTGCTGTTTGGCTTTGTGCAATGAGATGAGTGATGGCGCAAGGGAACCAATAGAAGTTCTGTTATACAAGGACAAGTCTGTACCCAACAAGATGCAGAATATGGTTATGAGCATGCTTGTATCCATGGCGCCGTC
Organism: Bathyarchaeia archaeon; assembly: GCA_050010515.1. GTDB lineage: Archaea > Thermoproteota > Bathyarchaeia > Bathyarchaeales > Bathycorpusculaceae > Bathycorpusculum. Next base: position 18,372 of record JBEKKX010000005.1, read on the forward strand.
GAATATCCCAGAGGCTTTTGGTCACAACAAAGCGTTGTTTGCGGCTGACAAAATTGCCAAGTGGAATTACAGCCAATTCAAATGCGTTGCAGACTCCACAGCTAACTGGATTTTGAATAACCATAAATTGCGAAAGTTCATATTTTACATGAGCACTTTCCGTGAGAGGCGAGCAAGTATTGAACAAGCAAGAAGAGAAAACCGTTAACAAAGAATGCTTCACAGACTTTGAAGACAAATTTCACGCAAGGTTAGCGGCAGTTATGCCCCGTTACGTTGGCGGCGACGGCGGCGACTCAAAAGTTACTGGCACAAGCGCACGCTACCAATGCCGAGTCAAAATAGAGTACCAAAAAGACTTGATGGGGCTGCTTGAAGAAGGCATGTTGTTAGCGGTTAAGAATTTTAAGCCTGCAATCAGTGGCGTCGAGCGGTATACGCTTATGGAGATTAGCCGTGTTTGGCCTGAACACTTTGGTCTTCGCGGATTAAGTGATCATGGTTATTATCCGATGCAGTTTGAAATAATCGAGCAGTCGGAAGCAGATTGGCAGACCGATGACAAGTCAACGATGATGATTCAAATTGACGCCATTCCCATCAACTATGACTTAATCGTTAAGGATGATTGCACGTTTGAGTTTGTTAAGGGCTTCTCATACCCCATAGTTGGCAGTCCCATTCTTATTTTGAACAGTGAAATGATTAACCGCATGTACAACCAGAAAATCGCCGCTCAATTGGGTATTGACACAGCAAAATCGGTTGAAGATGCCCGTGTGGACCCAAGGCTTGGCACAATTAAAATGTTCGAAGCAGCCAAAACGAAAATCCCCATATACGTTGACTTCGAAAAATTAATTCGATACCACTTCGGAGTTTTCGCCTTCACTGGCGGCGGCAAAAGCAACTTAATGTCCAACGTTCTAAGGCGAATAATGCTTCATATGAACGAGAAGAAAATCGTGATTTTCGACATCAGCTGCGAGTATGCTTTTCTCTTGCTTGACGTGCTTGCTGACCCAGCTGTGAAGGCTAAGCTGGTTCTTGAGCACAGAATCGATTCTTTGGACCAATTCTACAACTCAATTGTTAAGCCACGTGAATACGAGAGTGACTTGCGCACGAAAGCTGGTTTGCAGACAATTATGGATCAAGACAAGTTGTCTTATTATACGAAGCCTAAGCAGAAAATTCCAACTTATGGCCAGTTTATGGAAGAACTTGATGATCAACGGAAGGATTCGATTGGCAGACCGCATTACATTAACGCTATTGATGCGATTCATGATGCGGTTCGTCAATGGGTTGAGAAGCAGGGCTTAAGTGAAAATCAGGAAGTCAGTGAAGACTTCATTGTCCATATTGACGAGGTAGCGCGAAATGCCATGGAAACCTTCAAGGTAAATGACAAAGCTGGACTATACGCTTGGGCAACAACCCGAAGCACAATACTGGACCTCTTCAAGAAGCGCCAGCAAAACACCGAGAAAGCAGCGGCTGGATTAACGGTTGAAGGCATAAGACAACTGCTCGAAGACAAAGACACCAACCTCGTAGTAATCTCAATCAGCGACCCCTTCACCATCAAAGAACTCGCCATAGCTTTGACCCAAGACTTGCTTGTACGCAGAAAACGCCGCTTCACAGTAAAACCCTACATTCTACTAGTCTTCGACGAGGCGCAGGAGTTCATCAGCAGCAAAGAAGGTGGGATAGACGGCAAATGCTCCGCACATGTAGAAACGCTGCTCCGCCAAGGACGCAAATACGGTTTAGGCGTCTGCATAGCCACTCAACGCATCGCTTACCTAAACACTAACGCGCTTCAGCAACTGCACACCTACTTCGTCGGCACCCTACCACGACCATACGATAGGGCACTGGTGAGCGAGACATTCATGATAGACAAGGGCATCTTGGAGAAGACGCTGGAGTTTGCGCCAGGCGAATGGCTCCTATCAAGCTACATTGCAACGGGAATGGAGAACGTGCCCATATTCATTAAAGCAGACAACGCAGAGAAGGAAATAGAACGCTATCTGAAAGGCAAATCATAGCTTATTTGTCTGCCTTTTGGAGGTAATTTGGCTCAAAAGATTTAACCCAGAGTTACATGAGTAATGGCAACAATCAAGGGATAGATTTGCAATGATTCGAGGTTTAAGATGAAAAAACGCTTGGCAATTTTTCTGGCATTGGCTATAATTGTTGTTATTGTTGTGTCAGCATTTGCCGCCATGGAAATTTACGGCTCCTTTTCCGCTCCTGTTGCAAGTAAGAAGCCGTTTTACGTCGGCGTGACTTACTGTGGCGATAATGTCACTGAAGCTGAGCAGTTAATTGACAGGGTTAAGACTTACACTAACCTGTTTGTAGTGCAATCCGGGCCCTTGATGGATAACGGTACCGCCTTGGAGCAGATATGCGACTACGCCGTTAACTCAGGATTAAACATCATAGTGTATATGGCTAATGGGGTCACCACAATCAATGTGCCTTCTTTCCTCGACAGCGCTCAAGCAAGCTGGGGCAGCCACTTCTTAGGAATGTACTATGACGATGAACCAGGCGGGAAAATGCTTGACTCCACAGTGAACCTTTACATTAACAATGAGAGGGTAACAAAGCAGCAAATGGGTGCGCCCTTGACGGTTAATTACGACAATTCTACCGGTTTCGTGTTGTTCTGGCCTTCAGGACAAATAACGACTTCGATTGGTTCAACCACTAACGAGACAGTCAACGGCATCAGCAATGTAACTGTCACCAAGAACGCTTCTATCAATTACTATCCAAACGGCACAATCACCAGTTCACCGGACCAAACTTCAAACTACCCTAACGGCACGTCTGTATATGTTTACGAAGATCAGATAACTTACCAGCCGAATGGGGAAGTCATCAACGGAACCGAAGTCGTAATGACTGGATATCCAAACGGCACTTACGTCACAAATCGAAACCAACCTATAAGCAACCCAGGCAATATTTCCCAGTTTGAACCATATCAGGAACTTTGGGATTCAAGGCCACTGCAAACTTACAATGAAGCAGCAAACGCCTTTGTGAGTACAGAGCAGCAAACCCTAAGCTCAATCGGTAACCAATCGGATATTAACCTGTTCACTTCGGACTATGGGCTCTACTGGTTTGACTACCTAGGAGGCTACAATACTGTGTTCGCCGAGTTATTTGGAACGCAAACTGACGCCCAGACTCTAGCTTTAGTTAGGGGCGCCGCAGACATGCAAGATAAGAGTTGGGGAGCAATGATAGAATGGGCTAATAGGGCGTCGATTTCCCTGCAAACCGGCGACCAAATGTACAGTGAAATGAAGCAATCCTATGAGAGTGACGCTGAATACGTTATCGTCTTCAATTACTCACCGAGTGATAATGGCACTGGGCTCTTGCAAGACGAGCAATTTGGCGCAATCCAGAGGTTCTGGACGGATGTTGTGCAGAATCCCAAGGACACCAACAATGTGACAGCGCAGGATGCATTAGTTTTGCCTAACGATTACGGTTGGGGCATGCGAAACCAAAACGACACCATATGGGGCCTATGGCAACCCGACAACAGCTCACAACAAGTTTGGAACGCTCTGCAGGCGTCGCTCTCAAAATACGGCTCAAAACTGGACATAATCTACGATGACCCAGCCTACCCAACGGCAGGACGGTACCAACATGTTATCTATTGGAACCAAACCATCTAACGCTCCCAATATCATAATTTTTTCTTAGGGCTATTTTTCTTGGACCCATTTAGTACAGCTTAGGCTTTTTAAGATCTGTATCTAAAAAGAAAGTAAAGCGAAGAAGCGAAAGAAAAAAATACTTTAATGTATGCTTTTATCATATTCTATCTGAAGCGTTTTGCATGACCACGAAGTTATCCAAATCTGACGTTTCATTCATCCAGCAACTACCTGTGTGCCGACTTGCAACAGTAACTGAGGATTGTGAGCCTGTGGTGAGGCCTGTTTGGCCCGTTTTTGACGGCGTATTTATCTATATAGCGTCTGACCCTGAAACTCCCAAGCTGGAGCACATAGAAGGAAACCCTGAAGTTTCATTGGTCTTTGATGATTATGACAGAAACAACTGGTCTAACGTCAAAGGCGTCCGTGTTCAGGGAGAAGCAACCGTCCTTTGGAGGGGCAAAGAATACGTTTATGCGCATGATCTTCTCAAAGAAAAGTATCCTGAGTACCAAACTGAGGAAGGCGGTTGGAAAGAAGGCGACATACCAATAATCAAGATAACGCCAACATCTTTCACGAAATGGACATCTGGCGAATGGACAAAATAATCACTCGCTAAAAAAAAATAGTTTCTTTAAAAACATCTCGCAAAATATGGTTCAAAACTGGATATTGTTTATGTTGACGCTGCCTATCAAGCGGCAGAGCGGTATCAGCAAGTTTACTATTGGAACTGAAAAAAATTAAAAAACAAAAACTAGCCATTTACGCTATATAATAATTTAAATAATCAGAAAGCCAAATAGATTTGAGAAAGAATGACGATTGAAGTTGATTTAAAAGAAATAAAGAATCTTCTTTCAGAAGTAAACAAAAAACTCGATGAACTGCTAGAAGAAAAGGACACCTATGCGCTTATGAGTCTGGCAGAGAAATCTCTCAAGGATTTTCTTGAAAAAGAACCCGATATTTACTCTGTAAAAGATATCAAAGCAAAGGTTACGTGCAATTGAAGGGAAAAAATAGTCCTCATTCCATTTCCGTTTACTGATTTAACAGCTAATAAGTTAAGACCAGTCCTCGTTCTATACGAAGGAGAAAAAGACATCGTAGTAGCTTTCATATCTTCAAGAACAGAGAAAAACAGACAACTGACATTATTATTGGCGAAAATCATCCAGAATTTAAACAAACCGGACTCAAACTAACATCAGCCATAAAACTCGATAAAATAGCAACTATATCCAAAGACTTAATCCTTGGAGAAATAGGTGAAGTAGGCGCAAAACTCAAAAAAGAGATAAACCGTAAATTTTCAGAAGTATATACGCTTAATTAACAAGAATCGTAAGTTTACTTTATTTTTCTCCTTTAACAATGCCTATTCTTCCCACCGTAAACGGCAACTTCAAAACCCCAGGAATAAACGGAGCATTTCGCGTTTCTACAAACTCCACTTTGGTTATTCCCCAGCTTTCTATGGTTGCAACCAACTCGTCCATGTCACCGTAAATTTGTTTTCATAAAAAATCTTATATCTAAGTGATTGTTCCTTTCTAACTGGAAGTTGTGATTATTTATGGCTGTTAAAACAACCCCCGATTATATAGACTTACTAAACAAAGCAGTTGAACGTGAAATTGGTGTTTCAATCCAGTATATACTTCAACATGGAAAAATGGAAAAGCTCGTGCGCAGAACCATCCCTGAAAACATTCTTCTGGACAAAACCACTTATGACGCCGTTGGAAAGTTCCTAAGAGAAATTGCAATCCAAGAGATGAAACATGCCGCAAGCATAATGGAGCGCATTTACTATCTTGGTGGACAAGCAACAACTAAATCAGGCAAACCAGGCATTGGCGACAGCATAAGCGAATTTGCTAAACTAGGCGTGAAAGCTGAAGAAGAAGCGTTAACGCTCTACCGCCAAATCATCGAGACCGCTGGAAAAATGGGCGATTGGGAAACACGTGAACTCTTCGAAAAAATCTACGGCGAAGAAGAAGGACACTTATTCAAATTCCAAGAATACACAAAGTTCCAAGACGAAAAAGAAGAACCAAGCAAAGTGCCACTGCCCGAATGGCGCAAAATATACACAGACGATTACTTTAGACTCTTAAACAAAGCTGTCTCAGCGGAAATCACTGGGATTATCCAGTATACGAATCAGCATGAGAAAGCAGCTTTTCTTGAACTCCGAATGAAGAACACACCGCTAGAAACCGTAACTGAAACCAACAAAGCCGACGTAGTAAGCAAGATACTGAAAGGAATCTTCATGCAAGAAATGGATCATCTAGAAAAAATCAGCGAACGCATTTACCTACTTGAAGGCGAAGCAACGTATAAACCAGATCCGCTTCCAGTTGTCGGCGAAACAACTATGGATTCCCTACGCTTAGATCATGCATTGGAAAGTAGCGCAATATCTCTGTACCGGCAAATCATTGCTGAAGCACTCAAACGTGGCGACACAACAACTAGACGCATGTTTGAAGACATAGTAATCCAAGAAGAAGACCACTTCTGGACATTCGATGACTTCGTAAGATAAAACAAAATCCACTCTTTCCTTTTATTCACAAAAATTTAAGAGAAAAGGTTATCCGAAAACTTAATTCCGAAGGTTCTCCAAACATAAATATGGCAGAGGCGAAGTTGATGGCAGAAAAAAATAAGCCTCGTTGCATGAACTGCGGAAACTTTATCGACGATTGTAATTGTGTATGTCCATACTGCGGAGAGAAGGCAAAATGCACTTGCTGTATAGGCACCGATAAAGCAGCAGGCGGCGGGTAAATCATCCACTCTGTATAAAATTATTCAAAGGTGAAACAGCATGGTAATTGAAAGTATAAACTGGATGGCAGGCGGACCACAAGGAAGTGGCGTTGACACAGCTTCCACTATATTCGGCAGAGCTTGCGGCTATGGCGGATTATACGTTTTCGGCAGAAGAGAATATCACTCAAACATCAAAACCATGCATAGCTACTTCCACCAGCGCGTATCGAAACAGCCAACTTTAGCAAATATCAGCGATGTGAATTTGTTAGCAGCTTTTGACGCTGAAACCATTGTGAGACATGTCGACGAAGTCGTGAGTGAAGGCGGCATAATAGTTGATTCACGCGACCTAAACGTCAATGTCTTGAATGGAATACCGACGTTCTCAGAGGAATATAAAGATCAAATTCGCGCTTTCATGAAAGAAAATAGTATTGGCGAAACAATCAGCGACTTCCTAAATTACGCCAAAAAGAAAAACATTCAGATCTATCCTGTTCCATACATGGATTTGCTTGAGCAAATTGGCAAAGCAGTCAAAATAGAAAAAGTCAGCATGCTCTCAAGAATGATAAATGTTCTCACAATAGGAGTATCGTTTGCTCTTTTCAAATACGACAAAAAACTCGTTGAAGACGCAATCAAAGCCACTTTCCACGAAAAAATCGCCGACATGAACGTTTCAGCCGTAGACTACGCTTACGATTACGCTGAAAAAACCTTTAACGTAAACAATTTTAAATACAAACTTGAAAAACTAGAAGTTAACGAACCACGTATTTTCCTGACAGGAAACCAAGCGGTCGCCATGGGCAAAGTTTTAGGCGGCTGCCGAGTACAAACATACTACCCGATCACCCCAGCGGCTGACGAAAGCGAATACTTGGAGTCACATGAAATCCTCAAAACCAGAAAAGGGGAAGAAGCAATAGTTGTACTTCAAACTGAAGACGAAATTGCTGCTGTAAATTCTGCTTCAGGCGCTTGCTTAGCAGGTGCAAGAGCGGCAACAAGCACGTCAGGACCAGGATTTTCTCTTATGGCTGAAGGCTTAGGTTGGGCAGGCAACAACGAAGTGCCCTTGGTAATAACACTCTACCAGCGAGGCGGCCCCGCAACTGGCCAGCCAACACGGCATAGTCAGCAAGATTTGCGCTTTGTCATGCATGCTGCTCATGGAGAATTCGCAAGAATAATTCTTGCATCAGGAGACATTAGGGAATGCTTCTTTGACGCTGCGGAAGTTTTTAATTTAGCCGAGAAATACCAGATGCCCGTTATTCATTTGCTTGATAAAGCCATGGCTAACTGCTCACAGACATACCCAGTCTTTGACTACACTAGTGTCAAGATTGACCGCGGCGAAATAGTTGGCGAGAAAGAGCTTGAAGGCAAAGAGTACAAGCGCTTCAAATTTACAGAAACGGGAGTTTCTCCCAGAGCTTTTCTGGGGACCAAAAACGCCGTTCATTGGTATACTGGCGATGAGCATAATGAGAGTGGCAACATAAACGAAGAACCCATTATTCGAAGAAAAATGATGGAAAAAAGAATGGGAAAGCTAGATTTAGTTGATATGGAAGTGCCATTGGAAATGAAAGTTAACTTTTTTGGAGATAAAGATTCAGAGAACATAGTGGTCAGTTGGGGTTCACCTAAAGGCGCCATAATCGAAGCGCTTAATCAGCTAAAAGATGAAGGCTTGAGCTTAGGCTACATTCAAGTGCGAATGATACATCCGCTTCCCTCTGCCTACCTAAAGCAAATGCTTCAAGGCAAAAAACGCATAATAGACGTAGAAGACAACATAACTGCTCAGCTTGGGGGCATAATTACTCAGTACACAAGCATCAGACCCAACTTTTACGTCCTCAAATACACTGGCAGACCAATGATGACAACCGAAGTATACCAAGCAATCAAATCTATATTAGCAGATAAAGCGCCAGAAAGGCAGGTGTTAATGCTTGGCTCTTAAACCTTCAGACTACAAAACCGACGTCTACGTCGACTGGTGCCCAGGCTGTGGGGATTTTGGTATTTTGAGTGCGTTGCAGATGGCGCTAGCTGAGCTTGGGCTGGAGCCTCATAAAGTGGTGGTGGTTTCAGGCATAGGCAATTCTGGAAAAACCCCGCACTTCATTAAAGCTAACGGTGTCCACACGCTGCATGGCAGGCTATTGCCGTTTGCAATGGGAATAAAGATTGCGAACCCAAACTTGGAGGTAATCGGCGTAGGCGGGGACGGCGATGGACTCGGTATAGGCGCAGGACATTTTGTTAACGCTGGACGAAGAAACATTGACATGACCTACTTACTGTACAATAATGGAGTTTACGGCTTAACTAAAGGGCAGGCTTCACCGACTCTTCAGCTTGGGATGCAAACTAAGTCGCTTCCTAAACCCAACATTAACCAAGCAGTTAACCCAATTGCATTGGCAATTACTGCAGGGTACACATTCGTGGCTAGATCATACACCTTTGATGTCATGCATTTGAAGAACATTATAAAGCAAGGAATCCAGCATAAGGGATTAGCATTGATCGATTGCTTGCAGCCTTGCCCCACCTACAATGACATTAACACTAAAGAATGGTACGGTGGAGAAGACAGAAAAGACCACACCACAGGCAAACCACAACCCAGACTCTATAAACTAGAGGATGTAGGCTTTGACCCTGTCGTGCATGAATGCAGCGAAGACTTCAAAAAGAAAGCTGCCGGCATGGAAAAGGCACAAGAATGGGGCGACAAAATCCCAATTGGCGTCTTCTACAAGAACGAGTTAGAACCAACTTTTCAAGACCGCTTAACCCAGCGAATACCGTTTTACATGCAAAACCCGCCTGCTAAGCAACAGCTTAAAGACGAAAACAGCGTGTCTACGGTTGATTTAAGCGAGTTTCTGAATGACTTGAAAACAAGCTAAAAAAATAGTTGCCTCATAAAAGAGGCGTAAGAAGCCTCTCTTTTCTTACTTCCTTAAGTATCAATTTACCGCTTATAAAGCGCTATTTCCACAATCGATATATGTCCAATAAAAAAGTGCTTTAGGCTTATTTCTGCTTCGTCGGAACAGCAGCATTTGCCCCCCCCCATATTTTGCGCCTTATTTTTTTGGAGTTAGCCAAGCTGGACTAGAAATAAACAGGGATGAGTGCCTTATTTTAATTATATTTATGCGCAAGCCTTAACCCAACTAGTATTTACGCTAAAATAGGTTTTTTTGGGAAAAAAAGGTTTTTCTGGATTATTTTATTTTATCTTTTTTGTTTATTTTCTATGGAACTATTGTTGTCTCTATAGGCTATATTTCCAGTTTAATGTTGAATTAACTTATATATGCGCTAAATGTAGTGTGTAGAATAGCTTGTTGACACTACATATATAACAAAGCACGAGTATGTTAACCTATGAGATGTCCCTACTGCAACTCTGAAAATTCCAAAACCTTAGAAACGCGCGATTCCCCAGAGAATACTACGCGCAGACGCAGAGAATGCATCAGTTGCGGAAAACGCTTCACGACCTACGAGTACGTGGAAACCGTGGAGCTTATGGTGAGAAAAAAAGACGGCAGGCTTGAACGCTTCGATGTTAACAAGATGATCCGTGGCTTGCAGAAAGCATGCGAGAAAAGGCCTGTAACCATGAATCAAATCAACGAGTTAGCAGATCAAGTGAGGCAGGACGTTATGCTTAAAGGCACTGAGGAAGTCTCATCCCAAGAAATCGGAGATTTAGTCATGAAGCACCTAAAAAAAGTCGACCGCATAGCATACATTCGGTTTGCTTCAGTTTACAAGAAGTTTGAAGAGCCTGAGGACTTCAGGCGGTTACTCCTTGAGGTGAAAAAATGAAGTTTGTATTAAAACGTGATAGTAAATTAGAATCCTTCGACCAAGAACGTATAACAAACGCTATTTGGAAAGCCGCTAAAGCAGTAGGCGGAAGAGACAAAGAGCTAGCAAAACGCTTAAGCGACGAAGTAGTGGCTGAACTGCAAAAAATTTACGGCGACGACGGAGTGCCTACAGTTGAGGAAATCCAAGATGTCGTTGAAAAACGTTTAATTGAAAACGGACATGCACAAACGGCGAAAGCGTACATTCTCTATAGGAAACAGCATACTGACATGCGTGAGTTAGCAGCATTGCTGAGCTCCTCAGACATGGTGGACCAGTACCTTGAGGTTGAGGACTGGCGGGTTAAAGAAAACAGCAATATGAGCTATTCCCTGCAGGGATTGAACAATTATCTATCATCCACTGTGATAGCTAAGTACTGGATATCAAGGATTTACCCCAAAAATATTGCTGATGCACACTTTTCAGGCGACATGCATATTCACGATTTAGGCGTATTAGGAGCATACTGTGTCGGCTGGGATGTAAGCGAGCTACTGCTTTCAGGATTCGGCGGTGTATCAGGTAAAATTGAGAGCAAACCTGCCAAACATTTTCGCACAGCATTGGGTCAGGTTGTGAACTTTTTCTATACGTTGCAGGGTGAAGCAGCAGGAGCACAGGCGTTTAGCAACTTTGATACTTACCTTGCTCCATTCATAAGATATGATAAATTGACACAGAAGGAGGTTGAGCAGGCACTTCAGGAATTTTTCTTCAACATGAACGTGCCGACCCGTGTGGGTTTCCAGACACCGTTTACAAATTTAACGTTAGATCTGACTGTGCCAGACTTCATGAAGAACGAGGCGGTTCTTTTCAATGGAAGGATAACCCAAGACACATACGGCGACATGACTAAGGAAATGGAAATGTTCAATTTAGCCTTCGCAGAAGTCATGCGGCAAGGCGATTCGAAAGGCAGAGTTTTCACTTTCCCAATTCCCACGTACAACATAACTAAAGATTTCAATTGGGATTCACCTGTAGCCCAAGCCCTCTTTGAAGTCACAGCCAAGTATGGTGTGCCGTACTTCTCGAACTTTGTTAACAGTGACATGAAACCTGAAGATGTGCGCAGTATGTGCTGCCGCCTAAGAATAGACAACCGCGAGTTACGCAAACGGGGCGGCGGATTCTTCGGCGCCAACCCATTAACAGGCAGCATAGGCGTTGTTACCTTGAACATTCCAAGAATCGGCTACTTATCCAAGGATGAGGACGAATTCTTTGAGCGTTTAGAAAACCTGATGGAAGTTGCAAAATCAAGTTTGGAAATTAAGCGTAAAGTTCTTGAAGCGTTTACAGATAACGGTTTATACCCGTATTCACGGCGTTACCTGCATCATGTGAAAGAAGGCTATGGCAAGTATTGGAAGAACCACTTTTCCACAATAGGCATAGTAGGAGTGAATGAAGCAATCATAAACTTGCTAGGGCAAAATATTGCATCGCATGATGGACAAGCTTTCGCCGTTAAAATGTTAAATTTCATGCGGAACCATTTAGCAGATTATCAAGAGGAAACAGGCAGCATCTACAATCTCGAAGCAACCCCTGCTGAAGGTACATCTTACAGGCTTGCCCGCATAGACAAACGCCGATACAAAGACATTATATTCGCTAACCAAAAACAAGTAATCGCAGACCATGCAGAACCATTCTACACAAATTCTTCCCAGCTACCTGTTGACTTTGCCGGCGACCTCTTCGAAGCGCTGGAGCATCAAGAAACTTTGCAGACGCTCTACACTGGAGGTACCGTGTTTCACATTTTCCTTGGTGAGAGGCTTAACTCCTGGAAATCTGCCGCCGAATTAATCAAAAAAGTAGCTTGGAACTCAAAGCTGCCCTACTTCACGTTAACGCCGACTTTCAGTGTTTGCCCAACCCACGGCTACACAAACGGCGAACACAAGCAATGCCCAACCTGCGGAGCAAACTGCGAAGTTTATTCACGAGTAGTCGGCTACCTACGGCCAGTTGACCAATGGAATGATGGAAAACAAGCAGAATTCGCAATACGCAAAACCTTCGACCGATCAACCATAATGACTCCAGCATCCTTAACAGCTTAAGAGGAAATGTAAAAATGAAGTTTAGTGGATTACAAAAAACAAGCCTTCTCGACTACCCCGATAAAGTAGCCAGCGTGCTGTTCACTCCAGGCTGCAACCTGCGTTGCCCGTTCTGCCATAACTGGCGCATAGCCGTAAATCCGCAACCGCCGTTTCTGCAGGAAGCCGCTGCATTAGAAATCTTAGAAAACCGCAAAAAATACATTGACGCAGTAGTGGTAACTGGCGGAGAACCATGCATGCATAAGGAGTTGCCGAAATTCCTCGCTAAGCTTAAGGAACACGGTTTTATGGTTAAATTGGACACGAACGGTTTCTATCCAGAAGTGCTTGAGGAATGCCTTGGCAGCGTAGATTACGTAGCTATGGACGTAAAAACCTGCAAAGAAAAATACAAGTTGCTCGGCGCTGAAGACACAACTGGACTTATACGAACCATGGAAATCTTAAAGACGGGCAAGGTGCCCTACGAGTTCAGAACAACCATGGTGCCAGAAATAGTCACAGCCCAAGATGCCACATGCATCGGCGAACTAGTAAAAGGCTCAAAAAACCATGCACTCCAACAATTCATTCCAGAGGATACGCTAGATAAGAGATTCCAAACTCTCAAGCCTTACGCACCGGAAACAATCAACGACTTCGCAGAAATAATACGCAGATACACAGAAAATGTTTTCCTTCGAATCTAAATTTGAGAAACTATCTCTTAAATAATCTCATAATTTTTTGAATTAGAAGCATATACTTAGTTTTTCGAGGCTAGCATGAGAGCTAGTCCAAAATGTCATTCTTCTTTTCATTAACCTGAACTTTCTTTGTGTTTCTTTTTCACGGGTAGAGTTCTAGTCCGAAGTCTTGAAAAGCGTTAAAGTGTTTTTGATTGAATGTGTATAGTTTTGCTCCGTTGTTAATTGCTATGGCTGCAATCATTGCGTCAGTTCTGCAGGCGTTTTTTCCTTTCTTTTCTACTTCGAGTTCAATTTTGCTAGAGAGCACCGCATCTTTTTTGGTGTAGCTTAGAATTGGGAGCAAAAGAAGCTCTTTGACGGGTTTGCCGTATTTGTTTAAGCCGAACAAAACTTCGTGCAGACTAATAACTGTCGTTGCTATCTCTTCTCCACTTTCAATAGTCTGCTTAAGGGCTTGGTCGCCTTTTACGGATTTTTTATCTAAAATTTCAATTAGGGCATCTGAGTCGAGGATTATCAATTTCTTTTTTCAGCTCTTTTAGAGTAAAGTTCTGAAAGCATCATTTCTTTATCTGTGAATTCAACTTTGCCTCTGAGTTTCTTTAGCGTTTCAACAGGTGCTGTGCACTCAACCAGCCTGTCAAATAACTCACTAAAGCTCTCGTCTTTTCCCTTAATGGTTAACAGTTTCCCATAGACTTCGTCTCTAATGGTGATAGTTTTTACCATAACGAACCACATAATCACATGTTTAAACATACATTTAAACATACTTAATTACGTTAGCTAATTGGAATAATCGGAAAGAGAATAAGAAATAGAAAGAAAGTTTGGGTTTGGGATTAAATTTTAGTCTCCAGACCCAAATGTATTGGCAAGTGTCCGATAATTACCCTTCCGAGTGCGAAATCAATTATTATCGGCTTATTTTTGGGTATTATTGCAAAAACTAAAAGCAATTGAAACAATATTTGACACGATGGGTCTCTGATGCTTGAGAAGACATTGAAAACCTCTTGCTGAGCATTCAAGGTCTCGTTTATTTATTTATGTGGGTTCTTGTTTTCTGTTTTGTGCATCAGGTTAAGTGCTTCAACTCTATAGTGTAAAATATCGTCAAGTTTTATGCGTAAAAATATCTCCTCTATCTTTAGAAAGTCTGAATTGGGATTGTACTTTTCTTTACATTCAAGGTCGCACACTCTTTGAGCGTAGAAAACATGGTCTAGTGGAACTACAAGGACCAAGATGGAATCACTCCAAAATTCCTTGTAGATATTCATCTTTCTTTGCTCGATATATGGGGTTTCTGAATTCCGCATTTTTACTTCGACAAGCATAAGGTCTCTTTTCTCGTCATCATAAACAAGTAAGTCGGGGGACGACCTTATTCTGCGCATTGTCGGCGAATTCTTTGTTTCTTTGGAAAATAGTTTGTCTCTAATATCTGCAAGAGTGCTTTCATAACCATATGGATAGACGCTGTAACCCGACTTTTGCAGTAAAACCTTGATTAAACCTTTTGTAGTTTCGCCTTTGAACATTGAATCATGAAAGTCGTCCAATCCAATACTTCCTAAGGTTAATCAACCAACTTAGTTTATAACTCCTCTGCATTAGCGCAAAAACTAGGGTTTGTTGTTCATATCTGTTTAAGCGTTTTTGAGCATGTTAAGTTCAACTGTTTGGGTTTAGGCCTAAAATTTTAGGTCTGAACTGCACAATAAAGCCTAAAACACCTGTTATTGTGCAGAACCATTCTTCACTGTTGCAAACTTCCTCTCCCATACCAATTAAACAACACTTCGTAAGCTTAAGTTCACGAGAGAGAGGATATTGCTCCAAATGTGATTTCAGCCCAGATGCTTTCGTGCTAAGTTATGGTTTAGAGTGGATTTAACAAACGCTTTTTTATATGGTTTAATTAATGCTTTGTCTAAGAGGCGAGAGGCTGTCCATTAAACAATCAAGCACGTCGCAAGGCGCAAAGCAACAATTGGCTAGCACCTCTGCAGTGTTTCGGCTAAAACTTGCAATCAAAGCTAACAAGTGGCGGCTGGCTTTCCTCGCTTTCGCCATAATCTACGCTTATCTGGTTACGTTAAGTCTGGGCTATATGTCAACGCAATGGGACGAGATGCCTCACTTGTACGGCGCCTTACTTTTAACTCGAGGGCAAACTTGGTCGTATTTGACGACATACGGTTATTACCCGCCGCTTTTAGATATCCTGACAACTGGCTACATACAGATTTTCGGTGTAACCTCCGTTGCAGGAAGATTAGTTTCCGTAACCTTTTCCCTGCTTGCCCTGTGGATTGTATTCGAGTTTTGCAACAAGATATATGGACCGAAAAATGCTCTACTCGCAAGTATTTTACTTGGCACAATGCCCGGGTTCTTTTGGCTTTCAAGGGTAACAATGCTAGAGACAATGCTCATATTCTTTTTCACATTGGTAATGTTCTTTTTTTACTCTTGGATAATTAAGAATAGTAACAAAGCGCTTCTTTTCAGCGGCCTAGCCCTAGGAATAGGTATTCTTGCGGAATACGAAATTGTGGTTGCAGCCGTAGCAATGGTAGCAAGCGTCCTGTTCTTTTGCAGAAAAAGGTTGAAGATAAGCTTGGCAAAGCTCATAATCCTACTTATAATAGTAGTTTTGGTGGCGGCGCCTTGGTTTTTAATGGTGTACCAGGCTGATGGTTCAACAAAATTTCAAACTTTACAGCATGTTCTGCAGGGAGGTGATGAAAACCGGCCAGTGTACAGCAACAGATTTTTTTCTCCAGTGTTCTACTTGATTGAAATGACTTGGCCCTTTAATGGTGCCCCTGTTAATCCCATCTCGTTGCCCATTTTCATTTTAGGTCTATGCGGTTTAGCGTTGTTTGCTTACCGAAGGAAAAAACAAGATGTCTTCTTATTTACCTGGTTTATAGTCGTTTATGTTTTCTTTACTATTATTCCAAACAGGCAATGGCGTTACGTGACCCCGCTTTTCCCGATTTTAGCTATTTCAGCAGCGTGCTTCATCATGTTTCTCTATGGCAAAATTCATGCGTGGAAGCCCAAGCAGCTAGGTCTCAGCGGAGAACGCTTTAAGAAGTTTGCAGCGGCATTTTTCATTATTATTGTGGCATCAACGATTTTTTACAGTAGTTATAATGCGTATGAGATGACTGCCCGAGATCAAGTTGACATTCCTATACAACAGACAACAAACTACTTGGCTGGTCACTTGGGGCAAAACCAGTCAGCGGTGATTGTTTGCGCCTTTAACCTTTTAGACCAAGATATGTTTCGGTTTTACCTGCCCGCAAACATGTCAGAATACCAGATTTGGCAGTATCCAGAGTTAGCCGTTGACGCCTACACGCCTAACTTTAACATAACAGAATTCGTAAACCTATGTGAACAAAACAACGTCAAATACATAATTCTTTACGATTATGGATCTAGCACACAGTTTTACAACACAACCTTAACCTATTCAGATATACTCCAAATGATTGCCAATACACAGAGGTTCGGTGTCCCAACAGATCAGCCTTTCTTTGGCCAAATGCCACACAGGCTTTTCCTAGTCCGTTTCAATCAAACCCAAACCTAACACTAGCCGATTTCTAAAAATTCAAAACCCGTCTCCTTGTTTTTAGCTCTTTTAGCTGCAGAACCAGCCAGTTCCAAAATGACTACTTCGCCTATTTGCCATACATCAACTCCCATGCGCACGCAGCCCGTAACCGCCGTGTCATTTCTTCCAAAGCTTGCATGCATATGCAGTTTCGGTTTACCATGCTCATCGGCGAAGATTGTTCCCACACCGCAGCTTTCATGGACTCCCTTCAAAAGCGTGACCATCGGTTCAGGAGGAAGAGCTGTTCCGTCTTTAGGTCCCACGACAACTTTGCTTTTGTCTTCTGCGCCGCCTAAAAAGAAGCACAATGCACTTGAAACTTGCTTTTCGGCAGCAAATTTTTCTATAACTTCATGTAAGCGCTCGCCTTGGTGGAGTCTGAGTATGAAGATTCTTCCGAGTTTGGCTTCGGTATAGTTCAAGGTTTTGCCCCTTTTTTCATCAAAACTGATGCGTAGTCAAATATAAAAGACTTCAACTTTGGCAAAAGTGTTCGGATATTAGAGAAGCAAACCTTTTGTGATTTATATCCTGTTTAAGTAGAGAATCTCTTTTGCATCTTCTTTTCGTTTCTGCGCAGGCACGTTTGATGTGCCGTCATCCGTTGTTATAACTGCGTTTTCGGCGGCCATCTGGCAGTTTGAAAGGTGCCTTGCTTTATCTTTCTGAGACATATTTTTCAACCTCTTGAAGAGTCCAGACAACTTAAAGTAAGCTTATAAATGTTATCCCGATTTTAAAAGCTTTATGAATCAATAATTTATTGTTAATAAAAATTATGAATATGGATTGATTATGTTTAAACAGCATTTCTTAATCAGCGTTTGAAACGGTCGTTTCGCCACACGTCCGCGCTGTCACTGTACCCTCTTCGTTCCCAGAAGCCTAACTCTTTGCCGCGAGTAAACCGCAAATGCACCACCCACAACGCACTCTTATACGCATACTTGTTTGGCACTACAAGGCGCACTGGAAAACCGTACCCTTCCTCCAACACTTCCCCATTTAGTTTGTAAGCTAAAAGCACATCACTGCCATAGAGTTCTTCTCGGAAAAGCGAAGTGGTATACGAGTCAGCGCATTCAAAAGTTACACTTTTAGCAACATCTTTAGGCTTAACAAGCTTCTCGATTTCTCGAATGTGGACGCCCTCCCATTTACAATCTCGAACGCTCCAGCCCTCAACGCAATGAAAATCGCTGATTGAGACGGTTTTGGGTAACTTCATGAAGTCATTCCAGCTTAGTTCCACTGGATTTTCTACTTCGCCATCGATTGTTAGTGTGTAGGTTTCAAGTTTGAGCTGTGGGTTAGTTGAGGTTATGCCTGGATGGTCAATGCCCCACCGTAAAAGGTGGTCGGTAGCCTCTTGGTTGGGCGGCAGTTTTCTTTTCTTTTGTTCTTCGCTAGACAAAATTTTGACCCCACTTAAAATGGGTTTACAGGGAGAAAAAGTTTTCTTTGGTGGTTAGCTTGTTTGGAAAAAGCTTGTCAGCTGTTTTTGCTGCGGTTCTTCCCTGCTGAAGCCTGAGACTTTCACTCCGACTCTTCGAACTTCAAGCTGGGTTTCGCTTAGGAATTTTCCGAATAGTTCTTTTACGTTTTTCTTGATTGTCTCTGGGTCTTTTGCTGGTTGCTCAAGTGTTATTGACCTGCTTTTACTGCTTAAATCAGTCAGGACCACGTAAATTGCAACTTGCTTAAAGCTCAAGTTCTTATCCGCTAGTTCCTTGGAGACATCATCTGTTAATTCATCTGTTTTCTGCAAAATAAACGCCAAATCCTTTGTGTCCTGCTTTAATGTGCCGATTCTGCTTATGGATTCGGCTTCCCCTTGCTCTTGAACAGGTTCATTATCAACCGCGTTAGCAGCATTATGAAAATAGACACCGAGAGTTCTGCCGAATATGTCTATGAGTTTTTGCACGTCATAATTTGCTAAGTCGCCAACTGTTTTGATTCCTAAGGAATCCATTCTTGCCGAAGTCTTCTTCCCGACACCTAAGAGTCGATCCACAGGCAACGACGAAAAAAAACTCTTAGCTTCTTCAGGTTTTACAATTGTTAAGCCGTTTGGTTTTTGGCTGTCACAAGCAATTTTAGAGACAAGCTTGTTGGGTCCAACTCCCACGGAGAAAGAAATGCCGACCTGTTTGGTGACTTCATTTTTCATTTTTTGAGCGTAATCTTTTGCTTTCTCGAAGCTGCCTTGAACTTGCTCTGTAACATCCAAGTAAGCTTCATCAACGCTGACTTGCTCCAGACTGCTTGCGTAGCCGCGGAGAATCTGCATTATCCTGTTGCTTATTTGGTCGTAGTACTCGTGGTCAACTGGCAGAAAAACTGCATCTGTGCCTTCTAGTTTCCGCTTAGCAAGGAAGAGGGGCATGCCAGATTTAACGCTGTATTTTCTAGCAATGTAGTTGCTGGTGCTTACTGCTCCGCTTTCCTCTGTGCGTCCTGAATAAACGCCTACGACAACTGGCTTGTCTTTCAGGGTTGGGTTGCGTAGCTCCTCGCATTGCGCATAGAAATAGTCGAAATCAACCAGCATGACGACACGGTTTTGCATCCAATCACTTTCCCTTATCCTTAGGCATAAGCCAAGACCCATCGCACGGTGCCGTGTTTAACTCGGGTAAGCCTTCTCTGCAAACACCAAACTTCATATTATTCGCAACCGCCAAGTCACGAACGCTTTTTAGAAGCCTGAGCCTAAATTCCTTTGGCAAGAGTGTGTTGCCGCCGATTTTTTCGCCCTGCTGAAAATAGAGCGGTTTCAGATTCTCTGCTACTTTAGGCATGGCTTGGGCGAATCGCATCCAATTGTCTGGTTTAGCCTTGTAGGTTGAGCATGTTAAATGTTTGACGCCGATGCTTGCTAGTGCCGAGATGAGTTTTCGCGGTTGGTCGTTTACTAAGGGTATGATTGGGTCTATTCGCACTGAGACGGGTATGCCTTTTTTAGTTAAGTCTTGCGCCGCTCTAAGTCGTTGAGATGGCAGGGGTGCGTGTGGCTCGATGAGTTTTGCTATGTTATCATCGTCTGTAGTTATGGTTAACGCTACAGTTGATGGAACCTTGCTTAGCAAGTCATCGTCCCTTACCACAATGTTGCTTTTTGTTATGATTTGTATTTTGCAGTTGCTTTCCGCAAGTATTTCAAGGCACCGTCTTGTCAAGCCGGCGGACGCTTCGGCACGCGGGTATGGGTCCGATGAGTTGGCTATTGAAATGGTTTCGCCTTTGAGTTTTGCCGCTTCACGCTTAAAAGTTACAAGCAGGTCTTTTTTGGGTCTGCAATCGCTGAAGCTTGGGATGTAACTGGAAGCGTAGCAGTAGATACATTGGTGGTCGCATCCAGTGTAAGGGTTAAACGTAAGCTTCGGCGGACAAGTGCACAACCCAGAGCGCCATGGGTCAAACCTTGAAATTAACGGCACACATTTCACTTACGGCTATTTATGCAGGTTAGATAGACAAAAAGTATTCGTAATATAAAAGGAATTTACAGATTAAAATCTTAGTGCAGTTAGAAAGCATTAAATCTTTTAGTATTCAATTATTAGCGCATGAAATCTTTTCTCGTTTGCCTAAAAGAGGAAAACATGAGCTTATTTACAGATTTTTATGAGTTAACGATGTGCGCAAGCTACTTTGACAACAAAAACTTTGAACCAGCAACCTTTGACTTGTTCATTAGGCGTTTGCCTGAAAACCGCTCCTACTTCTTATTCGCAGGACTAGAAGAAGCCCTGCAGTACCTGCAAAGCATCAAATTCACAGATGAGCATCTGGCTTACCTGAAAAAACAGGGGTTCAAAGAGGATTTTCTTGATTATTTGCGCGGTTTCAGGTTTACAGGTGATGTTTGGGCTGTTCCAGAGGGCGCAATCGCTTTTCCAAATGAACCCTTAATCCGTGTTACAGCGCCGATAATTGAGGCTCAGCTAGTTGAGACTTTCCTGCTTAACACTGTTAACCTGCAAACTATGATAGCTACAAAAGCCTCGCGGGTAGTGTACGCAGCTAAGGGAAAATCCGTGATTGAGTTCGGCCTGCGAAGAGAACATGGCATTGACGCTGGAATGAAAGTGGCGCGAAGCAGCTACATCGCTGGGTGCCAAGGCACAAGTAACGTTTTGGCAGGGCAAGTCTATGGCATTCCAGTTTTCGGAACCATGGCGCACTCGTTTATCATGTCTTATTCAAAAGAGATTGATGCGTTCCGAGCATTCGCTAAAACTTTCCCAAACAAATCCACGCTTCTCATAGACACTTACGATGACATTTCAGGCGCAGAAAAAGCCGCAGTTGTAGCCAAAGAGCTTGAGGCTAAGGGTTTTAGGCTTGGAGGCGTTCGCTTGGACAGCGGCGATTTGGCGCAAACCAGCAAAAAAGTCAGAAAAATCCTTGACGACCAAGGCTTGGAATATATGAAGATTTTTGCCAGCGGCGACTTGGATGAATTCAAAATAGAAGAACTGCTAAGCAAAGGCGCACGAATAGACTCGTTTGGGGTAGGGACTAAAATGGGTACTTCAGCGGATAGACCTTATTTGGATGTAATTTACAAACTCTGCGAAACCATGACGGCTGACGGCAGCTTTTCGCCTATAATGAAGTTAAGCAAGGATAAAATTACTTTGCCAGGACGAAAACAAGTTTACCGCTTCATGGACGCGGCGGGAAATTTTGAAAAAGACACCATTGCCTTGGCTGATGAGAAAGTGGAGGGCGAACCGTTGCTTGTTAAAGTCATGGAAAAGGGCAAATTAATCTACAAGCTTCCGTCGCTTGGTAACATTCGAGCCACGGCTGCAGGGAATCTGTCTAAACTTCCAGAGGAGTATAAGGCGTTAACGGGTGCGTCTGTTTATCCAGTTGAGTTAAGCAGAAACTTGCTGAACCTGGTTAAAACTTTAAAGCGTCAGTTAACTGTAAACGAGATAAACCGTGGAGTTTCTGGCATTCACGTTTAACTTTTCTTATGTTTCTTGTTGATTCTCTTTTTATATTCGCCACAATAACTGTTTCCTCCTTCCCAGCATTGTGGGGTAACTTTATCACATTCTTTCAGATACTCGCACTTATAGAAAACCGCGTCAATTCTTTCTTGAAGACCAGTAAATCCTTCCTTTACTCTTCCCACGTAAAACGCCTGATGAAATTATTAATCAATCCATATGTTAGTTAGTCCCTTATTTCGTGTGAAATATGGCAAACCCTTAATAGTCTTTTCAGAAAAGGATAATTGCTGTTCAAAAGGGGAAGAAGGTAATATGCAAAATCGCCCAGCCATAGTTGCTGTTGGCAGAACCAAGTTTGGGGAGCATTACGGCAAAGAACCAGAAAAACTAATTGAGGAAGCTTGGCTTGCCGCTTCAAACGAATGCAACATAGAACGCAAGGACCTAGAAGCCTGTTACATGTCAGATTGTTTTCTTCCAATCACAAATAAACTAGGCTTAGAAGAAGGCTTTCTGTCAGAACTCACCGAACTTCACGTGCCCATGGAAGTAACCCGCTCTTTCAGCGCTGCATTGTTAACCGCTTGTCACGCAATTCAGGCTGGAGTTTACAGCACGGTTCTTGTTGGTGGCATAGAAAAAATGACTGACCGCTGGGACAAAATACGTGATGACCTCATGCTTTTGGAAGACCCGTGGAGCTACTATGCAGGTGGGACTCCGGAAGCAAATCATGAGCTTATGCTTAGAGCTTACATAAAAAAGCACAATATAACCGGCGAAAATCTTGACAAACTCAACATCGCTCTAGCTCAGGTGTCAGTTAAAAACCATGCGAACGCAGCCAAAAACAAGTATGCTCAGTTCCAAAGAAAAATCACTGTTGACCAAGTCTTAAACGCGCGGAAAGCAGCGCATAAATCCTTGGGGCTCTATGATTTTGCCCCAATTTCTGACGGCGCATCAGCCTTGATTCTTGCAAGCGAGGCAGTTGCCAAAAAGTTGAGTGCCAATCCAGTTTACGTTTTGGGCTGCACTTCAGCTACTGATTACCTGAATTATTCAGCAAGAGAAGACCTGTCCCATTTTGCCGCGACTGAAATTGCCATGAAGAATGCTTCTCAAATGGCTAAAACAGCTTTGTCTGACATGCAGGTTATCGAAGTAAACGACCAGTCAACCATGATGGAGCTTGTTTCCCTTGAAGATTTAGGCTTTTGCGAACCGGGAACAGCTTGGAAGAGCATATATGAAAGCTACCAAAATAACCAAAACTGCTACGAAATAAAGGGTAGGCAACTTTTCGTTAATACGGATGGCGGGTTAAAGGCAGATGGAAACCCGTTAGGCGCCACTGGCGGGGCACAAATTTTTGAGATTTACCGCCAGTTAAGAGGTGAGGCTGGCGAACGCCAAGTTTACGTTGATAAAGGTTCACCGAAGAATGGTTGTGTGTTAGAGTTTGAGGGCTTTGGAACTAAAGCTTACGTTAGTATTCTAGGAGAGAAGAAAGATGAGCAGTGAACCGATAGAGCGACGGGTTTCTTATTTAGGTGACAGGTTACGAGCAAGCCGCTGTCAAAGTTGCGGCAAAGAATACTTTGAAGTCAGAGACTACTGTAGCAACTGTGGCAGAAAAAGCTTCGGAAAAATGGATAATATAGACCTGTTTTACGATAAAGGCAAACTTGAATTATGCACATTCATCAATGAACCCACAAACAAGTTCACTAAACTCTCCAGCTTCGTTTATGGAATTATTTCTTTTCATGATGGTAAAATCCGCGTTCCAGGAAGGCTAACTGACCAGTTGATAACTGATGATGACGATGTTGATTTTTCAAGCCTTGAGGGAAGAGAAGTGGTTCCGCGTTTTAGAAGACGCTATTCAGTCGGCCAAAGCGACATGATTCCAACAATATCTTTGGCTTTCACGTTAGCCGACGAGTACTATCCGCACCAAGAGTACAGCGTACTCACGCCAAACAAAGAATACGACATCCCTGGAGTAATAGGTTACGGCGTTTACACTTCAAGATTTCGAATAAAAGAAAGCGGACTCGAACGTGCTGTTCCATTCATCGACGAAGATGCAGTAACAGCCTCAGTAGAGGCTGGGAAACTAGCGCTGATTCATTCAGGTGTTGACAGCAGGCTGGTTGGCAAAGTTTATGTTGGCTCAGAATCCAACCCGTACGCAGTTAAGCCAATCGCCTCAAAGGTAGCTCAAGTTCTCAAACTTGGCGAAGAAGACGGCGACATTCAAGGCGTTGATGCAGTGGACACGGAGTTTGCTTGTAAAGCGGCTACAAGCATGTTTAAAGACGCAGCCTCCCTTGTTAGCTACCCACGGTCAGATATAAAATACGCCATGGTTATTGGCGCAGATAACGCTCAAGCAGCACCCAGAGGTTGCCTTGGCGGTGAACTGGATACGTTTGTTGGGTACGGCGGCGCCGCGTTTATTTTCGGAAAACATGATGTTATCGCTGAAGTTGAAGGATGGTACTCATGCACGTCTGATACGCCCGATTTTTGGCGCAGAGACGGCGAGCCTTTTCCGATGCATGGTGGACGATTCACCGGTGACCCAGCTTATTTCAAGCATGTCCGCAAAGCAACATGTAAACTTATGGAACGCTTTAACCTGAAGGCAAGTGATTTGAACTATTTTGTGGCGCATCAGCCTAACCCCCAGTTCCCAGTTAAGATAGCAAAGGAGCTTGGTTTTAGGGATGAGCAGTATTTGCCTTCGCTTCAAATTAACAAGTTCGGCAACACTTATTCCGGTTGCTCGCCTGTGGGTTTAGCTGCAGTATTAGACATTGCAGAACCTGAAGAGCGTATCTTAGTTGCAAGTTACGGTTCAGGTGCGGGAAGCGACGCGTATTTGCTTAGAACCACAAGCCAACTTGTTGATAAGCGAAAGCGCCAAAAAGTTAATGTTAAATTCCAAGCTGAAAACCCGTTTATACAATATGTGGATTATACAACTTATCGTCGGCTTAAACTTGGGATGTAACAAATACTTTAATTTGCCTTTCTGCCGAGTCACATATTACGCTTTTTAGGTTTGTTTGGTTGTTCATTTACTCAAATCTCCTCTGGAAACATCGGGTCGCCGAATTCCATCAGTCCATCGCCTTCGCTGTCTTCTTGCGCGGATTCTCTGCTTTCCCGTTCTAACTCTTCAGCTTCGAGAAGTTCTTTTTCAGTTGGTTTCTTAAAGTTTTCGCCATTCAGCCATTTTCTGAATCTTTGAGCTAAAGTCGGTTTAGGCTTTTGTGTTTCTGTCATGCGCATCATCATTTATCTTTATAGCAATGGCAAACGGCTATATAAATCTGCCTCAAATTAGCCTTGAATCCAGTTTTTAACCTAATTGCACAACAGAAATACAAAAACAAGCCCAAAACAAGCCCAAGTGCCACATACCCTCAAATTTGGGGAAAATTTGATTTTAGCCACGGATTTTTTAGTGTTTCCTAAACCGTTTACCGCAATCCCTACATTGCCCTTCTTTGCATAGGGTCGGCGAAATTCGATTTAATTTGAAAGAGGACAGACTCTCAAACCTTTCAGTTTTCCAATGGCTCAGGTGGCTCGGGAGTTGAAGAAAACAAGGTACATAGCCCGCTTTTCTGCTGAAATTTGATTTTTCTGCTTTCAATTCTCAAATCTTCAGTACGGTTGATTAAAAATCGCAAGGCAGTATTTTTTATCGAACCTTCAAGGTTTGAGGGTATGTCACTATTTAGCTTGTTCTGGGTCTAGTCTGGATTCATTAACAGTTTTTGCTATAGGTATGTGGTACAAGCGCGGGCTTACACTTTTTGTTATGTGTGTATCGCGGGGTGTGTGTGCGGGGGCGGGGGCTTATGCTAAAGCGAGACTTTGACTATTCCCCCCTTTTTAACCCCCCTTCCCCATTTCCCTAACCTAATCTAATCTAACCAGTTGAATAACTAACTTACTCTTACTCTCAACTGCTCTAAAAAAGATGGGGTGTGTTGACTTGGGGTTTGCCCGCGTAGTGCGGGGTGTGGATAGAGGGGGTTTGGGGCTTTGTGAATTTGAGCATGGGGTTTCTCGGCGAAGGTTTATATGGGAGTCGTGTGTCGTGTGTATTCAGATAAAGTAAATAAGAAAATGGTGAAATAAATGGTTGGAAGTAAAACCTCTGGGAACCCGTATAGCATACCGATAAACTACGATAGGGAAATAGGTGAACCCATCATTTTTATAATTCGGAAAAAGGGGTTTGGCAAAGGCACTTATGCGGGTATGGTTCTTATGCAGAATTTGAAGGATGAAATCTTTGCATATTGGAAAGATAAAGGTGAAGACCCTCAAGTTCTCTGGGATAAGTGGTTTCCTAAATGGTCAATGATGGAAGCTGAACAGAAAGAGATGAGAAACAAGGAAGCAAAGGAAGCGCATAACTTATTAGTGAATCAATATGTAGGTTTAGGCGAACTAAAGGAAAATGCGGAAAACTTGGCGTCTTTGTTTCCTGATAGTAACCCGTTAGATGTTCTCAGGGGAAAAAACTATAATACCCAGAACAAACCGATTGAGCAAAAATTAGAGACGATTGAGAATAAACAAGAAAAAACAGAACATCAAAAAGCTCTTATGAACGAGAAACAGAGTCTTGAAACAACTTTAAAGCAGTATGAGAGAACCCCAGAGTTTAGAGTTAGATTGCACAGAATTGCAGAAATCGAAAGAGAACTAAGTGAAGAACAACCACAACAGCAAGCAGAGCAACAGCAACAACCGCATCCATAAGTTTCTTTTTTTAGCAGTTGGCAAAGTCTTAAATTCGCATAGCACTAAATAATTAAAAATGGGAACGGTAGGCTATGGATAAAGAGGAAATTTTGTATTATGCAAATAGATATGATAAAGATTATTTAGAAAAGTGGATGCGAACAGAACGAGAGTTGGGTGATAAATTTCGAAAAACAAAAGAAGTAACAAAAGAGGATTTGGTTAAAATAGTGTGGTGGAAATTTGAAGGGTTGAAGGGTCGAAGGGATAGAATACTGAAATATGTTGAGAAAGATAGTGATGAGGAAGTATGTGCGTGTTCTCAGGTTTTTAATCTTACTACCCGTGAAGATTCATTTAGGATAGGCGTTCTTGACAATCTTCAAGGTGTTGGTCCAGCTTTAGCAAGTGTTGTTTTAACGTTCTATGACCCTAAAAACTATGGTGTGTTTGACATCCACGTTTGGAGAGAATTCTTTGGGAAAGAGCCTAAGAACCTCTTTGGAAGTAGCCGTTATTACATTACACTTCTCTCTGAACTTAGAACGATAGGAAACAAATATGGCTTAAATGCAAGGACTGTAGAAAAAGCCTATTTTAAGAGAAACTATGAAAATTCAAAATAAACAACATTCAATATACCAATTGGGTTTTCGTGGATAAGTCTTAAATCTGCACAACGTAGAAATAGCATAACATGACAGAAAAAGTTGCTAAAGAGTTTAAAGGCAATGTTGGCATTTTTCTTGTAGCATCAAAACTCTCAGCAATGAATATTATCGCCTTAACAACTTCAAGAAATACTAAAGGTTACGATATCGTAGCTCTTAATCCTGAGACCAATAAAGGTAAAGGAATACAAGTTAAATGTGCTGATGTTCTATCCAATAAGAAAGAAGATTTCCCAGTAGTTAGTGCATTATTCAGAACTATGCATGAAGAACTTTGCAAAAAAATTATTTGCGATTTTGTGTTTGTTGATATCTCTAATATTGAACAACCAAAATTTTTCATACTTTCAAAAGATGAAGTAATTAATATCATAGAAACAAACACTAAAGTATGGTTAGCAAGGAAACACAGAAAACCACCTGAAGAAAGCAACAAGAAAATACTTCATACAATCAAACGGTCAGAGATAGAGAAATATGAGAATAATTGGAATCAAATTCTGCAAGATTTATTATAGCTATATTGTATAATCTTTAGGTGTTTTTTTTGGATAAAGATTTTTTAGCAGGTCATAAACCAAATTGCCTAATATTATCGCTATAAACAAGAAAAATCCACTCCACCAATCTATTTGATACCTGTTTGAAATGTGTGATACTCCTAAAAAGTTAATCGCAAGAATGCTAAACACAACTATAGCAGAGATACAAACTGCAAAATATAGAAATTTAGTGATTTTGGATGCTGTGTTCTTTTTTGAGTTCATATCTAACTATTCTATTTACATTGGTGTGGGGTTTTAAGGCTTTTGTGATGGGTTGGTTATACCCTACCCCTTTGTATTTTTGACTTTTTGTCGGTTTATGGCTTTTTAATCAACTGTTTAATCAGCGAAAAACATAAAAAGAATTAAAGAAAAGAAGGGGAAAAGGGGTTTAGAAGTCTACTTTTTCGGGTCTTTTGCGTTCCTTTTCCTCTTTCAGTTTTTGCTGTTCCTCAAAAGTAGCTTTTAATTGGTTAAAGTCTGTGAGCATTTTGTTTATACTTAAACCGTTATCAAGGCATCGCTGTTCAAGTAACGTGATTCTTTTCTCCTTTTGCTCCAGAACTTTTTCCAATTCTGTTTTCTGTTGGTTTAGTTCTGCTTTAAGTTCTCCTGTTGTTTCTGGAATCAGATAAGGCAAACACATCTTAAACAGCGTTAGATAATCTGAGTCGGGATGATTCGCATATGTTGCTTCTATTCCGCTTGGCTTATGAGAGGTTAAGGGTTTAGCTAAGTTAATGTTGGCTTTTATCTGTGGCTTTTCAAGAACTGTGCTTATTACGTCTCGAAAATCGTGAGGCGAAAAGTGTTTTTTAATATCGTCTCCAAAAGCAACTATTGAAGCATTTAGGAATATTGCGTTAAACTGCCTTAATGCACCACCAACAACCGAACCGTAAGGATTGCTATAATAACACATGAACAGCGGCGAATCCTCATCATAGCTGATTTCTCTTTCTTTGAGTTCTTTTTTGTAGTCTTCAAATTTTTCATTCGCATAACTATGTAGAAAACCGATATGTTTAGTTCCTTTGTACTTGCCTTTTCCGTGACCTTTCAGCCTTGCCGACTCAATACTTATCCAATACGGAACTTCTTTATCATCTAAGGGTTTTAGGTCTCTCATTTTTAGCGTTCTTAATGTTCCTTTTCGAACAGGGCAACTTTCAAGAAACCAAACTAAAAATTTGTCTCTTCTGCACGTCATAGCATTTTCAAGTTTTACGCAATCATCAACGCTTGGAGTTCTCTTTTTAGCTTCAGGAACTTCTATGTTCTCTCCGACATCTTTAGCTAAGTCTCTGCCTCTTGTAGATGAGTAAAAACTCTTAACCGCTGTTAAAACTCCCAATTGTACGCTTGGAGTTAAACCGCTATTATCCAGATAGTTCTCTAATAATTCCTCTGCTTGGAATTCTTTTTCTGTTGCTGGATTCTGTAGACCTTCAAGTTTTAACGCAATCAATTCATCGGGATTCTTTTTAGCCCAATCGCAATAGTGTTTAAGTTTTCTGGTATACTCTGTTTCTGTGTCACCGCTATTCTTTAATTTCTTATTGTAAAAGTTTTGACCGCTAACGAAACTTAATAGCCAAGTCTTATTATCGTCTGTCATTCGACTCAAAGATAGTCACCCCTTGAAAAGTTAAAGTTTTCCTTGATTCTCGGGCAAAAATTCAATATGTGACTTGATACGGGGACAAATACTTTAATAAATCACGTGTGAACTTCACATAACGACGGAGCCTACAGATTGATTCTCGATGACATACCGCAAGTTATTTATGCGCCTGTAAAAGTGTTCAAGAAAATAATTGAGAACCCAAAATACTTGGGCGCAATAATAATACTGCTTCTTTTCATAGTCGTACAAATTGGATATGGCTATTCACAGATCTCGAAAACTTACATAGAAGATACATCGCCTACGATTGGTCATTTATCAAACTACATCAATGCAACAGCAACATCATCAAATGGAACATTATGGAGCGCTGGTACTGGCACAGCCTTAAGCAACAATTATGCTGACTTCTACAACTATAGTGTTTACATTCCAGCGATTGCAACTAACTATAGTTTATTTGGAAACAACAGCCTAGAAATTAACTCCACAAACACTAACAACGTTTCGGCTACCTTAAGCAACGCTTTCGATGTGAACTGCGGTGCTGGCGGCTTTGAAAACTTTTCAATGACACTAAAAATGGTGGAGCCTCAGGTTGCGCCTCAAAGTGCAGCCTTAACTCTCTACTCACCTAACGATTCAAACTATTACATATATGACTTAACTTCTTCCTTATCAAACACGACAGCAATTGGGTTATGGACCAACTTAACCATTCCAGTTGGACCAGCTGCCCAAGGTTGGACTAGTGGCGGCACACCAAACTGGGGCAATGTGACAGCTCTAAAACTAGACTTTACATACCCAGCTAATTCCAACATAACCATACTTATTGGTGCCTTATTCTTCCATGGCCAATATCAAACGTTCATTCAAGCCTCTGGCACTGGGATCATAATCTCGTTCTTAGAGGCCTACTCTTTACAGTTCATTTTTACCTGGTTCATATTAACAGGGCTAATTTACATCTTCTTCAAATTGTCAAAAGCCAAAATCACTTGGAAACCTCTTTTTATCGCTTTAGCTTTTGCTTTGTTTGTGATGGTTATTAGATCAATAATAAACCTTGTTGCGACATTTACCTTACCCACAGTTTATTATCCCTTTGACGTGTCGCTTGGGGTAACCTCTAATCCTTTTGGAGCTTTATATGTCCCTGCACAAGCAGCAGTCACCTTTACAGCGCAGTCTCAAGCCGTTCTCAAAAATATTATAGCAAAGACTTCAGTTTTCAACTTTGTAGTTGAAGCGATGTTTTTCATTTCTTACGTTTGGTTAGGTGCCTTATGCACAATAATTGTTGGAACACTCAAACCAGAGTTTTCAATGATAAAGAAGATAGCGATTTCCGCTGTCAGCATAGCAGCTACGCTTTTGCTATTGCTTCTGCTGGTAGGTATTGTTTAAACCAGTACTAATGCGTCTAAAATCAACTTCCAGTTTTTTCCTTCCTACTCGCTGATGCAAACATAGCTAGGCAAGATTTATATGATTGAAACTCACTTTTGCAAGTGAAAACCCTCAGTAGGGAATCACAGTTTAGGTGACTTAATGTGACAGCAATTAAAGATTTGCAGAATGGAATGAAACGGGTTAGCGTTGAAGCGAAAGTTGTTGAAAAAGGTGACCCCAGAGAAGTCAAATCACGTTTTAAAGATGAGACTTACAGGATAGTTGATGCTGTGGTTGCAGACGAGACAGGCAGTGTAAAACTGACGTTGTGGAATGAGCAGATTGACCGGGTTAACGTTGGCGATAACATTAAAATTGACAACGGTTACGTGACCAGCTTCAAGGGTGAAATCCAGCTTAACGTTGGAAAATTTGGGCAATTAACTGTTTCATAAAAGCCATTTACCCGTTGTCTATCACGCTTTTGGAATTGTCTTTTTAATTATATTTACTCTTTAACGACGGCACTTGTAATTTTAGATGGTAATGCCCTTTTAGCCTGTTATGACAGCGTCATATATTGTAATTAAAGAGAAACAGCAAGCCCCTAAAATCCGTTTCAAAAAACTGTTTCAAAATAACAGCCTTCTACGGTTACTATCACGTTGAAGTGCCATCTCAAGGCAAGCCTTACGGAATGTTAAGCGTAAACGGTTACACTGGACAAGTCTGGTACTACAACTGGCAAGGCAGCTTCATGCAACAAACACAAATATCATTAAACCAACACCTACACGTACACTCTATAGGATCTACTTTTTGTGAACAAAACCACCAACAAAAAGACCTGTCTTTCTAAATTTATTTTTAGATAGCTTATCTTTAAAAAAATAACGTGAATTTCTCTCCCCACTTAACTAAATCCGAATTCAACACAGAGGGCTGAAAAATAAGCGACCTTTAAGAAAAAACTTATTAGTTCAATTGGTAGGGTCATTTCTTGTTAGTTTGTGGAGAAAAACAATGAAGTTCCAACTTGTCGCGCCATTCCAAATCTCGTCAGGGCAAGAAAAAGCAGTTGACCAGATAGTTAAGAACTTTGTTACGAAAGATAAGCAGACGCTTCTAGGCTTGACGGGCAGCGGCAAAACTTTTGTGATGGCTAACGTCATCAATCGCCTGCAGAAACCAACCTTGATAATTTCGCATAACAAGATTTTGGCTGCTCAATTGTATGGCGAGTTGAAGTCGTTTTTTCCGAATAATCGCGTGGAGTACTTCATCAGCTTTTATGACTACTACCAGCCTGAATCTTACTTGCCCGCGCAGGACATGTACATTGAAAAAGACTCCGATGTGAATGAAGAAATAGAGAAAATGCGTATGCACGCCGTATCCAGCATTGTTAGCCGAAGCGACACCATAATAGTCGCCAGCATAAGTTGCATTTACAGTCTTGGGAACCCAGACGACTTCAGAACCATGGCCATCGAATTAGAGGTTGGAAAACAAACTACAAGGCAAGAACTCATTCATGCACTAGTAGACATGCAGTACGAGCGGAATGATATGGTGCTTGAGCCAGGCAGGTTCCGCGTGCGGGGCGATGTGCTGGATGTTGTGCCATCTTACGAGAATGACATTCTTCGGATTGAACTTGCAGGAAATACAATCGGCAAAATCAAGGAAGTCCACCTGTTAACGGGAGATGTTAAAGGAACGCTTGATAAGCTTACGCTTTACCCTGCACGCCAGTATGTGGTTCCTGAAGAGAAGCATGCACTCGCGCTTGAGCATATCAAGCAAGAGTTGGAACTTAGGCTACCCGATCTTCCTCCGCTTGAGGCGCAACGGCTCAAACAACGAACAAACTATGATTTAGAAATGATAAAGGAAATTGGTTTCTGCGCAGGAATGGAAAATTACAGCAGACACTTCGACGGACGCAAACCCGGCGAACCGCCGTTCACGTTGATGGATTACTTTCCTAAAGATTACCTCTTGATTATTGACGAGAGCCACCAGACGATTCCTCAAGCACACGCCATGTACAACGGTGACTACTCAAGAAAAAAGAACCTCGTAGACTTCGGCTTCAGACTCCCCAGCGCCTTGGATAACAGGCCACTAAAGTTTGAGGAGTTTGAGCGGAAAATGGGCAAAACCCTCTTCGCCTCCGCAACCCCAGCCGAATACGAACTAGAAAAAAGTGGGCCACCAGTGGAATTAATCACCCGGCCAACTGGTCTTTTGGACCCTGAAGTGGAGCTTCACCCCATAGCTGGACAGATGCAGCATTTAATGGCGGAAGCAAATAAAACCATCGAGCGAGGCGACCGCATCCTAATTACAACCCTGACAAAGCGGATGGCTGAAGACCTTGCGGATTATCTTGTTAAGGAAGGCTTCCGCGTC
Organism: Bathyarchaeia archaeon; assembly: GCA_050010515.1. Classification (GTDB taxonomy): domain Archaea; phylum Thermoproteota; class Bathyarchaeia; order Bathyarchaeales; family Bathycorpusculaceae; genus Bathycorpusculum. The sequence goes on from JBEKKX010000005.1 coordinate 51,590, forward strand.
AGGTACATGCACTCTGACATTGAAAGCTTAGACCGAATAGAGCTTGTGCGGCAACTACGAGTCGGCGAATTCGACATTCTAGTGGGCATAAACCTGCTGAGGGAGGGCTTAGACATTCCGGAGGTTGCAACAATTTTCATTTTAGACGCTGACAAGGAAGGTTTTCTGCGAGATGAGCGAAGCCTCATCCAAACCATCGGGCGAGCAGCAAGAAACGTCAACGGCAGAGTAATACTCTACGCTGACGTGGAAACAGCGTCAATTAAGCGAGCTATGGAAATCACCAAGCACAGGCGCTCCTTCCAGAGACGCTTCAACCAAATCCACCACATTACTCCAAAGACAATAGTGAAGAGTGTCTCTTTGAAAGAGGGCACAATTAAAGGCACCAAACACTTGGCAAAATCAGACATAAAACGCCAGATGATTGAACTAGATGCGCAAATGAGGGAAGCCGCAGAAAAACTGGACTTTGAGCGAGCTATCGAGTTCAGAGATACGATTGCGGAGTTAAATAGGGCGTTGTCTAGGAAGATGGAAAGCGAACTTAAACCTGAAAAATGAGTGTTTAGGGCAAAAGGTTGAAATCTTTCATGATTAAACTGGTTACAATTTACAGAAGCGGAGTAGGGAATTGGTTTACGTTATGAGAGATACCATTTCAATCAGAGGCGCAAGAGAACACAACCTCAAAAATATAGATGTGGACTTGCCAAGAAACAAGTTTATAGTGATCACTGGTCTCTCAGGCTCAGGAAAATCCACCCTTGCCTTCGACACTATTTATGCTGAAGGCCAAAGAAGATATGTTGAAAGCCTCTCCGCTTATGCCAGGCAATTTCTCGGCTTAATGGATAAGCCTGATGTTGACTCGATTGAAGGGTTATCTCCAGCAATCTCCATCGAACAGAGAAGCACCAGCAAAAACCCCCGTTCAACCGTTGGAACAGTTACCGAAATATACGATTACCTCAGGCTGCTTTATGCACGTATTGGCACGCATCATTGTCCAAAATGCGGCAGCTCAATTCATCCCCAAAGCCCCGAAAACATAACCAGCTTAATTATGGCTGAGAAAGAAAAAACACTCACTTTCCTAGCGCCAATAATTCGGGGCATAAAGGGAACCCACGAGCAAGTTTTTGATGACCTCAAAAAACAAGGCTACACCAAAATCCGGGTTGACCAAAAAATTTACGATTCAGACTCAATCAAAGAAGAAGTTAAGCTTGTGCGTTATGAGAAGCACTGGATTGAAGCCGTTATTGACACGGTAAAAATGGTCGATGAGGAACGCTCACGTATTTCTGAAGCTGTGGAGCAGGCGCTTCAAGTCGGCAAAGGAACCATGATAGTCATCGACGCCAAAAAAGCTGACGAGGAAAAGAAGAAGGAGCTTGAACGCTTTGAAGATGAAACAATGTTCAGCACTTTTGGAGCCTGCCCTAACCATCCAGAAATAGTGTTTGAAAGCCTTGAGCCGCGCATGTTCTCGTTTAACTCGCCCTTTGGTGCTTGTCCAAGCTGCCACGGCTTAGGGGAAATCACAGAAATCTCTGAAGACCTAGTGATTCCAGATAAGAATCTCTCCATTATTGATGGAGCATTAGCTGTTTACGGCAGTATGGATCTTAGCTGGCGGGCTCAGCAGCTTGCGACGGTTGGCAAAAAACATGGATTCGACGTTTTTACTCCAATAAAGGATTTTACGGAACAGCAACTGCATGTGCTCTTGCACGGCGACAGAGAACCCATAAATGGCCAATGGTCGAATGGGGCAAACATGTGGATGCGTGAAGGTTGGGAAGGCATAATCCCGCAAACAGCAAGGCTTTATCGTCAAACTGAAAGTGAATGGCGGAAAGAAGACATTGAAAAGCTCATGACCTCTAGACCCTGTAACGCGTGTAAAGGGAAAAAATTGCAGCCTGTAGTGCTTGCAGTAAAAATACTGGACAAAAGCATAATCGATGTAACTGACCTTTCAATTGAAGAAGCAGTTGACTTCTTTAGCAATCTGCCCATCCAGCTGAACGAGAAAGAATTAACCATTGCTAAGCAGGTGCTAAAGGAAATCAACGAGCGCTTAAGTTTTCTTAAGAATGTTGGTTTGGGCTACCTTTCGCTTTCCCGTGCGGCAAGAACACTCTCCGGCGGCGAAGCGCAAAGGATTCGTTTGGCTACGCAAATTGGTAGCAACTTGATGGGTGTACTCTATATTCTTGATGAACCCAGCATTGGTTTGCATCAAAGGGACAATGCTAAGCTCATAAGCACACTTCGCCGCTTACGTGATTTAGGTAATACGCTGATTGTTGTAGAGCATGATGAGGAAACAATACGCAATGCAGACTGCATTGTTGATATGGGACCTGGCGCAGGAGTCCATGGAGGACACGTTGTCGCAGAGGGCTCGCCAGCTGAAATCATGGCGAATAAGCGAAGCCTCACAGGCAAATACCTTTCTGGAGAATTAAAAATTGAAGTGCCCGCGGTAAGGCGAAAACCCGTTGGCTGCATCACCGTTAAGGGAGCAGAAGAAAACAACCTCAAACACCTCACCTTGCAGCTGCCGTTAGGTGTATTGTGTGGAGTTACTGGTGTTTCTGGTTCTGGCAAAAGTACGCTGATGAATTTGACCGTTATTCCTATGTTGCGGCAAATGTTCGGGGAACGGGTTGACAAAGTCGGTAAACACGAATCGATTGATGTTCCAAACGTAGTCAGGAATGTTATAGTTATCGACCAGGATCCAATTGGCAGAACACCGAGAAGCAACCCTGCAACTTACACGAAACTTTTCGATGAGATTAGGCGCATTTTCGCTTCAACCAAAGAGGCAAAGGCGCGCGGTTACAAGGAAGGACGATTCAGTTTCAACGTGAAAGGCGGCAGATGTGAAACCTGCCAAGGCGACGGCGTCCTGCGCATAGAAATGAACTTCCTGCCTGCTGTTTACGTGCAATGTAGCGACTGCAAAGGCAAACGGTACAACAAGGAAACCTTAAGCGTTCTCTATAAGGGCAAGAACATTGCTGAAGTGTTGGATATGACTGTGGAGGAAGCGGCAAAGTTCTTTGAGAACACTCCAAGAATTTCACGCAAACTAACCACGCTGTTAGACGTTGGATTGGGATACATTAAACTTGGGCAAAGCTCAACTACCTTGTCAGGCGGAGAAAGCCAACGCATCAAAATCACCCGTGAACTTAGCAAAAACAAGTCTGGGCATGTTGTTTACATGCTTGACGAACCAACCACGGGTCTGCATTTTGATGATACTAAACGGTTGATTAAAGTGTTAAATCGGCTTGTTGACAACGGCAACACCGTCTACATCATCGAACATAACTTAGACGTGATTAAAAGCTGCGATTACCTTGTCGATTTGGGTCCTGAAGGCGGAGCAGCTGGCGGCGAAGTGCTGGCGCAGGGAACACCCGAGGAAGTCGCGCAAAAGGTTGCGTCTTATACGGGTATGTTTTTGAAGAAAATACTTAACCGTCCGCAAGAAGAAATTAGTTTGGCAGTGAAACAGTCTGCATGATCCAAATAACATGCCCCTCGGACTTCAAAAGCTCAGATATGCCAACAAACCCTGGAGTTTACCTATTCAAGAACGAGCAAGGCGAAATTCTATACATTGGCAAAGCCAAAAGCCTCCGCGCCCGTGTCAAAAGCTACTTTTCAAACACAGACCAACCAGCGAAAACACGGCAGCTAGTTTCAAGGATTAGAAATATCGACTGGATTATTGTTAACAATGAAGTTGAAGCTTTGCTTTTAGAAAACAAGCTGGTTAAGCAGCACACGCCCAAGTATAATATTGACCTTAAGGATGCTAAAACTTTCGCTTACATCTCACTCACAAGAGAGCCCTATCCAAGTATACTTACCAGCCGCAAAGTGTCACGCAAACTCGAATCGTTTGGACCATACACTGAAGGGTTCACAAGGCAGGATCTTCAGCGCTTAGTAGTGCGAGTGTTTAAACTGCGCACATGCAAGACCATGCATAAACGTGCATGCTTAAACTTTCACATTCGCCTGTGTACCGCGCCCTGCACCGGAAAAGTCACCGCTGAACAGTACGCGGAGCAGGTTAAGCAGGCGCGCTCTTTTCTGAACGGAAACTACCAGCAAACAATCGAACAACTCAAATCCCAAATGCAAGCCGCCTCTACAGAGAAGAAATACGAAGAAGCCCTTGAACTGCGCAACCAAATCGCTTCTATCCGCCTTTTGACGGAACACCAGATTGTGGACAACGAGAGGCGATTTGACCAGGACATTATGGCGTTTAAGCAGGTTGGCGAAAAAATGCTGGCGGTGCAGATGGGAGTGAGAAGAGGCGTGCTGCTTGGCAAAAAACAATTCAGCGTAGACCTTCAGCCTCAGATCGAACAAGAATTCTTAAAGGCTTACTACGCAACCAACCAGATACCGCGCGAGATATTGTTGAATAAGCCTTGTTGGCAGGGAACAGAAGAGAAAAAAGCCTTAGAAGAGTTCCTTTCAGCGAAAAGATGCGCGCCTGTTGCGTTGACGATTCCTAGGCGAGCCGATAAGCTTGCGCTTGTGCAGCTGGCGGAGAAAAACTTGGAATCCACATTGGAAGTTGATAGTGCACTTGTTGATTTGCAGACTAAGCTTAATCTTCCAGTGTTGCCGCGTGTGATTGAATGTTTTGATGTTTCCAATTTGGGGCAGGAGCATGTGGTTTCAGGCATGGTAAGCTTTAGGGACGCGAAGCCTGACAAGAAGAACTACCGTAAATTCAAAATCAAAACTTTCATGGGACAGGATGATTTCGCCGCCGTCAACGAGGTTGTCATGAGAAGGTATAAGCGTTTGGTAGAAGAAAAAAGCCAGCTGCCCGATTTAGTGGTGATTGACGGGGGACCGGGGCAGGTTAGCGCTGCAAAAACGGCGTTGCAAACGCTACGATTGCAAATTCCGCTTATTGGCTTGGCGAAGGAGCATGAGGAAATTTATTTGCCAGACGAGTCTGCGCCAAGAAACTTTGACAAGAACAGCAGAATGATGCTTTTGCTGAGGAGAATCCGTGACGCAGCCCATGAGTTCTCATTGGGCTACAACCTTAAGAGAAGGCAAATGAAGATTAGGGAAGAATTCAAGCAAGGCTAAGCGCTGCATTCCACGTTCCCTTAAAAAGCACCTTTTTTCCTTCCAAGCATCCAATTATATTAATTAATAACTTGAAATAGTTTATTTCCAATGGCGGGAGAAAAGCATTGCTTGACATGGTTACATTGCTTCTGATGTCTGTAGCTGTTGGCCTCGTAGGTTCTCTTATAGGTCTGGGCGGCGCCAGCATTCTAACCCCTATCTTGGTTTTACTAGGCTTCCCCGTCAAGGAGGCAGTGGCATGCGGAATGGTGGCTATAATCGCTACGTCCAGCGGTTCAGCCTCATCCTTCGTGAAAGACAGGATTACCAACATAAAAATCGCTATGTACCTTGAAATGTTCACCATCATCGGCGCCATCGCGGGAGCAACAATCACTGTAATAATCGCGCCAGTTTTCCTCTATTTCCTATTCGCAGGTTTCCTACTTACTTCCTTCATTAACTTTAGAAGCTCATTCAAAGAAGTTTATACTCCGCCAGAGAAACAAGACAAAATTTCCAAACGGCTCGGCCTTGAAGGAAGCTACTTTGACAAAGCCAAAAATCAAGTAATAAAATACAAAGCCACCAACTCTCTTCTGGGAGGATTAGGCATGTTTGTAGCTGGCATTGCCGCGGGGATGCTTGGGATAGGGGCGGGAGCTTTCAAAGTTATTGTTCACGAGAAAGTCCTAAAAATACCCTCAAAAGTATCCAGCGCTTCAAGCAGCTTCATCATAGGCATGACTGCACTGGCAGGCGTGAGCGTTTACCTTTTTTCAGGTCTTTTGAACCTAACCTTAATGGCGCCAATGGCTGTGGGCACAACAATAGGCGCAGTGGTTGGCGGAAGATTGTTAAATAGAATCCGCGACAGAAACCTCAGAATACTCTTCCTCGTCATAGTTACACTCTTAATTATTCAGATGTTATACAAAGGAGTGGCCACGCTATGACTTCTCAGGGCTTAGGCAGCGGCGAATCAAAACTAGAATCCATCATAAGCTACATTCTAATAATAGGCGTCGTCATCAGCGTACTGCTGGAAATTATCGGAATAGCCCTCTTCTATGAGGCTTACGGTAACCTGCAAGTTTCCCAAAGTAAGGCTGTGTTTATTACTGGACAGGATTTTTTCGCTTTCATATACAACCAAATCCAACACTTACTCGTATCACAAAACGCCCTCTGGTTCATGACAATAGGGCTAATAATATTAATTTTAACCCCCTACATCCGAGCAATTACTTCTGTCGTCTATTTTGCATGGGAAAAGAACCGCAATTACGTGTTGATAACGCTTTTTGTGCTCATAGTGTTGACAGTAAGTTTGGCACTACATTAAACAGATAAGATTAACGTTGGATTATTACTGGCGGGCCCGACGGGAATTGAACCCGCGACCTACGGATTAAGAGTCCGCCGCTCTAGCCTGACTGAGCCACGGGCCCGCATAAAGACTTCTTTTGAAAAAGGTTTCATTGAATAATATAGAGCTTACGGTTTGTTGTTGCTGCAGCGTGATGCAGTGAAAAATTAATAACAAAGCAGTCCTTTACCTTTGTAATGGAGCATTTTTATGACAAACTCTTTGGGCGAAGTTTTCATTCTAAAAACTACAGATAGAGCAACAGGTGTCCCTGCATTGCTCAACAAGTTTGGCTTAGGTGATTATTCTGGGAAGCAGGTGGCTTTGAAGGCGAATTTTAACAGTGCTGACCCGTTTCCAGCATCAACCCACCTTGACACTTTAAGAGCCATAGTGCAAACCTTAAAAAACGCTGGAGCGAGCGACGTAACGTTGGCTGAACGCAGCGGCATGGGCGACACCGAGCAGGTTCTGGAGAAAATGGGCGTTTTAGCTCTATCAAGGGAACTAGGGTTTAAGGCTGTTGTCTTAAATAACGTGGGCAAGGAAGACTGGCTTAAAGTTGAACGAGGAGGCACCCATTGGGCAAGAGGATTCTACATGGCGAAAGTATTCCATGACGCTGACAAAGTTGTCCAGACATGCTGCCTAAAAACGCACAGGTTCGGCGGCCACTTCACGCTTTCGCTAAAGAATTCCGTGGGTTTAGTGGCAAAAAAGGTTCCTGGCGGAATGTACGATTACATGTGGGAACTGCATACTTCACCCTATCAGCGGCAGATGATTGCGGAAATAAACAACAATTACAACGTGGACTTTGTTTTAATGGATGGAATAAAAGCATTCACAACCGGCGGTCCTGACCGAGGCACGTTGGTTGAGCCTAACCTTTTGCTTGCAAGCCGGGACCGAGTGGCCATAGACGCAGTCGGAGTAGCGATCCTCAAAATGTACGGAGCTAAAGGCAAAGTTGGCGAAGCAGACGTTTTCGAGCAAGCCCAGCTACGACGCGCAGCAGAGCTGGGTTTCGGAGTGAAATCAGCCGCCGAAATACAGTTGACGCCTCTAAATGATGAAAGCAGAGTTGACGCAGAGCGGATAGAGCGGGTTCTTAAAGCGCAGGTTGCTACGCATTAACACTCATGAGTATGTCTGGCTTGTCGCTGGCTATGCCGTCCACGCCTTTCTTAGCGTATTCCTCGACTTCTTCTGGGTTGTTTATAGTCCAAACTATCACTTTTAAACCGTTTTCATGGGCTTTCTGGACATTAGCGGTATGCGTGAATCTGTAGAGGGCAAAAAGATAGTTCGCTTTCAGTTCTAACGCTGCTTTAATTGGGTTCTTGTGCTTCGCGTAAATCAAGCCTGTCTCGATGTCCTTGTTTAATTCCCTAACTTTCTTTAGCGCATCTTCAAGAAAAGAAGTGATAACAACATTCTTCTCTATGCCTTTCTTATGCACTGTTGAAAGCACTTGCTCTTCAATGCCCGTTTCCTTAAGCTCAACAAACACCTTCACCTTCTTATCCAAAAAATCCAGCGTTTCCTCCAAAGTCGGAATTTTCTCGCCTTTCTCAGCGGAAAAGCTTTTGATTTCTTTAAGCGTAAGCTCACTTACTAAGCCTTCGCCGTTGGTTGTCCGCTTAACATCTGCGTCGTGAATGACGACAAGTTGGTTGTCTTTGGTCTTTCTAACATCCAACTCAACTGCATCTACGCCGATTTCTAATGCCTTCTTAAAACTCGCCAACGTATTCTCAGGCGCATAAGCCCTGGCGCCCCTATGACCAATACGCAACATAATAAATTGATTCTTCAACGAAGAATAATACTTTTTGCAAGTTCCCTCTTTAGAGAGATAAGTCTTAAATCTGAAAAGCGTAGAAATAGCCTAACATGGAAAAAACAGCCTTATATCTTTGCGCAAGCCTTAACCTAACTAGTATTTTATGCCAAAATGGTTTTTTTGAGCAAAAAAGGCGTTTCTAAAGTATTTTATTTTATCTTTTTTGTTTATTTTTTATGGGGAGTGTTCATGTCTCTATAGACAATATTTCAAATTTAATGTGGAAATACCTTATATATGCAAAAAACGTAGTCATAATTTGGCATTAATGCCCCAAGGCAAGGCAGAGGAATGGAGTGTGTTACCATTCGTCTGTCTTGTCCCCTTTTTGAGTTTACTAAACCTTGAAATATTTTAGGCGACTTTAACATATAAAAACTTTGGGTAAACGTTTCTGTCCAAGACAATGGTGTAAATCACCAGTCCAACCATTCAAAATTAATATCAAAATGTCAATTGACTTTTGAGACAATAACACACATGCTTAAAACTAAATTGCTTCAAATAATATATGATAAGTGTGATATCATGGTTAAAGATGACCGAGGCAAGAAATTTAGTTGTCTTAAATGTGGGGCTATGTTTAAGTGACCTGAATGAGAGCAAAAGAAGTTTACTTATGCCATGAATGTCAGAAAAATATTGAAGTTGGTGATGACTTCATAAGGTTCAAGGCTTTTGGGGTCGTTAGTTACTATCATAAAAAGTGTTTCAAAGAAACCCAGAAAAAACTAAGTTAGCTATCATGTAAAGAATTATTATCGAGTACATTCAAGGATTAGGAACTTCGCTATTATAGAGTAGACAAGTCTTAAATCTGAAAAGCTCTGAAATAGACTAAACAGGGAATATCTTATGAGTCCCATAGTGCCTAATTACGGTCCAATTCCAAAGTTAGAAGGTTACTTAGAAGACGCAGTAAAAACGAATTATTGGTTTTATGCTATTGTTTTCTCTGCTATCGAAGTTGAAAAATATGGCTGTGACAAAATTAGAAGCCATATGACCTCTCTAAAAGCTGAACCTTCTTTTATTGAAGCTATTTTAAAAAGAGTAAATTTGTTAACTGTAGCTGACTGTTTACTAGAATTAAAGTTCATTGAGAAAGAAGAGTACAAAACAATAACCGAACTTAATGCAATAAGAAATGATTGTGTTCATAGAACAGCAAAAGACCCAAGTATCAATGGTACAGAAGCTACCAAAAAATATGAACCACTAGTGAAGGAAGCAATAACTATTCTAAAAGAGAAACTTGATGCTGTTAGAATGTTTGCTGTTCCATAGTGTTCTTCCTTGTTTTTGTAAACGGTTAGGGCTATTAACGAGTATTTTTGTTCTCAATACTGCTATTTTTCATTGATAATAAACCTTAAATCTGCATAAGGCACAGAATAGACCAACTAAGGAAAATTTATGAAAAGCTCGACTTACTATTTTTTAACTGTAATTATATCAATTTTTTTCTTTGCTGGAATGATTTTAACCACTCGATTTAATCCAAATATTAATTATGAAACTGCTTCCAACAGCACCAGTTCGTTTTTTGGAAATATACATTCTATAGATTACGAAACAATACCTACCATCATTAACGGAATGACTACAATAACGAGTATTATTATAGGTTTTAGTGGCGCTATTATTGGGCTTGTTTATCGTGAAAATATGAAGAGTAAAGCACTAAGAAGAATTCTTCATGTATTTACCTTTGAATCTATAGCTGCTCTGGGTGTTCTGTTGGTTGTTTATTATTCTTTATTAGTCGGAGACTTTACCGATGCTTTAAGGTACTCTTTGGTTACAGTCCTCTTTTCGATATGCATTTTTTCTGTTTGCTTGGTTAGCGTTTTTTACAGAATAGATAAGCTGAAAGATGCAGAATTGCAAAATATGCAACCACCAACAAAAAGCTTGTCGAAATCATCGGAAAAAGAAGAGACTCAAAAAGAGGCTGAATTGCAAGAAAAAATTATAAGTTAGCTACCATAGTAAACAACTCTTACCGAGTACATTCAAGGGTTAGGAACTTCGCTATTTAGAGTAGATAAGTCTTAAATCTAAAAAGCGTAGAAACAGATTAGCATGGAAAATAAAAACAAAGAAGACACTGAAGATGCAAGAGCAAATAATGAAGACGAATGGCAACGGTTATCTTATCAAGAAATTGGTGAAGACAGACGACACTTCGACTCTATGTTGTGGGAAATTCCAACTGCAATCTTCTTGGTTGATTCCTTTTTATTAGGATTAGTCAGTTCTTTATCAGGTAAGGGCTTTTATCTGCTTATTCTTCAAGAAGTCTTGTTAGGTTTCGCTTCAGCTTTTACAATTCTCTTGACAGTGACCCTACGTAAAGTTGCTAAAAGGTCAATTGATAGAATGGAGTTGCTTAAACAAATGGAAGGGCAAACGAAAGAACAAACGAAAGAGCAAAGGGAAGTACAACTACCACCGATAAAACACAAACGTTTTCCTGAAGAAAAAGGATACCTTACATGGAAGGTTGGAGTTCTCGTGTGTGGGTTGCTAATTTTGTTTGCTTTTGTCCTAATTGGTCTAATGATTGCTCTATTTTTTTTACCCTCACATATTTTCAACCGTTACTCTTTCTATTCTGCAAAATGCATTAAACTGTTAGGGCTATTACCGAGTACATTCAAGGGTTAAGTATCTTCTTAATCTCCTTTTATCAAGTGCGGGGGGAGCTTACTCTATGGAGAGAATATTAAATAAAAACTGTAAATACTGATAAGAAAAGGCACTAATTAACAATTTTTCATTTAATTCAATTTCCCATATATCAGTTCCATACCTGAAAGTAAATTATCTTTCCCAGATCACTTAATATCGGGACAAGGCATCGCATTTGAAGGTCTCAAACGCTTTAAGGACATGTGACTTGTAACGAAAGTTTGCTGTCAAAACGTATATGCATTTTCCCCCGGGAAGGTAGTAGCCTACACGTATATTCAATCCTATTGAAAACCATGACAATAGAAGAAGGCCCAAATAGCAAAGGTTACTTTAAGCAAAACCAAAAGTTGTGACTCTTTTTGCTAAAAAAAGCACTTGCGGAATCTACTGATAGAGTAACAATTTTTTTAAAGAAAATTAGCAAGGAGGGATAGGGTATCAATTTAGCAACTGAATTTCTCTAGCAAAATTGACAGGTAAAGAACGTAATTTTTGCATTTCTCTATAGACGTAGAGTGGGTGGCTATATTCTTTGAAAACACTATGGACACAAACATGATTTTTATGCTGCTGCATCCAGTGTTTTTAGCATGCTTCCTGACCGGTAGCCTTCCAAATCAACTGTTACATACTTGAATCCTAATTTTTTCAAATCTTCAGCTACCCTGTCCAAAACATCGACATTGCAAAAGAGCGCTCTTTCAGTTTTTCCAACTTCTATTCTTGCTAACCCGTTATGGTCTCTAACTCGGATCTGCTTAACCCCAGTTATCGCTTTTACGGCTTGCTCTGCCTTGTCGATTCTACTCAACTTCTCAGCCGTAATTCTCTCATTAAACGGTATCCTCGAAGCCAAACACGCTAAAGCAGGCTTGTCATGAACGCTAAGCCCCATGGTTTTGGCTACTTGGCGAATCTCATCCTTACTAAACTTGTTAATCATCCATGGACTATACACGCTTTTTACTTCCTGAACAGCTTTGAATCCTGGTCTGTGATCGTTTAAATCGGTGAAGTTTGTGCCTTCAAAAACCGCTTTGAACCCGAGTTCATGCGCAAAGTCAATTAGGGATTTGAGTAATTCTTTTTTGCAGTAGTAGCAGCGGTTTTCAGGGTTTTTGCTAAAATTTTCGTTGGATAACTCGTCAGTTTCAATCACATGCAGTTTGATGCCTATGTCCTTGGCTGTTTTTTTAGCATCCGTTAGCTCTTCAGACGTGTATGTTGGAGATTGAGCTATAACGGCCACAGCCTTCTCGCCTAGAACCCCGTGGCTTACAGCAGCTAATGTTGAGCTGTCCACGCCTCCAGAAAAAGCGATTACCACGCCGTCCTTTCCTTTTTCCTTGATGAAAGCTTTGAGTTCTTCAAGTTTACGATTTAAGTCTTCCATGCAAATCACGTCGTTTAGCTAAAAATTTCTTTTGCCTTCGAAATTGCAAGCTCCGAAAGTTCTCTAAGAGGCTTACTGGTTTTTTCTGCTAACCTTTTAAGATCGTCGTATTCGGGTTTTATGCGGATGATTTCTCCATTGCTGTTTTTTGAAACTTTTACTTTTACTGGTTCTTTAACGCCGCCGATCAGCAAATTGACAGAATACAATTCACGGGTTACAATGTGTCTTTCACATAAGTAAACTCTGACTCCCAACGTGCCTGTTTCATTAATCAGCACACGTGAGAGGTGTTGGGTATCTTTTTGGTCAGCGATTACCTTGATAATTTGCCCAGGTCTATTCTTTTTAGTGTACATGGGAATGATGCTTACGTCTTTTGCGCCTTCCGCAAGAAGCCGATCAACGGCATGCCCCACGATTTCCCCTGACACGTCATCAACGTTAGTCTCCAACACGGCAACCTGATCCTTCATCACGCTTTTTTCTAACGTTTTACCCATGGTTATTCGAAGAACGTTAGGTATTTCAGAAAACTCTTTTCCACCTGCACCATAACCAACTTTCATGGGAGCCATCTCAGGGTAAAACCTGCTTACTTCGTCCGCTAAATTAACTATTATTGCTGCCCCCGTCGGTGTAGCTAGTTCCGACTCGACCGGTCCGCCTTTAATCGGAAAATTCTTTGATTGAAAAATAGCTAGCGCTGCCGGAGATGGACTTGACACTGTGCCATGCGAGAATTTGAATAATCCTCCGCCGACGGAGACAGGTGTCGAAATGATTTTAGCGTTAAAGAAGCCCAAGTCTTCCATGGCAACTGCCGAACCGATAATTTCCGCGGCAGTATCAACCAACCCGACCTCATGCAGATGCGCATCAGCCAAATGATGTCCGTGAAGTTTCGCTTCTGCATCAACCAACGTGTGGATGACGTTTGAGGCGTACTGCTTTGCTTTTGCTGAAAGCTTGAGGTTTTCTGCTGTTTTTTCAACTATTTCGATTAATTGTTTCCCGTCTTTTCTGGTTTTTCCTTCGGCTGTGACGTCTACCTTGGTGGCTCTGAACTCTTTACGCATAACCTGCTTGATATCAACCACCACGTTCTTGTAACCGTAATCGGCGTTCTCCAGACTTTTTATGGCTGAAGTAACCTTGTTTACATCTGCTCCAAGATCCAGTAATGCGCCCAGAATCATGTCTCCAGAAACTCCAGCGACTTGACAATCAATCATAACTATTCTAGAAAATTCAGTCATTCCGTTTCGACCGCTTGCATATATTAAAAAAGCAAAAACGATATATTGCTTGTGGTTCTTCAGGCAAGTGATTGAAATCATGTCCACATTGAAAGAGATTCTTGAAAAAACCGCTAAAAACGAGTTAACAGTTGAGGAAGCAGAAAAACTGTTGCGGCTGCTAGCTATCGCTGAAGTTGAAGGCATGGCAAAAATTGACGCTAACAGGGAACACAGGAAAGGCGTGCCTGAAATAATTTTAGCTGAGAACAAAACAACAAGTGACCTAGTTGAAATAACCCTTCGGATGCTTGGTGAAAACGGGAGAGTAATAGTGAGCAGATGCAGTCAAGAACAAGTTCAAGCCCTCAAAAAGGCGCAGCCTGACGACGCAGCTTTCCAGATTAACGAAAAAGCAAGAATGGTCATCATTAAAAAGAAAAACCTTGCCGTTAAAAACACAGGTGGAAAGATTGGGCTTTTAACCGCAGGCACCTCTGACATTCCAGTGGCTGAAGAGGCAAAGGTGATTGCTGAAGAAATGGGCTGCCAAGTTTATGCATCGTATGATTTGGGTGTGGCTGGAATTCACAGGGTTCTTCAACCCCTAAAAGACTTAATCATGAAGGATGTTGACGTTATTATTGTGGTTGCAGGCAGGGAAGGCGCTTTGGCTTCAGTGGTTGCTGGCATGGTTAATGTTCCGGTGATTGCGGTTCCAACTTCTAATAGTTACGGTTTTGGCGAAAAAGGAGTAAGCACCTTGATGGCTATGCTTCAGTCATGTTCACTGGGTTTGGCAGTTGTAAACATTGACGCTGGAGTTGCTGCTGGCGCGATGGCTACGTTAATTGCGAATCGTGCTGCTAAATTTAGAAGTTAAAGACGGGTTAGTTTTTGGCTTGCAGCGCCTTTTAGCAGGTTTATTCGAGATTTCAGTAGAATGCTTATATAGTTTTAGGGCTCACTCAAAAGTGAGGTATTTAACCGATGACTTTTCAAGATAAAATCTTTTTGAACCCGATAGGCCGCGTAAAAACCGAAGCTGTTGGCGACGAGGTTAAAGATAAATCCAGAATCTCACAGATTATCCTTCGTGACGAGTTAGTTGGAACCTTAGAGGGTGTTGATGGCTTTTCACACTTGTTTGTGCTTTTTTGGCTCAACCAAATTTCCAATCAGCAACGTATGACATTGAAGGTTCATCCTAGAGGCAGAATGGACATGCCTCTGCTTGGAGTTTTCGCTACCAGAACCAACCTTCGCCCAAACCCCATCGGACTAACACTAGTTGAGTTGTTAAAGGTTGAAGGCAACACTTTGACTGTTCGCGGTCTGGACGCCTTCGACGGCACACCAATCTTGGATATTAAGCCCTTTGATTCTTGGGACAACACGGAAAAAGCCAGAGTCCCTGATTGGTGGATTAAGCTGAACAAGGAAAAACGGTAGAAGCTATAACAAGTCTTGGATGCCATATTTTGCGTCAAACACTTTCAAAAGTTCTGCTCTAAGCTCTTCACCCTTTAAACCAGTAGCCTTAATGCCTCCAATTTCTTTGGTAAGCTCTTGCTCTTTGCAGGCTTCTTTTAGCCAGTTTTCAAAGTCGCTCCTGTAGAGGTGAAATTCAAGCGAACCTGTGCTGACCTGCTTTATAGCCATGTAAAACTCTTGCAGCGTCTCCGCGGTTAAGTCTGCGGGCTGATTGATGCCAAAGTAAAAGTGGAAACTCATTTCTTCTGGAACAGGCGTGAACACTTTGAAGGCTGCTTTTCCTTTTTCAGTAATACCATATCCTCTTTCGCTTCTTTGCAGAAAGCCCTCTTTTGCTAGTTCTTGAATTAGCTGCATAGTTTGGGTTGTGCTCAAATTCACCTTTTTAGCAAACATGTTCAGGTCCATGCGGCCTGTAGCTTCAATCATAGTTTTTAAAACTTTAAATTGTTCCTCTTTCAAATAGCTTCCCTCACCTACTATTATTGTTTAAACGTAAATTTAAATATCAACCATCCGCTATAATTACGTCAAAAGGTTTCTTTATGCATTATTTCACTTACTGGTCTTCTGCTTCTGGCTGCGGGTGCCTCGTTTGGATATCCTACTGGAATCAAGGCTATTGGCCGCATTTCTTTAGGGGCTTTAATGGCTTTCCTTATTTCGTCTTCTTTGAATGCTCCAATCCAGCATGAACCTAAACCAAGCGAGTAAGCGGTTAACAGGATATTTTGAATTGCAGCCGCGGTGTCCTGAATGCAAAACAATGATTTACCACGTTCAGCATAGCTTTGTTCAGCCAGCTTCTCATCAGCGCAAACCACAAAAACAACTGATGCTTCTTCAAGGTCTTTTTGCCCAAAAGCCGCCATAGAAAGATTTCGCTTCATTTTCTGCGAGCTTACAACTACAAATGTCCACGGTTGAACGTTTCCTGCGGATGGCGCCCAGCGTGCGGCTTCAAGAAGTTTTTCAATAATGTCTTGGGTTACGGCTTGTTTTTTGAATACTCTTATGCTTCTTCTATTCTTGATAATTTCCAGAAGGTCCATTACCTTAGACCACTCCGCAACTAAATATTCAGTTGAATGGATTAAAAAAAGTTTCTTTATGGTCAATGTGTTTTAGCGGGGTTCTGTGAAGTCTCCATTTGGTAAGTTTCGCTGTGAAAAATCGTTGGGTGGGTTATTTGGTTCGATTAACTTTCGGTTTATGGCTCTTTTAAGGCACTTATGATAACTTCTTCAAGTTTATTCATAATTGGAGCTAAGTCTTCTGAACTTTTTAGGCCGGCAATTACAGCTTTCTCAGAAGCCCAGAAAACAATTTCAGCGTACAGAGACCTCATTCTAACAAACCTTATATTTCAATCGAACAAACTTACCTCCAAAAAAGATTCAGTTCTCATAGTACATACAAGAGAGGGGAGGTATGCGGCTCTTGAAAAGCAGTTGTAACTTCAGATTAGCTTTCTTCATTTTTGCCATTTGCTACCTCAGCATTCTTATTGGCTTTCTAATTCTGAACCTTTCAAACATGCCTATCCAATGGGATGAAGCCGCCCATCTTGACAACGGGCTATTCCTCAAACTTGGAATGTTCAAGCAGTTCTCGGGTAACCTGTTTTATCCACCGCTTTATGACGCCCTAACCTTCCTGTCCTACAACATTTTTGGTGTAAGCGTTGTTTCCGCCAGAATGGTTGACGCTGTCTTCTCCGTTTTGCTTCTATGGGTAGTTTTTGAGTTCACTTACAAAGTCTATAACGGCAAAACTGCATTGTTAGGCTCAATTTTTTTAAGCCTAATGCCCGGCTACTTTGAAGCTTCTCACATGGCCATGTTAGACATAATGGTAACATTCTTTTTTGTCCTTTCGATCTTCTTCTTTTACCTGTGGCTACAAACCCATAAAGACAGAATGCTGATCTTTACAGGGCTAACCTTAATCCTTGGCTTCTTAGCCAAGTACCAAATTGTAGTGGCTATGCTTGTAATGCTTTTTGCCATAGTGATTTTCTCTAAGAGCCAGCTCAAAAGACCTTTTTCAAGAAAACTCTACATTGCAATAATCTCAGTGCTGTTAGCAATAGCAGCTTATCTAATCTACAGCCTTCAGTCCTACTTAGGAATGTGGCTAAACGCTATTGGAATGACCACTACAGGAAGCCAAACCATAACACCCGTCTATTACCTAATTGAAATGAATAGCCTATACTCCACCATTCACCCAATTTCGCTTCTAATGTATATCTTAGGCTTTCTCGGTTTGGGAATATTTGCTATTAGAAGACAAAACCCTGACAAACTCCTTCTGACATGGTTCATTACAGTTTATGTTTTTTACACTCTAGTTAACAACAAAAATTGGCGATACGTTCTTCCTTTGTTCCCAGTTTTAGCCATCGCAGCGGCGGTTTTTGTCACATATACATACACGGAACTGCGGAGCCTCAACAGAAAAACTTTAACTAAAATCGGTGCTTCAATATTGATAGCTTTAACATGCCTATCCATGTTCTACAGTGTAAATGACACCATTTATTGGACAAACTCTGATAAAGCACCTTTTGAATTAGAACAAGCCGTTGAATATACAATAGCCCACGACAGCACAAACCAATCGATAATGGTGCTTATTCCTGATAACTACTTCAGTGAAGGCATAATAGAATTTTACCTTCTGAAAGACGGAGGACCCAAAATTCAAGTGTACAATTATCCTTGGTCAAGAATTATAGATCCCTCCTTCAACATCACGGTTCTAATCAGCCGCTGCAAGGAGTACAACGTGAAATTTCTCTTCACAACAGAATTTGGCGGGAACAATTTAGACTATTTCAACTCAACGGTCACCTTAATGGATATCTATGCCCAATTGTATAGCTCAAACAATTTCACTCATGTAACACCTGAGCAGACTTTTGGTAAACCGCCCCTAAGCATCTACATATTAAACTACACAGGGTAAGCTAAACTTCACATTATTGATAGACTTGCATAACTTAACTTTCTTTCAATCCTGCTCCCAAAATTTTTATCGCAATTTCGGTTGCTGGAACTGCCCATACTTTGCCTTTTGTCACCTTAAGTTTTCTTTTAGGTAGCTGCCTAACATTCAAGTTGACAATTTACCAAATGTTTTTTCACATGACCCCAAACCAAACGGTGACTTCACAGAACCCTTTAGCGTAAGAGTCTTAAGTTTTGTTGTCGATTAATGTTTTGGATGATGAGCACTAGAGTCACAGAGCTTGCGCAGTGATAAGGACTCGACGGGCGAACTGACACGTTTAAGCGGAAAACTTAATCAATAATGTAGCTGTGAAAAACTAAGTTAAACACAAGAAATTGGCGTGACCTGAATCGAGGTGAACATGAAAATGGTTGAAATGAAAGTCGATACTTCAGATCTTAAAGGTGACGAAGCTAAATTAATCGATAAGCTAGCGGATTTCCTTAAGGAGAAAACAGGCGGAGAAGTGGCGACAGACGCAAAAATCTTAACGGTGAAAGGTGAAGGCGAAGGGCTAAGCAAAAAATACGTACGCATAACTTTGAAAAAGTTCCTGCACAAACACGAACTCTCAGAGCTTTTCAGAGTAACAAGCCCAGAAGAGAACACGCTCAAAATTAAAAAGAGAAAACTTGAAGAAGAAGATTAAATAGTCTCTTTTTCCCTGAACTTTAGTTAATTCTTTATTTTTCCCTTCTAAATCAGGCAAGCTGGAACAAGTGGGAACGGTACTTTAACGGTTTAGAAATGCCGACAACTACGGATATTATTTTAATTGGTGCTAATGGTTCTTTTCCAGAAAAAGTTAATCCCGGACCCCCATCAAGGCTTAATTTTGGTTGGTACTGTTTGGACATGCAAAGAAATGAATCCAGATGATAGTGCTAAAGAATGTGAATTTTGCCATGCTAAGAGAAAATATTAAGTTCCTTCATAGCCATAGGGTTTAGTTACTCCATAGCTAGCCCATGACAGGGGAAAAGGTCTTATCTTCACATTCTTCACCTTTTCCCCTTAAACAGTTTTTATTAAATTAGAAGTTTCTTTAAGCTTGTGGTAACTTTTCTTCTATGTGATTGATTAGGTTTACAAGAAGCTCCTTTTTTATGTCCCTACCAATTTGCCATCTTAAAGCATAGTAATCAACAAATGCGCAGTCTAATCGCGTTTGATATTCGGCATATGTATCCTCTTGTGCCATTCCCTTCACAAATAAGCCAATTTCAAACGCTCCCTCGTCAAATATTCTTTTGAACTTAGTATCTAAGAACGTCCAAGCTTTTTCTGTTTTGCTTGAATGATTGCTAAAAGCTTCGTTTTTCTTAATGACTAAGGGGTCACTGTTGTCACTTGTCATTTTGTCTCTAAAAATCAGTATTTTGCCCAATTCTTCCAATGCAAATTGAACGCTAATATAAGCATGACTTAGCCTATTTTCACTAATAATAAGCCTTGCATCATTTAAGAAAGCCAGAACATTTTGTTTGCAGAGGTCAATTCCTTTAGGCATTTCTGCTCTAGGAATAATTCTATCATCGTTTACCTTTTTCAAGAGTACTAACTCCAAAACCTAATCGTTTTATTTTACTATAAGAAACCTCCCATGTACTCGGTAATTAAGAAGGAAATTTGGAATATTTTATATCTGTAAAGTTGGAAAAGGGTAGTGATAAAATGAACAAAGAACATTTAGCCTTAGTCGGTGTAGTTATAGCTTTAGCTGTTATTCTAAGCGTAGTATCCATTTATGTGGTTTACGTAGATACTCCAGCGAACCAGTTTGAGCAAAAACTGAAAAATATACCTAGCCCAGACAAAGAGATACCTGCCGTAGAGTTTGTTTCAATGACTCAAGCAGAATTAAATGAGAACCTAAAAACATACACAGATCAGACACAGTTTGAGAAGGTTTCAGAATCACAATTTATTCAAGAAATACAGAATAATAATAGAGATGGCTATACAAGTTTTATAGCAAGACTCGATAACACCTTTTACCTTATGGCTGAAGGTCAAACAAGTGTTTGTTGCACACCTTAAAGATTCAGTTCTACTTAGCACAGATTACTAAGTTTTCATTGATGATAAGTCTTAAATCTGCACAGCGTAGAAATAGAGTAAATGACGTGATGAAAAATGGGTTTGGCTTCAGAGATAGCATTGCTTATTATATTGCTTATTTATTTCTCGACATTTTACGGACTTGCCTTAAAAAAGGGCAGAAAATACTTGGAGTCATATCCTCATGGAAAAGATAATAAAGGCTATTTGTTTCAATTCCAAGATTTTTCACTAACATTGGCTGGTTTAGCTGTTACGGCAATTGCCTTGATTGTAAGTATAAAATTTGAGGGGGGCTTTTCTTCATTAGCAAGTTTTACTGAAACAATTTTATTCTTTTCTATTTCGTTTGTAACCCTTGCGCTTTCATGGAACCTAATACGGTTTCCAAAAGGAATTTACCACTTTGTAAGTGGCGTTCTTAGTGACATAGGCGTTCTATCGATAGGGTGTGGTTTACTTGTTTTCTTTTACAGCCTTAGTACGCTCTCCTTCCTCCCCACCTTTATAATACCAATTACATTTGGACTTTTCATACTGGTCTTTATTATTTTTGCAGGATGGAACTTAAGAAGAGACATCAGTTTTT
Organism: Bathyarchaeia archaeon; assembly: GCA_050010515.1. GTDB lineage: Archaea > Thermoproteota > Bathyarchaeia > Bathyarchaeales > Bathycorpusculaceae > Bathycorpusculum. The sequence goes on from JBEKKX010000005.1 coordinate 72,422, forward strand.
GGTCTTTAACCGAAAATTCTGAGAAGTTAAAAAGTGAAAATGAAGACAAACCACCTAAACAACCAGAAAGTACCGAGCAAAATTCAAATAATCAAGAAAAAAAAGAAAACGAAAACTGTAAAAATGTGAACGTTTTCGTAAACGTAAGCTAAAATAGCCCCTACCCCTCTCATTTTTTGACTTTTTGAAAGCACGAAAAATCTTAAATCTGGACAGCTTAGAAATAGGTTAAACGTCGAAAAAATTGGTCGGTCTTTAGAGGTTGCGAATATGCCTAAGTACTCGAGTGCTGAGATAGAGAAAAGGAATGCTTTTTCACAGAAGATGTTCAGCCAACTTGAGGATAACATGGAAAAATTCTTAGATTATGTTCCCATAGATGAAGACCACCTCAAAGTTTTTTCTCCCAAGCTAATTACATTGATTCTAGATGCGGGTCCAGAATTAATAAGCGCCTTTGACATTGCCATTAACTGTATTCCTACATGGGAATATTTTCAGCCAGAATTCACTATAGAACGGGAGAGTCTCTGGAAGAAAGAGCAAGAAGGCAGGAAACATAATCGAAGCTTAACCTTTAACGATTATACGAATTTCTTAGAAAGATACTCTTTTTTAAAATTAAGTACAAAGACAGTTCAACTTATCGAGTTGGATGCCTACTTCAAACCTTTTGAACTCAGCGCTACAACGTCATGGGCAAGCGTTGATTGGTGGAGCACTTACAACTTACTGAAACATGACAAGTATAGCAATCGAAAAAAGGCAACATTGATTTCAGCCTTGAAATTATTGGGCGCTCTACTGTGTATCCTTGAGAATAATTCATGGCTAATATCCCATACCAGTTTACAGAGCGGGATTTTTCAACCAACGGGTTCACTACTCGACCCATCATTCAAAAAGATTTGACAGAAAATCATAGATAAATAACATTTTTCTGTGGAAAACAAATTGGCTGGAAAGTCGCAACGAGCTTAGTGCCTTAAGGTCTATCTTCTAAGGTCTCTAACTTTCAAGGTCTAAAAGTGCTATGTTTCTTTAACCTGTTACAGAGTGCATTTAAGGATTAGAAACTTAGCCAAAAACCATAGACCTTAAATTAACCCTAACCTCTTAATTTTCTATGGCTGTATGCAGAGAAAAGAGTTTTTCCTTTCCGTTAAAAGTTTCACACACTCCTAACCTAAAGGTTTCTCTTAATCTCTCATACAGCTAAGTTTCTTTATTGCGGGAGGAAAGCCTAGCATGGTAATTAATTTCACTAATACTCAATTTAATATCAAGAATTACAGTATTATCACTTAGCAATTGAATTTCTCTAGCAAAATTGAAAGCTAAGGGGGACGGAGTAGGCTATTTGTTCAGTGGTTAGTAGTAAAAAGAGCAGGCAGGTTATCTAAAACAAAAAAGAAAAGAAAAGAATGAAAGCTTGCAGTGCGGTTACTTTCGTTTTAGCATGTTTTCGAGAATGGGTTTGAGCTTTGCGTTTTCAGCTTGGATTTTTTCTTTGCCTAGCGCTTTCATTTGGGCGTCTATTTCCTTGATGACTTCAGCGTAGTGGATGCCTTCAGCTGCTGAAACGTATTCTACTCTGAACCGTTCTGGACTCATGCCCAGTTTTGTCAGCATGCCTTTTAGGGCGTCTGTGCGTGCTTTCATCTTGTAATTTCCGCTGATGTAGTGACAGTCATAGGGTAAGTGGCATGCGCCAATCATGACCATTCCTGCACCGAGTCGCAGTGCTTCGAGGACGAATTCTCTGGCCACTCTGCCGCTGCACATAACTCGAATTGCTCGCACGCTTGGCGGGTACTCAAATCGGCTGGTTCCTGCTAGGTCTGCTCCTGCGTAACTGCACCAGTTGCATAGGATAGCTAGGATTTTCTCTTCCGGTTTGTCTTCAAGTGCAGCGCGTATTTGAGCCATAATTTGGGCGTCAGTGAAGTGCATCTGGGTAATAGCGTGTTGTGGACATTCAGCAACGCAGGTTCCGCAGCCGTGGCAGTTCGCAGTGGTTATGTATGCTGCTTTGCCCGGTTCTGCTTTGATAGCGCCGTAGGGGCATTTCTCAACGCAGATACCGCATTTGGCGGTTTTGTTTCTGCATTTGGTTTCGTCAACTATTGAGATGATGGGTTCAATCTTCCACTTTTGCTTTGAGATTACTGTCGCTGCTTTTGCGGCTGCACCGCTACCTTGCGAAACGCTGTAAGGAATGTCTTTTAAGCCTTGACAGGCACCTGCATAGAAGACCCCGTCCGTCGGCGCCTCCATCGGTTTAAGCTTGGGGTGAGACTCCATGAAGAAACCATCTGCACCGCGCGAAAGGTTTAGTATGCGTGCAATATCGGCTGAGCCTTTTTTAGCTATGCCTGCAGTTGCGAGTACTACCATGTCTACTTCAACTTCAATTGGTACACCAAGCTGTGAATCTTCTGAATGAAGGGTTAAATTGTGAGTTACTGGGTCTTCGTCAATGCGGCTTACGCGTCCACGGATGAAGTTTACGCCTCTTTCTCTTGCGCGGTCATAGAATTCCTCGTAGCCTTTGCCTGGACTGCGTATATCCATGTAGAAAACGTAGACTTCCACGTCTTCCTTGTATTTCTCTTTAATCTGAACAACATGCTTGAGCGTGTACATGCAGCAGAAGTTGCTACAGTAGGGGTACTTGTTCTTGTCTCGGCTACCGACGCATTGGATAAATGCGATTCTGTGTGGTTTCTGACCGTCTGATTGCCTGATAACTTTGCCGCCTGTTGGACCAGCAGCCAAAATGAGTCTTTCGAATTCCATGCTGGTGATGACGTTGGGGTATTTCCCGTAACCTAACAGCGGCATATCGTATGGTAAGTAAACGTCAAAGCCTGTGGAAACAATGATTGCGCCAACGTCTATTTCGACTTCTTCAGGTTTCTGGTCGAAATCTATCGCTTGCCGATCACCGCAAGCATCAACACATTTGAAGCATTCAATACAGTAATCCTTGTTAACAGCGTAAATTAACGGCACTGTCTGATCGAAGGGTACTGAAATTGCTTTCCGCGTGCCAAGGTTCATGTCCCACTCGTTGGGGTACTCTATTGGGCAAGCATCTTTGCATTCCCCGCAACCCGTGCAATTTTTAGATATGACGTAACGTGGATTCTTGCGGATTTTTACTTTGAAGTTGCCAATGTAACCATCAACTTTAACAAGATCAGAGTTGGCGAAGATTGTGATGTTAGGGTGGCGACCGCAATCCACCATTTTTGGTCCCTCAATGCAGATGCTACAGTCAAGCGTGGGGAAGGTTTTGTCCAGTGCAGCCATGTGCCCGCCGATGCTCTGCGTGTTTTCCAGCATGTAAACCTTAAAGCCCATTTCAGCCAGGTCTAAGGCAGCGTTCATCCCCGCGATTCCTCCACCGACAATGAGCGCCTTGTTGGTGACTGGCACTTCGATGGTTTGCAGAGGCATCATTAACCGCACTTTTGCTACCGCCATACGAACGGAATCTTTTGCTCGGTCTGTTGCCCCTTGTGGATCATTCTGGTGGCACCATGAAGAGAACTCTCTGATGTTAGCCATCTCGAAAAGGAACGGGTTTAAACCTGCTTCTGAAACTGTGCGTCTAAATGTAGGTTCGTGCATTCTTGGTGAGCAAGCGGCAACGACGACGCGGTTGAGTTTTTGCTCTCGGATGGCTTTTCGGATTTCTTCTTGCCCCGGGTCTGCGCATGTGTAGCGGTTTTCTTTGACGTACACCACGTCCGGTATGGTTTTAGCGTATTCCGTAACTTGTTTAACATCTACTGTGCCTGCAATGTTTAAGCCGCAGTCGCAAACGAAAACGCCGACTCGAAGCTCTTCAGGTTTTGTTGCTTCAGGTTGTTTAGGTGCTTGTGGGGTAGTCATTTGGCTTTTTCCTCCAAAACGAATCGTTTGGAAACTGCATTGTGCCTATTCTCAGAGGCAACGGTTCTAAATTCTTTAGCGGCGTCGGTTGGCGAAGTTAGTCTTTCTAAGGCTTTGTTCCATGTGCCTGAATGGATTGGTGTGTGATGTATTGTTGTTCGTTTAACTGTTAACGCTTCATCTACCGGGCAGACGTTTTTGCATGCGCCACAGTAAGTGCAGAATAATTCGTTAACATGAACTTTCTTGTCTTCGCCAAGCGTTAATGCACCTGGGATGGGGCAAACGTCAAGGCAGTCTTGGCAGCCTTGGGGGCATTTCTCCTGATTAATAGCGATTATTCCTTCGAAGGCTTTTTTGACCTTTATTGCGCCTGGACTGCATTTGAACTCGCATACTCTGCAAGTTGGACAATAATCCCTTTGAATGGCAAGGTTGACTTGGACACGTTTTTTCTCGCTCGGCGATAAAGCCTCAAAGTTTTCGACTGGTTTGCCATCATAACCAATTTTAGAAATTTTTATGAGCGACAGCGGACATGCTGTTTCGCATTCTACGCATTCTTTCTGGCACTGGCTTGTATCAACTTTTATGTCGCGAACCAGCTGTGGGTAACTTTCTTTCGCCAAGATGGAAAGGTCATGTGCACCATTCAAAGTAACTCTGATTGCTCCATACGGACAGGTGACATCGCAGATACCGCAGAAATTGCATTTTGCCAAGTCAATGTCCACTTTGGCTTTTTTGGCTTTTTCCCCTTGAATTTTAGGCTGCTTCTGTGTTTTTATGGCTTCTTTAGGGCAAGCTAAACTGCATATTTGGCAGCCAACACAGCGTTTTTTGTCAAGGGTTAACTTGTAGTTCTTAACTTGCAAACCCCATTCTAACGTTAAAGCATCTGCCGCATCTTTCTTTAAGTTTTTAAACGGCATTTATTTGACCACCAAGAGGTTTTTACACGCGCGGTTCAAATTGGTCCAACCCTGACAGATTTGTTAGACTGATTTGATTACAGTGCTTTTGATATAAATATTGCTTGAAAAAACAACAGTTTCTACCTTACAAACAACAAATCCAGCTTAATTCTAAGTTATGAAAGAAGAACGGATTTGCAGTAAGCAAGGAAGCGCTAAATCCTATAACCGCTCGATTCAGAAAAGAACCATAATGACTTTCACATATCCGCCTAAATTTCAGGTGACAACCTGTAGAACGGTATATAGGGTTCAATTCCCATCCTTAAACTCTTTGGCAAACATCCCCAGCTTTTGAGCGATAGGAATTCTATTAACTGGAAGGCTCCTTCGTCCCTCTGATTAGTAAGATAACCAAGCCACGCTCCACGTTGGGGACTGCCTCAGGAACTGGCTCTCCAAACTTTAACGCTAAATGAAAAGCCACATCATCAGCGCGCGCTTTTGATTCTAATAAGGATTACCTCTTGTTTCCTTGGCGGCTTGGCTACTTTGCAATGTTTAAATTCTACATAACTCTCTTTTTATAACGGTTTTACACAATCAATTTAAAGATAAGACGCCTCCTCGTTTGAAATGGGTTTCTACCCATTATGAGATTTTTCTTTGTCCTTGCGATTTATTGCCTTGTTCGCGCGCTGCCTTGCCCCGAAAATGGTTAAAAAGGGTTATTGATCGATGAACAGGGCGTTTCTGCTTCGGGCTTTCCCTGGTTCATCCTCAAAAAAATAACCGACCAAAAGTTTTATATGCAATTCGTTCAGAGTAGAGAAATAGGGTTTGAAAATGATTTTGAAGAAAGTTTTAGACAGAATAGTTGGGTTTGATGGTGAGGTGAAAGAATGAAGCGAGGGACAACAAAGACTTTGAGAGTTGTGGGCATCCTTCTAGTCATCTTCTTCTTCTGTGCTTTCGCATTATTGCCTCAGCCAGTTCAAGCTACGAATACGGTGACGGTAACCGGTTTAAACGGTCCTTACGGTGTGGCTGTAACACCCAACGGCGCATACACCTATGTTACAAATAATGGCGGCACTACGGTCTCGATTATAAGCACGGCTACGAACACGGTAACAGCGACAGTAACCGTTGGAAGCGAACCTACTTGTGTGGCTGTAACGCCCAACGGCGCATACGCCTATGTCACAAATTACGGCAACGATACAGTCTCGGTGATAAGCACGGCTACGAACACGGTAACAGCAACCGTAACCGTTAGAAGCGAACCTTACGGTGTGGCTGTAACGCCCAACGGCGCATACGCCTATGTCACAAATTACGGCAACGATACAGTCTCGGTGATAAGCACGGCTACGAACACGGTGACGACGACAGTAACCGTTGGAACCGATCCTAGTGGTGTGGCTGTAACGCCCAACGGCGCATACGCCTATGTCACAAA
>JBEKKX010000006.1:0-75315 GCA_050010515.1 Bathyarchaeia archaeon
TATTCCAAAGGAAAAATCAGGTGAATTCATGCCGTTAATAACGCTTAAAACAATAGGAGCATTCATCTTTTGGGGAAAGATAATCGCCAAAAGTAGGCATGAAGACCTAATAAAAATGGTTACAGACGCAAATGATAAAGAAAAACTGAAAGAAATTACGAAGGACATAACTGATGCAAGACCATTAGTTGAGGAAAATAAGGGCTTCATTTTAGAAATATCAAAAAAACTAGGCATTTTGAAACCTTATACCGAAAAAGATTTGATAGGTGACCCAGTGATATTAAAAGCTGCTAAAGAAACCATTGACAGCGACAAAATATACGATGGCACAGAAGCGTATAAAGGCTATATGCCTTTATCAGATGACGAATTAAGATTAGTAAACGAATACATCTTGGCACATAGCTAAGTTTTCATGGATGATAAGTCTTAAATCTGCATAGCATAGAAATAGACCAAACAAGGGAAAACAAAAATGAAGAAAATTCAAATCAATGGGGCAACTAAGTTTTTGGTTCTTGTTATTAGTGTGGTAGACCTCATTGTGGGGGGTCTATCGGCTTTACAAAGTGGTTCTATCATTTCATATACTGCTTTATTTATATTTTTTCTAATAGTTTTGGCTTTAGCTTTTTCTTCTGAAACGTTCGAAGATAGTGAGAGCGAACGTAGATTAGTCAACCTTGAAAATGAGAGTTCTGAATGTGCTAAAAGATTAAACAAGCTTGAGGGTGATGTTCTTATTCTGAACCAAAAGTGCGACGAATTGTTAAAACAAATTCAAAAGCAAGAAAAAACTTTAAGTTAGCTGTTTTTATGTTTAAACTAAAAAATGCTTTTTAGCTAGAGCAACCTAATTGATTTAGAAATCGAGTAAGCATCAATCTTAGTATTAATGGGGATGTAATTATAGAACCTCTGTACGCCGACTTACATATTCACACTGTTTATTCTTCTGACTCCCTTATTCAGCCGAAAACTTTGGTTGACCAGCTTGTAGCTCATAGTTTCATAAAGGTTGCAGCCGTAACCGACCATGACAGTGTAAGAGGCTGCAAGGCTACGGTTGAGTTGGCTTCGGCTTATCCTGACATTTTGATTATTCCAGGCGTTGAAATTAGCACGCTGTATGGCGACATGTTGATTTTGGGCACTGAGGAGTTGCCGCCAAGACCTTGGACGCCCGAAGCTGTGGTTGATTACGCCAAAAGCACAGGCGGAGTCTCTATTGTAGCGCATCCTTATCGTGAGTATGGCATGGGCGATTTAGCGAGAAACTACAAAGTTGACGCCATAGAAGTCCTAAACGGCGGGTCCACATCAGTAGCGAATAACCAAGCCAAAGAGCTTGCTAAAAGTATGGGTTTGCCTGGGACAGCTGGCAGCGATGCCCATAAATTGTCAGAGTTGTTTAGTGTCTGCTCAAAGATTGATGCTTCTTTAGATGTTGACTCTGTTTTGAGGGCGATTAAGAAGGGTTCTGTATCAGCGCAGGCGGCGAGAGGGTCAATACATATTTAAAACAGCATTTCATTTTTAACCGTTAACTGTTAACAACAAGGATTGGTTTGCTTGCAAGTTGGATTTTTGGGCGGCGCCAGAGAAGTTGGCAGAATTGGTATAACTGTTAAGTCTGAGAAAAGTAAGGTTGTGTTAGATTACGGCGTCATGCTTGATCATGAACCGGGTTTTCCAATGCATGTTCCGCCGAAAGAAGTTGAAGCGATAATTTTAACTCACAGTCATCTTGACCATTCAGGCGCCATACCAATGTTTTATATTAACGATAAGAAGCCGCTGTACGCGAACAGGCTTAATTTGGAGTTAACGCAGATTCTTATTCAGGATTTTATTCATTTGTCTGGTTATTATTTACCTTTTGAGTATCTTGAGCTTGATGCTATGATGCATAACAATAGGCATTTAGATTTCGGTGTTGAAGAAGCCATCGGTGACATGAAGTTTAAACTGTTCGATGCTGGTCATACGCCTGGAAGCGCTCAGGTGCTCATTGAGGCGGATGGCAAGAAGATTCTTTACACTGGCGACTACAACATGGAAGACAGTAAATTGTTAAAGGGTGCATCGATGGATTATGGAGATTTAGATGCAGTTGTCACTGAGAGCACCTATGCAAGTGAGGATCATACACCGCGACCCGAGCTTGAGAGAAGTTTTGTTGAGGCGGCGACTGAGGTGGTTGAGCGAGGTGGAACCGTTCTGGTGCCAGCGTTCGGTGTGGGACGTGCCCAGGAAATTGCTTGTGTTTTAGCAGCGAATCATTTTGAGTACCCTGTTGTTTTGGATGGGATGGCTCGGGAAGCTAGCAGAATAATAATGAACTACAAAGAGTTCCTTAGGGATCCGAGGCTTTTTATGAATGCTATACACTCGCTTGATTGGGTTGATGGCTGGCGAGACCGACGGAGAGCATCGAGGGATCCGGGCGTGATTATTTCGCCTGCGGGCATGTTGAAGGGTGGTCCATCACAGTTTTATGTTTCTAAAATAGGTAAAAAGGCTGGTAACGCTATTTTCTTGGTTAGTTATCAGATTCCAGGAACACCTGGCAAACAGTTATTGGATAAGGGTATCACTATGATTGATGGAAAAGTAAGTAAGGTTAAGGCGCAGTATCGGCATTTTGATTTCTCTTCCCATTGCGGTGCAAGTCAGCTCAAAGAAGGGCTGCGGCGGCTTGGAGGTAAACCTAAAGTTTTCGTTGTTCACGGCGCCGAGGGTAACTGTGAACTTTTGGCGAATTGGGCGAAAACTGAGTTGGGGTTGGATGCTGTGGCGCCGAGGACTGGAGAAACCTACGAGATATAGGCTGTTTGTTATGAAGATTGGTATTTTGGCTGTTGGGGAAATAGCCTCTGATGTGCTGGTTGGGCTTCAGCAGGGTTTAGTTAAAACTTTTCCTGATACCGCTTGCACAATTATTAAGAAAGTTTTGCCTGTTCCTAAGCTGGCTTTTGATAAGAAACGTAACCAGTACAGTTCCAGCGTGATTCTTAATGAAGTCAGGGCTTACGCGTCTAAAAGCGAAAGGTTTCATGGGGTTTTAGGGGTGGTTGATGTTGACATTTTTGTGCCTGAATTGAACTATGTGTTTGGTGAAGCGTACACTCCTGGAAGGGCTGCTTTGATTTCGTTGTGGAGGCTTAAGCCAAAGTTTTACGGTGAAAGTGCTGGCTCGGCTGTTTTTGTGTTGCGGGCTTTGAAGGAGTCTATTCATGAGTTGGGGCACACGTTGGGTTTGCCGCATTGCCCGAGAAGCTTGTGTGTTATGCATTTTTCTAATTCTATTTTTGATACGGATAAAAAGCAAAGCTTATTGTGTGACCAATGTTATTTGGAAGCGGCGTTAGCTATTAACAATTTAGGGTAAACAACTGTGGCTGAGCAAGATAAGCTGGACAAGTTCAGGTTTCAAATTGTTTATTTGGCTCCGATACTGGTGAGCCTTGTTTTCGGTTTAGGCTGCGCTTACTTGCTGATGCCACAGCCGCAGTCGACGGCTATTCCGGTTACGCCTATTCCTAACAACACTCCCGCCGCACCAGTTGGCAATGCTCTCTACTTTGTCGTTATTGTCGCGATTAGTGCAGCGGTGTTTTATCTTTTGATTAAGCGGCGAAGCAAAAGAATCATTAAAGGACTAATCGTTGTTGCCATGACTGCTGCGTCTTTGTTGTTGTCGCTGGTTTACTTGAACGCAATTTTGAACGCAATTTCGGCCTATTTTCCAAGCTTGGACACCCTATCCGTACTCATACTCCTATCGGTAGTCATTACGGTACTGTTTGACCTTGCGATTTTCCGTTTAGGCAGCATACCTCGAAACGCAGCTGTAGTCGGTATTGGCGGTGCATTGGGTATCTTCTTCGGTTTCTCAATTCCATTATGGAGTGCAGTGTTGATTTTGGCGTTTTTGGCAGCGTATGATGTGTTTGCGGTTTATCGTGGTCCAGTGGGTAAAATTGCTCAGTCCTCAGGGGGAATGGATCAGCTTCAGGGTTTGAGCTTCTCGTTTAAGGATATTCAGATGGGGCTTGGCGACTTAGTTTTCTACTCTATGCTGACTGGAGCGATGTTCTTCAGTTTCTTACCCAGCAGTCATATTATAAATATTCTACCATGTCTAATGTCAATAGTTGGCATTATGGCCGGTTCAATCATAACGTTTTATATGCTTGAGAAAAAAGGAATCTTTCCAGGCTTGCCTTTCCCAATCATGCTAGGGTTAGCAGGCGGATTAATCACTGGTCTGGTAATCCTTCCGCTTCTTTAATTAGTAAATGTGTTTAGGCAAAATACCTGATTAAAATTGACTTCTCCCAGATTTTCTGTAAGCTTTTTCAAGCTCTTTTTATTATATAAGGCTTAAATCGACTTTAGGCTGCCGCGTAATGGTCAAAAAAAGGCAAATGATTGTTAAGGTTGGTCAAAGAATGTATAACGTTTGGAATGAAACATGGCATGTTTATTGTGTCGTAAACGAGGAAATTAATGGTTGAATTGTTCAAAGGCGAAAGAGGACGCGAGTCAGTATTCAAAGCATTAGCCTGATAGACTCGAATGGCTACTTGATATTTGGCTGTGTACGGCATTTTTTGGCATTATCGTTCTGTGGTGAAGTTCAAAGCCGCAAAACGGGCAGAACTTCTTGTTGATGGCAAGCCGGGCTGCTGTAGCTGAGTTCCTCTGCGCTTTGCAACGATAACTGCGGCTATCGCGATGATTATTGCCACAACAACAACCGCTATAATTATGAGTTGATAAACAGATAGAAAGTTTGCAAGACCATTTAAAGCATTGGGCGTTGATTGTGTCCACCACTGGTTTATGGAAGCAGAGTTGAAGGCAGACACGTCAGACTGCAGGTCTTGTTCGCTGAACCCGCTTTGCCCTGCCGGCGGAAGTGTCAACATCTGATTCGTGTCTACAGTTATTGTGTTGTTTGTGATTGGATCAATGAAATAGACCGGGCCGTCAATGACCTGAACCGTCGTCACCCCGTCGGAGACGTTTACAACATACTTCGTATTTTCGCCCGCGATCACTCCTTGAGGTACTTGGACTAAATGCGAGTTACGCTCGTTGATGTATGCGGTTCCATAATGTATCAAAAATACTCCGCCCTCAACGACTAACGCGACTGCCGCAGCAGTTCCAACTAATTCTCCAAATAACGCTACCGCAAGTGTTGCTTCTAACGGCATTGATATTAGCATATCTTTAGCATCTTGTCCCCAGATTGGAGGCAGAGCAGCATCCGATGGAACCACAAAATAGGCGATTTGATTATCCGGCGCAGGTTCCGATGTAAGACCTACCCAACCGGCAGCAGTATTTCCGTCCAAATACACGGTCCCATCCTGATAAGGGTAGGTGAAGCTGACAATCGAGTTGGTGCCAGTTAGAACTGTGTTTCCAGAGCCCATTTGGCCTGAAGAAAGCGGCACATTCACGCTTGTATTTGTAAACCATGACGGGCCTTTGACTAGTGCAACGCTGCCTAAAAATCGGTCGAACGTCGGCTGCGTTGGCGTGGGCGAAGACGTTGATGGAGCTGACGTTGAGGTTGGTACGCCGCTTTCTAGTACCCCATACCACGTGCCCGATCCTGAGACGGTTCCAAGGGGAGAAGTAGTGGTTAAGGTGTATGTTCCGCTGACGTATGTAGCGTAGGGAAAATTGCCATTAGCTGTGCCTTCGGCCGTTCCAAGGCTCTGATAGCCTCCGCCTGAACCACCGAAGTTGACAAAAGTCCATGTGTCGCCCGGACTGCTATGAGCTATATTTCCCCCGATGTTGAAGCGAAAAGCCTGAGCACCGCTAGAGTCTAGAAGCCACCAGCCGGCGCTGTCGGCGGTTTCGCTGAATGTGCCGCTGTTAGTGAACGGCTGCACTATTACGGTTGTGGTCTGGCCGGCGTCGTTCGTCAGGTTCCAAACTTGGGCGCTCGTCGCCATGCTGTTTGAAGTTTCAGTGCTAAGCTGAGCATACAGCGGCGTTATCTGTGCCGCAAACAGTAATAGAACGCATAGGACTGGAATGATAACCTTGAACGGATTGGCGGCTTTAGTGGTGAACCTAAAGAGTACGTCGGTAACTTTTCTTTTTTGCATGTGTACCCTTATCCTACAAGCACTTGGGAATCTGAAGGGTCGATATAAAATGATTTGAATATAAAATTTATGAAGCTTAAAAACAGAATATACAAACAAGACTGAAAAGCTATTCAAAGGTAAACTCAAATTATAGAAAGTCTAGAGTCGGGGATTGCAAAATTCAAAAGTAATTCTAATTTGGCGTTAATGATTTCATTTTGGAAAACGTAACTTTTGATCGGGGCTATCGCGTCTTTTTCTAAACTTTAAAACTGTAATAGCAACCGCAACAGCAACCAGAATGCTTGTTGCAATCACATAAAGGTAAACCGTATTCGCATAAAACGGCGAGGAAGTGTGTTGTTGAGGCTGAGGCGATGTCGTGGGTATAAGTCTTGTGTCGTTCCAGTAAATGATGCTTTTGTATCCTGCAGATTCGAGCGTTTGCGACGGGTAAACTATGTCTAGATTATTACCGTTCATTTGCAGGAGTGTGGAGACGCTCATGCCGATGTCAATAGTAAGTGAATCTGCGTTCCATAGTCCCCAGATTTTGTCTTTTGGTCCGCGAAAACCGTAACCATAAGCTGCAGGGAGAACATACGCTGTTCTGTCGCTTACTGGACTGATTGTTCTAGGGTTAGCTTGAACATACTGCCAGAACTGCTTCATAGCGTCGAGCTGTCCTTGCTGTAGAACGTTTTGAGTCCAGTTTTGGTTGCTGTCAAACACGATGATGTATTTTGCGTCATTTTCATATGCCAGTAGCATATCGTTGTAAAGTGCTGGACCTGACTCGATTTGCAGATTGTACGTCAAAGTTATCATGACCCCCCAATCCTTGTTGAAAGCGGTGGCTGCCCCTCTGCAAAGAGCCACATTCAGTTGCCGGCTATCATTCGCCCAGCCAGTTTGCCAGCCAAATTCTGCAAAAACCGTATTATACCCTGCTTCATAATCGTACCAGTAAAGCGCATAGTCTGAGGTGAACAATTGATATTCTGTTGGGTAAGCAAAATTCTTGGTAATTGCGTATGCTCCGCTGCGTATCCACCAATTAAGGGTACTAACATACTTGTTCGCCGCGTCACTATAGTTTTCTGCCGCTGCGTTACCATAGTTTCCTGCCGCTTTGACAATCGGGTAATTGGTCTGGTCAAGTTGCTTTCCACCTTCTTCGTCACCATAATAAATTCCAAGAAAACTGTTGCCCCAATTGTTCTTGGCAGCTTCAAGCCATTGACTTGAGGGATAATTAGGTTCATCGGAGTAAACTATGAAGGTCATGCCCTTGTCATAGACGTACTGGCTGATGATAGTAAGTCTTGTTAGATTATAGTTTCCAGTGCATCCAATTACAAAGAAATTCGTGTAAGAACTAACATTATCGATTAATTGTTCAGTTGTAGCGATGCTTTCGAAGGCGACATCGACGCCAAAGTAAAGGCTTGGCGGAGTCTGCGTGGTGGTCGCTTTGGCTGTCAAGGTAGGGTTTAGGAAAAGTGGTAAAATCAGTAACAGAATAAGCAGAACTGTCAGTTGCTTAAATTTCATTTGCTCTAGAATGAAAATTCTATGAACTAATAAGACTTTTCCAAAATCAGCAAATAATAAACAAAACGGGATTAAAGCTGAATTCTATTGGTTCTTTTAGTGCCTACTTATCTGGGCATTTGTCTTTGAGAGGGCATTCTGAGCTTCGGCGTTTCTTGCAGTACTCAAGGTTTAATCGAACAAGTTGGGATTCGTAGCGTTCCACGTCTTCTGGGCTTAGACCGATCTTTTGTGCCGTAGCAACTGCTATTGGCGAAGGCTTCGGTTTTGCTTTTCCCCAGATTCCGCGCAGTTCCCTTAGGAATATGTTTACGCCTACAGGGCCAACCCCTTTGAACTCTTGTAAGCGCCTCTCCAAGTCTTCTGGACCGTTTGATTCGGCATGGAGTCGTTCGAGGTCGCCGTACTTTTCTTTAAGCGTTTTTGCGATTCCCAGAAGGTTTGTGGCTGTTGAAAAGTCATATCTAGTGTAACCGCCAGAATCAAGAACTTCCACGAGGCGGTCCCATCCGGCTTCTAATATGGCATCAGGGCTTGTCAGCTCCTCTTGTTCAAAATAAAGGTAAGTCTCCTTGGCGGTTTGGGCTGAGATTCTTTTGGCAAAAAGAACCGAAGCCAAGAACCATTTGAACCTATCCTCAGATTTAGATAAGTCAAGGCCAAGCTCATGTGAGTAACTTTGCAGCTTAGATAATGCTTCCTTCACGGTCATGAAAAGCAAGCCAGTTTATAATATGATTAAGTCAGATAAAAGTGTTGGATGAGAGCAAATTTTCAGGATGCTTTCGGAGTCTTCAGCGTATAGACGGGATAAAAGGGGGCGGGTCAATTTTACCCTTAAATTTCATTAGTTAAATTGAAGGGGGAGGGGAGGTACTTTTTAGCTAGTGAAAATAGCTCTAAAAATCAGCTTCAGGTAGGGTAGACCCATTTTTGTCCCGAATTCCTCAATCAAAAATGAAGGTATTTCGTCAGCCAGCTTCCTTTACAACCCCTTTTTTATCTGCTTATGGATGCAAAATCCGGTTTATCAGGGGAAATTGAAAAAGCTTTTTAGTAAATCACGTAACAAATATCTAGTCTCAATTTAAGGAGAATGAAAATCGTGAGTTGGGACAGTAAATTTTTCAAACAAAAGAATGTTTTTGGAACACAAACAGAACCGAGTGAAAGAACCACTAATGGAGAAAACAAGTTTATACGTTGTTCAGGTTGCAATCAACAGATTGGCACTGTGTCAACCACGCTTTATGAAATCGATGAAAAGCATTATTGTTCAGAATGCTATTTTCGAACGATAGTTAATCAGGCTGTAGAAAGAGACCATGTTGACATAAAACGTGAAAAAGAAGCGCTAAAACAACGATCAACATAATTGGCAAAATAGAGCGTTGGCTACTTATCTTATTTTGCAAGGCTTTCATTAACCCTGAAGAGACACCTACTTTACTGAGTATGAGTGCTCACCCACGCATCATTTTTGGGGCTGTTCTGGTACGGGCTACATCGCCAATCCAGCACCGTTCAAATTGAAAAAAATTGAGAAAAACGCTATTTTATGTTGTTGGTGGTGGAGGCCTTGCTCCAAGAACAACAGTTACGTGTATCTGTGAGGTTCCTCTAATAACAGTTATGAGCAGATTGTCGCTTGGCAGAGTATTTTCTTCTAAGTAGCTTGCTAAATCATCGCCGTTGGTGATTTTTTGGTTGTTGAAGGCAATTATAATGTCGTTGACTTTTAATTTGCCATCTGAGGGTCCTCCGCTCACTATTGACGCAATTCTACAGCCATAAGTAACGCTGGCGCCGGTCTGCTGGGCTAAACTATAACTCATGTCCTCTTCTTCGATTCCTAAGTAAGAGTGCCCATTGTATGAGCCGGTTGTTATCAAATCATTTATTTCTTTTAGTATGGTGTCTGATGGAATAGCAAAGCCTAATCCTTGTGAATTAGAAACTATTGCTGTTGTAATACCTACTACGTTTCCAACTGCATTCAGCAGGGGCCCTCCTGAATTTCCAGGGTTTATAGGTGTGCTTGCTTGGATGATGTTAGCTATTGAGTAGTTTCCAGCTATGTCTGGTTCTGTTATTGTTCTTCCTAGTGCGCTTACAACGCCTGTTGTTAAGGAACCTACCAGTCCATAGGGATTTCCAATAGCGATGACTGATTCGCCCACAGCTAATGTGGATGAACTTGCGATATCAAGCGGTTTAAACTCTGATGCAGGTGCATTAACGGAAAGAACTGCTAAGTCAGAGTACGGGTCTGTTCCTAGAACTGTGGCTGAGTAGCCGTTTCCATCTGAGAAGGTGACGCTTAAGTCTGTGGTGCCTTGAACAACATGGTAATTAGTTAATACAACGGTTCTGCCTGAAACGATGTAGACGAAACCGGACCCTTCCTGGATACCGCCGCTGATGTCGCCTTCTATTAAAACGATTGAGCTACGTACGTCTTCATATAAAGCGGTTAGTGACGTGCCATTCTGCAGAATGGTGATATTTTGGTAAGTGGCGTTTTGGAAGCCTTTGAGGTCAGAAACTTGACTTTCTAAACCCGTAACTTGACTGTTTAGGCTATTCACTTGACTGTAGGTGATGTAAAAACTCGCTAATGCTCCAACTAGTAACCCTGCCGCAAACAGGAGTATTAGAAGGCTAGCTAAAACTTTACTAGAACGCTTGGACGTCATCATTCCATTACGCCTTGGAAAGAAAGTTTGCAGTTTTAGAAGATAAAAGTTGCTATTTTCTGCGGTCTATGATCTCCATTGCTTCAGGTCCAGTGCCAATTAAAACGACAGGCACTCCTGTTTTGTTTTCAACTTCCTCTACGAAGTCTTTTGCTTCCTTTGGCAGGTCACTGTATTGTTTGGCACCTCTGCAGTTTGGGAAAAGGCTATCCAGTTTTGTCATTGCCGCTTGTGTGGCACCGTTTATCTTAGCGGTTTTCTTTGCTAACTCAAAATCAAATGGTGCTGAGCGTCTGTCTCTGCCTGTTCCAGCTGCCACTTCAAACCAGCCTCTTTTCTGCGCTTCCTCTTTTGTTATTTCTCCAGGTAACGGTCCGGCGCCAACTCTTGTTATGAATGATTTATAAACTATTAGAACATCGTCAACTCTTGTTGGTCCGACTCCTGCTTCTGAGGCGATGGCTGATGCGCCTGTATCTCTTCCAGTCACGTATGGGTAACCGCCGCTCAAGAACAGTGATAACATGAAGCCTTGTGTGCCTTCAAGAAGCACTTTTTTGCCTTCATCTAAGCCATCGTTGACTTCTTTCACTTGGTCAGTAAGGTACGGCTTCAACTCAGGGATGTCTTTGGCTAGTTTCGCTGTCCGTCGGACGCGTTCTTCAATGGCTGGTCCAACGCCCCAACCTGTGGTTCCAATACCTTTGTTGACGGCGCTTGCCTTGTCTTGGGCGCTGTGCTTTTCCTCAATTATTGAGGCGTTCTGGTCTACTCCTATTCTGCCCTGCACTTTTGTGAGTTCTACTTCTTCAAAAAATTTCTGAACATGGATGTTTGCACCTGCCGCAATGAGCAGGCGTGTTTGAGGGTTTAAGAAGGCTGCGGGAACCATGTGTAAAGCGTATTTTTTGCCTTCGTACCAGACGGTGTGTGCTGCGTTTACTGAGCCGGTTCTGACGCAGAAATCAAGTTTGTCTTTGAGGGCTAAATAAGAGATTATTTTTCCTTTGCCTTCGTCTCCCCAGAAGGCACCGACAATTACCGTGCAAGGCATTTCAATTTCACCGTTGACAAGTCATCTCAAGAATTATTTAAACATAGGGCATCTAACACGGCTTATTTTCACTTTTTCGTTTCTTTTCTTCGTTTATCAGTTGAGCTAAAGTGTATGTAACATAGGCTGAGAAACTATGAATGCCTTTTTTAATTACGTATTCCTCTTTGATCTTAAGCCACTCGTTAAAAAAGTAATCATAAACTTCAGCCTTTACAGTGATGCTTTTAAAGCCTTTTTTCGGCGTTTTGTTTCCCCCTTAAGTTAGTTAGCGAAAGTACATTTATATAAGGTTTCTCAATACTGCTGAATTCACCGTTAATTATATATTCAATCGTACTGTAAAGTACGGAAGTGGGGATTGGGAGTTTTGCCACGAAAAGGCTACAAATGCATAACAGTCACAGAAAAAGTTCATGCAGATATCAGAAAAAAAGCAGCGGAAACCAACCTTACTATGAGAGGATACGTTGAATACTTGATTGCTAAGGATAAAGTTGCAAAAGAAGGAAAATAATTGTGCCCATTAAGGTCCTTCAATCTAACGACCGCGTTGCTGAAGTACAATTTATATGTGATTGCTGTGGCAAACTAGTAAGAACCAGTGTAATAACAAGGCAGGAAGCTGACGCTAAAAAAGACACAAAAATAACTTGCTGCCAATGCAAACATACCCAAAACAGCAAGAATTAACCCCTGATTTTTAAAAGAAGCTTAAGAACGCCTGTTTGCCGCTTCGTTATCGATTCTCTCTAAAAGTCTAATCACTATTTTGCCCTTTAGTTTTTTTTCTTTTTCTGTAATGGTGTTTCGTGAATCGCAGATATCGTCTAAAATTATTCCTTTTTCTTCATCCAGTATAACAGGGTATACTCGACAGCCTGAAGGCCTATCAACGTAAACGTTGCATTGGCATTTTTTGGGGTTGTAGAAAACGCAGTAGCCTTCTCGGTTTTTGAGTTGTGCATAGCCTTGCCTGTCATATTTTACGAAGTAGTTTTTGCTGAAGCCTTTCTTTTCTAACCGTGCGATGTCTTTTTCGGATAGAAGCATTTCAGTTTCTGTACAACAGATACCGCAGTTTGAGCAACGCATAAGCTTGAAGTGTTTTGGCTTGTATTTTTGTTTTTATGCTTCTTTTAGTAACATTTTAGGCGGCTCTTTGCAGTAAATTTGAATTTAACAGTTCAGCCCAAGCGACGTTTCTTAATGGTATACGGGTGGTTCTGCGGTTTCCGTATGGAGTGTACTCGATTAGACTGTTTTTCCCTGAGCCCTTATGGATTCCGATTAATTGCACATTTATTATCACGGCACCATCTTTTAAGTGCAGGTTAACGTTTTTTCCAATGTAAGATTTGGCGCTGTTAACGCTGAAGTTCTCCATTGCCTTTTCACCATTCTTGTTCTTGGTCAGCTATTTTGATCCAGCATTGTTGGCAGATGGGCAATTTTTCGCCTTTTATCTCAATGTATAGTTTGATGTTTTCGTTTTTACAGTCGTCTTTCCAAGGGTTTTTACAATGCTCCATGTATCTTACCTCTGAAATACCGCTTTAGCATTTAGCGCTTTTAAGGTGGTTGCAGAAACTACTGTTTGAAGCAGGGGAGGGGTGAGTGAAAGTAAAACTTTTGGCGCTTTCAAGGCTTAAAGGGCTGCTTTAAGAAAAAAAGGTTTATGCTTTGGACAATGATATTTTGGCTTGCGCCGCTATTTTTTTGGAATCGTGTTGTATACTATCTTGTATTGGGCGGTTCTATTGAGTTAAAGGTTAATTATTTGCGGCGTTATGGTTTCCTTTGTTATTTTTAGCAATCCAACAGATGGTTTATGCATGAAAGATGCTGGGTCAGTGGGGCTTCCAGGGTTAATAAAGAGATTTTTTTCTTCCCATTTTATTTTGGAAGCATGCGTATGCCCATAAACAAAAACGTTGAAACCATTCTCTTTAGCTATTTTCACCATCTTACCTGAACCTTGAAGAACGTTCGGATTATGCATTACGCCTATTTTCCAATCGAAAATTTTAAGTGAATTAAGCTCAGGTAAAGCAGCGCTGACTTCTTGATCATCCATGCTGCCATGAACCGCTAAAACTGGTGCAATCTGTTCTAATTCGTCAATTACTGATAATTCCACTAAGTCGCCAGCGTGTATAATGAAATCTGCATCCTTTAAGACCTCGAAAACTTTTTTGGGAATACACATGGCTCTTTTAGGGATATGAGTATCAGAGATTAACCCGATGATTTTAGCGGCTTCGAAACTTGCCGTCTCTCGATTAGTTATTGTTTGCATGCTGGTCATTTTGCGGTTGACACCAAAGTGGCGCTATCTTAGTTGTTAGAATGGGTAAGTATAAAAATTTTACATTTCAAGAACTTTTGAGCATTTTAGAGTTACAGGGCACCCTTCTTTTTCTCCACGGCAAGGTATCTCCAAAAAAATAAAAGGTAAATTGGGCGGTGAGCAAATACTAAGAAAGCTTGCTTAATGTTAGCTCATGAACCTTTTCACGGTTTCATAGAGCACACTTGTTCCGTAAACAAGGTTTTCTATAGTTATTCGCTCGTCGATGCCGTGCATTCGTTTATTTAATTGATCGTTTGGTTCATCTGGAATCATTGGTTGGAAACCATAGCATATGCTGCCTTTTTCTCTAAAGAATCGTGAATCCGTTCCGCCAGTGGCTAGTGTTGGTGTTACTCCGCAGTTGGGTTCAAATTCTCTAAGAACACTTGTGATGGTACTGTAAAGTGGTGTTTCTGTTGATGATTCAGAACCGTCATGCACTTGAAGAAACTCAAAAGTCAATTTTTCTAAGCCCACATCTTCGAGCAAACCTTTGATTAAATCAATTGTTTTAACCACATTTTGCCCAGGAAGTATTCTGCAGTCAAATACTACGTCGCATTCTGAAGGTATAATGTTCTCTTTGACACCGCCATGAATCATAGTTGGTGTAATAGTCATTTTAGTCCGCGGTCTAATTTCCTCAGCCAAAGCTCTGTCTTTTTTTGCTAACTCATCTAATATTTGTTCGCTTTGCTTGGGATTGGCAAGTAAACGTGCAAACGGCTCATTAAGCTCGGGATTATGCTTTGCTATTTCAGCAAGATACTGCTTAAGTGTGGGAATATACATGGTTTCCGGCTGGTAATTTCCAAGTTTATCGATGACTTTGTATATGCGCATAATAGCGTTATCAGCTGTGTTTGGAGTAGAACCGTGACCTGGAGTTCCTTTTGCTTTTATTTTAAGCCATAAAATTCCTTTTTCTGCCGTCTGCACCGTAAAGACGTTTCCTTTTTCTGTTGGAACAGCCAGTCCTCCGCCTTCATTAAGCACGTATGGGCACCAAATTTTTTCTCGGTAATTCTGCAGAAGGTAGCCTGCCCCTTCTTCACCCCCTTTTTCTTCATCTGCAGTAGCTGCCAAAACGACATCGCCTTTAAGTTTGACATTATTTTTCTTTAAAAGCTCCATGACTAGCACTTCGCTGGCTGTCATGCTTTTCATGTCTATGGCTCCCCTGCCATAAACGTAATCGTCCTTAATTGTGCCGGCAAACGGGTCAACGGTCCATTCGTTTGGGTTAGCTGCAACCACATCAAGATGCGACAGTAAAAGGAGGCTGGGCTTTTCACCTGTTCCCTTAAGCCGTGTGATTACGCTGCCTCTTCCGGGCGCTGACTCGATAATTTCTGTCTTGAATCCTTCATTAGCTAAGTACTGTGCTAAGTAAGTGGCTGCTTGGGTTTCGTTTCCTGGCGGATTTGTTGTATCTATCCGTATTAACTCTCTAAGCAATTGAGTGACTTCTTGCTTTACCGCATTTAAAATTTGAGGTGGCATTATTTTTTCGAAGCTCCTGTATGTGTCTAGGCGTTTTTTCTCTTAAGAGTATCTATTACAATGTTACTGTTGCCCTGTTCAACTGGAACGATTTTTTGTTTATTGAACAATGATGTTTATATATGATGCTAAAATCGCTATTGAATGATAAAGTTGGTTGCAATGAAAGAACTTAAACCTATAGATTACAAAATATTGTTTGAATTAATGAAGGATTCTCATAGAAGCGATAGGCAACTAGCAAAATCCCTAGGTGTTTCCCAACCTACGGTGACCCGAAGAAGAGCTATGCTTGAAGAAAACTTCATAGAAGGATACACTGTTATACCAAAGTTTGGTCAAATCGGGTTTGAAATAGCAGCTTTCACATTTTTGAAAAGCAAACTTAAATTTAAAACAGGTGAGGAAAAAACTCAAGCTTTACAGAAAATGAAGGACTGGTACATGAAGCAATCCAATGTGATTCTTGTTTTGGACGGAAGAGGAATGGGTTGGGATGCTGTCTGCGTTTCGCTCCATGAAAACTTCTCAAATTTCGCTGAGTTCATAAGAGCGCATGATTCAGAACTGTCTGAGTGGGTAGTTGAAAGCCAAACTTTCCATGCTGATTTGAAAGCTGGAATCACAATCAAGCCATTCCACCTTAAATATTTGACAGCACCAAAATAAATCAGCATAAACTGCCTTACTTTTAAAGCGTAAGACGGTTAACACGCTCTCCTTGCATTTTATTTCCTTTTTTTCAAAATATTTGCCAAATATCTGCTTTCTGTCGGATCAGGGTAGCCTTTTTGCTTGGTAATTTAACTACCAAAAAGAGTACCCCTTCAGGTTAGCCAGCTTTTCAAACGAGCCTTTGCATGTTGTTGACGAAAACGCATGGTTAAAAAATGCATTTCCTTAGCTAAATTTTTAAAAAAGTGGGCAAACTCGAAGCTTATCAATGGTTCATCTTTGTTTTATTTTCTTTAGCAACCGCTTTTTAGGAAGCTTCGGTTTCTTTGTTCTCGAGGTCTCTACAGCCAAACCGATCAACCCGTCTTTTAATCAGTTGTTGACTGCATATAAGGTTTGATATGTTTTTTGCTTAGGGAAGTTAAATTGTGAACAATAAGTTTAATGTTTTGTGGTTGGAGGGCAGGTTTGTGTGTGTTGGCTACTCATTGCCATCCGTCATCGAGGAGAAAGGAGAAGGCTTCGAAAACGGAAAAATTCTTTTGGCTTGAGTGGTTTAGCCTTCAACCTTAACTTACCCTCCAATCACTAACAAGACTCAAGATACTGCAAGAATACTTAAAAGAATTATGAATCAAAAATAAGGATTAAAAATATGAGGAAAAAAAATATTAGCTTACCCTATCGCTAAAACGCCTTCCAAAATATTTGTTTCAGGGACATCCAGTTGCTTAGACAACCATGCCTTCAGAATAGAAGAAAACTTTGGAAGTGCACCATTATAAGTGATAATTTGGTTACCCTTAAGCGCATCAGCTTGGAAAACCTTCTCATCTTCCTTATAGCAAAAAGACAACGTTTGAGCTTGGAAAGCTAAAGTTTGAAAATCTTCCCACTGCTTGCACCGCAAAATCACGGAAGGTTTACCCTGAAGCACCGGAACAGGTGCAGTTTGACTTGTTTGCTCTTTGACTGCTGCAGGAAGTGCTTCTTTGGGTGTGCTGGGTGTGCTGCTTGACATGTAGGTGATCAAGTTTGTTACTTCTTTCTGTAGACTGTTTATTTTTTCTTCAACTTTTTCTACTTTACCACTTAATTCGCCTGTGTCTCCAAGTTGCTCGGTAACCGTTGCCAACTCATTAATCAATTTGTCTAAATCTTTCTCATGTTCTTTGAGAACGTTTACTATGAAGTCTAAAGCCTCTAATGAATCATCCTTTGACTGTGGATTCTTCGCCAATCTATATATCCCTCATGCCTGCCAACTCATTATGAGGAGACTGTAAATAAAGATAGCGAATCCTCAAGCAATATCACAGTAACGGCATACCTATAACTATTAAGAATCATTCTTTCTAATATATGATGATTTACGATACTATATGACGGTTTACGATACCATGTTTGCGTTTCCCCCGCCTGCCCACACAAATAAAGTAGCCTACTGCCACCAACGCTATGGTCATTCCAACGGCATTTCCATATACAACCACAAGTGGAAAGCCTAAGCTTGAACCTCAGGACTGGAACCTGGAGGCATGGATGCTTCAGGTACAGGTTGAGGTGCAGGTTGCGTAACATCTGTTGGAGGTGCAACTGGTTCAGTGCTGACCTCGTTTTTAGGGGAGCATTGGGTTGTGGTTAAAAACTCCTCACTGGGTTTTAATTGCTGTTTTAGTTGTTCCTTGAAAATTTCTCGGCTGCGCTCAATAACGCTTTCTCTATTGCTATCAACATCGATTTTATTGATGGTGCTCTTTAGCTCATCAATGTTAACTTTGAAGTTAGTCTCGGCAGCTAAATTCTGCAGGACGCTTTCAAGCTGACTGATTTCTTCCTTGTTTTCTTTGTCTCCAACAACCTTGCCGAGTAAAAGGTCGTTTAACATGAAATACGCTGAAATCACTGCTTTCGCATCCTGAAAGTTCGGATGATTCTCTTTAAATTCATCATCAACGCTTAAGCCGTGAAAGTACCCGTACGCCGCTTTTAAGATGCTGTAGGCTTCGTTTGAGGCTTCTTTTGGAATCTGGCTTTTTACGGCGGAAGAAATTTTTGAAAAGTCCAAGTTAAAAGGCGGCATCGTTTGCCCCAAGAAACTCAGGTTCTCACCAAAATCGTTGGAGTAGCCTTCTATCCGTTGCCAATTTATTCGCTTCGCCTGCAAGCCAATCAGGACATCAAACGAATGGTCAATGATGCCTACTGAAGTGTTAATTACCCCTAACAACTCGTTTCGTCTCAGAGAGGCTTTCTCCTCTTTCTCGTTGTTCTCCTTAGATTTCCGTTGATCCTCAAGATGGTCCGCAAGCATTCCGTTAACTTGACCGACCAATTTACCAAATAAATCGGTCTTTTCCTTGGTGAAAAACGCGTCAGTAACACCCTTCCACGTTACGCTTAACTGGTTCCCAAAATTCTCAATGTGTGTTATCTCATAAACTGGAATTTCCTTGACGACAATCCATTGTTTTTTACCCAAACCTTTGGCAACAAAAAACTTTACTGTGCTGTCAGAAACCTCAACTTTAGCTACCTGAATACCCTTCTGCTTTTTTTTCGGCGGGTCCTCTTGACCTGCAGAATCGCTAGATTGCTTTCTCTTAAGTCTCATTTTGCATCTATCTTTAATTGATTTTTCAATTTATAAACCAATGCATTAAACGCTGCTAAAGTTAGCTGCAACTTGATACTTTTAAGGAAGCTTACATGGCTCTTTAGCCTAGCGATTTGTGTGTGCACAACCTACCCTCCTAGTCTACTAGATGCTTCTAATATGCTTCAAATATGATTCAACATAGTTCAACATAGAAGTAATTCCCGCACTTTCTACATGAAACAGTGCTCTTTTTACATGTGAAGAGTTTAGTTACGTTGGTTTTAGACAAGGTTTTAGAACATTCCCGAGTAAGTAGTCTTGAAGGCGGAGTTCATGAGCAAAACGGGTTTTGTACCATCCATAAAAGAGAGCGAACTCAAGGAAGGCCACATGAAACCCGTGCGTGTCAGGGGCAGGCCTATTTTGCTGGTGCGGCAAGGCGGCGAAGTTTTTGGAGTGTCAAACCTTTGCCCGCATGAGGGGTGCTCTTTTGAAGGAGGAATCCTGAAAGGTTACGTGGTTATGTGTCCATGTCATGGCTGGAAGTTTGATGTGCGAAATGGGCAATACCAAGAAATCCCGCAAGTAAAGCTGTTGAGCTACCGATGCAAAATCGAAAACGGAAAAATATACATTGAAATCAAAAACAATGAATAGTACGTTTCGGATTCGACTCAAGCTCTTGGACATGTTAAATACCCGATTTTCTGGAGCTGATGAGAAAGTGAGTCACAATGTTAAAAACTATTGAAAAGTTAGGATTAAATGTGTTTTTGTGGCTTCCATGTGCAGTTGATTGCTTTGTTCTCGCAGGCTAATACGCATGGAGCGTTGTTGGTTTCGGGTTTGCAGGAAGAGCAAGTGTACTTTATTTTTTTCCGATGCTCCTCCACAACTGACGCTACAGTTTTATCTTCAAGGTCAATAAGCATAGCCTCTATCTGAAGAGCAGATTGGGAACACTGCTTAACGCATTTGCCACAGCCACTGCACTTGTCTGTGTCAATAGTTATATAATACTCGCCTGAACCATCACTGTAGCCATAATGCGTAATAATAGCCCTCACTCTCCGTCTAAGATTTTTGCGCCTTCTCATACAGCGCCTTACCAAAAAGCGCTGCACCAAATGCGCCAGCAACCATTGGGTCTAAACCGTTTTCCCTCCAATTAGGCATCGGCAAACACTTCACGCCCAAATCAACCTCTATTCTGCTCACGATTCCAATGTTTTTCGACTGCCCCCCAGTGATAACAAGTTCTTTTTCTAAACCTACCCTGTTGATCAAGTTAGCCATGCGCACTGCCATAGCCCGCGTGTAAGCAGCCAACACTTTTTCTTTAGACCAGCCCTTACGCAACAGTCCCATTGCTTCGGTTTTTGCAAAAGCCACGCACGTGCAGCTTACTGGCGGCGGCTCTTCATCAACCTTCAGTGAGATTGCACCGATTTCTTCGATAGGAATCTTTAGCAAATCAGCGAAAACTTCCATGCCTCTGCCTGTTCCAGCCGCGCACTTATCATTCATCAAAAAAGAAACAACTCTGCCCGTCTCATCACAGCGGATGGCTTTGATGTCTTGTCCTCCAACATCCAGCACGGTTCGGACGCTTGGTCCCCAAATGTAATTTGCGCCTTTAGCGTGGCAAGCAATTTCCGTTATCGCTTTGTTTGCCATGGGCACGTTAACTCGCCCGTAACCTGTGCCAACAATGTATTTGAGGTCACCGACTTTTAGCCCAGTTCCCTCCAGTGTCCAGTCTAAAGCTTTTTTGGCGCTTTCAGGACTGTTAGAGCCAGTTCGTGTTATTCCCCAAGAGTACGCTTCACCATTAATCATTATGGCAGCTTTAGAACTGACTGAACCAACATCAACGCCTGCAGTGATTATGTCCCTGCTTGTCCACTTCTTGCCAGAGACCACGTGATGGTATTCACGCCAACGCCAAAACTCAAATTCCTCTCTAACACTGCTTGGCTCTTTCATTTTTTACCCTCCTTAGCTCGGGTTGCCGCTGTAAGAGCTGCACCTAAAGCACCAGCATAATCAGGAAAATCAGGAATCAACACATCAACCCCCAGCTTTCTCTTCAGTGACGCAACAAAACCAACGTCCTTAGCTACGCCGCCAATCAAAACCACATCGGGGTTTACGCCTAACCTTTGAACCATGGATGAAATTCGGTCAGCCATCGCATCAAAAACCGCCCGGGCAATTTCAGGTTTAGACTCCTGTCGGTGAATAAGCGAAACAACATCTGATTCGCCGAAGATAACGCAGGAAGCGTTTATGGGGCTTGCGCGTTCCGCCTTAAGTGAAAGCGGGCCCATCTCCTCCAATTTCACTTCTAACGCTCGCGCCATAGCCTCTATGAATGCTCCTGCACCAGCAGCACACCTTTCGTTAACGATAAAATCAACCATAAGTGCTTTCTCATCGCATTTAACGGCTCTTGCCTCTTCAGCGCCGACATCAATTATCGTTCTGGCTTTTGGAAAAAGGTAAACTCCTGCTTTAGCGTCAGCGCCCATCATGCTTACAGTGCCTTTAGCGTAAGGCGCCATTTCCATAGCTGACCCCGTAGCAACAAAATAAACTACATCAGAAATCTTCAGGTCGGCGTCTTTTAATGCTTCGTTTACTGCTTCTTCAGCGGCTTTGGCAGGGTCGAACCCTGAGAAAGCTTGCCCCCTTGAAACAACAGCATCATCTTTTAGCACTACCGCTTTTACTTTTTGAGTGCCTAAATCTATTCCGACAGTAATCATGAATTCACCCCTAAATATCCGCTCTTGCCGTTAACATCTCAAGGAACGCTTCAACACGCGTCTTCATTTGCCCAACGTCTTCCCTAGTGTACTCAGTGTCAAGATAGTACATGGGAATATTTATTTTGTCAAGAGCTTTCTTGATTCTGTTATATTCCATTGCGTAGAGCATGCAGCCTCGCACTACATAGTAAATAACGCCTTGAACGTTCCATTCCTTAACCTTGTTTAATAGCCAGTTGATCCTGTCTTCGTTTCCGTCGCTTGAAGTGAAGCAGGGGCAAGTGGAAGCCATAAGGTACCGTTCTCCAATAGCGTTAAGCATGTCATCCATGGTCCATTCATCTACGCCGACTGGGTCGTAGAGAATTTTCTCGCCTGAACAAAGCTCGTCTGCAACGATAATGCCTTTAGGATTAGCTTCCTCAACCAGAGTTGGCAGCTTCCAATTATCAGGCCAAAACATCGGTGTACCAGTTACTAATACCCGCGGGGTCTCAGGAGAACAAACCCAATCTTTCCTCTGCGCTCTTTTTTCCAGTTCATCACATAAGACCTCAGTTTTCTCCGTCCACCGCACTTTATCATCCCACAAGTATGCTTGATTAACCAGCATAGCGTCTCTGCCCATAATTACTGGTTGACCTTTACGCAAATCCTGTAAGCGGCGAAAAGCTTTTGTTGCCTTCTGTGTCTGCTCAATAGCCTCTTTCAAGCTTTTCCTTGTAATTTTGTTGCCCGTAAATTCCTCAATTTGCGCTTTCATGAGTTTTATTTCATCATTCCAAAAACGAAGTGAATGAGCAGAATCTTTAACCCTTGGAATATTCATTCCCCAAACAGTCTTGTAATCACTTAAAATTTCGCTCAGTTTAGTCATTCCGTCACATGTTAAAACACTAATCAAAGCATCGCTCAACTCAAGAAAAGGCGAAAGCCCAATCATTTCCGCGCCTATAGTTGAACGAATAACTGGGCAAACCTCCACTGGCACAACCCTGTCGCCAACTTTAGAAGCATCATACCAGCCTGAATTTACCCTGACTGGAATGGCATCAGCCGCTAAAATCAGCTCTGTCGGAGCAAACAAGCACATGTAACCAATAACTTTCTTTCCCTTCTCCTTCTCAGCCAGAATCTCAGTTGGACGTTTACCAAACAAGTTTGCGATTTCATCAAAATACTTCATGGCTTCAGGCCTGTTAGGGTCAGTTTTTTTCATGCGCTCAATATTCTCAGCCATAATTTTCTGAGACGCCGTTTTGATAGAGTTTCTAAGTTCCTCTATTTCTTTTGTAGAGATTTCAGGTGTGTACTTTTTTTCAGTTTTTTCGCTTTTCATTTTTTTCTTCACTCACTTGTTGATGGTTCTAGCCAGTTTCTTGATTTGAATACTGTTTTATTTCCAAGCTTCACTTTTAAGGCATCTTCGTAGGGGCACATTTCGGCGCATCGCAAGCATAACATGCACATTGAAGTGTTTATTTTTCCTCCCTTCTGTTCATACACATCTGGTACTTGCAATTGGCATACCCTCTTGCAAACGCCGCACTTTGTGCATTTTTCCTCATCTTTTTCAATATGAAGCAGAGGTGCCCACTTGAAACCCTTAAACCTATTCACAACTGCTAATGAGGCGCCGGTTGGGCAGAAGCGGCACCAAACTCTTCTTATATAGAAGGAGCCCACCAGCGTCAAACCGACAAAAGTAATAGCGATTATTTGACTTATATTTTGGCCAGCATAAGTGATGATGTCTTGAGCATAGGGGTAATTAAGGTTAATCTGATTAACAACTAATGGGCCCTTCCATGGAACAACTAGTGGAATCATGGGATCAAGCAGAACACTGTATATTCGGAAGGGACCAGCCAGTAGTTGCGCCATAACAACGGCAAAGTTGAAATTTGGAGGCGGTTGGATTCGCCATAAGACAGCGGGTAAAAACAAGAAAAACAACAGTATTACGTATCTTGATTGATGTAGGCTCTTGTTAAGTTTTTCAGGAATATTTCGGTAGCGAATGCTGAACGCTTTTCTTAGTGGAATCAATAGATCCATGAGTAAGCCGAATGGGCAAAGCCACCCGCAATACAGTCGACCTAAAACAATAGTCATTGCAAAAACAACAATTAGCACATAGAGAAGCGGAATAGAATAGGTGAACACATAAAATATGGCTGCAAAAGCGACCGCCTGAATGACTAGCCTAATGTAAGTTATTCTTGTCGCTAAGTTCTTCTTCCATATTAAAATGGTAAGTATCCCTGCTACCCCAAGTCCTGCAAGTACTGCAATTCTTAGTATGTCGCCTATGATTTCCCAGATCATTTTTTTCCCATTTTAATTGGTATAGTTGAATTATGAGTTTATCAATGTGCTAATTCAAGCACTATTAGTTTCCTGCACCTGCCATTGAAACTCACTTCTTAAATTCAAATTCGGGTGCCTTGTTAGGAAGTCAACCAGTATTCCTCTTATAAGCAGTGCTGGCGAGAAAACGGTTTCCAAATCACTTAATAAACCGATTAAACCAACAATCCAGGCGTAACCTGCCAACGGTATCGAGTTAAAAATTATAGTTACTGCACCGCCTTTGAGAGAAGCACCTACACATGCAAAGTGACTTGCGATGTAACGGAGATGTGAGGCAGTACAAACAACTAATCCATATAAAAGTCCACGAGTAAACGCTCCATGATACAGATTAGAGGCTTCAGGTATGAACGACATGCGGAGGTCTCGATAAATTTTTAATAATCAAAATATGAAGAGAACCTTTTAAATCTTCCATATCTTTGCCGCCTCGTCAGTTTCTTTCAGTTTTGGCAAGAAAACTTGGGTCATGAAGGAGGAGGTATTACACGTGTATTGTACTCTTTCAGATATGCCAAGTGCGCTGAATCGTAGGGGTAGCTTTCAGCTGTCGTGTACGGAAATCCACTCATGCCCATGAAAGGCAACGGGTCAACGGTAAAGCTGAATCCATAGCCCCATCCTCCAGGCGGATCTTTAAACCAGCACGCTACAAAAAAGAAATAATCTCTTTCCATGCCCTTGGCTGGTGCCGTGAGATTGCTGACTGGAAAGTCCAGAGTAACTTGGTCGCCTTGTCGTCCGATTACATACATGTTGTCTGCATTTTGAACTAGCGCGGTTACATCGCCATATCGTGTGAAGTTTCCGGAAGACGTTGAGTTGGTATCCCACACTTGGCTTAGAGTTGCGATGGGGCTAATTTTTTGAACTGTTATTTTCTGTTGAGTAGTAAGGTCAACTCCAATGTAGTCGTAGGTTACATTCCACCAATTGACAATTCTAATCTGGTAATCGCTTAAGCCTGTGGGAAATAGGCCTGTTAAGTCCACCACGAAAGTTCTAGGGTTAGAATCTGAAGGTATTGGCATCTGCCTGTCCTGTGGGACAGGAATCCACGTACCGTTTGGATATTTAACTTCCATGTATGAGGGTGGAGTAATTTGCGTGCCATTTGGTACAAGTCCTTGGGCAGCTGCCGCTTTAAAGCTGTTTACCCAATTGTCATAAGCGCCAGGTGATCCCCAATCAACCATTCCGTTGATTACAAGTTTGATTTGTTTTGCAGAGGATAAGTTACCTAAGTCTAGCGTTAATTGGTTTAAGTAGATGTTGTTCCATGACGGACTAAGAGCCCCATTGTTGCCAGGCGTGAAGACACCGTCAAGCTTTGAAATTTGAGGTAATACATTTTCCTCTTTCGCGTTGGTGCCGCTTGGTCCCCAAACATAAGTTGCACTGACTGGTGATATTACGCTGGTTTGGTTAACTGTGTAGATTTGATCGTTTAAGCCTTGGTTTAGGTAATTGGTTACACTTGAGTAAACGTCGGTACCTACTGGGTGGTCAACAACTAGCAGGTACGCTGCGTCCAAGTAGAAGATTTCATCCGCTTGTTGAAAAAGAGTCATGTCATAGTAATTGTTGCCATTAATGTTTTTT
Organism: Bathyarchaeia archaeon; assembly: GCA_050010515.1. Classification (GTDB taxonomy): domain Archaea; phylum Thermoproteota; class Bathyarchaeia; order Bathyarchaeales; family Bathycorpusculaceae; genus Bathycorpusculum. Next base: position 25,300 of record JBEKKX010000006.1, read on the forward strand.
ATTGCTAGCAAGTTTTTGTCAAGTTTTACGTTGTCCCATGGATTTCCTCCGATATACACGATGTTGCCGTTACTAGTCATGTAGCCCATGTATCCTAACCAGCCAGCGTTTGAAACGTCAGTAACATAAGAGTAGCCTGTTCCATTCCACGTGTACAGCGACGGGCAAGATGCATATCCGCTGATTAAGGTGTAGGTTGCAACTAATATTAGCCAGTCATTTAACGTGAAAGTAATTGTTGCGCTAGTTGATCCGTCGCTCCAATAGGAAAATGCTAAAACTCCAGTCCCAACACTAAAGGGGGTTGGGCAAGATACGGTGTATTGTCCTACTGGCAGAAGCGCAATATATGGCGTATCATGGGTTACTCCGTTGAGTGTAAAAGGCAAGGGTGTGGAACCACCGCCGGATCTGGCAATTTCAAGCGTGTGGTAGCCAGTCTGTACTATTGTGAATTCTCCGCCTAAAGTGTTCAGTTTGACGGTGTGCGTTCCTATTGTTGTTGCGTTAACCGTGAATTCCACAGTTTGGGTTGTACTTGCGTTCACTTGAATAACTCTTGCTTCTACCAAGGCACCATCAACTGTTACAATAACATAAAGGCTATCCGATTGAGTGGTTGGGTTTTTTGCAGTGGCGGTCACGTTAACTGGTTGATTTGGCCAAGCTTCATATGGATCAAAAACGAGGTTGTATAAAATTATTTTGCTTGATCCCGGAGGAGCAGGGTTAATTACGAACATTCCTGTCAAATCGCCGACTTGAACGGTATAATTGCCAGGTGTAGTTTCGATATCGGTGAACTGGACAAGTTGAGACGCACCGCCCTCGAGCGTTACGTTTTCGGTGTCTTTTATTGCATTGTTGATTTCAAGGTTTAGCGTTTGGTTGCCTTCTAAAGCGCCGACGTTTGTTACGTTAACTGAGATTTCTACGGCATCTGTCACGTTTGTTTCAGGTGGATTGATGGTTAGGTTTGTTAGGGTAAACTTAGCGGGCTTAGGCGTCGCTGCTATCACGCCTTGATTTTGAAGATAAAGGTAGGCTCCTGCAGCCGAGCCTATAATGATAAGGTCAATAATCAGTATCGCTTTCAATTTAACTATGGCTGAATGAGATAGCATTCTCATGGCACTCTTACACGTTAATGCAAGTTAGTATGTGATTATAACCATTAAAGTGTTTTTGTTTCTGAAAAATAACTGATTTTCTTTTTGCTGTTGTTGTGATTTTGCAATCACAAAGTTATGTTGGGAATAAAGAATCTTTTTTTAGTTTATTAAGCGATTGTTAAAATTTATGGGCATTCTGGTTCAATATGAACTGTGACAACCGCGTTTGCAAAGCGCTCTTTTGTTTCTTTCTCAACCTGTGAGGCAATCCTGTGGGCTTCTTTTATATGAATCTGTTTGGTGAAGCAGCAGTCAATGTTAATGTAACGTTTACCCTCAGCAGCGTAAGTTACTATTCGCTTTATTTGCAGGTTACCACCGATGCCTTTGGCAACTTCGTAAATGACTTTGCTAAGCTGTGTTTCGTTCACCTCGGCGGCAGGAACCGCAATACCAGAAGGCTCTATATGTACAGTAACGTTTTCAAGCGGATTAATTTCAGCTTTCATTCTTCGTTCGATAGTTTCAGCTATTTTATGTGCTTCTTCAACTGACAGCTCAGGATCCACGTAGGCGTGCAAGGTAATGTAGAATTTACCGCCAGTGTAAATAGTGGAGATTTCATGCACCTCTTTTACGCCCTCCACAGTTGCTAGTTTTTCTACTAGCTGGTCCATTTTTGTTTCTTTTTCTGATGGTTCAATATGGATGGTGGCGTCTACATTGCCAAGAGCTTGCTTCAAGTCAACTTCAATGTTAGATACTAAAGAATGCGCCTCTTCCAACGGCATATGGCTTGGAACTTGTACGGATGCATCAATGAAAATTTTAGAGCTTACTTTGCGAACTTTCAGGTTTTCAATTTTCACGATGCCCTCATGTGAAAGAATCACTTTTCTTGTTTTCTGCACAAGCTCCTTTGATGCCGTATCGCTTAGTTCCATCACACTGGATCGCACGAGCTTAACGCTCAAATAACTAAGCATAACTCCGAGGAGAATTGATGCCAACGCATCTCCATAATAAAAGCCTAAAGTAGCTAAGCCAAACCCCAGCAGAGCCAGCAAAGTTGAGCTTAAATCTGAAACAGCGTCGTAAAAACCGACTTTCATAGAGGGACTTTGTATATGCTCGGTTTTCTTGAAAACCGTAACTCTTAAAGAAGCAATAAAAAGAGCGTAGCCTATCGCAATGAAACCCGCAAACTCTACTCCTTTAACAATCTGCGTGTTCTCTATCAATCTTATTGCGGCTTCGTAAAAAATTAAGAATGCAACTGCAATTAAGACTACTCCACCAATGAGTCCACCTATGGTTTCAAACTTCTCATGTCCGTAAGTGTGTTCCTCGTCAGGAGGCTTAATTGAAGCGCGAACTGCAAAAAACAACATTATAGTTGACACAACATCAAGCAATGCATGTAAACCGTCGCTCTGTATAGCTAAACTTTTAACAATCCAGCCTATCGAAAGCTCAACTATTACAACGCTAAAGATTGCAATAGCTGAAATCTTCAATGCTTTAAGTTTGTATTTTCCTTCGCCAGAGCCTTGCATTTTATTAATCTAAATATGCTCATAACAAGGGCGATTTAAGAATTGCGGGAGAAAATAAACCAACCAATTTTGAATCCAAACGCTCTTTACGCCGCTCTTAATTTATATCCCAACCCCAAACTATTTCTCCCGCCTAATTTCCCTTTTTCTTTTTTTATTGCCTCAACCTCTTAGACCTAATGACTTAAGATTTTGAACCCCGACTAAAGTGGAGATGCAGCCGCTTTTTCCCTGATTGTTGACGGGAATTAAGCAAAACCCTTAACTTTTTCCATTGAAGAGATAATCCTTGCGAGAAGTTGAATGATGAGCTTTCTACGGACGTCGAGTAGTGGGATTTCGAAATTGTCTCTTTTTGTTTTAATGCTTGTGTTCTATTCGAAATCTAGGTTTCTAACCATGACGTTTCTGTCTTTGTATGGTTTAATTCATGGTGTTGCATGTGTGCCTGGAAGCAGGGTAAGCGCGGTTAAAAGTCTACTCCGTTATGGCGTTGATGTGCTTCAACATGGGTTGGGCTCGTCAATTCCAGCCGACTTTTGAGATTCCTCTCCATGTGAGCCACGTAGTTTCACCATAAAGCCCCTATTAATTTCATTATTTTTTATTGGAGGAGGATTTGAACCCCGACCAAGGTGGAGATGTCACCCGCGATTCCCCTTTTTTTATGGATGATTCGCGATACTGAAATCGTTAGGTTTAGAAAGAAATGATGTTAGGCATAGATGTTCTGCTGTTTGTTTGGGAACCAGCATCCTCAGATATGTTATTCCGTAAATGGCTCTTTCTTTTTTAAAGAAAAAATATTTTGGTCAAATGTATCTAAAAGTTAAAAGCCTAAAATCGATAGGCATTTAGGTTTGAAAATAAGTATTAATGGAAACGGTTGATGCTTGATGGCTTTAGTAAAAATAAGCAAAATCTTAGAAGGATGCTGTCTAGACCAGAAAGTAACTATACGCGGCTGGGTTTACCGTAAACGTGAAGGAAAAGAACTTGTTTTCCTAGTAATCCGCGATTCAACGGGAGTAATCCAATGTACAGTTAAAAAAACTAGTCCCTGCTGGAACGAAGCACTACGCTTAACAATTGAATCTTCACTCACGCTTGAAGGCACCGCCAAACAGGACAAGCGTGCCCCAGGCGGATACGAGATAAGCATAGAAAACTTGACGATTATCGGTTTAGCAGAAACCTTTCCAATTGCGAAAGATAAAAGCGAAGAATTCATCCGTGACATGCGGCACCTCTGGCTTCGCAGCCGAAAAATGAATTTAGTCATGAAGGTTCGCGCTGACGTGTTAGAAGCAACACGCGAATACTTCAAAAGCCAAGATTACACAGAGGTTTCGCCGCCGATGTTTATTTCCGCGGCAGTTGAAGGCGGCTCAACTCTTTTCGGCTTAAAATATTTTGATCAAGACCTTTACCTGACGCAGAGTTCTCAGCTTTATCTGGAAATTTTAATCTATTCTTTAGAAAATGTTTATTGCATCGCTCCCTCGTTTCGGGCTGAAAAAAGCAGGACAATTAGGCATTTAACTGAGTACTGGCACATTGAAGGCGAATGGCCGTTTGCGGATATGAATGATTTAATGAAGTTTGAAGAAGGCTTAATGATGCATGTTTGCCAAAGCATCGGCGACAAATGTCAAAAAGAATTTGCAGAGTTAGGCGCTGACATATCAAAGTTGAAAGCAGTAAAGACTCCGTTTCCAAGGATAACTTATGAAGAAGCAATCAATAGACTTAAAGTTAAAAATCAAGCGTTAAATTGGGGTGTTGATTTAGGTTACGAGGACGAGAAGGTTTTAGCTGAAGATTTCGGCAAACCCTTCTTCGTTTATGATTACCCTACAGCGATTAAGGCGTTTTATTGCAAGACGTACCCTGACCATCCTGAAGTTGCAATGTCGGTTGATATGATGGTTCCACGGATAGGCGAAATCAGCACAGGCGGAGCAAGAGAAGAAGACAAGGACATACTTATTCAACGTATGAAAGAGCAGGGCTTGAAACCTGAAGATTACGAATGGTACCTTGACCTACGGCGCTACGGCACCGTGCCCCATGTTGGCTTCGGCATGGGACTAGAGCGATTGATAACTTGGATGCTTGACCTAGACAACATCATCGACGCTATTCCATTTCCGAGAACAACCCGCAGGTTCTACCCATAATATTTTTTTGTTTACGGGTAACCCGTAAAATACTCCAGTTTTAACTGTGCTTTCTGCAAGCCGATGCTTACGACAAGTGTCTTCATCGCTGCAACCATCGGCGGCGGTCCACAAACATAAAACACGTTTTCCATGTAATCAGGCAATTCCTTCTTAATCATATCTGCAGTGATTACGCCGGTTGCACCTTTCCATTGACTGGTTGCTTCGTTAACGATAAAAACGACTTTTAAATTCTTGTTTTCTTCTTGCATTTTCTCAAGTTCTTGTTTGAATGCTATATCATTTTGCGTGCGGCAACCATAGAAGAGCGTAATTTTCGAGTTCAAGCGTTTGTCTGCGGCGTATTTGCATATGCTCACAAAGGGGGTTATTCCTATACCTCCTGCAAGCAACGCGATTTTGGGATACTCACCCTCAAAAGTGAATTGTCCATATGGCGCGTCTATTCTTGCCCAGTCGCCTACTTTAACGGCTTTTAAAGCCATTGAATATTCGTGATCAGTCAGTTTTTTAGTAAATTCAAAGTGTTCTTTTTCTGTTGGGCTGCTGCTAAAACTAAAATGGTGAGTTAACTCTTTGTCGCCCTGTTTTATAGTTGTGAAAAAGTATTGCCCCGGCTTGTAAGCTAATTCAGGCGGTCTGGAAAACCTGTAACTGGTTACATCAGAAGTTCTAGGTATAATTTCTTTGATTTTCGTTTCAAGCTTCATAAAAATCATGTCGCTATTTAGAATGTGCGGATTCTAGTATAATTATTAGATTACAATAAACTTTGCGGCTAACTCGTAAGGCAATATATCAATCTAAACATGGTTAAGCAAAGAAAAGATAACTAAACACTTTAAGAAAAAAGGGTTGGAATGGGGCAGACAACGGAAAAATTGCTATTCTCGTTGTGCAGATGAAGCTATAAAAACGCTTGAATCTTTAGTCTTAGAAATTGGCAAATATAGGCATCAAGAAAGAAAAATGTATGAAATCCCCCGAAAAGCTTTAAAATGAAACTGCAGAATTCAAGGGTTAATACAGCGAACTTGGGGAAAACACTAAAAATGAGTGACGATCTGGTAACGAAATTGGCGAATCCAGCACCGCTAGGACTTTTAGGCTTTGGCGTAACTACTGTTCTACTTAACTTGGTTAACGCAGGGGCTTTTCCTCTGGACACAATGATTTTAGCTATGGGCATAGCTTACGGAGGATTAGCACAGGTTATTGTTGGAATAATGGAGTTCAAAAAAGGCAACACTTTCGGTACTGTAGCTTTCATGTCCTATGGCTTGTTCTGGTGGAGTCTCGTGATGCTTTTGGTTTTACCGAAGCTTTCGTTCCTAAGTGGATTCAGTGCTCCTTCTGCGGCTTCAATGGCGGCATATTTCATAATGTGGGGAATCTTTACCTTCGCCATGTTCTTTGGTACATTGAAGGCTAATCGCGCTTTGCAGTTCGTATTCGGGAGCTTAACCATACTATTCTTCATGTTAACAATAAGAGAGTTAACTAACAACCCCACTCTGTTTGGATCAGTAACGTTCAACACAATCACTGGCATTGAAGGCGTCATATGCGGCTTAAGCGCAGTATATCTTGGCGTAGCTGAAATCTTAAATGAAGCCAACCATAAAACTGTCTTACCAATTTACCCTACAAGCTAAAAAATAACTAAAATAACTAATTCCTTTTTTATTTTTCAATAAAATGACTGAAAAACTTATATTCTTTAGAGTTTACCCTTCCCAGCAATTTAGGTTGAGTGAAATGTCAGAAGATAGTTTACCATTTGACGAGAAGTTTTGTCCAAGTATTGCAAAATTTTCTAATGGAGAAAAACGAAAGCAAGAATGGGAGAAATCAATAAAGAATCCGCAGGAATATTGGGTGGAAAAAGCAAAAGCCATCGATTGGTTTAAGCCATTCAGCAAGGTCCTTGATGATTCTAACCCGCCGTTTTACAAGTGGTTCCCTGATGGAGAACTAAACATTTCCTACAACGCCCTAGACAGGCACGTGAAAAGTAACCGTAAAAACAAGCTTGCCTACATTTGGGAAGGCGAAATGGGAGAAGTAAAAACTTACAGTTACTATCAACTTTACCGAGAAGTAAACAAACTTGCAAAAGTACTAAAAGAATTCGGCATCAAAAAAGGCGACCGCGTCGCAGTTTTCCTCCCCGTTATTCCTGAGTTGCCAATAACTTTGCTTGCAACAACAAGAATCGGTGGAGTCCACACAGTAGTCTTTTCAGGATTTAGTGCTGAAGCATTAACCGACAGAGTAAATGACAGTGGAGCAAAAATCCTAGTAACAGCAGACGGTTCCTTCCGAAGAGGAAAATCAATCGCCATTAAAGACAACGCAGACCGCGGATTACCAAACATGCCTAATATTGAAAAAGTTATTGTTGTAAAACGGACTGGTCAACCTGTTCAGATGAAGGAAGGTAGAGATGTATGGTATCATGATGCTCTTGCAAACGCAGGCGCAGACGCCTACGTGGAACCAGAAAGCATGAAATCTACAGACCCGCTATTCATCCTTTACACTTCAGGAACTACAGGGAAACCAAAAGGTGTTCAGCATGGGATAGGCGGATACCTTGTCTGGGCTTATTGGACGCTCAAGTGGGCTTTTAACCCAACTGACGAGGATATTTTTTGGTGTGTTGCTGACATCGGCTGGATTACCGGGCACACATACAACGTTTATGCACCGTTAAGCCTAGGCGTTACCGCATTCATTTTTGAGGGGACACCTGATTACCCCGCGCAAGACCGATGGTGGGACATAATTGAAAGACACGGCATAACCATCCTCTACGCTACACCAACCGCCATCAGAATGTTCATGAAATTCGGTGAACAATGGGTAACAAAACATGACCTAAGCACCCTACGCATTCTAGGCTCAGTAGGCGAACCAATAAATCCTGAAGCGTGGAAATGGTACTACAGCGTCGTTGGCAAAGAAAAACTCCCAATAATTGACACCTGGTGGCAAACGGAAACTGGCGGATCTATGATTTCCCCCACCTCAGGAATAGAACTCACACCGTTAAAACCTGGCAGCGCAACGTTCCCAATGCCAGCAGTCAACGCTGACATCTACGATGAGAAGGGACAGCCAGTACAAGCAGGCACTAAAGGTTTTCTAGTAATCAAATCGCCATGGCCTGGAATGTTGCAGACAATTTGGAAAGACCCCGATCGATTCAAGCAAACTTACTTTGGCAGGTGGCCGGGAATATACTATTCTGGCGACTATGCTGTCCGAGACCCTGAAGGCTACTTCTGGCTCCTTGGCAGAGCCGACGAAGTTCTCAAAGTTGCCGGACACCGAATAGGAACAGTAGAGCTTGAAAGTGCATTGGTTGCGCACCCAGCGGTTTCGGAAGCAGCAGTAATGGGTAAAGAGGACGCAGTGAAAGGCGAAGTTCCAGTGGCATTCGTTGTTCTGAGAAGCGGTTTCACGCCGTCAGACGAACTTCGTGCAGAACTCATTAAGCGGATTAGAACCGCAATAGGCCCAATAGCCACTCCAGACGCTGTTATTATAGTTAACAAGCTGCCAAAGACACGAAGCGGCAAAATCATGCGCAGACTACTTAAAGCAGTACTGTCCGGAGCACCACTCGGCGACACATCAACAATTGAAGACGAAGGCTCAATTGAAGACATAAAAGCAACATACGACGAGCTGCGAAAGCATCTAACTAAATAATTTCTTTTCTTATTTTTTTTAAAAAAAATCATAAATTATTTTACGTTAGTGATTACTAATGCCTTTAGATTAACTGTTAAAAGTGGAATTTGTGGCTTTTTTGCACTTCAGTGTCGAATTCTTTTGCTAATTCTTCAAGAAGCGTTCGTTGCTGGAACGTAAGTTTTTCTGGAACTGACATGCCTATGCGTATTAGTATGTCGCCTTTGCCATAAGCCCTGAAATGTGGCATTCCTTTTCCCTTCAACGTTATGACTTCGCCTACCTGCGTTCCTGGATGAATCTTGATGGTTGTTGGTCCTTCAAGGGTGGGAACGGCTATTTCAGCGCCTAATGCTGCTTGCGGATAAGTGATTATGGCTACGTGCCATAGGTCGTCTCCTTCCCTTATAAATTGCGGGTGCGGCTTAACGTGAACGACGACATAGAGGTCGCCTGGTTCGCCATCGTCAGACGCCATTTCTCCTTCTCCTCTGAGCCTAAGCTGATTACCTTCATCTATGCCCATTGGAATTTTAACGGTGATTTTACGGCGTATCCTAACCCGCCCTGTACCATGACAATTACTACATGGCTTTTCAATCAGTTGGCCTTTTCCTTTACATGTTGGGCAAGCAGTCACTTGCACGTACATCCCGAAGCCGCTTTTGCGCATATTTTGCACTTGACCCGAACCGCCGCACCTTGGGCAAATTTTAACGGAAGTGCCTGGGGCAGCGCCTGAACCCTCGCATACATTGCATTTTTCAGTTCGTGGGATTTCAATTTCTTTTTCGGCTCCGTTAGCAGCCTCTTCCAAGGTTATTTCAAGGTCATAAGCTAAGTCTTGGCCTATGTTTCTTCTTTCGCCTCCGAATCCCCCGCCGAAGAAAGTTCGGAAAATGTCCCCGAAACCCATGTCTCTAAAAACAGAGTCAAAGTTGGCACCTCTGAAAATGTCTTCTGAACTGTATCTTTGGTCAAAACCTGAATGGCCAAGGGTATCGTATTGTTGTCGTTTTTGGTCGTCGGAGAGAACAGCATAAGCTTCAGAGATTTCTTTGAATCTTTCTTCTGCTCCAGGAGACTTGTTTCGGTCTGGATGGAATTGCATTGCCAGTTTTCTGTAAGCGTCTTTGATTTCGTCCTTTGATGCGTTGCGTTGTACGCCTAGAACTTCGTAGTAGTCTCGTTTTTCAGCCATTAGATTTTACCGCTAAATCAGCATCTATTATTTTATTTGACTTTGTAATCTTCTGAATCAACCACTCTCTCTTGACCTGATTCTTCGGGACCTGGACCTTCAGGACCGCCGCTTGGGGGTGGTTGGGGTCCTGTTCCTGCTTCTGGTCCTTGGCCTGGTTGTTGCTGTCCCTTCTGTTTTGCGTATTCTGCTGCTGCTTGCTGGTAAACCTTCGTTCCGACATCCTGCAGTACCTTCTGGAGTGCGTCGGATTTTGTTTTCACCAGTACCATGTCATTGCTTGCTAGAGCGTTTTTGAGTTCTGTTACTGCCGCGTCGATTTTTCCTATTTCTTCCTGTGTGATTTTGCCTGCAAGGTCTGTCTTTGTTCGTTCCGCCGTGTAGACTAGGCTGTCAGCGTTGTTGCGCAGTTCAGCTTCTTCCCTTTTCTTTTTGTCTTGCTCTGCGTATTGGTCGGCGTCTTTGATTAAACGTTCCTTTTCTTCTTTAGATAGCTTGGTGGATGCGGTTATGCGTATTTTTGATTCTTTTCCTGTGCCTAAGTCTTTGGCAGTTACGTTCATTATACCGTTGGCGTCGATGTCGAATGTCACTTCTATCTGTGGGACGCCTCGTGGTGCAGGCGGCAAATCTACGAGGTTAAACATGCCAAGTGAAACGTTGTCCCCTGCCATTGCACGTTCGCCTTGGAGCACGTGGATGGTGACTGCTGTCTGGAAGTCCGCTGCTGTCGTGAAGATTTGGCTTCTCTTAGTTGGAATGGTCGTGTTCTTTTCCATTACTTTAGTGTGTACGCCGCCCATGGTTTCTACACCGAGCGACAATGGTGTAACGTCAAGTAAAAGTAGGTCTGTGACTTCGCCTGTTATGACTGCTGCTTGGATGGCTGCTCCTATTGCAACGCATTCCATGGGGTCAAGTCCACGTTCGGGCGCTTTGCCTAAGATTTGCTCAACAAACCTTTGAACAAGTGGCATTCTGGTCATTCCGCCGATTAGAATGATTTTGTCGATTCCTTGCGGCGTCAGTTTTGCGTCTTCAAGAGCTTTCAGAAGGGTAGGTTGTGTTCGCTGCACGATTGGTTGCGCTAAAGATTCCAGTTTAGTTCGCGTTAATGTTAGGTGTAGGTGTTTTGGTCCTGAAGCGTCTGCTGTTAAAAATGGCAGGTCGATGTCGGTGCTCATCAGCGCTGAAAGCTCAATTTTGGCTTTTTCCGCGGCTTCTTTAAGCCTAGGCATTGCCATTCTGTCGCCTGAGACATCTATGCCTGTTTGACGTTTGAACTCGCCTAAAATGTAGTCCATGACTGCTTTGTCAACGTCTGTTCCGCCGAGTTGGGTGTCACCGCTTGTGCTGAGCACTTGGAAGACTCCTTTGCCAAAATCCATTACTGTGACGTCGTGTGTTCCGCCGCCGAAGCTGAACACGAGAATTTTCATTTCTTGCTGTACCTTGTCTATGCCGTATGCGAGGCATGCAGCTGTGGGTTCGTTGACTATTCGCATGACTTGGAAGCCTGCAATTTCTCCTGCATCTTTGGTTGCTTGGCGTTGGTTGTCATTAAAGTGTGCTGGAACAGTAATGACTGCTTTGCGCATAGTGCCGCCAAGGTAGGTTTCTGCGTCCTTCTTTATTTTTTGCAGTATGAATGCTGAGATTTGCTGGGGACTGTACTCTTTTCCGTAAACGTTGACTTTGTAGTCAGTGCCCATTTTGCGTTTTATTTCAAAAATTGTTCCTTCTGGGTTGGTGGCTGCTTGGCGTTTCGCTGGTTCACCTACCAAGAGTTGTCCGTCTTTTGTGAAGGCAACAACTGATGGGAACATTTTTCCCGCCATTGTAGGGCCTTCTGCGCTTGGGATAACTGTTGCGTGTCCGCCTTCATATATGGCGGCTGCTGAATTGGTTGTTCCCAAATCTATTCCTAATACTTTTTCACTTGTTTTTTGATTACTCATTTACTTTTTTTCCTCCATTTGGTTACTTTGATTGTTTTTTGATGGTTTGACTGCTACTTTGACGATGGTGGGTCGAATTACTTTGCCCTTCATCATGTAGCCTTTTCTTATTTCCTCAATCACGGTGCCGTCTTCAACATCGTCTTGCTCTACAGCGGCAATAGCGTTATGACGTGTGGGGTCAAAAGCTTTGCCCTCTGGGCTTTCTATTGGAGTGACACCTTCTTGCTCAAGAACCTTTCTGAGCTTTTTCAGCGTCATTTCCACGCCTTCTAGCAAGGATTCGGGCGATGTTGAGATTTCGCCGTTTTTAACCGCTAACTCCAGCTCATCCACAACATCCAGTAGTTGGATGACTAAGCGTTCGGTGCAGTAATTCTTGGTCTGCTCCGCTTCACGGTCAAACCGTTTCTTAAAGTTATCAAGGTCAGCCTGCAAATACTTAAGCCTAGTCAAATAATCTTCTGCACGTTTCCGCTCACAATCCAGAAGCTGCTCTAGCTGGTCAACAGACTTCTCTTCTTGCTCTTTTTGTGCATCAACCATTTTACGCTAGCTCCTTGTGTTTAAAAGCAATCTAACAATCAAACAAAAAAATTTTTCGCCTTAAAAGGCTTTACCTTTAAAATGTGCAAAGTTAAGAAAAAACATCAAAATTTGTAATAAGTAATTGGTTTTATCGACTAGTGTTTCAACTGTTTCTTAACTGCTTCTTCGGCTGCTTTGACTGCTTCGGGTAGTTTGTCGCATTTTGTTCCTCCGCCTTGTGCAAAGTTGGGTCTTCCGCCGCCTCCGCCGCCAAAAATCGGTGCAACCTCTTTCACTATTTGGTTTGCGTTTACGCCTTTTTGCACCGCGTTTTCTCCAGCCATAACCATGAGTCTGCAGGTTTTTCCGTCAGAACCATAAAACAGCGTTACGGTTGCTGGGTTGCGCTTGATAATCTCCGCGGGGTTTTCACCATGGGCGCCTATTCGGCAAGTTTTCTTTTGATTACCATATTTATCATAAATTTATCATTAGAATTTGCTTAACTAAAAACAAGAAATTTCTTTAATGATTATGTCGGATTTTCTTTATTCGCGATATTAATTAGCGCAATCTTTGCTGCCATTCGAACACGGCTTTCATAATTGTTATGAGAATCAGCCCTGTATTTAGAGAATTTTGGTAAAGGTGATTTTATTATATTTGTTAGAAGCAATATCGCTGCGCTATCTCCGATTATGTCCAAAGACTCGATGATCTCGAGCCTATAATCCAAAGCCTCGAACCATTCCTCTTCCTTCGGAGGAATAAAATCTTCATAAAGCCTTATCAACCTGTCTGTGGCCGATCTACTTGCAATTTTGCCCAACGTAATTACCGTCTCTTTCCAAAGCTCTGTCGGATTTCCGAAAGTTGGTTGGTTCATCCAATTTAAGCCCTTGGCAACTTGCCTTTTATCTTCAAAAATCTGCATTAAGCTCGTGATTGATTTAGCATTTCCTATTTCCCCGAGTGCCCGCACAATCGATATTTTTGCATTATAATCCGATTCTGTTGAAAGCAGGTTAAGCAAAGGTGTCACTCCAACTCCACTCTTAAGTTTACCTATGGAATCTATTGCGGATATTCTGACTTGCGGGTCGGAATCAGTCAAGAAAGAGATTAACGGTTTCATAACTTGATTTCCTCCAATTTCACCTAGCGCGTCAGCCACAGCCTGCCGTATTTTCGGTTGGCCGCTTTTCATAGGTACTATAAGCGTTTCAACACTATTTTGATCACCGATTTTTCCAAGGGCGATTATCGAATGAATCCGAGTTTTTTCATCGCTTGTTTTTACAAAAGAAGTTAGTAAATCGACCGCGCTCTTCGTTCTCATGCGGCCAAGTCCATCAATAGCCAGCAATCTAAGGTCGGGATTCTTCTCTTGTTCTCTTGATATTTGTAGAAGAATATTTTCTGCTTCTCCCCCACCAATCATTTCAATAGCAAGCATAATCTCTTTTTCATATCGTCCTTCATTGCTTTTCATGAATTCGACCAAAGGTTCAATTCCCGAATCTATTCTTAACTCGCCAATAGCTTCGATTATACAATTCATGTGAGTAGATGTGCCCTCTCTCAAAACTTGCACTAGTAAAGGAAGTGCTGCTTCAACTCCTAAGGCTTGGAAGGCATCAAATATGTGTCGTCTGTTTTCTGTTTTCTTATTACAAAGCAGGTCGACCAGCGCGGGTATCGCTTTGTTACTACCAATCATTCCCAACGCAATTATAGCATTTTTTGCAACAATTGTATCGGTCTCGTTCAATAACCCAATAAGTGGTGTTAATATGTCATTTCCGCCAATTCTACCCAGTGCTTCAATTGCTCGACTTCTAACTTGTTTATCGTCATCAGATAGCAACCCAAGAAGCGGTTTGATGGCTGCCCTATTCTGGGTTATGCCTAGTGCCTCTGAGGCGCTAATCCGAATCCACTTATTTGGACTTTTTAGTAGTTCAATAAGCGAAATAGTTACCTTGTCATTCCAATTCTTCTGGAGATTTTCACTTGTAAAAAGTATGTTTCCTATAGATTCTGTGGCTGATGTTACAACCATTTCGTCGGTATCTTGAAGGGCGGTTAGCAGGAATTCAAGTGATTCTTCAGTACATTTTTTTCCTAATATCTCAATTACAGATTTTTTAGTATAAGCATCAGCGTTATCTGCCATTTTCAAGAGTTTTTTTGTTATGTTTTCGTTTTTTATCTTTGACAACGCTCTTACAATTGCATAACGCAAAGACAAGTCTTGTTTGTCCTTAAGTGCATTGATCAAGCCTTCGACTGCTTCATTACTTCCTACTTCTGATAAGGAATTAATTGCTTCGTTCCATACATCAGAATCTTCGTCATCTAGCGCTTTTATCAAGTACTCAGTAACTCTATTATCACCAAGTTCTCCTAGCGTCTTTATCGCAAAGACCTTAAAGTTGCCTTTAATCGCTAAATTGCCGATTATACCTATACTGGTTTCAGGCCTTTTGAGTTTACGTGATAAATTTATTACAAACGTTTCCCAGGTAGGTTCTTGGGACTTAAGGATCTCGTTTATCATGGATATATGAATATCCTGTTTTTTTCCTTCCATCATCATTACAAGATACTGAATGGTTCCCCTCATAATTCTAAATTTTTTCGCTTCATCGATAAAATTGTTCAAATCATTGATTATTTCTGCTTGTTCTTTTTTTTGCCATTGGTAATCAGATCCGTAAATTATCCATCTTGCCATGACATATTCGAAAAATGCCTCGTAAGCAAAGCCTACTACTCTATCCCCTTCCCAATTAAGATAGGTAATAAGATTTTCGCTAAGTATCTTACTCAACACTGTTTCTAAATCAGCTGTTGTATCACCAAGAAGAGCTATTATTTCTGTTTTTGGCAGTTCGCTTTTTTGTTTCTTCTTAAGTTCGGCCACGAATTTGTACATTTGTTCTGTGGCTTTACTCTCTTTACCTGTATGTTCGAGCTTCCTTAACCAATATTGATCGAATATTTCAATTCTTCGAACGTCACTAGGAAGATTTTGACCTTCAAATCCTTCGGCAAGAAATCTCAACATTAGCGGATGCAAACAGATAGCCCTGAGTTCCTTTACAAGAGTTCCCTTGAGTTGATATAACCGCTTATATAATGTCCATGCTTCTTTGAACTCTTTTGCATTAAACTCATTGAAGCGCAGGTCGTTTTTCATGAAAACGCGGCCTTTTTTTGAGTAAAGGCGATCCAGGAATCCTTCATTATCCTTCAGGAAGAATTCCCAATCCATGTCTCGACAGCTAATATAGAATTTGATTCTGTTACCGATATTATTTTGAACTATATCTGCCAAGTCTCTTTTGATCGCCTGTGGGTTAGGGGATTCGTTAATTGCGTCTAAAAATACTATCAAATCAAAGTTTTTTTCGTTTAGGGCTTCATTCAAATTTGGCATTAACTGATCAAGATTAGGGTAATCCTGCGCGTTAAGAGCATCAATCAAATGTTGTTCAAGTGACCCGTTGATATACATGCTGTTTAGGAATAATACTGGTCGACTATCCATGAGCTTTTCAGATAAATGACAGAGAAGGTTAGTCTTTCCAATTCCGGCTTCGCCAACAACAACACATGCGTTTTTTTCTTGCTGATCTAGAAATTCGTCGAACTCTTTTTCTATCTCTGCGCGTTTGACGTACAGATTTGGAATGTACTTTTTGCTTCGATCAATTGCACTTCCTTTAAGGTCTTGCATTTGATTTATAACCTGTTCTTTGCATGTTTGCAATATCTTTAGGAATGTTATTTTAGGGTGAATAACAGGAGTTTGTTCGAGTAATGCTCTTGTGTACGCCGAAGCGACAAGTGCAGCGTAGGAATGCCAATCATCATTTTTTCTATCATCAGAATAATCGCAAATGCCGCGCACTATTAAGTAGCCTACTTGTTGATCCCACGTGGCTTCAGCAGTACCTGACCCTTCCATTTCAAAAGCTCTTACCCCAAATTGATCTCTTAACTGATCTCGTTTCCGAGCATTTTTAAGAAGCGTGTTCCCAGATGCGACTGAGCCAATAAATACTCGAGGCTGCCCTGCAATTCTTTTAGGGTCTTCAGGATGATTAATGAAGATTTCAGGATTATTTGAACTAACTAGGATATCGGTTTTTTCTGAAGGACGCTCAATCTTTAGCTTTTTCATACCTTGCTTAATGAATTTAAGCCATGGTCGGTCTCCCTCAATTTCCAATGCTTCCATACGTCGAACTGAAGCAAGTAAATGCGAACTTGGGGGTCTTGGCAAGGGTCTAACAATGATATTTTCTGTTTCTTCCTTAACAAAATCATATTGTATTACGCCATTCTGACCAGATACTACTATGTCTCCTAAACGAACATGCTCAGTGGTTTTTTCGGGGTTCGGTGCTCCTCCAGCGATACCTACCATTATAATTGAGTTAATGTTAGGGAAGTCTTCTAATAACATTGTAGTCTTACTAGCCGCAATGTTATTTCCCATTCCGGCAAGAAATAAAACTACAATATGCGTTCCTCCGTTTAATGCGTGTATTTGTCCTATACAATAAGTTCGTGGTGACCGAGCGCCTGTTGAATAAGATTTTGTTTTGTTCATCATTGCTTTTACAGCGGCATACTCCTCAGGCAATGCAGTAAGTATACCAATTGAAGCCTGCTTGCACTCCGGTGCGCTATCCACATTGCTTGACATGCAACATAGATAAAGATAGGATACCTAAAAAACATGCGCTAATTTTAGATTGCCAGTTTTCTTAGCAAATGCCCAGTTTGTTCAATTGTTTCTTTACTGCGTCTTCTGCTGCATTTACTGCCTCTTTTAGTTTCTCTGGTTTTGTTCCGCCGCCCTGCGCAAAGTTGGGTCTTCCACCTCCGCCGCCTCCGATAATAGGCGCAACTTGACGGATTACTTCAGCTGCATTGAAGCCTTGGTCCACTGCTAATGATCCAGACATAATAACTAGACCGGACGTTTTGTCAGTTTTTCCTCCGAAGACAGTTATTGTGCCTGGATCTTTTTTGATTAATTCACTGGCAAGCTGAATCATTGGTGCTACGTCAACGCCAGAAAACTCTCGTCTTATTACTTTACATTCCCCGAGAATCGTTATTCCTTCTGTCGTTTCCGCAATAAAATCTGGTCTCACTTGTTTGCTTTCTTTTTCAATAACAAAGCTTTCCTTTTGGGCTAGTTCCTTGATTAGCTTGCGTTTCTCAACATTTGCCTCCTTGAGTTCTTTGACGATTTTCTCAGCCGTCTTATCCAACTTGTTCGCAGGAGCCGTCAAAACTTCTGAAACCTTCCAGAGCAGGCTTTCCTGTTTCTGTACTGCCTTTAGCGCTTCCAGCCCAACTGCGTAGCCTAAGCGTTCCACGCCGTCCTGTACGCGTTCGGTGTAGACGATTTTTACAAAGCCGACCTCGCCAGTGCTTCCCAGATGTGTTCCAGCGCACGCTTCAACGTCCCAATCGCCAGTTTTCACCACTCGGATATCTTTGCCAGGTACTGCACCGCCTTGGTAGAGTCTGAAGCCGTAACGTGCTTCCGCCTCGTTGCGCGGTAGCCAAGTTGTCTCAACCTTCATGTTAGCGCCTATCGCCTGATTAGCCAATATCTCAATTTTATGAACTTCTTCAGTGCTCAGTCTTCGGTAATGTGAAATGTCAAGGCGTGAAGTTTCCAAGCCCTTCTGAGTGCCTGATTGCCAAACATGCTCGCCTAAAACCCGTCTTGCAGCACCATTAATTAGGTGCGTAACCGTATGCGCCTTCATCAAAGCGTAACGTCTGTCCCAGTTGAGAACGCCGTGAACAGTGCTGCCTTCTTTGAACGTTGGCGATGTGCTGAGTTTGTGCACTATGATTTTACCGATCTTTTGGGTGTCAACCACGTCAAACTTTGAAGCGCCAACTGTTAGCCATCCGTGGTCTGCTGGTTGCCCTCCGCCCTCAGGGTAAAAGCATGTTCGATCCAACACGACGTACTTGTCGTTGATTATTTTGAGGACTTTAGCGTCGAACTCACGCATATACGTGTCGGCATAGTACAGTTGTTCTGTTGCTGGCAGTTGCTCAGCCACTTTCTCGAGCGTTTTCTCGGCTTGGGTTTCTTCCTCTTCGACGGGTTTGGTTGCTTGCATGTGTCGTTTAGCGATTAACGCGTAAAAGTTCTCCGGAACCTCCACTTGCACGCCTTCTTTTTCAGCTGCTTGCTTAACAATTTCTGGTGGAAGCCCATGCGAATCATACAGTTCTGTCAGCGTATCCATTGGTAGTTTGCCTGTGCCTTTTGCTTTCAGGTCGCTGGCTATTCGTTTAACCATGCCTTCTCCGCGTTTGAGCGTGTCTTCAAACTTTTCCTCCTCAACCTTGAGCATTTCAACGATTTCGTTTTGCATTTCTTTGATGTGTGGGAAATCTTTTGACCAATAATCGACCTGCATATCCACGATATCGTACAGTTTTGCTGGCTCCATGTTGAGGGTTCGCATTAAACGGTAAACCTTGCGGTACAGCAGCCGCGCTAAGTATCCTTCCTGAATGTTCGATGGCACAACCCCTTCAGACAGCATGAAGCTTAAGGTTTTAGTGTGGTCAGTTACTGCCCAAGCATTCTCAATCGGAATCAACACTTTATCAAGCGTTTCCATGTCAATTCCAGATAACTCTGACACACGTTTTCTAGTGACAAGCCGATTCGCGTTTTTGTCAACGCTAACCAGACCAGAATACTTCGCTACACGAGATAGAAAATCGTTGTCAACATTGGTTATTCCCGCCATGCTGAGAACTTTATCAAGCAAATTCCCGTAAATCGCTTGGAACAAGCTTGGCACACCCTGACTGATCCAGGTAAAGCGGTCAATGCCATAGCCCGTGTCAACCGTGCGAATAGGCAACTCGATGAAGTCGTCGCCGACAACCTTGTACTGCATGAAAACCAAAGTGCCAACCTCTAATCCCCGCACGATGCATTCCACGTCTGGACCAGCGTTGCCGCCGCCAACCCACACATCCTCCTTGTAGACGACCTCCTCAGATTTTATGCCAAGCACTTCAGTGGCAAAGCGGTGGTGAAAACGCACTGTTTCATCCTTCCAGTACACTTCCTTGTCAGGATAGTTGAATGCGTGTGCTCCGCCCATCTCGAAAATGGTTAAGTGCCTGCCAAAAGTTGGTCCAGTATTCGAAATATCCGTCAGCCTAATGCATGGCTGAGAAATCACCAGCGGATTTGCAGGTGGCGGAGAAATCCCCTCGGTCACGTAGGGCTGGAAGTCAATTATACTTGCATGCGTTAAGTAAATGTCTTTTCGCCATCGGGCAACAACCGGATAAGGTTTAATGCGGGTATGCCCATTCTTCTCAAAAAACGAAAGAAACGCCTCCCTCATCTCGGAAAGGCTGAAACTTTTCTTTGTGGCTGGATTATTAATGAAAGTGTAGTATCCGCATTCGTCGGAGCTGGATTCGCCGCAAGTTTCCTGCTCAGGGTTCTGAGTCCAATAATACTCACCGCATTTTGGACAATGCTTCCTAACGAAACCTTCCTGTTTAAAGAATGGAAGAGCATAATCTTCTGCCGTAAACTGCTTCAAACTTTTGGCACTCCATTTTCATTGACTGTTCTTTAGCTTTTAATGGGTACTAGATTCATGCATTTAAATAATTTCGCCCAACTTTCTAACTAAAGAAGAATGCCAGCCCTCAATCATCGGCTTAGATTCATAAAGCTGTTTTTCCAACCCGTAACGCCTAAGCGGTTTGGTAAGATGTCTCTGTGACCTTGTCGAAGTCAAGTACAGACCAGCGTTAAGCGTTCTAGGTAGGGCTGATTCTTTCTTGGTTAAGTCGCCATATTCCGCTCCGCATTTTTCACAGCGGAACCCTTGGTTTTTGCCCATGGACTTCAAGCGTTTACCGCAGCATGGGCAGAGCGGATTCTCAAATACCGTTTTCGGCGCAAGGTTTAGGATGTTAATTTTTTCAAGGTTAATTGTTAACGGCTTGCTTGACGTTGGCTTATGCACTGCACCATAAACCTCAACGCTGTCGCCAACGATGAGTTCTCTTGCGATTTTGCGTAGGCTACCAGTTGGTTCGTAAGCGGCGCAATCTACTTCTGCCGAATCATCTTTAATTGAAAAGATAACGTGGCGCAGGGGAACTATCCGCGGGTTCTGCGAAACAACGCCTTTAGCGATTACTGAACTGTAAGGTTCAATCTTGCTTAATGCTTCAACAGGCTTTAGGTGGGCATCGGTGCCTTGGTTTGAACGGAAAATAACCCAGCGCTCAACACTTTCAAGCGGCTTAATCATGCCGTAAGCTTTCTTTACTATTTCTGGCGATTCGCCTCTTATGCCGAAGAGAATTGGGTCTGGACCTCGAGGTGTAATGATTACTCTGCGCTTCTCACAATCAACATTGTTAAAAGTGTAAGGCTGCAATTGCTGATCCATCTCAAAAATGGATACTTCATCAACTTTCCTCTTTGAACCCCAATTCTGCGGTGCCCTATAAGCAATTAACTCGTACGTGTGGTCGCAGTTGAGGGTTTCGCCAACGGCTGCCAACGCGCCAATGATGCCTCTGCAAGAGTTAAAGCCTAACGCTTCAGCCCCAAACTTCTTGATTAGCGCCATTGCTTCTTTGAGTTTTACAATGCTTGTTTCAGTTTTTTTCGCAAAAACCCCCAGTTCCTCGGGGATTTCTTGCCCCTTCAAAAAGACTATTCCAGGGTCTGTGCCTTTCTCTTTGATGGCTGAGTTTTCTTCCCATAAAGTTATAGCTGACTCTTTTATTTGCTCTTCAAATGTGGCGTCATACTTGAATCTTAGGCAGAGGGCACCGTTGCCTCTTGTTTTCCATGGCACGTTCGGATTAAGCCTGATCAAGCTTGGATAATCAGTAAATTCAACGTAAAACTTTTCAAGCTCTTCAATAAGTAATGCCGCAAGATAGGTTGTGCAACCCCCCTTCGTTGAGTCTGTATCGTCCAGCCCAATGTGCATTACCTGTTGCCTATTCAAAGCAGCTGCTCTCCAAGCTAAATTAGAGAATTAAGCAGCGAAGGTAAAAAATATTGTTAGCCAGAAGCGAAGGTTAGTCTATTATTTATTGAAGAATGGGGTTTGTTCAAAAATTACTTGTTCTTGCAGTGTTGTTTGACGTTTTTCACTTATTATCATGGTTAGTTTCGAGTTTATTTTGCCGATTTTCTCGATTCTTTTTGCTACGATATATTTGAATTTCTCCATGTTGTCTGCTTTTACGTTTGCGATTATATCATAGACGCCCCAGAGGTTATGCGCTTCTTAGACGCCTTCAATCTTTTTAAGCGATTTCAGTACTTGATTTTCAGCTCCTATTTCGGTACTTAAGAGGATATACGCTGTTGAGATTTTCTTAACAAACTCCTTTCATTTTTGGGGGCGGGGCGGTTGGATTCAGAGGTTTGGGGAATCTTTCTTGTTCAAGGGAAACGAAAAATGCTCGATAGGTGTCCAAACCTCTTCACCCAACCTATAAAAAATTCAGTGCATCTGTTCACGGGGAGAGTTCTTACTATGATGTGGCTCCTTCCTAGCTTACTATTGTGGATTTGCACGTTTGCTTCCATTCTCTCACTGCTCCAGACACACTGAGATGTTAAGATGAGTTGTACAAAATTTAAAATTATGTGACTAGCATGATACAGTCACAACTTGACATTCATTGTGCGGAAGTTTGGAAGTTTTTGTTTGTTGAGCTTAATTTTAGCGTAGTGGTTTCTGGCATGGATCTATAGTTCTTTTCCGTTTTGGAAGTCGGTTCTGCACCATGGGCATTTGAATTCTACTTTTATTAGTTATCGTTTTTAAGTTTGTTTCTAGGTAATTTAAGGCTGCGTATTTATCTAAAAATAGCAATCGCGGTTCTTTGAGGTTATTATAAAAGAAAGGGAGTTTAAATGATGTTATTTTTCTTCAACGACAATCATTGTTAATGTTGACCGTACTTTGTCTAGTCGTCGAATGCGCCACGTTACTATTTCTTTTAATTTATCCATGGTGTCTGCTTTGACTCTTGCCACTATGTCGTAGACTCCGTAAACGGCTGATGCTTCTTCAACACCCTCGACTTTTTTGAGTTCTTTCAGCACGTCAGATTCTGAACCTATCTCGGTATTTATTAAAACAAAGGCTGTTGGCATATCAATCCAATCCTATAATAATTGAGTAGTTAAGTATGCATTAAAATGTTTCCTAGGAAGCTCTCAAGTTACCGTTTGATGTCATCTAAAATATATAGAAATTGGGCAAATTATCATTCTACTTCTTTCGTATAATTTTTATACCTGCCCATTGTAAGGCTCCATAAGACACGACGAGCCGGAACCATAGGCTCACAACCCTTGTCAGCAAAGTAACAGAAACACTTAGTGCTGCGGGGATTCCAAGTGCAGTAAATGAAATGCTCATGATTAATTCAGGAAACCCGAAAAATGTTACGCCTACAGTCTGGAGCGTCCCAGTTAAGGTGAATACAATGAGCACTTTATCAACGGGCACGGGATAACCTAATGCAATAAAAGTCAAAAATATAACAGATACTTCGAAAATAAAGCTTATAACGGCATATATGATGGGTTTAACTAGCGCTTTGGGATTCGCCTTCAATTGTTCCATGCCTAAATGAAATTTACCCAACACCCCATCTGCTTTAAGCATAAAATTTTGAGGGTTCCACCTTTTTCTGAAAAAAGACGCTATGCGTATGCCCCAGTTTAGCAAAGTTTTGGTTGCTTTTGGCTTAAGGCTCACGTAGTAAACGAGCAGAAGGGATAAAATTGAGAGAGCTAAGACAAAGGCAATTAAAAAAGTAACTATGAAAGGCAAGGGATAACTAATAAGTACTAATCCTAAACCAAGACCTAAAGCAACAACAGTCATTGTTATGGTAAAAATTTTTTGTCCAACGACAGAAGCACCTATTTTTCCCGAAGCTTCATTTGAGTCCTTGGTTAAAAAATAAGTTTTAGATATTTCCCCAGACCAACCCAACTGCGGAACTGTTGCGTCAAAAAATAATCCAACCCACGTTAACAACAAAGCCTTTCGTTTGCTGATTTTTACTGATAAATTATTTAGCAAGTTACGCCAAACGAGCGAAGAGAAAAATGCAAACATAAAATATGATACAAAAGCACATGCATAATAAGCAAGATTTGTCCTTGAAAGTATGTCCAAAACTTGCGCAGGATTGATGAAGAAGTAAAAATAAAGAATGAAGGCTATTAACCCTAATATTAAAACTGTAAGAATCACGTTTAGACGCAGCGGTCTTTTAGTTGTGTTCATTTAGGTTTTCAAGCCTTTGATTAAACACTCAGCACCTAATCTATTAAGCGTACCCAACCTGTTAAGTCACATTTTTCACTTTATTTCTTAAGAATAATCGGAATCAGCAACCAAAGACGCTTAAGCCAATAACTAAAAAGCAAGGCTGATAATTTGTCTGGTAGGAATGTTACAGTAAGTTATAAACAAAATTAATTTTCCACATTATAAAACAAAAAATAAGAGAATGATGGTTCGTCGGCTTTATTCTTCCATCATTATCAACGTTAACGTTGACCTGACTCTGCTTATGTTTCTTACTTTCCGCGTTACCGTTTCCCTAAGTTTTTCCATTGACTCAGCTTTTACTTTAGTAATTATGTCATATACGCCATAAGAGTAGTATGCTTCTTCTACGCCTTCAATTTTTTTAATTTGCTCAAGAACTTCTTCTTCCGAGCCTGATTCAACGTTTATCAATACAAAGGCTTTAGGCATTTCTATCTCCACTCATACTTAGTAGGCTCTTAATTAAAATATTTCTGCCATAAAAGACAAATTTTTCAATCAATTCTATGAGGACTATTCTATTCTAAAAGAAAAGTTAAGAAAAAAAATTGGTTCATTGTACAAAATGTGGCAAATTAAACCCTAACAGTGCTACCCACTGTTATAACTGTCGGACTCCGCTTTATGGCGTTGACTGGAGAGGCTGTTGGCGTGAGCATCGACATCGGTATTACGAAGACGAATATGATCATATCAAGGAGGTCCCAGTGGCTTTGGGCTTTCTAATTTCAGGTGTAATAGTAATTTTTATGACGTTCGCCTTATTTTTCATCTTTCATTATTTTTCACGGTTTTTGGTCTATAGGGTTAGTCCTGATTAGTAGGCGAACTTATACGCGGAGGTGATGCTCAACCGCAGATACAGGCAACCGCGCCTCATTAGTCTGCTTACATGTTTAAAGTAAATCATTCTTGATTGCACGTTTTTGCAGTTCAGCACACAAAAGAGTTATATTAAGTCAGCTTGAAAGGTGTAAGTTATTGCGGGGAAAGCAATGGTTAAGTATATTTTCGTAACAGGCGGCGTGTTAAGTTCGGTCGGCAAAGGCATATTGACTTCTTCCATCGGTAAAATGCTTCAGGCTCGAGGATTAAAGCCTACGGTTGTAAAAATCGACCCTTACGTAAATGTTGATGCGGGAACGATGAATCCGTACATGCATGGTGAAGTCTTTGTGACCGACGACGGAGGAGAAACAGACTTAGATTTAGGCTGGTACGAACGCTTCTTAGATTTAAGCCTCAAACAAGAAAACAACTTAACCACTGGCATGGTTTATAAATCTGTTATTGAGAAAGAGCGGCGAGGCGACTTTTTAGGACGATGCGTCCAAATTGTGCCACATATAACTAACGAAATTAAAAATCGCATTAAAATCGTGGGCAAAGCTACATGTGCAGATATTGTTTTGACTGAAGTTGGCGGAACAGTTGGCGACATTGAAGGCTTGCCATTTCTGGAAGCTATTCGCCAGATGCGTATTGATGAAGGCTATGAGAATACGCTTTATGTACATTTGGCTTTGGTGCCCATTTTAGATGTTACTGGTGAAATGAAAACCAAACCCTTACAGCACAGCGTTAACGAGTTAAGAGGCATCGGTATTCAACCTGATACTATAGTGGCTAGAAGCCCCAAAATGATTGATGATGAAGCCCTCAGAAAAATAGCTTTGTTTGGCACTATTCCGGAAAGCTCCGTTTTCTGCTCTTATAACGCTGAATCCGTTTATCAGGTTCCGCTTATTTTAGATAAGCAAGGTATGGGCGATTTCATATGTCAAAGATTAGCTATTAAATGTGACACTAAAGATTTCGGTGCTTGGCAGCAGTTCGTTGAAGGACTGGTAAATCCAAAAAATGAGGTAAAGATAGCGTTAGTAGGCAAATACGCTGGGTTAGCTGACAGTTATGTAAGCATGACCGAAGCACTCCGGCACGCTGGCGGCGCATGCAAGACTAAAGTTTGCATCTCTTACTTAGAAGCTGAGAAACTGGAGCATGAACCTCAATGTGTAAAAGACCTTGCCAATTTTGACGGAGTTTTCGTTCCTTACGGATTTGGTCCAAGAGGAACTGAAGGCAAAATTGCAGCTGTCCAGTTTGCCCGAGAGAATGATATTCCATTCTTAGGCATTTGTTACGGTTTCCAATTAGCAGTTATCGAGTATGCTCGAAACGTTTGCGGGTTAAAGGATGCAAATAGCACGGAAATTAATCCTGAAACTCCATATCCAGTCATAGACCTTATGCCTGAGCAGCGTGGCATAGAAATTAAGGGCGCAACGATGCGTTTGGGTGCGCATAAAGTGATTTTGCAAAAAGGTACGCTTGCCTATAGCATGTACGGGCAAGAAGAAATTTACGAGCGCCACAGACACCGCTTTGAAGTTAACTTGGACTACCAAGAAAATCTAAGAAACAATGGTTTATGCTTCACTGGCAAAAGCACTGACGGCAGAAGAATGGAAACCTTAGAGTTGCCAAAAAACTACTTCTTCTTTGCCTCTCAGTTCCATGGAGAATTCAAAAGCCGACCTGGAAGACCTTCACCTGAATACTTCGGGTTTATCCAAGCATGCATTAATAAAAAGCTTGGAAAACCAAAAGCCATTATTTCTTAGCAATCAAGGGTAATAGTAGAAAAAGCTATAATGCATGATTGACATGAGACGGTAAGGATTGGTTAAAAATGACTGAAGAAGGAAAATGGGATTCAAACGGTTTTGACAAGCTAATGAAAAATAGCAAAAACGAACTTTCAGATTTACAGAACCAGCAGCAAAATTTAATGATGAAGTTTTGTTTGCGTGCCTTGAGAGTTTATCAAGCTACAAGGCCAGAACCGCTAAGACCTAATGAAGTCTCTTTGCTAATTAAGAACGAACTGAACAACGTTATTGCTGACCTTACAGCGCAGTCAAACTTGGATAACATTGCTAAACTTGTAAAGGAAGAGTGGACTAAACAGCCTAAACCATAGGTTAACTACCTTAACACTGTTTTTTCCATGCGACCGTAACTGGCATGCAAAGGCTTGTTTGAGACACTGGCAAAGCGAGGCCTACCCGCACTTTTGAGGTAATTTTCACTCAATAGTGCGCATACCTACCCGTACCTCATTTTTTAAACACGGTTCACCAGCTAAAAACTATGTTGCCCCTCTCCTCATTTAGCTATCAATTTCGGGAACAAATTGACAAGCGCTCCCTGCCTGCACGCTGAAAAATACGAGAACAAAATAGAATGGGCTGTCGGGTGCATGAGCCTTCAAAAGTGAACCCAACTTGTTTTTTCCACTGAAAACTGATATAGTCGCAAGAATCAACCCATAACCTTACTCTACCGCATAAGTCCTACAGGTCATTAAAAGGTCGGTCAAAACTGCCTTCTTGCCTGCGTTCTTGCCCATCTCAGAAATTTAAAACTCGCCCGAAACTTCAATGGCAAAAATGTGACAAATTAATGTCCCTCCTAACATTGGATTTACGCCACATAAAGGACCCGCTATGAAAATAAATTTGGTGTATGACTTTTGCTTTTTTATGCATTGCAGTTCATAAGAAACATTAAAAGGATTAGCATACAACCTATTCTTATAACTATAAATCGTTGGTGAAGTGTTGAGCGACCATTATGCACCTCTAGTAGGAGACAGCTATGCTCCTGAAAAGATAAGAGTAATTATTCCAGTGGGCGGAAAAGCAACACGCCTCTTGCCGTTGACGGCTGAAACAAGCAAAGCCTGCCTACGCTTTTTGAACAGGCCGCTAGTAGAGTTTTCTCTTTTGTCGCTGGCAAGCCAGGGCATTCGCAACTTTATCTTCGGAGTTAAAGGCTATACCAACTATCGAGACCTGTATGACTATTTTGAGTCAGGCTATGGATTCTCAGCACGTTATAACATAAAGCCACGCATCCACATAAAATATCAGCCTAACGTTGATGATTTGGGAAGCGCTGATTCAGCAAGAATAAACATGGAGTACTATGAACTTAACAACCCAGTTTTCGCAGTACAAGGCGACAACATTTTTGACATAAAAGTTAAGAGCTTAATTGATTATCATAAAGAAAAATGCGCCACCTTAACCATAGTGTTGCGAGAAGTTGATAACGTTGAAGGCTTAGGCATAGCTGACATCGACAAGAACGGTCGCATACAAAGATTTGTCGAAAAGCCACTGCCTAAAGACGCTCCTAGTAACCTTGCGAATACAGGTTTGTACGTGTTATCACCTGAAGTGAAAAAGATTTTCATGGAAAAAGGCGTTAAACAAATCATTAAAGAAAGAAAGAGGTTAGACTTCGGTTACGACTTCATTCCCTACGTGATTCAGACTGGACGCCCAGTGTATGGCTACACGTTGAAAGGCAACTGGTTTGACGTGGGCACACCTAAAAACTACTTAGAAGCCATGAAGAACATGCTGCACGGCGGCTTCTCAACCCTAAACGATTTCGGCGGAAGACTAAAAGAGGGAGACCTAATTTGGGTTCAAGGCGAAAGCAATGATTCAGAAAAATGCCGTCTAGAAATTATCCATAAAATAAAACAAAAGAAAATCACTATTGAAGGCGCTGTTTTGATTGGGAGACATTGCCAAATTGAAGATGGCGCAAGAATTGTGGATTCATGCATTGACAATTTCACTAGAATAGGCAAAAACGCTGTAGTATCCAACTCGGCAGTAATGGACAGAGTGATAATCGGAGAAAACGCTGAAGTATTCGAAAGCATAATCGGCAGACACGTAATTGTTAACTCAAGCCAGCGTAAACCAACAAAAATAACCGCCATCTCAGTAATAGCAGACGATGTAAAACTAGAAGAAGGCTGCTCCCTTACAGCGTCAAAAATTTACCCACACCAGTACATTCAAGGAGAATTCCAAAACCAAACAATAATAGCAAACTAAGCATTATTGTCAATTAAATAATGATGAAATTGGGTAAACTAAACGGCTCGAAAAAGAGGACTAATCCAATTGTTCAGAACCCAACAGAACTACTTACCGGTTTAGCCAAAAGAGTACAAGTTACAGAACCAGTGAAGCAAGAGCTAATGAAGGCATCAGCGTTAGGAATAGAAAAGAAACTATCGAGGTCTAAGTAACAAAAAATTCAGCAAGATGTCAGATAACTTAAGCTTTGAACCACTTGAAAATTAAATACTTAATTTTACCTGAAGCCAAATCTGGCACCGCAATAATAAACCGTTTGCGCACTGTGGTAGCTAGCCGTCCAGCTTTAACAATCTCGGTTGCTGAAATGTCTGAGCCTGTCTTCTTTACCGAGACCATGTAAGGGGCATGTTCAACGCCTGGACCGTACTTGTAAACGGCGAAGTCGCAGCCAAACTTTATTCCAGGAGTAACTATTAAGCCGCTGTCCCTAAGGTCGTGGTAAACAGCGTATTTCTCTTCAAATTCATCGTATAACTGTTTAGCTTTTTGCCTTAGCTTTTTGAGGCTAACCTTGCTCTCGTCTGGATCCTCGTAAATTTCTATTTTCTTGTTCTCGACAAGGTACAAGCCTTCCATCAAATCCAAAATTAGTGGAGCATCAAACTCTGGAATTTTAGGTTTAGGAATCCCAACTGGCTTCCCGTAATATCCTGCTTTGTATAGTTGAGAGCCTTCAGTAGAATTCCACACAACTAAGAAGTTATCGATGAGTTCAACTTTTATTTTTGGCATTGAAGTCGGCTCTTGTTACATGATGAACGAAAGCATCCGTGCTGCGTCCGCTGCGTCTTCAGCTTTGTCAGCGCTGTTTTCTAGCAGTTGAAGGATTTCTCTCAGAAGCAAAAGCACTGGAACGTCAAGTTTGCCGTTGAGAACTTTTATGGTTAATGCTCGGTACTGGTCGTCAACTATTCGCTCAGCGATTTCTACGTCTTTAGCTCTTTCTAGGGTTTTTTGTGAGCCGTAGTTTAGAACCATCATTGTTTCCCTGAGCTTAAGCACGGTGTCCAAGACAGCTAAAGAAAGCTTAAGCAAGTCTTTTTTGACTTCTGGTGAAATGTTCCAGTTGTGCTCCATTATTTCAACTAAATAATAAGCGATTCCTTCTGAGAAATCGGCTATTTCGCTTGATAAATTTGTAAATCTCAAGAAGTCTTCACGGGCAATCAAAATGGCGCCTATCTCTGCTAGCTCTTGAGAAACCATACGTCTTGCCTTGACAACTTCTTCTTCGCCTGTTCTGATTTCGCTGAAGAGCTTTCTTGCGTTTTCCCTGTCGCCGCTTGCAAAACACTCAGCAAGTTGAGGAATTTTCCTTGAGACATCGACAACCTTACGTAGGTTATCTTGACAAGCGTTTAGGGCTCTCCGTTTCACGCGCTCTTCTGTTTCTGATGGAAGTACCACTTGTTCCCCCGCCTACGAATATCCCTGATTTATCATGTTACTATCAAGTGTTCATTAAAAAAGTTAGCTGCTTAACTTTCAATTAATAAACCTAAATTTCCGAAGTTTATTTTTCCTTGGAAGTAACTGTGTAAGAGTTCTGGTAGGTCTTTGACTTGGGTTCGAACTTGTTGCCAACTATCGCGGTCTCGTATGGTTACTGTGTTATCTTTTAGCGTATCGTAATCTATGGTTATTCCTAATTGTACGCCTGCCTCATCAGCTCTTGCATAACGGCGACCGATGGAGCCTGTTTCGTCTAATTCAACCATGAAACCCTCGTTCGCCAGCATCCTTTGCACTTCCGCTGCTTTGGTATCTAAGCCGTCTTTGCTCATTAAGGGATAAACGCCAACTTGGACTGGTGCAATGCTTCTTGGAAAACTCATGACAACGCGGTCATCCTTGATGCCGTAAGCATACTCCAATGCCGCGTAAAAGAGCCTATCAGAGCCAAAACTTGGTTCCACCACATGCGGTATGAAGCGGGTGCCGCGAACAATCGTTTTTTGCCTGCTAATGTCTACTTGGTCAGCTTTGACTTCATAGTTTTCAACCATAAAGTAACCTTGCTTTTGCATGGCGTCAGCAACTTCCTGCGCAGGAAACTTAGCAAGCAGTGCCGCTACTTTTGAGGCTTCTTTCTTGTATATTGGACCAAGCTTAGCCATAATTGGCTTGACAACAAGCTCTTCTTTTTCGACAGGATTAGTGTATTCTTTGTAAACGGTCATGTCGACGCCGCTTGCTTTCATGTGGCACTTCAAATCGTAATCTGTTCGGTATGCATGTCCAGAAACTTCTACCCAGCCCCAACGGTCAACTAAGACTTCTTGGTCGAAGCTTTGGCTTGAGTAATGCGCTTTTTCCCAAGTGAGTTTTTCGATAAACCGCTGTTTCTCTGCTGGTACGCCGAGCTCCATTAAAAGTTTCTTCGCCATCACCATGAAAAACGCTTGCCATTCTGAGCGAATTATTTTCCGGTCAAGCGCTTCTCTAACTGTAAGGTCTGTTGTGTCCTCGCATTCTTTCAGCCTTGTTTCGCATAGTAGAATGGGCAATACTTCGTTTTCCACTTCCGGAAGCAAATGGCAGCATGGCTCTTCAGGATCAAAGAAGAACTCTAAATCAGCAATAGTGAACTCTCTCAACCTAATCAAGCCTTGCCTTGGCGAAATCTCGTTACGCAAAGCGTGACCGATTTGGATAACTCCGAAAGGAAGTCTTTCCCGCGCAACATTGTAGAGGCGGTTAAACTCCACGAAAATATTTTGTGCTGCTTCCGGTCTCCCGTAACCAACCGCACCCGAGTAAGGACCAATAGTGGTTTTAAACATTGTTAAGAAATGCTGTGGCTCGCCAAATTTGCCGCCGCAGTCGGGGCATAAAATGCCATGGCGCTCGATTTCTTCTTTAATCTCGTTTAAACTCATTTTTTCAGCTTCAGCCGAGCTAATGCCTGCTTTTTCCTCAAGCAAATGGTCAGCTCGGAAGCGACCCTGACAGTTTTGGCACTCAACCATCGGCTCCTTGAAATGGTCCACGTGACCTGATGCTTCAAAGACTTTTTCGGGCGCAATTACCGATGATTCTATTTCGTAAATCCCGATTTTTTTAATGAAAAGGTCTCTAAGCTTAGCCTCAATATTCTGTTTCAACCGTGCGCCAAGGGGACCATAAGTTACAAAGCCGCCGCTACCACCGTAAATCTCAAACGATGGCCAGAAAAATCCTCTGCGGCGTGCCAACTCGTTTATGGCTGTGAACTTGTCGCATTCTGGTTTTGAGCATTTGGCGTCGTCGTTCAATTTAGTTTACCTTTTTATGCTTAGTACCGTGAGTAGATTAAAAGGTTACTAACGAATTAGCGTGGTTATTCAAGCGATAGAGAGTAAAATTTTGGAACAGGCGATGTTGCTTGGTTTTTTTCGCTTATCAAAAGAGAGGATTGAGGCTTTTAGTGAACTAGCGTATGGTGCCTGTGACTGAAGCAAGCTCCCACTTGTTTTGCTACGCCTAAGCCTTCACGCATGTGGCGTCTATCTTCTTGGGCGAATGGACTGGTGGTCTGTCTTTTTAGGATGCTGCGCGGGAGTCGTTCTGCCTGTTCATCAGCCGGGTCAACTTGTCGATGATTTCTGGGAAGCTCCCTTGAATATGTCCGGTAATAGGTTGCCAATACCAATCCCACTGCTTATGTTTGCTTTTAGCCAAGCTTTTTCCAAAGGGGGAAATTATATGCTATACTGCCCTAAAAAATGTTAGCAGACAACTATACGCAAGTTTTATAAATAAACTAAGCCCTAGTGGTATCTATAAAATTTTAGGAGAAAAGAAAAATGCAAAAGCTAAAAGGTAAAACTATGGCTATTTTATTTGCAGTAATTTTGACACTTTCAATGGAAGGTTCAATGATACTAATACCAACTACTAGCGCACATTCACCTGGATGGAATATTCCAACATTTTCTTTCTGCAGTGTTTCACCTAATCCTGTAGGCAAAGGTCAAACCGTTAACGTTAACTTCTGGGTTAACATGCCTCCACCAACAGCGAGTGCACAATACGGCGACAGATGGATGGGTATGACAGTGCTAGTTACACTGCCAGACAAAACCACTACGACTCTAGGACCATTTACATCCGATGACACAGGAGGATCACACAGTACCTACACGCCTACCCAAGTCGGCAACTACACTTTCCAAATGAGCTTTCCTGGACAAACATTAGCAGGCGCCAATGCAGCTCCGGGAACTCCCCCGGGAGTTGCGGGTAACCCGAGTGTTGGTGATTATTACCAACCCAGCAAAAGCAACGTATTTACTCTTGATGTGCAATCGACGCCAATAGGATATGTACCGGTAAATCCGCTTCCAACAAACTATTGGACACGCCCGATTAACGCTATAAACAACAATTGGTATTCGATTGGCGGGAACTGGCTTGGTCTTTCTGCATCGACATTTGCTGCGACTGGACAGTACAATGCTACCGGAGACTATAATCCGTATACTACAGCGCCACTCACCAGCCACATATTATGGACAAAGCCGATAGCGTTCGGAGGCACAATCGGAGGAGAATTCGGCGGTAGCGAAGAAAGCAACTACTACGCAACTGCGCAGTACGAACCTAAATTTGCGCCAATAATCATGCAAGGCATACTCTACTACACTGATTATCCAGACACTTCGACTGACCCGACAGGCTGGACTGCAGTAAACTTACAAACTGGACAAGTAATATGGCAAAATAATATTACCAATGAAGTATTAAAATGCGGCCAAATACTCGATATGATAACACCTAACCAGTACGGAGCACTCACATACCTGTGGGCTGAGCCCTTAAGTGCAGCCGGCTTTATGGCTGCGGGTGCGTCTTTATCGATGTACGATGCAATGACAGGAAGCTATATACTAACCATTACCAACACTCCTGCGATGACACTTACTGAAGATTCACACGGCGACTTGATAGGCTACTACACTAATACTAGTTATGGCTTCGGACCTTCTGGGATGTTTGTCAGCGGGGCGTCGCTTACTATGTGGAACTCAACCGTATGCATCAATCTAGAAGTAGGAAACTATGCAGGTGGTCCAAATGTTGCAAATCAATGGATGTGGAGACCTCCACTAGATGCACAAATTCCGTTCGCTCCGGGAGTACAATGGTCAGCACCACTACCACTTACAGACAAGACAGGCAGCCCATTAACTTACATGATGAGCTATTTCGGTGAGACTTTCCCCGCGTATTTGCTAGGGATTTCGGCAGTTCAGAGCAATGTAGTATACTTGACAGGGTATAATTCGGGTAGCGGAGGAATGTTCTTCCAGTCTGGATGGGAAGAAGAACTAGGCGCCAGTGCAACCGACGGCACAATACTATGGGGCGCAATTAACCGGACCGAAGTACCATATTCAATTGTCTACTCTGGTGGTGTTTGGTCTGGAAGCGACGCTTACGTAGAACTCACTGAATCCACATTGTCAATCAGCAGTTACAGCCTCAGCACAGGCGCCCTACTATGGGGACCAACTGCACTTCCAAATGTCAGTCCATATAGTTCACTCGGAGCAAACTCTTTAGTCGCTAATGGCAATATTTACATATGGGGCTACGGAGGAGACGTTTATTCCTACAACATCCTTACTGGAGCTTTGAATTGGCAATATCACACGCCGCCCGGTGGCTACGAGTCTCCCTATGGTGTAGAGCCTATATGGACTTTCACCGTAGGAACAATCGCTGGTGGTATACTATTCCTTCCCGAAGGCCACATGTACAGTCCACCACTATTCAGAAATGCACAGCAACTGGCTTTGAACATTACTAATGGAAAAGTAGTATGGAGCATGGATGCTTTCGACGTTACTAGCGCTCCCGCAGTGTCAGACGGCATCGCAACAACACTAAACGCCTATGACAACCAGATATACGCCTGGGGAATGGGTCCTACCAAAACAACAGTTACGGCACCTGACATTGGCGTGACAACTGCCACACCAGTGACGATAACGGGTTCAGTAATGGACATCTCTGCCGGCTCACAACAAAACGCAGTAGCAGCAAACTTCCCCAACGGTCTTCCATGCGTATCTGACGCAAGCATGAGTCAGTGGATGGAATTCGTTTACGAGCAGCAGCCGTGCCCAACAAACGTGACTGGTGTTCCAGTTACCCTGAGTGTTATTGACGCCAACGGCAACAACAGACCAATCGGCACTACCACAACTAATGGCATGGGGACGTTCGCTTATACTTGGACACCTGACATTTCAGGCAATTACACTGTCATCGCCACCTTTGCAGGTACAAACGCATACTATGGATCTTCAGCTGACACATACTTCTATGCTAGCTCGCCACCGGCAACACCAGCGCCAACCGCTACACCTGTAACAGGCCTAGCAACAATGTCAGCCCTAACTTATGGAATCGCCGCTGCAATAATCGTAATAATCATCGCAATCGCCATAGTCGGCTTACTCTTACTAAGAAAAAAGCCATAAAAACAAAACAATAAAACAACCACAATCCCTCTTTCTTTTTCTTTTTTATTTTTAAACGAAATTAATTCCGTTTCTATTTTGGCCTTATCAACCTTTGCTTTTATCCCTACCGTTTATGTTGGTCTTTAGCCAAGGCTTCTCTTAAGAAAAAGTGAACCTTTACATAAGTTGCTTTAAACTGAATTAGCCGATAATCCTGCTTTGTGGAAACGCTTAAAACTATCAGTTGATATTTTAGCGGTTGAATAGGAGAAATGCCTTTTGGTTTCAGCAGAAAAAGGTAAACCAACCGTTGATGAGTTGCTTGCGAAAGCCAAGAAGCCTGCACAGTTAGCTTCTCCAATGCACAGGTTTTATGAGGGAAAAATGCAGGTCATCCCTAAATGCGCTATCAGAAGCGTTGACGACTTTGCCGTTTGGTACACCCCAGGCGTGGCTACGCCATGTAGAGAAATTCAAGCTGACCCTGACAAATCATTTGAATTAACTAATCGCTGGAATTACGTAGCAGTGGTTTCAGATGGAACGCGTGTTTTAGGTTTAGGCGACATAGGTCCTGAAGCGGCGTTGCCTGTGATGGAGGGAAAAGCGCTTTTGTTCAAGTATTTAGGCGGCGTTGACGCGTTTCCAATTTGCCTAGGAACCAAGGACCCAGATGAAATAGTTAGGATTTGTAAAGCTCTTGAACCGTCTTTCGGCGGCATTAACCTTGAAGATATTGAGAAACCAAAATGTTTTCATATTCTTGAGAAATCCTGCGAACAACTGAATATTCCAGTTTGGCATGATGACCAGCAGGGAACCGCCACGGTGATCTTGGCAGGGCTAATTAACTCTTTCAGAATCGTGGGCAAAAAACCGCAAGAAAGCTTAATCACATTGGTTGGGTCAGGAGCAGCAAATATTCGGACAGCTTATGTGCTTATGCGGTGGGGCATTAAACCAGGCAACATAATACTTGCCGACAGCAAAGGCGTTGTTCATAAGAGCAGAAAAGACATCACAAAAGAAGAAGATCCATGGAAATATGATGTTGCACAGAAAACTAACGCTGAAGGCAGAACCGGCGACATCCAAGAAGCATTCAAAGGCGCGGATGCAGTTGTTGCTGCTTCAAAACCCGGTCCAGGCACCATTAAGAAAGAATGGATTAAAACAATGGCTAAAGATGCAATAATCTTTGCATGCGCTAACCCAATACCTGAAATTTGGCCTTGGGACGCAGAGGAAGCAGGAGCACGAATTGTAGCGACAGGTAGAAGCGACTTTCCCAACCAAGTGAACAACAGCTTAGGGTTTCCAGGTATTTTCCGAGGAGTCTTAGACGTTAAGGCAAAAACTGTCACAGACGACATGTGCATTGCAG
Organism: Bathyarchaeia archaeon; assembly: GCA_050010515.1. Lineage (GTDB taxonomy): Archaea > Thermoproteota > Bathyarchaeia > Bathyarchaeales > Bathycorpusculaceae > Bathycorpusculum. The sequence continues at coordinate 61,751 of JBEKKX010000006.1, forward strand.
CAGCGCAGGAACTGGCAAATTACGCCCAAGAACGTGGAATAAACGAGAAGGATATCTTGCCTAGAATGGATGAGTGGGAAGTTTTTCCAAGAGAAGCGGTTGCATGCGCATTAAAATCAATCGAGCAAGGCGTTGCAAGAATAAAACCCAGCAAGAAAGAATTATACGAACGGGCTTCCGCCATAATACAAAACGCCAGGCAATCAACTGAACTGTTGATGAAGCATGGATTAATTAAGCAGCCTCCAACTGAGAGCGAACTTTTGAAACAATCTTCGAAGTTCGCCCAGTTTGCTTGAAAAGTTAGAGGTTGCATGGGAAGTTATTTAGGTAAAATCAGTCGTAGCCCAAATGGATTCACGAAGCAAAAAAGTTTAACAAAAATAAAAAATGTGGTTTTGAATTAAAGTGGTGTAATTTTTACTATATTTCTTTTTTCAAGCCTTCGCAGCGCATCTAAGCACTCATCTTTTTTCTCGCCAGTAATATTTAGGTTGAGCATTATGTCCCTAACTGAAACTTCTGCTTTACCGAAATTTTGATGACGCTTGTAAAGATGTTGGACAATAGATTTTTCAAGCTTCCCACATCGCCAAGTAGTGTTGCGAATTAAAACAACGATGGTTCGGACAAGTGTCTGCTCTTTTGATTTTCTTCCTCGCGAATCTCCCATCTCGCCCCACTGCTCCATGTAAAATGCACCATAGTTTTTAAACGTTTGTTCCTCAGTGGAATAAAGCTTTAATCTTGGGAGATGGCAATTGTTTTATAGTGTTTTTTTGAGGTACAAGCCGTGTTTTTTGCCGTAGTATTTTTCTAGTCTACTGATTTTTTGGTACCCGTTGCTTTGGTAGAGTTTTAATGCGGTTGTGTTGTCTTCGCGGACTTCTAAATGACATTCGGTTATACCCTTTTGCTTGAGAATGTCTTCTGTTTCTTTTAGCATTTTGCTTGCAATGCCTTTTCGTCGGTAGGTTGGGGTCACGTTTATTGTTATTATATGCCCGTAGAGTGTATTGTTTTCTATTTCTACTTGTGCTATTATGAATCCTGCTATGTCGCTGTTTGCTTTGGCTGCTAATGCGATTGTATTGTAATCTGTAAGCAAGTAGGCTATTTGTCGTTTTGTGAAGGCTTCTTGGTCAAAGCATTGCTCTTCAATTTCACAGAGCTTATCGATTAGCCTGATGGAAGCGGTTTCAATTTTTATTTCCATTTTATTATCTTAAGAATAATTAGGGTAGAGGGTCGATTTTAATTTTTTCTGTGTTTACCGCTGAGGATACAGCTGGTTTTAGTTCAAGCCATTGCTGGGCTCCAAAGCCTATAATGAAGAATAACCACAATGTTATGATTCTTGTAAGTATAGTGGCTGTGGCGCTCAGTGCTCCAGGGACACCCATTGAAATGAAAAGGGTAGTCATTACTGCCTCTGGAAGCCCAACTTCAAACGGTATACCTACGGGAATTGATTTGACAGCTAAGAATATGGCTGAAGTGACGAGAATTACACTCCATGAAACTGGATGCCCAAGCGATACAAAGACAAGGTATGGTATGCTTAGACTAAAAAACCAAGATATAAGCAAATAGACCAGTGAATAAGCTATAGTCCTTGGGTTATGCCTGAACTCTTTCATTGAATCATGAAAGTGCTCTGTAATTTCGACAGCTTCTTCTTTCAATTTTCCCAGTTTCATTTTTCCAATACTGATTTTTTGCGCAAACTTTGTTATCCAATTGACTACTTTTAAGGTCCATTGCCGCTTGAAAGACAAAACAATCATTAAAACAAGTATTGCTATTATTGCTGCCGCAACTAATATAATCAGGTTGAAGACCAAGGGGTTAACGTTGCCTCCAAAGGTAAGTAACACTAATCCTGCGATTAGTGCAAAAGCGTTTATTGCGGTGCCAAGAAGCCTATGAGCATAGAGTGACGCTACCACTTTTCCGAATGAGCCGCATCCGTCTCTTGTAAGCAGATATGTTCGGGTTACTTCTCCGCTAATGGATTGCGCTGGAACAATGGTGTCAACGTACATGCCGTACCAAACATAGAGGTAAGCTCGAACTATAGTCATTTTGATGGAAAGATGATTGGTTAACACATGCCAGGAAACTGTAAAGAATAACACTTGAAATAAACCGAACAATATGGCTATCGAATAAATAAGTGGATTGGCGGTTTTCGCGGTGGCAAATATTCCTAAAATGTTTACTTGGAACACATAAATGTACAAGAAAAATCCAACTAAACCTAGCAGTGGAAAAAGCACTGACTTCCAAGATAATTTTAGTTTAGGCGGTTGCATTTTGGTTCTTTGCACCCATGGCAAACGGTGAAATGTCTATTTGCTATTATATACTTTGCCTAAATCCATGCCTATGTTTCTTCAAGCAAGCATGTTCTTCAGCGGTTGGAGAAAGCGAACACTAAAAAGGTTAGACAACCAACTTAATTCAGGGATAGTCAATACGGAAATTACTGTTTTCCATAAGAAATATTATTACTTAAAATATTATTTACAATTAAGAATTATAAAAAGACAAAAAAGGATTAGGTTTTTTAAGACTTGAAGCTTTTAGTATCTTGGTCTGTAACCGCCGCCGCCAGAGCCTCTTCGATCTCTGTCTCTGTTGCCACCGTAACCTCCGCCGCCACCGCCGCGTCTGTCTCTGCCACCGTAGCCGCCGCCTCCGTACCCTCTACCGCCGCCTCCGCCGCCTCTGTATGGTCGTCTTTCTTGCTCGTATGTTTTGCTGGATACGTTGTTTTCAGTGTTTACTTCTACTGCGAGTGGTTCTTTTGCTGGTTCGAGTTTGCCGTATTTGCCGATGTTTAGGCGTATGTTGCCTTTGAATAGGGTTACGTAACCGTTTTCTACGCGGATTGTGTCGTTTTCGTTGACTTTTTCAATGTTGTCGTCCCAGAGTGTCACGTATACTACGCCTGTTTCGTCGCCGACCAGTGCGTCGCTTACTTTATGTGGGGATCCGTCTCTGCCCATTGGGATTTCGCGGATTTCTGTTTTGGATACTACTTTGGCCGTAACGTTAACCGCTTTTGATTGTGGGGTTAAGTCGCCGACTTTTGCTTCTACTGGTGTCTTTTTGTTTTCGAAAAAACCTTCAACAGCCAATTGGTTCAACATCCTAGTTTTTGATTCTAAGACAAAACTACATGTTCTCTGCACTTAAGTATTTCGCTTTTGCTATTGTGGTTTTTTTGGTGTTTGTTTTGGGAGGTTTTGGGGGTGGTTTTTGGGGGTGTTTTTTTGGTTTAATTTTAAGTTGCGATTTTGTGGGTGGTGTAAGTTGCGACTTTTTGTTTGTGATTTGGTTATGTGTATTGCTGGCGGGTTATTGGCGGGTGTTTGCATCAACACTGTTTCAACATAGTTCAACATAGAAATAATCCCCGCACTTTCAACATGAAACAGTGCTTTTTCTACATGGGAAGAGTTTAGTTTTTGTTGGTTTTAGCCAAGGTTTTAGAGCTTTCCCGAGCTAATTAGTGATGCAAAGTTTTAAATTTAAAATGGGAACATCTGTATCTTAAAGCGGGGGACATATTTCGGTCAGTTTAGCTGGGGACCAGCTCGTTAACATCAAGGTCCTAAATAATTACGTATTCTTCCAACGAGGTCTTGTACATTCATGACTCTTCAGGATCTTATATTAAAAAACGCTTATGACTCAGACACCGACAATGTACTGACCGATTTCTATATTCCAGCATTAGCTAATTCTATTCTCTATGATCGTCTAACAGGTTTTTTTTCTTCAACTACTTTAGCTGCGGCTGCAAAAGGTATTGTCGGTTTAATGAAAAATGGCGGTAGCATACGGCTAATTACAGGAGCAGTTTTTCAAGAGCAAGATATCAAAGCAATTAAAGAAGCTATCAATACGCCTGAAAAAATAATAGAGCAATTCATGTTAAAAGAAATCGATAACCTTGAAGAAGGATTCATAAAAGATCATGTTAAGGCTTTAGGTTGGCTTGTAGCGAAAGGAAAACTTAACATCAAGATTGCTTTTGTTCTTGATGACCAAGGTTTTCCTACAGACGTTAAAAGTTCATCTCGAAGCGGCATTTTCCATCAAAAAGTAGGGATTCTTGAGGATAAAGAAGGCAATAAATTATCATTTAGTGGGTCTGACAACGAAACAATAAACGGTTGGCAACAAAACATAGAAGAATTCAAAGTTTTTCGGAATTGGGTTGAAGCTGAAAAAGAATATTTTGAATCAGACTTACTCAAATTTCAAAAATTTTGGGCTGGCACAGCAAGAAGAACCAAAATAATAGGTCTGCCAAAAGCCGTTCAAGAAGAACTTATCAAAATAGCTCCTAGCACATTTGAAGAGTTAGATTTAGACAAATGGATAAGAAAAAACAAGCCCGTCAGCATTGAGCTTCGCGATTACCAAAAAAAAGCCGTAGATTGTTGGGTAGAAAATGGACATCGAGGTATATTTGAGATGGCAACAGGGACAGGCAAAACTTTCACGGCACTAGCTTGTTTGAACACGACATTTTCTACCGAAAAAAAGTTGATTGTTATAATCAGTAGTCCCTTTATCCACTTAAGTGAGCAATGGATTAGAGAAATTGAAAGATTTGGGTTAACCAGTGAAATAACACTTTGCGATAGTGATCAAGCAAACTGGAAAAATGGTTTAGTTGATAATATTCTAGATGTGGAAAATGGCGTAGTAGATCGGTTAATAATACTTACAACGCACAATACGTTTTCTTCAGAAGATTTCATCGATATAATCGAGAAAAGCAAGAAAAGAGCACCGGATCAAAGATTTTTTTTAATAATTGACGAAGTTCATGGCATAGGAGCACCGATAAGACAAAAAGGTCTAATTGAGGAATATGATTTTCGTTTAGGTCTTAGTGCAACCCCAAAGAGATGGTTTGACACTATTGGAACAGACAAATTGTTTGCGTATTTTGGTGATGTCGTCTATAGCTTTTCTTTAGAAAATGCAATAAAGGCTGGCTTTCTAACGCCTTACATATATAAACCGTATTTTACTACTTTGACCAATGAAGAATTACAACAGTACGAATTAGAAACAAGAAAGTTGGTTAAAACCTATTATCACTCAAAAGATGATAACGAGAAAAATGATATTTTTACTCTGCTTTGTATAAAAAGGCAGAAAATAATTAGAAACGCCAATAACAAATTTAGCATTTTTAAAGATATATTAACAGAAATAAAAGAAGTAAAGCACTGTCTTGTCTATTGCTCTCCACAGCAAATTCGTGATGTCCAAAAAATTCTAAATAGCGTTGGAATTGTTCAACATAAATTTACACAAGAGGAGGGCACGAAGTCAGAAAACCGCTTTAAAGGTTTATCCGAAAGAGACGTACTAATTGAACGATTTTCTGAGGGGACGTATCAGGCATTGGTTTCAATGAAATGTTTGGACGAGGGAGTGGATATACCGCCAGCTAGAATCGCGATTATGTTAGATAATTCAGGGAATCCGCGAGAATATATTCAAAGAAGGGGAAGAGTTTTGCGCAAGTTTGCAGGCAAGGAGAAAGCAACAATCTATGACATTATCGTAGAGCCTGTTTTAAAAGCGCAAGTTCCAGAACAATTGAAAGACATAGAGAGAAAAATCATAAAGAAGGAATTACAACGATACAGGGAATTTTCACAATCTGCCGAAAATGCAGAGGAGAACCTAGAGAAAATGCAAAACATTGAAGCAAAATACGGATTATGGTGAAACCCATGAGCGTTAGCAAGCGATTGTTAGAAGCAATTGATAAATCTGAGAATTCCGACGAAATAAAAGAGCTTCTTAAAACCCTTCTATTCATAGAACTGAGAAATTCAGAACGAGGAGATCTTCATTACAGCGAGGAATATGATAGGGTAATCAAACGGATATTTGGCGTTTCATTACAACCAGAGGCATCAGAATGAAAATTGACTATATTTACCTAAAAAATTACCGTCAATATCGAGAAGCGCGAATTGACTTTGCAGGTTCACCAAACGAAAATTTTACTGTAATTGAAGGACCAAATGGAGCAGGCAAAACAAACTTGCTAAACGCTGTTACATGGTGTCTTTTTGGAGAGGAAAAACATATCAACCTTATCAAATCTAAAGGACTTTCGATAATTAATACAGTTGCCGTTGATCAAGCAAAAGAGGGCGAACTGCTTAATGTTAAAGTTGAAATTCAGTTCTTGAATAACAATAATAAACGAATAAAAATAATTCGTGAGTTGAAATACAAAAAACAGAAACAAACAACTATAGAGATACCTATGGCCCATCCACCTCCGAGTATTATCTTTGAAGGAGAAGGAGACTGGTCACAACCACTTAATGGTGAAGAAGCGACATATCAAATTAAGAACTTGATACCACCATCTCTGGAAGAATATTTCTTCTTTGATGGAGAACGAATGAATGACTATTTCAGAGATAATACGGGTAAAGACATTCAAAAGGCAGTTTTTAAAATATCTCAATTGGGATTGTTTGATGACTTAATAAGACACTTGACCGCAAGAAAGAATGAGTTCCTAAGGGCTGCAAAAGACTTAGACTCGAAAGGCAAAGAGCTTCAAGAATTTATAGAGCTTCAAGAACAATCCCAATCTTCTGACAATGAAGAACTAAAGAGCCTCATCTCAGCAGAACATGAGGCAGAATTATTGGATGAAAAATTGAACGCCCAGCTGAAAAACACATCGAAGGAAGACATAGAAAATCTTGTCAATAGGAGAGAGCAACTTATCAAAGACCTGCTATCAGTAAAGCAAGAAATCAAAGGGGTGGAAGATGATAAACTTCAGATATTGCACAAGAAGATGGCGACTATCCTCTGCCAAAGAGCTTTACTAAAGACTAAGACTCTTATCGATAATTCCAGGGCAGCAGGAAAAATACCTCCAAAGTTTGAAGCCATTTTTATCCAAAGCCTTCTAGATAAAGGAAAATGCATTTGTGCGGCTGATATTTCTGGAAAAGATGAATATTCAAATAAACGTCGAAAGAAGATAGAGGTACTGTTAGAATCTGCGAAGTTATCAAAGGTAAGCACAGAACTAATTGAAACAAATGGTCAAATACAGGAGATGTTCTCGGGGTTAACAGGTTTTAGCGAGGATATTATCGATTTTGAGAAGCGATTGAAAGTACTTGATGCACTAAGAGTTAAGACTGATAATGAAATAAAGGTTATAGGCCAGCAGCTTGAAACATGTGATTTAGAAAATATCAGACTATTAGAACAGCAAAAAAAGAAGAATTTAACAAAACTAAAGGAATTAACAGGAGATATTGCCATCTTGAGAGACCACCTGACGAGACGTGAAAAATTAATTAAGGACAAAAGAAGCGAGCTGGAAAAAGAGATCAAGAAAGATAATAAACACAAGTCTTTAATGGTAATGTTTGATCTTTGTGAAAAATCCATTAAAGCCGCGGAAAATATCAAGGAAACAATTATGATTGAAATCAAAACAGAAATTGAGCAAAAAACTAGCAACCAATTCCTTGGGCTCATCTGGAAAAAAGAAACATTCAAAGGAGTAACAATCGATAACGAATATAACATCTCTGTACCCCTTATTTCAGGGCGTGATTGTTTCGGCACTCTTTCGGCGGGAGAGCGGCAGGTATGTGCGTTAGCTTTTATGTCTGCGCTCAATAGTGTTTCCGGATTTGATGTGCCAGTCATAATTGACACACCTCTTGCTAGAATATCTGATGACCCAAGATTGAACATTGCGAAGAAATTGCCAACATATTTGCAAGGAACTCAGGTAACTCTCTTGGTAACAAAAGAAGAATATACCCCTGATGTTCAAGCAGCGCTTTCTACTAGGGTGGGGAAAGTTTATAAAATAAACGTTCAAGAAGAAAAGCTCGGTAATTTGGCAGAGGTGCAAATAGTAAAATGAGTGAAAATAAAAAAATCGATCGACTAAGTGTTGAAAAAAATGATTTGAATAACTTTAATAGGCTTAAAGAAAAAGATAGCCCGTTTGCAGGTTGCCAAAACAAAGACATCTTCTTAGCCGCAATGGTTACTGGTTTTTATCATGGCGTGAAATTAGACCTAATAAATAAGGAAGGATACGTAAGGGATGAGTATCTGCATCCCGAAGATCGGGCATTAATAAATGCAATAGCAATCTTTGATGAAGGAGACCTTAAGGTTCTCCTCGATAAGCAAAAAGTATTTTCAATTGCAGAAAAATACGCAGCAGGTGGCATTGAGAGCTTAAAAGCTAAAGCATTAGGCACGGATGAATATGGGTCATATGCAAAAAGATTAGAAAGCGATATGTTAAAGGAATATGATCAATTCCGAAAAATTTTGCCTGAAAAACCTGTTACTGCAGAAGACTTAGACGGCATTTCGGTCGAAGACTTAGCAGAAAAAGGAGAAACACATGCTATTGAATTCAAATCTTCTTTTATATGGGATTACAAGAATTCACAGCCTAGTAAGGACATGAAAATAGCCGTTGTTAGGGGAATTTCCTCTTTCATGAACTCAGATGGAGGTTATATGCTAATCGGAGTTGATAATAAAAAGAACCCAATGGGACTAGATAACGATCTAGCGCAAACTCATCAAAGTACTGATGAACTTGAACTAGCCTTAACTAACTCTGTCAGGGACTGCCTTGGAAAAGTAAATCTACCTTATATTAAGATCAAGTTCGATAAAGTCAATGACAAGCTTGTAATAATTGTAAGAGTTTATGCTTCTCCTCATCCTGTATATCTGAAAAGCGAAAATAAAAACCCTGAATTTTATATTAGAACAGGGAACAGTACTCAAAAATTGGATGTTAGTGAGGCACCTGACTATATTAAAGAACATTGGCCTGCATGATATACAATTCACTAAAAGCAGTGAAATCAATCATTGGCTCTAAGTAAAAATCACGCGCACGTGTGCTAAAGACTTAAAATCTTCTCTAAGAATACCTTACGATCGCTTAAGTACTCGTCAGCTATGGCTGGGATCGTAATGACTAAACATGTCCTCTTAGTAAAACCGAGATACTACTCAGCATACCCACCCTTAGGTCTGCTCAAACTTTCTACATATCAAAAGAAGTTAGGTAATACTACAGAACTTGTTTGGGGTACTGGTCAACCGGTTAAGGGCGAACCAGATATAATTTATGTAACAAGCCTGTTTACGTGGGCTTGGGAACCTGTATGGGAAGCTATCCGTTACTATTCCTTGAAATTTTCAAATGCTGAGCTGTGGCTTGGAGGATTATATGCTTCTTTAATGCCTGAACATGCAGCATTAAGCGGAATAAAACCAGACCATATATTCCGAGGAATACATCCTCAAGCAGAATTTGAGCTCCCAGATTATGATTTGGTTCCTCAGTGGAATGAAAAAGAGGCCGCTAGCATAATTTTTTCTTCTAGAGGTTGCATACGTTCATGCGTCTTTTGTGGCGTTCCAAAAATTGAAGGTAAACTTTGCTTGGAAAGAAATAACATTAAAGAGCAAATATGGCCTGGACATAAGCGATTGGTCTTTTTCGATAATAATTTATTGGCAAGTAAAAATCGGGAGAACGTTTTTTCTCAAATAAGAGAGATCGGTCTTGCGGTTGATTTTAATCAGGGCTTGGATGCGAGATTAATTACTAATAAAGTTGCTAAGCAAATATCCGAACTTAAAATTGACCGCTTCGTCAGAATTGCGTATGATACATCAGAAGTAGGTCAATCGGTAAAAAAAGCCATTGAGCTTCTAAAGTCAAATGGCATTGATGGGCGAAATATTCTTGTTTATTTGCTCTATAATTTCATCGACACACCACAAGATTTCTTCGAAAGAGTCAAAAATGTCCTTAAATTAGGAGCAGTTGCTTACCCGATGCGTTTCCAGCCTGTTTACACGCTGAAAAAGAATAGTTACGTATCTCCACAGTGGGATCAAGTGAGACTTGCTGCTATTGCTACTGCACGCAGATTATTCGGTTCTGGTGGTACTTTCCCACCATATGCCGGAATGATGAAAGTTAAAGTAGAAGGTTGCAAAACCTTCGACGAAGCTTTTACAAACGGTATTTACAAAAGAGTGGAGGCAATTTTATGATTTGCTCTTGTTGCGGTTTTGAAATAGACGGTAAACCACATGAGATAGATAATGGACAAAAAAATGTATGTGAAAAATGTTGGAATAGCCCTGATATTTTTTTCCCAGAAAAAATCAGCCAAGACCAAAGGCTAAGCCTGCTTTCTAAAATGGCTCAAGAAATGGGTAACCCTAATGGGATAGTTGAAGTTACGGCAATCAAACTTGTTCAAAAAGGAATTGAAATGTTTGTAGGAAAAATGAAAATAACCGATATACTGAACCTTTACGAATTGGACAAATTTAAGGAACAGGAGCTTGAGGGATATCAACGTGAGCGATATGAAGAAAGAACATCGCAACTCGTTGATTATCTGGAGAAAAGCCCTTTGGCTGTAATGCCGGCTCTTTTAGTTGGCTTGCGTGAGACTAATTTTATACAAGTTAAGGATGATCTGGGTATACTTAGGATAGACAGAAGAAAAGGGGCTATATGGATAATAGACGGCCAACACAGAGTTGGTGGATTTAGCAAAATACGCGATCAATTCTTCTTCACCAAAAAATTGGGCACTTCCTTATTTACCGATTTAATGGATTACGAGCTACCTGTAGTATTCATCGATTCTCAAGGTGCTTCTGAAAAAATAAAGTCAAAAGACGGCAAAGGCTCATTATCAGCAGAAGACATAGAAAAAACGATATTTTTTATCGTAAACAAAACTCAAAGAGGCATCAACCCCTCTCTAAAAGACGCGCTTCTGTATAGCATTAAGACTAGCGGGATCGAAGGTTTGGCAATAGCTGACGCGGAAGGTTGGCGGATACTTGGGGCTCAGATAGCTATAACCTTAAACTGTAAGGAAGGTTCACCCCTTCGGGCAAAAATAAACATAAGTGGTCAAAGAAACAGTGGAAAACCAATTCAGCTAAATTCATTTGTCTCCTCGCTTGAAATTCTATTTAAAGACAAAGAATTTTCAAATTTAGCTATTGATAAAAAAATAAGTTTCTTAGAAGCATATTGGTTGGCGCTCAGAGAGATAATTCCTCAAGCGTTTAAAGATAGAGAAGAACCAAAAGAAAACGGGGAGGAGTTTGGCAGAAGATTTGCTTTGAACATCAATGACAAAGCCAAGAAAAATAAAAGAGGAAAGGAAACCGACCAAAGATATTTACTTTTGACAGCCCTTGGGGTTTATGCCCTTCATCGTATAGCAAGGGACCTTCTGCATCTGGCAACAAAAAATAGCAGTAGCTTCAACCAACTGGAGGCAATAAAAAAGATTCTTGAACCACTCCAATCATTTGATTGGAAAGCAAACTCGTCACCACTTTCAGCCTTAGGAGGAATGAAAGGGGTAAGTAAGGCCTACGAGCTTTTGTCGGAAACTATCGGTCAAGAGAGGTTAGCGCCGATTTTAGATGATGGGCTAAAAAAGTACTCCTAAATCATGTGCCCCTTTTTGATTTCTACATGTATTTTCTCATTTTGTGTTTTAAATTGTAGCTTGTTAGGACTGTTTGTGTGCATTGATGGTGTATTGTTGGAGTTTGTTTGAGTGGTTGGTGTTGATAATGTTTATACTTTGGTGTGTCATAGGTGACACAAAGAATGTGCTGACTTAAACCTGAGGCAACCTGTTTTGGGTGGAACAAGGTGGACAGAAGAAGAAAACAAAACGTTAAGGGCGCTAGTTGAGCAGGGATTGGGCGCGCAGCAAATCCACGAAGCAGGAAAACTGCCAGGCAGAACCTATGAGGCGATAAGGAAACAGCTCAACATAGAAGCCTTAGCCGCAGCCAAAGGCAGCACAACCGTAGAAACCATAGAGCCAGCATCCGACGCCCTAACCCTGGAAAAAGTCGTGAAACTTTTCACCACCACCTTAGACAAAATCTGCCAAACAGAAAAAGTGGATAAGCTCACGCTGGAGCGGTACAGAATAATTTTCCAAGCAGCCAAGGACTACGGCCCCCTGCTAGCTGGCTACGAGAAGTGGGAGAAAATTGAGAAGAAACTTGACGAGCTTACAACTGCGGTGGCGCAACTACAAGCAGCGAAGAACACTGCGAAAACTTGAAGAAGTAGACCGCGCCATCAAGCAGATCCTCGCCGAAGAAGAGGTTGAGATAACTGATCCCGTTGATTATGCACGGGTAGTTTTGGGGGTTGAGCCCTATGCCTATCAGGCTAAGCTGCTTGAGGATAAGAGCAAGCGCATTGTAGCGTGCATGGGAAGGCAGACGGGCAAAACCATGTCGATAGCCATGAAAGCCATCCACTTCGCCGACATAAACCCTAAAATGACCGTGCTAATCACAGCGCCCAGCCTCCGGCAGAGCATGATAATGTTCGACCGCATAGTCAGCTTCGTCTACTCGTCACCGCGCCTAAGAAACAAGCTTGTGAGAATCACCAGAACGCTGGTCTGCTTTGAAAATGGCAGCCGCATCATCGCTTTGCCGTGTTCTGAGCATCGTCTCCGCGGCTACAGCGCCAACATGATCATCTGCGACGAAGCATCATGGGTATCTGAAAAAGTCATCACCCAGGTTCTTTTCCCCATGTTGACAACCACTCAGGGCTACGCCGTTTTTCTCAGCACACCCTGGGATAAGAACCACTTTTTCTACCGAGCCTTCATCAACCCACAGTACAGCGTCCACAAGGTCAAGTCTGAAGAGTGCCCGCTGGTAACGAAGGATTTTTTGGAAGAAATGCGGCAGAACATGACGTATGAGCAGTATTTGATGGAGTACGAAGCAGAGTTCGTTGAAGCACTAAACAGCTATTTGCCCCAGAGCTTAATACGCGGTTGCGTGGAGCTTGCGCAAAAGCTTGATCTTGAGCTTGCGACGACGCTTGAAGCCAACTTCCCAAGAGCAGACTATTACGCCGGAGTTGACTTCGGAAAGCTGCAAGACTACAGCGTAATCGCCGTTATCAAACGCGAAGAAGAAATTCTAAGGCTCTTTTATCTGTATGAGTTTCCGCTTGACACCCCGTACACCCAGGTCATAGGACATTTAGCGCGGGCCAACCAGAAATTCGCTTTCCGCGGTGTGCTTGTAGATCAAACAGGTGTTGGAGAGCCAGTTCTTGAGGAGATGCACAATCAAGGATTAAACAACGTTGAAGGCATAAAATTCACCGTACAAACCAAAGAAGAACTGCTAACCAGCCTAAAAATCGCCATGGAACAAAACCGCCTAGCCATCCCGTACCACCGGCAGCTTTGCCAGCAGCTAAACGAGCAGCAATACACCTACGCCAAAAACGGACACCTACTGTTTAGCCATCCCCAGAACAGCCATGACGACATGACTTGGGCACTAGCTTTGGCAGTTGCTCACAGCATGCAAACGCCGCCTCCGGGTGCAGGAGCTGCCATGCTTCCTCACCCAGAAAAGCTTCCTCATTCAAAGGTTACGCCGTATCTTCCATTTCT